>JAZQLC010000001.1:0-30629 GCA_045542485.1 Acutalibacteraceae bacterium
CAGGGAATAAAGATAGTTGATATAATCGACAATCTCAAAGAAATCAATTCAAAACTTGGAGTAAACGATTAACCGGGGTGTTTTTATGACGCGTAGTCTTGGTAAAGCAAAAACTATATGGCTTGACAAAGAGCTTTTTCCTGATTTTCAATCAGGATTCGAAACAACCTGTATGCCACACAATGGCTTCGTGCTTCGCGTGGCAGAATTCAGAAAAACATTCACTATAAAAAAAGAAGTCGACAAAGCTTACATAACCGTTTTTGGTGACTGTAAATACAGACTGTCTGTTAATTCTGAGGTTGTGGGAATGGGACCTGTCTGTGCAGGTGGTGATTTCAGTAATCCTCATTCATTACCCAAAAGCTATTACACTACTTTTCCCCTCAATCTTTCTGAAGGTGAAAATGAAATTTTAGCAGAAGTACAGACAGTGCCCGAAGTTATGACAGACACATCAAAGGGAAAACAGTGCTTTATCGCAAACATAGAGATATTTTACTCAGATTCTGAAACCGAAAGCATAATCACCGACGAATCCTGGCTCTGTCGTGGCACAGACAAATACAGAACTGCACAGAGATATCGTTGCAGATTCGAAAACGAACCTTGGGTGAATGCTGTTGTTTGCGAAAATATATGGAATCTCCACCCGTCACCGATTAGCCCTCTCGTGGAAGAGAACATTTTGCCCGTAAAAATTATTGTGCCTGATGAATTCAGGAACAGAGTCATCGTAAAGGGAAACTCCTTTACAGTAAAATACGGCTCCCCTGTCACAGTGGATTGCGTTTTTGATAAAATCTATGCCGGATATCCTGCTGTAAAGTTTTCTGCTTGTCAGGATCTTGTGGCGAATATTGACTGTCAGGAGTTCCAGGGCCAAATTTGTCACGATTCCAAAACGATGGTACGCATTGAGGATATTTGTGACCTTGATTTCAGAAGTATCAGGCTTCAGAGTATCGGTGTAATAAGAATCGGTCTGACATTTACAAAAAGAAGTAACGCGACAATCGAAAACATTCACCTCGTTTCCACTCACTATAATGAACCTGACAACGGCTTTTTTGTCTCAAGCGACAGTGAATTGAATAAGATTTTCGACCTTTGTAAGCATACCCTCGGTATTTGCAGACAGTCGCTGCACCTTGACAGCCCCTACCATCAGGAAAATCTTGCCTGTACGGGTGACTATTATATTGAGAGCCTTATGGCTTATTTCTGCTTTGGTGACAGAGAACTGACACGTTTTGACATAGTAAGAACAATCGATTTTCTTGAGATGAATGATTATTTTATGTTCCACACGACATATTCACTCATACTCGTCAGAATGATTTATGACTACTATATGTACAGCGGAGACAAAACCATTCTTGAATATTCAATAAACACATTACACGGTCTTATGGAGCGCTTCAATTCCTACACGGAAAAGGATGGACTTATAACAAATCCGCCTAACTATATGTTTGTAGACCACATTGAACATGATGGCTATGCTATGCATCATCCACCGAGAGCGTTAGGCGAAACTGTTCTTAATGCCTTCTACTATGATGCACTTAGTAACATTCAGAAAATCTGCAATATTCTCGGAGACGAAAAATCAAAAGTATATTTTAACCGTGCTGAAATTCTGAAAAAATCCTTTAACGAAACATTTTACGACAAAGAAAAAGAGCTGTATTTTGACGGCAGAAACTTCAAGGATGAGGAAATTCCATGGAGACCTTGTGAGGAAAACAAGAGATATTACACCATTCACTCAAATACTCTTGCCGTTCTCTATGGACTTGTTGACAGTGAAAAGAAGCAATCTCATCTCAGAAAAACGCTCACAGATAAAACTCTTATACAGGCTAACCCGTATTTCTATCACTTTATTCTGGATGCAGTCTATGAATCAGGTCTTTTTGCGGAATTCGGTATTGAAATTCTCAGAAAATGGACAAGCCTTACAGAAGAATGTGATAAAGGACTTAAGGAAGTATGGGACGGTTTCGATTGTGATTACAGCCATGCTTGGGGAGGCACACCTGCATATCAGCTCCCCGCAAGATTTTCAGGTTTAGAAATTATAGAGCCCGGTATGAAAAAAATCAGACTCTCCCCCTCCTCATATGGTCTTGATTTTGCCGAAATCTGTATACCAACTCCTTACGGAAAAATCAATATCAGAACAGATAAAAACGGCAAAACATCCGTTTCAGTACCTGAGAAAATTACAGTTGTGTAACAATCGACTATATATTGCAAAAAATACCTTTTTCTTCTTGACTACTTAAAAATAAAATTGTATAATCTTTATGTACATTTACTTATATATAATGTGAGGTTATATCGTTATGGCTAACAGAAATGACTACAATTACTATAAAAATGAATATGGTAAGTATAAGGCTAACTACTATTCTCCCGGAAGTGAAGAATATAAAAAAAGAGAAAGTGGCTCAAGAAAACAGAAAGCTGTAAGAATTTTCCGCGGTTTCCTTGTTTTCATTGTGATTGCTTCAATAGTTGTCGGTCTTATTTTCGGAATTATCAAGCTTTCTGCAATGATTCACGGAAGAATCACAGGCGAAGATGAAACAACATCCATCACAGTTGAAACAACAACTGAAAGTAAAACAAATAAGGATGACTCCAAATTCAAAAAAGGCACAAAGTGTGTTGTTGAAACAGAAGAAGGCACAGGAGTTAACCTGAGAAATAAACCCACATATGATGTAGCAGGTTATCAGCTTGTTCCCGACGGTGAAGTTATTATTGTTGCTGAAATCAGCGAAGACGGCGAATGGTGCAAAACTTCCAACTTCAGTAAAAATGGTTGGCTTAATGTCAAATATCTCCGAATCGTTGACGGTGAAACAAACACCGAAGAGATAACAGAAGAAAAAGAAACAACAACTAAACCTGAAGAAACAACAGAGAAGCCCACTGAAAAACCCACTGAAGGAAAAACAGACGGCAGTATCAAAACTTATGCCGACGCAGTGAAAGCATTCAAAGAAAAGGGCGACGGTGCTGTTATGAACTGTAAGATTGCCGGAAACAGTAGTGTTTTTGCAACTGCAAAGCCTGACGCTAACTCAGTTAAAATTCTTCTTCTTGTTCCCGGTGAACAGATTAAGGTTGTGGCTGTCAGCGGTGAATACAGCAAAATTGTCAAATCAGGTTATGAAAGCTCAATCACATGGGTTCCCAACGACTGCCTCACATTTGTCAGCTGGGGTTAATTAAAAATTTCAAACAAGTGCCTTTGGGAAGTCTTTTATAAGACCTCTACCCTTTCGGGCACTTGTTTTTAGCATTTATTTTAGAAAGGAAAATTTTTTATGAGAGAAAAATTCTACATCACAACGGCAATCGCCTACACATCAAGAAAACCACACATCGGTAACAGTTATGAAATTGTTCTTACCGATGCCATAGCACGTTACAAACGAATGCAGGGTTACGATGTATTTTTTCTCACCGGCACTGATGAACACGGTCAGAAGATTGAAGAGTATGCAAAAAACGCAAACGTAACTCCTAAAGAATATGTTGATAAAGTTGCAGGTGAAATCAAAGGTATCTGCGATTTACTCAACACAACATATGACCATTTTATCAGAACAACTGATGATTACCACGAAAAAACTGTTCAGAAGATTTTCAAAAAGCTCTATGAACAGGGCGATATCTATAAGAGCGAATATGAAGGCCTTTACTGCACTCCTTGTGAATCTTTCTGGACAGAATCACAGCTCGTCGACGGCAAATGTCCTGATTGTGGCAGAGAAGTAACAAAAGCGAAAGAAGAGGCATATTTCCTCCGTCTTTCAAAATATCAGAAACAGCTTGAGGCATACATCGAAGAAAATGATAACTTCATTTTCCCTGAAAGCAGAAAGAAAGAAATGCTCAACAACTTCATCAAGCCGGGTCTTCAGGACCTTTGCGTTTCAAGAACATCTTTCAAATGGGGCATCCCTGTTGATTTTGATGACAAACATGTTGTTTATGTTTGGATCGACGCACTTTCAAACTATATTACCGCACTCGGATATGACCCCGACGGTAGCAGTGAACAGTATAAAAAATACTGGCCTGCTGATGTTCATATAATCGGTAAAGACATCGTTCGTTTCCATACAATTTACTGGCCTATTATGCTTATGGCTCTCGGTGAGCCCTTGCCCAAGCAGGTATTCGGTCATCCGTGGCTTCTTTTCGGCACTGACAAAATGTCAAAAAGCCGCGGCAACGTAATTTATGCCGATGACCTTGTAGGACTTCTCGGTGTTGACGCTGTGAGATATTATCTTCTTTCAGAGATGCCTTACACATCTGACGGCTCAATCACATACGAAACAATCATCGAAAGATATAACTCTGACCTTGCCAACACACTCGGCAACCTCGTCAACAGAACAATCGCGATGACTAACAAATACTTTGACGGTGTTATTACAAACCCTGAGGTAAAAGAAGATGTTGACGATGAGCTTATATCACTTGCTCTTTCAACTGTTTCAAAAGTTGACGAGTTGGTTTCCCAATACAGAATAAGTGATGCTCTTGATGCTATCATTTCTCTTGCAAAAAGAAGCAACAAATATATTGATGAGACAATGCCCTGGGCACTTGCTAAGGACGAGGATAAGAAACCCCGACTTGCAACAGTTCTCTATAATCTCCTTGAAAGCATCAGATTCACTGCAATTCTTCTTTCTCCCTTTATGCCTGAAACAGCGGAAAAGATTTTTACACAGCTTAATACTTCTGTTACAGGCTATGACAGTCTCAGTGCTTTCGGTGCTCTTGAAATCGATAATAAAGTAACTGCTCCCTCTCCCTTGTTCGGAAGAATTGATGCAGAAAAAATGCTTACTGAAATTGAAGAAAAGAACAAAGCTGCACAGGAAGAAGAAAAACTTGTCCTTGACGGTATCGCAAAAATCGGCATTGAAGATTTTGCAAAAGTTGACCTTAGAGTAGCAAAAATTGTTGAATGTGAGCCGGTAAAAAAGGCAAAGAAACTTCTTAAGCTTACACTTGATGACGGCACTGCAAATCCCAGAACAGTAGCTTCAGGTATTGCACTGTGGTACAAACCCGATGAACTTATTGGCCACAATGTTATTGTTGTTTCCAACCTCAAACCCGCTACACTCTGCGGTGTTGAAAGTCAGGGTATGATACTTGCTGCTGACTGCGCAGAAGATGATGTAAAGGTTATTTTTGTTGACAATATGCCTGTTGGTGCTAAAATCAGATAAAAAATAAAGGTGAGTAAAATGGGAATGATTTTTGATTCTCACGCTCATTATGATGATGAAAAATTTGAAACAGATCGTCAAGAAATACTTGACGGTCTGTTTTCGGATAAAGTATGCGGTATTATAAATTGTGGCTGCAATCTTTCTTCATCATTGATGAGCCTGAAACTTGCAAAAGAATATAACGGTATTTTTGCGGCAGTCGGAGTACACCCACACGAAGCAGAAGATGTGGATAATAATGAGTTTGCCGAAATAGTAAAACTGCTCGATGAAAAAAAGGTTGTTGCTATCGGCGAAATAGGACTTGATTTTCACTACGACTTTTCACCGCGCGAAAAACAGATTGAAATGTTTGAAAAACAAGTAAAACTTTCAAAAGAACTGGATATTCCGATAATTGTCCATGACCGTGAAGCACACGAAGAAACATATAAAATCCTTCGCAAATACAAACCGAAAGGCGTTGTTCACTGTTTTTCAGGCAGTGTAGAACTTGCAAAAGAAACCATAAAACTCGGTATGTATATCGGTCTCGGAGGCGCAGTTACTTTCAAGAATGCCGTAAAGCCGGTTGAAGTTGCAGCGTTCACACCTATCGACAGAATTCTTCTTGAAACAGATGCACCGTATATGTCCCCTGTTCCTATGAGAGGAAAAAGGTGCACATCCGATATGATTGAGTATACTGCTCTTAAAATAGCAGAAATCAAAGGCATTGACTATGAAACCGTTGAAAACACTACACGCAAAAACACAATGAATTTGTTCGGTATTCAGGAGTTTTAATATGAAACGCGAAGATTTTACATCACTGCCCTCTCTTCTGAGAAGTTTCCTGACATATCTTGAGGTTGTCAGAAACAAATCATCACTTACTGTTCTTGAATATGCATCAGATCTGAGAACATTTTTAAGATATATGATGGTTACACATAATATGGTGTCAAAAACAACCCCTTTTGAAGAAATAGATATTTCGGGAATTGACGCCGATTTTCTGAACAAAATCACACTTAATGACGGATATGAGTTTCTCCTTTATTGCAAAAATGAAAGGAACAACGATGCCACAGCAAGGGCAAGAAAAGTTACCTCACTCAAATCATTTTTTAAATATCTTGACTCAAGAGAAAAAGTTATCAAAGAAAATCCCTTTCGTGAGCTGGAAGCACCTAAACTCAAAAAGTCACTTCCAAAATACTTATCTCTTGAACAAAGCAAGTTGCTTTTGAATTGCGTTTATAACGATTCAAACCCAAATAAAGAAAGAGATTTCTGTATTCTTACATTGTTTCTCAACTGCGGTCTCAGACTCGCAGAGCTAGTTGGTCTCAATCTCAGGCATATACACGATGATAACTCAATGACCGTAACAGGTAAAGGTAACAAAGAAAGGCTTGTATACCTCAACAGTGCTTGTATTATGGCATTGAACAACTACCTTAAAGTAAGACCGGTTGAGGGTGTAAAAGACAAGGAAGCACTGTTTATAAGCAGAAACAAACAGAGAATCAGCAGAAGAACCGTTCAAAGCATTGTTGAAAATGCTCTTGACAAATCCGGACTTGCTGATCTTGGCTTTTCAACTCACAAGCTGCGACACACGGCTGCAACACTTATGTATCAGTACGGCGATGTTGATGTACTTCTCCTCAAAGAAATTTTAGGGCATGAGAATCTGTCAACAACACAGATTTATACTCACGTGGCAGATGAACAACTGAGAAATGCCGTAAACCTAAATCCTCTCAATAACGCTTTTGCCGATGACGACGAAAACTAAAAGTTAAAATATTTTGTAATGTATACTGTCAAGAGAGCTGATATACAGGAAAGAATTGCACCAACCACCAGCAATATAAAAAACTCTGCAACATATTTCTGTATTTCACTGGTTTTTTCATTACTTTGATTTCTGTTTGTCAATATTCTCAGAAGAGAAGTCGACATACTGACACTCTGCTGACTTGTTTTCAGAAGTATCATTGAAACAGCTATCTGCACGGGGTAAATAACAAGCACACAATAGCCAAATCCTTTCAGAGCATAAGACTCGTACATATATTTACTCAGAAGACCAAGGCTGAATCCTTTTATGAATAAGCCCATAAGAGGCACAGGGAAACCGATAGCGCACAATCCAAAAATAAAATTTATCAGAAGCATAACTGAATTTACTGTCAGATTTTGCAAAAAGCATTTTTTGAAGGTTTGTCCGCCTACCGAATTTATGTATGAAGAAAATATATTACCGACAGAATCAGATATACCTTCATCAGCAGCAACGGTAAAGTTTCCCATAATAAGACCGACAAAGAGAATCATAAACATAACAACCATCAGTATGTGCTTTCGTGCCTCAAAAATAAAGCCACTGAGATGTCCGTTTCTTTTTCTGTTTGTCCGGAGAATTTTCACATCCATAATAAAACCTCCCTGAATTTTAACTTCTCAAGTTAAATATATTCAGGGAGAATTTTTTTATGATTATATTTTATTTTGTGCCGAAAATTCTGTCACCTGCATCACCGAGACCGGGAACAATATATCCATGGTCATTAAGCTTTTCATCGAGAGCCGCAAGATAAATCTGCACATCAGGATGAGCCTGACAAAGTGCCTCAAGACCTTCGGGAGCACCGATAATACCCATAAACTTTATGGATTTCGGTCCCCTCTTCTTAATCTGAGAAATAGCGTCAATAGCACTGCCGCCCGTTGCAAGCATTGGGTCGAGAACGATAACTTCACGCTCGTGAATGTCAGCAGGAAGTTTGCAGTAATATTCAACGGGTTTAAGTGTTTCAGGATCTCTGTAAAGACCGATATGCCCAACTCTTGCTGAAGGAACAAGCGAAAGAACACCGTCTACCATTCCGAGACCTGCTCTGAGAATAGGGACAAATGCAAGTTTTTTACCTGCGAGAACATTTTTTGTTGTTCTGCAGATGGGCGTTTCAATTTCAATCTCCTTAAGAGGAAGATCTCTGGTAGCCTCATAACACATAAGAGTTGCAATCTCGCTGACTAACGCTCTAAACTCTTTTGATGCAGTAGAGGTCTTACGCATAAGTGTAAGTTTATGCTGTATAAGAGGATGGTTGGTAATTGTAACATTTTCGTTCATTTAGGTTTCCTCCATTCAGTTTTCGTTTTCAATAGCTGTTATTTTGTCAACTCTCAATGCGTGTCTGCCGCCTTCAAAGCCTGTTGAAAGGAAAATATCAACAAGCTCACAAGCAAGTCCCGGACCTACCACTCTTCCTCCGAGACAGAGAACATTCGCATCGTTATGAAGTCTTGTAAATTTTGCAGAAAATTCGTCAGAACAAACTGCAGCGCGTATGCCTTTGTGCTTGTTAGCGGCAATTGAAATACCGATTCCCGTACCACACACAAGTATACCGTTTTCACATTCACCGTCGAGAATACTTTTACAGACAAGTCTTGCAATATCAGGATAATCAACGCTGTTCCCGTCATATGTGCCGAAGTCCTTGAAAGGAATGCCATTTTTAGCCAGATGAGCTATAATTTCTTTTTTTAATTCATAACCGCCGTGGTCACAACCGATTGCTACCATATAAGAGTCCTCCTTAATTTTTACCGAGAGATTGCTTTTTCATAAGCTCTCTTTGTGCCTGAGGAAGCCTTATATAATTCACGGCTATTTTTTCAGGACTTTTGCTTTCATAATTCAGTGAACACAAAGCAACGGATGAAGCCCTTTGCTTTCTGATATTCACAGGTGCAATAAAAAGTGAATCAACAGTACTCACAAGCTTATTATAACACAATTGCGCACCATCACCAACAAGAATTACTTTTTTTTCTGAATTTTTAAGCTTTTCACCCAGCTCATCAATAGAAATTGCAGTATCTTCTGTCAAGCGTTTCACTTTACATCCGTCAGTATTTTCGAATAACGCAGTGTACACCTGATTACATCGAGCATCCATAACCGAGCAGATTATTCCGTCAAAAACAGAAACGTTGTATGCCATACTTTCAAGAGTCGAAACCTCAGTGCAAGGTATATTATTTGTAAATGCAATACCTTTGACGGTTGCTATTCCGATTCTTACACCTGTAAAAGAGCCGGGGCCATTCGCGACAGCAATTCTATCAATGTCATTTATTGAAATTTCAGCATTATTTATGCAGCTTTCGATCATCGGCAACAAAGTCTGACTGTGGGTCAGACCGGTATCTGAAAAAACCTCACTAAGAAGTTTTCCGTCTTTGATAATTGCTGCACTGGCTGAAGATGCCGAACTTTCAACACCTAAAATTATCATTTATGTATTTACCTCCCCCGGTTCAAAAACGGTAATGATTCTGTGATTATCATCATTATTGCCTTTTTCAAATTCAATCCTTATATATCCCTCAGGAAGAACATTTTCGATGTTTTCGCTCCATTCGACGGCAAGAACACCGCCCATATCAAGGTAATCAAAAAAGCCCGTAGAATACAGATCATCCCATGTGCTGATTCTGTACATATCAAAATGATAAAGATGAGGATTTCCGCCGTAATCGTGAACAATGGCAAATGTCGGACTGCTGATTTCCGAATCATTCCCCAGTCCCCTCGCAAGACCTCGCACAAAAGCTGTTTTACCCATTCCGAGCGTACCGAACATCGCAAGAACTTCATTACCATTCAATTGCGATGCAATTTCGGAAGCTATTCTTTCAGTATCAGAAGGGCTGTTAGAAATATATTTTTTCATCGGATTACCTCAAAAATCTCTTTTTTATTATTATACCACTTTTGACAAAAATGTAAATACAAATAATAAAAAATAAGCCGTTTATGTCGGCTTCCCAACATAATACGGCTATTGCAACACAATACAAACGCTCTCATTTGTGTTGCAAATATATTATGTGCCTGATTTCACGAAATAAACAGGTAAATACAGTAAAAATATTAATAAAAGACTTGCATTTTTCTTTTGACTGTGATAAAATATATCGAAAATATCATTGGAGGTAATATAATTATGATGACAGGATATGAAATTGCATTAGCAGCTGTTTTGATTGTTTTATCAATATTCCTTATTATTGTAGTTCTTCTTCAGGAAAGCAAATCAGCCGGTCTCTCAGGTGCAATTGCAGGTGGCGCAGATACTTTCTTCGGCAAAAATAAAGGCCGTACAATGGAAGCTAAGCTCGAAAAAGCAACAAAAATTGTTGCAATTATTTTCTTCGTTCTTACACTTGTTACTTGCTTCCTTATTGCTTTCTTCAGAGGCTGATTAATAATTTCTGAATGTAAAATGATTTAAACCTCGTTTAGCTCAGGCTTTACGAGGTTTTTTCATCAAAAGATTTTATTTGTATCAAATCACTTGCATTGACAGCATAATACAGTTATAATATAAAGGAATAATTTATAAGAGGTGCTTTCCTTGGAAAGTTTGCGAAAAATTTTCACTAAATTTATTAAAGGTACTGACTGGCTGATGATGCTTTTATGTCTGATTGCGTCATCGGTCGGTGCCGTGCTTGTCCATAGCGCTACATTATATACACTCACTGAGGATCAGGTTATTTCCCGTGATACACGAACAATGCTCATAGCTGTCACATTGGGAATAATTGTTGCATTTGTCATATCACTCATTGACTATGAACTGATAATCAAGATATGGCCTGTTATTGCAGGTGTGGCATTTCTACTGATGGTTTCACTGTTCTTTTTCGGTGTTGGTCCCGATGCACGAAGTGACGCAAAAACCTGGCTCAAAATCACAAACTCATTTTATCTCCAGCCGTCAGAATTTGTTAAACTGGCATTCATAGTTACTTTTTCTGTTCACATCGAGCTTATTTCCGATAAAATTGATAAGGTTCTGAATGTGCTTCTTCTCACTGCACATGCTATGGTTTATGCTGGTCTTGTAGCACTTACGGGTGATATTGGTTCTGCTCTTGTTTTCGTCTTTATTTTTATCGGTATGATGTTCATAGCAAATGTAAAACTGAGATTTTTTGCTATTGGTCTTCTCGGAGTAATTGCTATGATACCGATTATATGGACAAAAGTTTTCTCTGAAATCCAGAAAGAAAGATTCCTCGCACTCCTCTTTCCCGAAGCTTACGGAGATGTTATATACCAGCAGGATAACTGTATAAAGGCAATCGGCTCCGGCGGATTTTTCGGAAAAGGACTATTTAACGGAACTTTCACACAAAACGGCATCGTTCCCGAAAGCAGAAATGATATGATACTTTCGGTTGTAGGTGAAGAACTGGGATTTGTAGGATGCCTTGGATTGCTTGTTCTTTTCACCTTTGTTGTGATGAGAATAATCAACAACGGAAGACGTTCGAAAGATAACAGCGGTACACTCGTTTGCTACGGTGTCGCATTTATGATACTGTCTCAGATTGTTATCAATATCGGTATGTGTCTTCAGCTTCTGCCGGTTATCGGTATTACTCTTCCGTTTATGAGTGCAGGTGGCTCATCAACTCTTTCAATTTATGTTGCCGTCGGACTTATAATGAGTATATACAGACAAAACATTGAAACCGAGCCTGAAAATTTCATTGTATCAGGAATTGTAACACCATATTCAAATTATAAAACTAAATAAAAAATTACCATCGATATGCTTCAACAAACATATCGATGGTTTTTTTGTTACATATTATCGAAATAATCACCAAGAATTTTCACATAAGCCATACAGTCGAGTCGATTGTCATTCTTGCAGTTTTTGTGAATTTCGGTAATCTCATCACCAGTCACTTTGCAGGATTCAGCAAAAATCTTTTCAAAAGAATCGTATTCTGCCTCTTCTGAAATAAACCCGTTGACTCCGTTGACAATATAATCCTTCAAATCACTTGTAGGTGTTGTTATTGAAGGCACGCCCATAGTGAGACATTCAGAAAATTTTGTAGGGAAGCCTGCCAGTGTCGGTTGTGAAACCACACGCGCAAAAACTGAAAAGTCAGCTTTGGCAATTGCCTCAAGGCAAACCTTATTGTCGCAGAATCCGTGGAATGTAATTCTTTCATCTCTTGCATACTCTTCATTTCCCGGGTACAGTGTAAGAAAATCATCAATAGTGATGCCGAAAATATCAAATTTCGCGTGTGAAGGTGCTGTTTTAGAAAACGCTGCTACACACCAATCAACTCTGTCTTTGCCACCATTAAAGCCCGGATTTCCTGAGTAAACATATCTCAATGTGCCATCATATTTATATTCAGGCAAATTCTGAAAACGCTTATCTGTTGAAACGGTAAGCGACGGAACAACTATACAATTGCAGTTGTGCTCTTTGGTGTAATAATCATAAAGAAAGGTGCTTATCGTAATAACATTTCTGATTTTCGGTTTCAACACCTTTACATAAACTTCTTCATCAAGTTTTTTGTAAGTGCGTCTGATAATATTACCCATAAACTTATCAAACCAGTCTTCAGTATCAGAAACCATATGAATCTTGTTTTTCTTTGCAAAACGCATAAGGCCGTAAAAATTTGTTGAACCGATGCTGCAACAGACAATAGAATGAACGCCTTCATCAAAATAGTCAGAAATAACCTTTGTCATTTTCTTATAAGCCACGGCATCCTTAACCCAATCAGAATTTGAAATAGGATAAGGCACATTGTAGCAATCAAAGCCATTTACCGTAAAGTAAGTTTCCTTAAGATTTTTAGAGGTGTTTTTATCTTTACTATATCCGATAAGAACAGGTTTATAACCGGCTTCTCTCAGTGCGATACAGTTTGCAAGAACTCTGTGGGCAAGTGCATTGATGTCGGGCAGTTCAATATGCGCAATATAAAAAATAACTTTACCGTTTTCTTTATTTTTTTTCATTTTGTTCCTCCGTAAAACTTAATAACAATCTGTAACACATTCTATCATATTAATACTAAAAGGTCAAATTATGCTGCGTCGTCGATATCAGACTGATCTGAATTATTAAACTCTTTTATTCCTGCTTCTACAAGTGCCATTGTTCTGTTATAAGACTCTTTTGCAGAAGCGACTGTATAATCGTTTAGATTAAACGCTGACTTCCAATCATTCACGCTTTTATCAAGCGGAATCACTCTGTAACTTCCGTTATTAAGATTGGTCCATGTTGGAATTACATCAACAGTGCTCACTTCGACTCTGCCGTCGCCGTACTTTGTAAAGTGTACATTAAAAATAAGTCCGTCCTCAGTGTTGCCCGTAGAAAGGTTCATAAGGTGTCTTCTTTGATTTGATATAAAATTGCCCATTGAGTAAAGACAAACTGTTCTTTTGCCTGAAACTGAGGATTTTATAACCTTCACAGGCTCCACAACATGAGGATGTCCTCCGATTATGACATCAACACCCAGGTCACACATTTTCTGTGCCATCTGCGTCTGATATTCATTAGCTTCAAGCAGATATTCTGTTCCCCAGTGAGGATAGACAACAATCACATCAGCGCCGTCATTTTTCATTTGTGAAATTTTATTTTCAAGGTCTGAATAAAATAAATCAAGTTTATCGTAATTAAAAGTATTGATAAGGTTGACGGCACTCTTATCAACGAGTATACCATTTATTGCCTTATTCCCCTCACCTGTTGACGGCGTTTCATAAGTATAATTGACAATACCGATTTTTATACCTTTAACAGAAACAATATTATATAATTTTTCAGTGTTATCCTTTGCAACACCCGTATAATCAATACCTTTATTTTCAATCACGCCTATTTTTCTGATAAATCCTGAATATCCGCAGTCATAAGTGTGATTATTAGCTAATGTTAGCATATCAACGCCCATATAATCAGCAGCATCCACAATTGAATCAGGGCAGTTGAACAACGGATATCCTGAATATTCCATTCCGTTTTCTGTTCCGCCAAGTGAAACCTCCAGATTAGCAACACAGTAATCCGCCTTTTCAAGATAAGGCTTCACATATTGAAAAATCGGTGTGAAATCGTATGTGCCGTCCTGTTTCCACACGCTTCTGAAAACGGGTGCGTGTATAAGCAAATCACCTACACTCGACAGAGTTGCCGTACTGACAATATCGTCCGCTCCGTATGCGGATTCTTCTGAATCAGGCGAAACATCTACGGGAGCCTTCTGCATAGGTAAATCGAGAAAATTTGTCACTACAAACAAAACACATACAGAAAGTATAAATGTTATCAGAAAAGCCTTAAGAAACCTTCTTGCAGGATTACTTGCTTTTTTTCTTGACATAAACTCATCCCTTATAATTTTTTTAGCTTTGCATATGCAGCCATAATCTTTTTCGTACTTGCTTTTTCAAAAGCTATTTCAAGGAAATAGTCTCCACCAACCGGTTGAACAGACAAAACAACGCCTTTACCGAAAGCATTGTGAAGAACAGTGTCACCAACTTTATATGTTTCTTTTCCGACTGAAGATGTTTGAGCCGGTGAAACAGTCTTCTTAGGTTCATAGTGCTTTGGAATTGTATATGATTTTTCACTTCTCGTTTCCTGAGGCTGGAACATAATTTTCTGTGCTGTCGTTATACTGCTCTTAGAAATATTATCTATAAGCTCAGCAGGAATTTCATCAACAAAGCGAGATGGTCTGTTGTGAGTTGTTGAGCCGAAAATAAGTCTTGTTTTTGTAGCGGTCAGATAAAGCTTTTCTTTTGCTCTTGTTATGCCCACATAAGCAAGTCGTCTTTCTTCTTCAACTTCCGAGGGTATAAACATAGACTGCTGTCCGGGGAAAATACCCTCTTCCATTCCTGCAATAAATACGCAGGGGAACTCAAGTCCTTTTGCCGAGTGAAGTGTCATAAGTGTCACGGTGTCTGCCTCAGAATTGTAGTTATCAATATCCGTCATCAATGAAACTTCTTCAAGGAAAGAACCAAGCGTTGCGTCTTCATTTTCATCCTGATGCTTGACAAGGTTAGAGAGAAGCTCGTTAAGGTTTTCCGTACGGTCAACATATGTATCCTTATCAGCTGCAAGAGATTCAAGATAGCGGCTTTCTGTCATTACTGTGCGCAGAAGCTCATCAAGTCGGTATGTTTCTGCTTTAGCTCTGAAAGATTCCATCATATTTATGAAATCCTTTATCTTACTTGCTGCTCGTGAAACTGAGGGATAATCTTCCGCATTCTTCAACACTTCGTACAGACTGATACCCATACCACCTGCAATTTCAAGTGCGTGATTTATTGTTGTATCACCAATCCCCCTTTTGGGTTCATTAATGATTCTTCTCAGACGAATGTCGTCCGACGGGTTATTGATTACAGTCAGATATGCAAGAGCATCCTTGATTTCTTTACGCTCATAGAATCTGTGACCACCGATAACTCTGTAAGGAACCGCTGAACGGATAAAAGCATTTTCAATTGCGTTAGACTGAGAGTTCATTCTGTAAAGCACGGTGTGGTCTGACCACTTTTTGCCGTCAGAAACACTGTTGATAATAGTATCTGCGATAAACCTACCCTCTTCCCTCTCATCATAAGAAATTGAAAGAGTAATCAGCTCTCCTTCGCCGTTGTTTGTCCAGAGATTTTTTCCTTTTCTACCCTGGTTGTTAGCAATAACAGCATTTGCGGCGTCAAGAATATTCTGTGTAGAGCGGTAATTCTGCTCAAGTCTTATTACTCTTGCGTTACTGTATCTTTTTTCAAATGAGAGAATGTTTTCAATTGTCGCGCCTCTGAAGCGATAAATACTCTGGTCGTCGTCACCCACAACACAGATATTTCTGTGCTTAGCAGCAAGAAGCTCAGTGAGTCTGTACTGAACATGGTTTGTATCCTGATACTCATCGACCATAATATATCTGAATTTGTTCTGATAATACTCAAGTACCTCAGGACATTTTTCAAAGAGTCTCACAGTGTTCACAATAATATCATCAAAGTCCATCGCATCGGCACTTCTGAGCATCTGCTGATACTTTATATATGCCCTTGAAATCATCTGAAGTCTTACATCTGCACTTGCGTTCTTCATATACTCCTCAGGAGAAATAAGAGAATCCTTAGCGTGGCTGATTTCAGCAAGAACACTTTTTACAGGAAGCATTTTATCGCTGATTTCAAGCTGACGCATACATTCCTTCATCATTCTCTTACTGTCATCTGTATCATAAATTGTGAAATTGGATGAGAACCCGATTTTGTCACCATCGCGTCTTAAAACTCTTGCACAGAATGAGTGAAAAGTACTCGCCCAGATATCTTCTGCCTGTGTGCCGAGAAGATTCGTAAGTCTCTCTTTAAGTTCACCTGCTGCTTTATTCGTAAAGGTAATCGCAAGAATCTGCCAGGGTTTTGCAGGGTTGACTGCAAGTAAGTCTTCGATGTCAAACAAATCATTTGTCTTTCCGTCGAGAAAATCCTGCATGAGTGCAAGGTCACTGTCAGTCACCGAAAATGAACATTCTTCAGAATTGTATGCTTTGCCAAATCGGATAAGGTTATATATTCTGTTTACAATAACTGTTGTTTTACCGCTACCTGCACCTGCAAGAATCAACAGTGGGCCGTCGGTATGAAAAACAGCCTTTTTCTGCATCGGATTCATTCTTGAAAATTCTTTTTCTATTATCTTCTTTCTAATGTTTAAAAATTCATTAATCATAGTTTCACCTGTATATTTTATTATCAACTTATTTTATCATTTTCAGACAAATTATTCAATATTAATATTGAACTAAAAGAGATAAACTGATATAATATTTTTGCACTTGAAGGAGGGATAAGTATGAGATGTGTGATTGTCGGCGGCGCCGATATAAAAAATTATGATGCGGTCAGAAATTATCTGAAACCGGATGATTATATTATTTTCTGCGACTGTGCTTTGAGACACACTGAAAAACTGAGCGTTGCTCCTTCACTGATTATAGGTGATTTTGATTCACACGAAAAGCCTGAAACAGCAACCGAAACAATTGTGCTGCCCTGTGAAAAAGATGATACCGACACTGTTTTCGCAATTAAAGAAGCAATAAAAAGAGGCTATGATGAATTTCTCCTCATAGGCGTTGTAGGTAATAGACTTGACCACACCCTTGTCAATGTTTCGATTCTGAATTATCTCTTTGAAAATGGTAAAAAAGGTGTAATAGTCGATGACTATTCAGAAATGGAAATCGTAGGAAGCAAGACACATTTTGTAAGCGATAATTTTTCGTTTTTTTCTCTTGTAAACATTTTTGGCATCAGCGAAGGTGTAACAATCAGAAATGCAAAATACTGTCTTGAGGATGCAATTATAACATCAGAATACCAATACGCAACAAGCAACGAAGTAATTTCAGGAAAAACAGCAGAAATTTCAGTTAAAAAAGGAAAGCTTCTCTTAATAAAAGTAAAATGAGCAGTGGCAAATCACCACTGCTCATAATTTTTTTACCATTTAACATCCCATCTTGATGACGCTTTTCCTGCACGGATTGAGTCATCCTTCGAAATCTGCTTCTTGGGTTTTGATGTTTTCACTCTTTCCATAAGCAGAGACATATGTAATTCTGCATCAAAGGGAATCTCAACAGTTTTTCCTGTCCAATCAGAAAGATGAATAGCATTGGAAATTGTAAGACCTCTGATTCCGTCAGCGCCGGGGGAAATCAACTCTTCACCGAATAAGATTGCATTTGTGAAATTCTGCAGTATCTGATTGTGAGCTGAAGACTGATTTTCATCAGGGATATATTCGGTATATTCACAACTGACTTTCGTTTTATAGTCAGCAGAAGCGAAATTTCTGTACTCTTTTTCGGACAGATTATATTTCCACATAGAAAGTTTGCCATTTTCAATAACAACCTTAGCTCTGTCACCGGAAATTTCCAGACGGTTTGTACCCGGATTTTCACCCGTTGAAGTAAAGAGAGCACCCGTAGCACCGTTTGAAAACTCAAAAAATGCCGAAACATCATCTTCAACTTCAATATCGTGATACTTTCCGTATCCACAGTGTCCCGTAACTTTTGTGGGCATACCAACAAGCCACTGAAAGATATCAATGTTATGAGGGCACTGATTTATCAGCACTCCTCCCCCTTCATCCTTCCATGTCGCTCTCCATGAGCCTGAATCATAATATTCCTGTCTGCGATACCAGTTAGTTATTATCCAGACAACCCTTTTCAATTCGCCTATTTCGCCTGAAGAAATAATCTCTTTCGCCTTTCTGAAAATCGGATTAGTTCTCTGGTTATACATAATACCAAAAACTTTTCCGCTCTTTTCTGCTTCCTCGTTCATCTCTTTAACCTTTTCGATATAAACACCCGCAGGTTTCTCAGTCAAAACATTCAGGTTACTTCTGAAGGCTTCAATTGCTATGACGGGATGAAGATAATGAGGCGTGGCAATAATTATGGCATCTATATTTTCATCAGAAAGTAAGTCTGAATAATTTTCATAGATTCTCACACCGGGCAGATTTTCCTCTGCCCAATTTCTTTTTTTCAAATCTGTATCGCAGACAGCCGTCAGGACTGCACCGTCAATTTTTGAATCAAAAAGATTTTTTGCATGTGAAGAACCCATATTGCCTATGCCGACAATACCGAATCTGACTTCTTTCATAATAAAATCGCCTCTTTATGCTCTTGCTTTTTTAATATTTTCAATAAATGCTTTTGCATTTGCTGTGATATCGCCTTTTGTAAGACAACTACCTGCACCGACAGCCACGGCACCTGCTTTAATCCACTCACCTACATTGTCAGCATCAACACCGCCTGTGGGCATAATCTGCACCCAAGGAAGAGGTCCTTTTATATCCTTGATAAATCTGGGACCGCTTAAATCGCCCGGGAAGAGCTTAAGAACATCTACACCTGCTTCCATAGCAGTAACAGCCTCTGTAATTGTAAGAACACCTGCCATAGATGCTGTTCTGTATCTGTTACAAAGTTTTGTCACCTCAGGATTGAAATGAGGTGAAACAATATACTGTGCACCTGAAAGAAGTGCGATTCTTGCTGTCTCACTGTCAAGAACTGTACCTGCACCGAGCACTATATCGTCGCCGTATTTTTTTGCAAGGTCTTCGATTACATGGTGTGCAAAAGGAACTGAGAAAGTAAGTTCAATGGCATCAATGCCACCGTCAATACATTTTTCAACAATATCAAATGCTTTCTCTGAATTTTCCGCACGGACAACTGCAACGATGCCTTTATCCTTAATTCTTTCAATTACTCTTTCTTTTGTCATTTTATTTTCCTCCGATTATACACCTGAATATGCTGAGAATCCACCGTCAATGGGAATCACAACACCGGTAATGAAACTTGAAACTTCTTCATCAAGCAAGAATCTGACAGTACCCATAAGCTCATTAGCTTCACCAAATCTGCCCATAGGAGTTGCATTCAGGATTTTATTTGTTCTTGCAGTGGGAGTGCCGTCTTCGTTAAAAAGAAGACCTCTGTTCTGATTGGTTACAAAGAAACCGGGAGCGATTGCGTTAACGCGGACTCCTGCGTTTGCAAAGTGAACTGCAAGCCACTGTGTAAGATTGGAAACAGCAGCTTTTGCACCACTGTAAGCAGGAATTTTTGTAAGAGGTGTGTACGCATTCATAGATGAAATATTGAGAATACATCCTTTTTCACCCATTACAAAATCCTTTGCAAAAACCTGAGTAGGAAGAAGAACACCAAGGAAGTTAAGGTCAAAAACAAAACTGATACCATCAGGTTGAAGGTCAAAGAAAGAAACAATATCTTCTCTGTCAATGTCTTCGGGATTGAAATATTCGTTTGTGGTTGTACCTCTGGGGTTGTTTCCGCCTGCTCCGTTAATGAGAATCTGACATTTGCCGAATGCTTCAAGCACTTCATTGTGAGCATTTTCAAGGCTTTCTTTATCAAGTACATTAGTTTTAACTGCGATTGCTTCACCACCATCAGCTCTGATTTCCGAAGCAAATTTTTCAGCAGCTTCAAGATTAATGTCGAGAAGAGCAATTTTGTGTCCGTCTTTCGCAAGTTCTTTTGCAAAATTACCGCAAAGAACACCACCCGCACCTGTAATTACAATAACTTTTGATTCCATTGTTTTAACTCCTTATTTAGAAGATTTCTGAACTGCTTCAATAAGACCTGTAAGATATGTCGCACCAAGTGCTCTGTCGAAAAGACCATAACCATATCTGCCCTTTTCTCCCCATATCATTCTGCCGTGGTCAGGACGCACATAACCGTCAAAACCGCTGTCATTGAGTGCTTTCACAATTTCATACATATCAAATGAACCGCAAGAACTGGGATGAGCAGTTTCCATAAACTGTCTGTCACCGAGATGTTTGATATTTCTCAGGTGAGCAAAATGAATTCTGCCTTCATATTTCTTAATCATTCTTACAAGGTCATTGTTTTCACTTGCACCCAATGAGCCTGTACAGAAAGTAAGACCATTTGCAGGTGAATCAACAAGCTTGAGGAATCTGTCAAGATTTTCTTCATTAGTGATAATTCTCGGCAGACCAAAGATACCCCATGGCGGATCATCGGGATGAATAGCCATTTTGACGCCGGACTCCTCTGCGACGGGAATTACTGCTTCAAGGAATGTTTTTACATTTTCCCAGAGTTTTTCCTCGCCCAATTCCTCATACTGTCTGAGAAGGTCTTTAAGCTGTTCCTTTGTATAGCTTTCGTCCCATCCGGGAAGTGACAGTTCACTTGTAAGCGGATTCATTGAAAGGACAGTTTCTTCATCATATGCAAGTCCGTTTGAACCGTCAGCGTGAATATGCTCAAGTTCACTTCTGAGCCAGTCAAATACAGGCATAAAGTTATAGCAGATACATTTTACACCGGCCTCGCCCAGTCTTCTTACATTTTCACAATAGTTCTCAATAAGCTGAGGTGCCTTCTCGTTGCCGAGTTTAATATCTTCAGGAACGGGAACGCTTTCAACCACTTCGAACTCAAGACCTTTATCGTTAGCTTTTTTCTTAAGCTCAGCAATACTTTCTCTTGACCAGACACCACCGGCAGGAACATTATAAATCGCTGAAACAATGCCTGTCATCATAGGAATCTGTCTGATATGGTCAAGAGTAACAGGGTCACTGTCACCGTACCATCTGAAAGTCATTTTCATAGAAATTGTCTCCTTTTCTTATTCCTTGAGTTTATTTTTAATATTATAACAGCAGATTTTTTCTGCAATTTTTACCGCACTCTGCACGGGGGCAAATTCGCCATTTTCGACTGCCTTTCCAAGCGCAGAGGCAAGAATTCTTCTGAAATAATCATGTCTTGCATATGAAAGGAAGCTTCTGCTGTCAGTGAGCATACCGTAGAAAGTACCGATAGCAGCTGTCTCACTGTAAACTTCAATCTGCTTTTTAATACCGCTTAAGTTATCACAGAACCACCACGCAGCACCGAGAGAAACATTTCTGAACGAACGGATTCCCGTTGCAATTTCATAATACACAGTGGGGTTGAGCGTATAAACGATTGTATCGGGAAGCTTATCTTCCTGTTCCATTTTATCAAGAAGTGCGGTAATTGAAGACGCTTTAATGGGATTGCCAACACAGTCACCACCAACATCTCTGCCAAGTTTTTCAAAAAGCTTTGTTGATGCATTTCTCTTTACAGCAAGGTGAAGCTGCATAATAAGTCCTTGTTTCTTGTAAAGACCACCAAGAAAAACATAAATATGAGAAATAAACGCATCATATTCTTTATCAGTGAGAACCTCGCCTGACAAAGCTTTTCTGAAAGCAAAATCTGCTTCTTCTTCAGTGCCGATATATTCAGGGAATCTTTCGATACCGACATCTGTCATTTTGCATCCCATTGATACAAAAAACTCAACTCTGTTTTCGAGAGCTTTTTTGAGAGAATCAATATCAGTTACCTGAACGCCTGAACAATCGGAAAGCTTAGAAATATAATCTGCATATCCGTCCGCAGTATAAAGAAAGAGATTATCAGTTCTGAAAGACGGACATACCTTTGCAGAAATCGATGAATCATCTGCTATGAGTTTATGATACTCAAGTGTATCGATAATGTCATCCGTAGTTGCGATGTATTCAACATTCGAAGATGCAATAAGCTTTCTCGGTGACAGTGAAGTTTCTTTAATTACTTCATTCGCTTTATTCCATATTTCCTCAGCTGAATCTGCCGTGAGCGGCTCATTTATACCGAAAAACTGCTTAAGCTCCATATGTGACCAATGATAAAGTGGGTTTCCGAGAGCAAGTTCAACAGCCTCTGCATATTTCATAAACTTCTCTTTCCACGAAGAATCGCCTGTGATATATTTTTCATCAATGCCGACACTTCTCATCAATCGCCATTTATAGTGGTCACCGCCAAGCCAGATTTCACCAATATTATCAAAAGGCTTATCTTCATAAATCTCTTTGGGCTGAAGGTGACAATGATAGTCAATTATCGGCAAGTCTTTAACCTTATCATAAATTGCTCTTGCTGATTCGCTATCAAGAAACACATTATCTCCGTAAAAGTTTTTATTCAAAGGAAACTCCCCCTTTTATTAATATTTTCTGCTGAGAAGAGCCTCAGCTTCTTCGCGTGTAATTTTCTTTGCATTACAATCTGCCATAATCTGAACATCTTTATCGTTAAGCTTGTAGAATTTCCAAATAATCAGACCGGCAAGACAACCAATCGCAGGTATCATTACATAAACAAACCAAAGAACATCAAGAGCGTGTGGCGACTGAATAACACCTGAAGTTGAAAGTTCCTGGAAATTCTCAACTTCAACACTCTTCCATCCTGTTGATTTAAGACCAAGAAGGAACATACCTAAAGCACCTGAAATCGCAGCAGTAAGTTTGACCATAAATGTCTGGATTGCAAAAGTGATGCCGTTTGCTTCTATACCTGAAGTATATTTTCCGTATTCAGCACAGTCAGGCGTAAACATAAACATAAGAACACCATAGATGCCCATGGGGATTGCACGGAGAGTTGAAAGAACGATGTAAATATAAATGTTCTGTCTGCCCACAATCCAGATTATAAAGCTAAGAGCAACATTTAGTATGTTACAAAGCACCATAAGCTTTGTTTTGTCAATCTTCTTCAGCATTCTCGGGATAAGAAGAGAGAAAATAAGCTGAGGAACAACTCCGATTGCACCTACGACGAGGGCAAAAAGTTCATTATTAAAAATATAATATGAAACAAAGAGATTGAATGAAGCACTTACATTAAATGCAGAATAGAAGAAATATCCGATGTAATATATGAAGAGATATTTATTCTTTACCAAATATCTGAACATCGATCTGATTGTGAAAGTCTCCTCATCAACAGCTGTAAAACGTTCCTTGATATTGAAAAGAACAGGTATCATTGTTACAGTAGCACCAATTGCGATTACAACAGCAACTACTGAATAGTTTGAATTGATTTGCTGACTTACAAGTACATTTGCGATAAGTGTAGCAACAGCAGTACCTACACCGCCCCAGATGCTTTTATATGAAAGCATACAGTTTCTTTCGTCCATATTTTTTGTCATAGATGTGATAACACCGTAAATTGGAACATCGCATAATGTGTAAGCTGTATCCCAGCAGATATATGCAACTGCAAACCACACAAGTTTAAGTGTTTCGCCGCTACTTTTCGGAATAATAAAGAGAAGAATCGTTGAAAGCGGAATAAATACAGTTGAAATCTTAAGCCACGGAAGATACTTCTTACCGCTTCTGAATTTGACTGAGTCAAAAATAACACCGAAAATAGCATCATTGATTGCGTCCCAAACCTTGACAAGAAGCATAATTGTACCTGCTTTTGCAAGATTTACTCCCTGAAACATTAGGTAAGTTACGAGGAAAGTTGAAACGAGAGTATATATCATATTCTGACCAACAAAATAGATATAATAACTCTTTCTTTCAGGAGAAGAAGTTTCCCATCCGAGTGGTGTTTCTGTCAGCTTTTTAAACACTTAGTCATCACCCCAGTCCGATTTTACAGTTATCTGCCACGATATGTAAATTACAGATAGCTACACATACAGATTATAATATAAACTCTGTATTAAATCAATAAAAATTTTGTTTTATATTAAATAAAAAGTTTATAATGTTTAGACATTAAAAGAAAAAGCACCGACAATAATCGGTGCTTTTTCTGGCTGGGATGGCTGGATTTGAACCAGCGGATAACGGAGTCAAAGTCCGGTGCCTTACCACTTGGCGACACCCCAATATATAAAATTAAAAAAAGACAAAAAAATGGGGTGGATGATCGGGGTCGAACCGACGACCTCCAGGGCCACAACCTGGCACTCTAACCAACTGAGCTACATCCACCAAATAAAACAATATTTTATTTTTCGGAATATCCGCGACGCGGAACTTATTGTGGCAACACTAATATTCCGTAAACAACGTACATAATTATAACAGAGATATTCATTTATGTCAATAGAAAGTTGAAAATTTTTTCTTGCATTTTTTAAAGATTTTTCAACAGTTTTTCAATTAATTTGTACAAACTAAATGTAAATTGATTTTTGAGACCAATAAAGAAAAAATCATCAAAGAAATCATTGACTTTTATTTTTTTTCAATATAAAATGTTGTTGTAACAAATCTTAAGAAGTGGTGATAAATATGGGTATATTAGATTTTGTTATATTCCTTGGCGGTGTGGGTCTTTTCCTGTACGGTATTAAAATTATGGGTCAGGGTCTTGAAATGGCTGCCGGCAGCAAACTCAAGTCATTACTTGACAAAGTAACATCCAATAAATTTATGGCTGTTCTTATTGGTGTCCTGATCACTGCATTGATTCAGAGTTCTTCCGCTACTACTGTTATGGTAGTAGGTTTCGTTAACGCAGGACTTATGAATCTCGTTCAGGCGACCGGCGTTATAATGGGTGCTAACATCGGTACAACGGTAACCAGCGTACTTATTGCGCTCGACCTTTCTACTCTTGCTCCAATTTTCGTATTTGGCGGCGCAGCACTGCTCGTTTTTGCTAAGAAAAAATTTCTGACACACATTGGTGAAATATTTGCTGGTTTCGGTCTTCTTTTCCTCGGTATGGATACAATGTCTGCTGCCATGACTCCTCTTCAGGATTCACCTTTCTTTACAGACCTGATGATAAAAGCCAACAATCCCGCAATAGCTATTCTTGTTGGTCTTGTTTTTACAGCAGTTATCCAGAGTTCATCTGCAAGTATCGGTATTTTACAGGCTCTTGCTATCAAAGGTCTTGTTCCGATTGAATTTGCAGTTTTTGTTCTTTTCGGTCAGAACATCGGTACTTGTGTCACAGCTCTTCTTTCAGCAGCAGGCGGTAAAACAAACTCAAAGAGAGCAGCTGTTATTCACCTCCTTTTCAATGTTTTCGGTACGCTGATATTTATTATTATATCTCTCTTTACACCTTATATTGACCTTTTGAAGATGATAAGCGATGATACAGTTGTTCAGATTTCAGCAGCACACATCATTTTCAACGTAGGCAGCACATTGATTCTTTTCCCCTTCTCAAATCTTATGGTTACACTTTCTCGTCGGCTCATCCCCGACAAAGAGGACAAGCTTTCAAGAACACCTCAGCTTTCATATCTTGACGAGCGTATTCTTTCAACACCTCCCCTTGCAGTCAAACAGGCAGGTAACGAGGTTGTAAGAATGGCTGAACTCGCCAAGGAAAACTTCCTGAAAGCAGCCAAAGCTTTTATAAGTATTGATGATTCTGAACTTTCAGAAATTGAAGACACGGAAGAAGTTATCAATTTCCTCAACCACAGTATCACACCTTATCTCGTTAAAATAAACAATCTTGATATCAGCGAACAGGACTCAGCATACATCAGTAGTCTTTTCCACGCAATAACGGATATCGAGCGTATAGGTGACCACGCAACAAATCTCGCAGAAGCTACTATTTACAGAAAAGAAAACAAACCTGTGCTTTCTGAGGATGCCATCAACGAGCTGAAGGTTATGGTTGAAAACATCGAGAAACTTCTTGATAAATCAATAAACATTTTCAAAAATCAGTCTGCAACTTACGATGAAGCAAAAGAAACTGTTGATATTGAGGAATATATTGACGACCTTCACGATGAGGCAAATGCAAACCACATCAAGCGTATGAACAAAGGCAAGTGCGACACAAAGGCCGGAATGTTATTCATCAATACCATCACTGACTTTGAAAGAGTTGCTGACCACGCAATCAACATCGCATTCTATATTCCAAATCCACCTCAGGTTGTTTCTGATAACTAAAAAATCACGGATATATCACAACGATATATCCGTTTTTTAGTTAATGATATATTGAAATATTTTTTAAAAGGTGTATAATACAACTATAATCACTTGAAAGGTCTGAATCTTATGAACATCTATGACAAAAGAAATCTGACAATGCTCTTCGATTTTTATGAATTAACTATGGCAAACGGCTATTTCAAAAACGGAATCGGCGATAAAATTGCATATTTTGATATGTTTTTCAGAAAGGTTCCCGACAACGGCGGTTTCGCAATTATGGCCGGTGTTGAGCAGATGGTTGATTATCTTAAAAATCTCAGTTTTACAGAAGACGACATCAAATTTCTCGGAACAAAAGGTTTTGGCGAAGATTTCTTAGACTATCTCAGAAACTTCGAATTCAAATGCGATGTCTGGACTATCAGGGAAGGTACACCTATCTTTCCCGGTGAACCTATTGTAACCGTAAAAGGACCTGTTATTCAGGCTCAATTTATTGAAACAATGATTCTTCTTTCAATCAACCACCAGAGCCTTATTGCAACTAAAGCCAACAGAATCGTAAGAGCTTCACAAGGCAGAGCAGTAATGGAATTCGGTTCACGCCGTGCTCAGGGTTTTGACGGAGCAATTCTTGGTGCAAGAGCTGCTTATATCGGAGGATGTGCAGGTACGGCCTGTACAATTTCTGACAGTCTCTATGGTGTCCCGGCGCTCGGCACAATGGCACACAGTTGGATTCAGATGTTTGATACAGAACTTGAAGCTTTCTGCGCCTATGCGAGAGAGTATCCTGACAACTGCACATTACTCATAGACACTTATAATGTTATCCACTCAGGCATTCCCAACGCTATCGAAGCATTTAAAAGAGAAGTCCTCCCCCGTGGTTTCAGACCGAAAGGCGTCAGAATCGATAGCGGTGATATTACTTACCTTTCAAAGAAAGCAAGAAAAATGCTGGATGAAGCCGGTTTTGAAGATTGCAAAATTGTCGCTTCCAACTCACTTGATGAATATATAATCAGAGATATGCTTCTGCAAGGTGCAAAGGTCGATTCCTTTGGTGTGGGCGAAAGACTTATCACAGCATCATCAACACCTGTTTTCGGTGGTGTTTATAAACTTGTTGCTGTCGAAAACGAAAACGGTGAACTTATTCCCAAAATCAAAATCAGCGAAAATGTTGCAAAAATCACCACACCCGGCTTCAAGAATGTTTACAGACTTTATGATAACGAAACAGGCAAAGCTATGGCTGACCTTATTACACTTGCAGATGAAACAATAAACGATGAACAGCCATATGAGCTCTTTGACCCTGAACACACCTGGAAACGCAAGACTATCGAAAACTTCACATCGGTTTCACTTAAAGAAAAAATCTTTGAAAACGGTAAGTATATCGGCAAGGAAAGAGATATACGCGAACTGCGTGATTATTGCGCCGCACAGATCGATACATTATGGGATGAAGTTAAACGATTCGAAAATCCGCACAATTATTATGTTGACCTCTCACAGAAGCTTTGGGACGAAAAGAACAGACTTCTTGAAAGTCACAAGAAAGGTTGATTAATATGTTGAAAATAGGTTGTCACCTTTCTGCCTCAGCCGGATATGTAAATATGATTAAAGAAGCGTTGAGCATTAACGCTGACACTTTTCAGTTTTTCACAAGGAATCCAAGGGGCGGAAAAGCCAAGAACATCAACGAAAACGATGTAAAAGAGTTCCTTAAACTTGCTGAAGAAAACAATTTTGTACAGATTCTGGCTCACGCGCCCTATACACTTAATGCTTGTTCCGAAAATGCGAGAACCCGAGAATTTGCTCTTGAGGTTTTTTCAGATGACCTGAGAAGAATGGAATATACACCGAATAATCTCTATAATTTCCACCCCGGCAGTCATGTGGGACAAGGAGCCGAAAAAGGAATAGAACTGATTGCAGACACACTTAACACTGTTCTGTTTGAAGATATGACAACAACTGTGCTGCTTGAAACTATGGCAGGAAAAGGCAGTGAAGTCGGCAGAAGCTTTGAAGAAATCAGAGCGATCATTGACAAGGTAAATCTCAGTGAAAAACTCGGTGTCTGTCTTGACACCTGCCACGTTTTCGATGGTGGTTATGATATTGTGAATAATCTTGACGGTGTTCTTGATGAATTTGACAGGGTTATCGGTCTCGAGAGATTAAAGGCGATACATCTCAACGACAGCCTCCACGGTTTTGAAAGTCACAAGGACAGACACGCTAAAATCGGTGAAGGACATCTTGGTAACGAAGCGATTATAAGAATAATTAATCACGAAAAGTTAAGACACCTCCCCTTTTTCCTGGAAACACCAAACGATGTGGAAGGGTACGGAAAAGAAATTGCTTTCCTCAAATCAAACTTTAAAGAATAAAAAAATATACCGTGTAACATTTTATGCTACACGGTAATTTTTTGTTTTGAATTAATTATTCAGCGTCAGTAGCTTCTTCGGCTGTTTCAACAGCTTCTTCAACAACTTCTTCAGCTGCTTCCTCTTCCTTTACTTCGGGTTCAAGGAGTTCACGGATTGAAAGGCTAACGCGATTCTTTTCAAAATCAATAGCTGTAATCTTAACCTTAACTTCCTGACCGATTGAAAGCTCATCCTGAGGCTTTGCAACATGCTTATTAGCAATCTGAGAAATGTGAATAAGACCTTCAACGCCGGGAATAACCTGTGCAAATGCACCGAATGTTGTCATGCCGACAATCTTAACATCAAGAACTGTATCAACAGGATAATCTCTCTTGAGGATTTCCCAGGGATTGTCCTCTGCGCGTTTGTAGCCGAGAGAGATTCTCTTCTTCTCTGCGTCTACTTCTTTGATGAATACTTTAACAGTATCGCCTACTTTTACAACGTCTGAAGGATGCTTGATACGTTTCCATGAAAGTTCAGAAATATGTACCATACCTTCAACGCCGGGAGCAAGTTCAACAAATGCACCGTAGTTTGTGAGAGTCTTGACTGTGCCTGTGTATTCCTGTTCAACTGCGAGCTGAGCCCAGAACTGTGAAATGATTTCTTTTCTTTCTTCACGAAGGACTGTGCGAATTGAACCAACAGCACGTTTGCGTTTCTCGTCAACTTCGATAACCTTGAACTTAACAGTTGTTCTGAGAAGTTCATCAAGGGGCTGACCCTTGGGGATACCTGTAAGTGATGCGGGAACGAAAACTTTAACACCGTTTGTGAGAACACGGATACCACCACGAACGAGTTCAGTTACGACACCTTCAAATACAGCGTCTTCAACAGCTGCTGCCTTAACAAAATCTGTCCAGAGTCTACCTGCATCTGCTCTCTTCTTTGAAAGCATTACAGTACCTTCTGCGTCATTTGTTTTCATAATGATGAGTTCAAACTCATCGCCGATTTTTACTTCTTTTGAAGCATCAGCAGCGGGGTCATTACTGTATTCGCTCATAGGAACGAAACCAGCATGTTTTCTGCCAATATCAACCTGAATCTCTGTAGGTGTGATGCCCATGACTACGCCGATAACTCTCTGATTAGAGTTCATATTTGCAAGTGAAACTTCAAGAGCTTCTGTGAAATCCATATCATCGGTTATTTCTCTCGCAGCCTCGACAGTGGTCACCTCCTGTTCAGCACCGGCATCTACCTTTGCTTCAATTTCAATCGGTTCGTTAACAATTTCGGACATAATTATGTACCTCCTTTATTATTGAAGCAGGAGTCGAGGCCCCTGCAGTTATGCCGATTTTATCAAATTCTGACAAGTCAATATTCCGAAGCTCTTCAGCCGTCTCCACGAGGAAAGTAGGACAATTGACCTCGCAGGTGCTTTTTAACTTCTGAGTATTTGAGCTGTGCCGTCCTCCGACTATCAGCATAGCGTCACATTCAAGAGAAAGAGTAACCGCTTCACTTTGTCTTTTATGTGTCGCACTACATATTGTATCAAATATTTTTGCATTTGTACATAGCAAATTAATATTTTTTTTACAAAATTTCCATTCTTTTGCAGAAAATGTTGTCTGAGCGACAATTATTATTCTTTTTTCGCATAATTCTGAGTGCTTTTTCAATAGCAAGTCAAG
>JAZQLC010000002.1:0-39583 GCA_045542485.1 Acutalibacteraceae bacterium
GCGTCGATAACTGTTGTTTCGCGAGAAACTTCTTCACCGCATACTGTACAATAAACTACTGTGTCGTATGAACCAGCGTTTACGCAGTCTGCTTCGGTTCTGTTTTCTTCAACTGCTTCGCCTTCTGTGTGGCCGAGTGCAGGAACTACAACTGTTTCGCGAGAAACTTCTTCATCACATACTGAACAGTAAACTACTGAATCATATGAGCCATCGTTTACACAGTCAGGATCAACATTGTTTTCGATTACTGCTTCCATCTCTTCGTGTCCGAGAGCATCGCTAACTGTTGTTTCCCGAGAAACTTCCTCATCACATACTGTACAATAAACTACTGTATCAAAACCACCGTCTGTTACGCAGTCAGCGTCTGATTCGTTTTCGATTACTGCTTCGCCTTCTGTGTGGCCGAGAGCACCGATAACTGTTGTTTCACGAGAAACTTCTTCGCCACATACTGTACAGTAAACTACTGTATCAAAACCACCGTCTGTTACACAGTCAGCGTCTGATTCGTTTTCGATTACTGCTTCGCCTTCTGTATGACCGAGAGCGTCAACTGTGATTGTTTTACGGCTGATTTCTTCACCGCAATTTGTACAGTAAACTACTTCGTCATATGAACCTTCATTTGTGCAATCAGGAGCAACATTGTTTTCAACTACTGCTTCACCCTCTGCATGGTCAAGAGAAGCCATAAGCTGCTGATAAGCTGCGTTGATTTCTGCAACCTTATTATCAATTGATGTCTGATCTTTGATTGTAAGGTTCTGGTTGTTGTACATTGCTGTACCTGTTACGATAAGAGCATCGTAATCTGCAAGAACATCCTGGTCATAGCACTGTCTGTTACCGGGAATCTCTTTGTTTATTGCTTTGTAAAGCTCTGTCTTGTTAGCCTCAATATATTTAAGGTTATCAATAGCATCGTTGATTGCTTTTGTAAGTGCATCTACTTCGCCCTGTCTGTCTGCAGTCCAGGGAGCTGTTGCATTCTGTGCTTTAGCGTTGTTAGCTGCTTTTACTGCTGCAGTAACTGCTGCGCCGTTCTGATAGGGAGTAAGATCTATAACACTTGCTGCTTTGATAGCTGCGTCAAGCTCATCCCATACTGCAAGATCTGCAATAAGAACAAGGTTGTTCATAGCTGTAACAACTGCGTTTGCCATTGCATCAACTTCAGCCTGTTCGAGAGCTGTCTTGCCTCTTACAACTGCTGCGAAAGCATCTTCAACTGCCTTCCATGTTGTGGGCTCATAATCTGCTTCGTTATATGTATCGAAGAGATCTTTTGCATTATCGATTACTGAGTAGTCAGCATTGAGGGGCTGTGCATTGTTAATAGCTGTCTGGAGGTTTTTAGCCATTGTGTCAACAGCATCCTGATAAAGAATACTGTAGCCTGTCTTTACACCTGCAAGTGCTTCATCGATAAGCTCGATATCATCTGCGGGGTAAGCAGAAGCATTTTTCTTAATTGCCTGAGCCTGTGACTTGAGAGAGTTAACTTCTACATAGCTAGCACCTTTAAGTGTAAGGCTGTTATAAGCTGTGTTAAGAGCCTTTGTTTTTGCATCAATTGTGCTCTGGTCAGCTCTGGGGTTGTTGAGAACGTTAACAGCTTCAACATATGCGTTCTGGAATGAACTGAAGCCGTTTGCATAGTACCATGACTGGGGATTAACACCCTTTGTCTTTGCACGTGCTGTCGGAACATCGGGATCTGAGTTCATAACATAATCAAGCATTTCGCGAAGAGCGCCCTTATCAACAACGTGGAATGTGATTGATGTGGGAACAGTTGCTGATGATGTCATATTGTAGTGCTGGAGAACACCCTTCTTAACCCACATATATGAGTAATACTTTGTTGTGATTGTGTAAGAAGAACCGTCAATAAGGTTTGCAACAGTACCGTTAAGAACTGCTGTAAAGAGGTGACCGTACTGACCAACACCACCTGTAAGAGTTGTCATTGAAGCGTTCTGTTCGAACTGTGTTACACCATAGTCCTGTTTTGCAGGAATATCGAGACCGATAGCAGCCTGAGCTGTTGCATCGTTTGTTGTAACAAGTGTGTCTACATTAGAACCTGATGAAACCCAAGCGTCAGCAAGAGCTGTATAGGGGTTGTTATTGTTTCTGTCTGAAAGCATACCTACGTTAGCATCAAGTCTGAGGTTGATGTCAGCAAGTGTTGTTGCTTCTGATGCGTCAACATAAACGTGAGCAAGTGTTGCGCCGGGAACTGAAAGTTCATTAGCCTGGTTGTGCTTACCTGCGGGTTTGTCTGTCTTGTCATCAGCAAAGAGAAGTGTGTTGTAACCTGCAGAAACATTAACAATCTGTTCACCTGTTGCTACATTGTAAACACCGTACTGACGATAGGGGTCAGAGTCACTTGTTTCAATGTTTGCGGGCTGCTCATAGAAAACGCCTTTACCAAGAAGACGAGTTGAAGCAGAAGCCCAGAGACGATAGTAAGAACCTGTACCTGAAAGAGCCTGGATTTCAGACTGTGCTTCAACATATGAACCACCGGTTGTGATGCCGTCTACATAAGATACGCATTTCTGCTGATACTGGTTACCGTCAGTCCATGTGTAGTCAACTGTGAAAACAAGAGGATTATATGTACCATCTTCATTTCTTGCCACAGTACCGCTCTGAATCTCAGCATAGTATGTACCGTTTGAATACTGAAGAGCTGAGAGAACTACTGATTCGTTGTTACATGAAAGACCGTTAACCTGGATACCAACTGTGGGTGAAACGAAAGTAACTCTAGTTGCTACGGGAGTTTCACCTGCATATGCCTGTGCAGCGTACGCACCTGAAAGTTCAGGAACACCTGAGGGAGTTGCCTTAACGATTGTTTCGCCGGGCTCAACTGAGTTAACTGCTGCAGCAACACGTGTTACCTCTGTGCAGTAGAACTCGACGCTGGGACGAGCGATGGGCTCCAGAACAATTTCATCGAGGATAGAACCTGAAGGTTCGTCTGCTGCACTTACTGTGAAGCCTACGCTACAAACAGATACTACCATGAGAATTGCCAAAATGGAGCTTAAAATTCTTTTTGACATTTTCATAATAAATATACCTCCTTAGCTTAGTATACACCGAGAGTATATCACAAAATTTGTTATTTTGCAATAAGTTCAATAAAAATATACTAAATTTTAATAAAAAATTAAAAAATATGTAGAAATGCACAAATTCTATTTTCTATAATGTAACATATACACAAAAAATTTTTTATGTATATGTACACAAATAAAAAACAGACTGCCTTACCGGAAAATAAGACAGCCGTTTATGTCAGTCAAGCGCAATTTTGCACTCTTTTTTGATTTTTGAGGAGTATGTTCCGTTCTTTTTGCATTCTGCGATGTATTCCTCAGAAGCCTTTATTCTCTCTTCCATAGGAAGCTCAGGACAACACATTGTATATCTTGCCTGACTGAGCTTATCGTGACAGAATTTTTTATAATAGTATACCATTTCTGTTTCGTATGTTCCGTTTTCATCAAGAGTAATATAGCGAAGTCCTCTCGTATCATAATCGCCGTAATAACCGAAGCCGGCAGTAGGCGCACAGGCAATATCGATGCCTTTATAAGGAACACAGAAAGTGTTGATGTGGTCATGGCCGAAGAAGATTGCTTTCACATCGCCCTTAGATGCCATTATATCGAACTGCAGACCTTTATCACAAGGGTCGGGAGATACAGGCTCGTGGAGGAAGCCGTTCAGATTCTCCCCTGCCTCTTCCACTGCATCAATTGCCTGAAGAGGAGGATGATGCTGGAATACCATTGACGGTACAACCTCTCCTCCGTTTTCGTCTTTAAGTTTATCGGAAGTTCTCGCGTACCATTCAAGCTTATCTTCCAGAACACCGTCATTTGAGTCAAGACACCAGAGGTTGTAGGCTGTGCGCTTCCCGTCAGAGGACATAATCGGAAGATTGAAGTTGCAGCATCCGTCAAGATGGTCCTCACCTGCCTCAGAAACGCAGACGGAATATTTGTTGAAAATTTCAAACTGTTCACGCCTTGAAAGCTTTCCGTCGATATCGTGGTTGCCGAATACCACTGCAACGGGAATCCCGAGCTTTTCAAAGGGCTTCATAAAGCAATCGTATGTTTTACGGATGAAATATCTTCCCATAAATTTAAGCTTCTCACAGCCTGTGCTTGAAAACTTGTTGTCGCCTGTCACAACAATCAGGTCAGGCTTATATTCATCAACGCATTTAAGAACATATTCCATTGTAAGATAACGCTGTGTGGGTCCGTCCTGAAAATCAGATACCTGCATAATTCTGAATTTTCCGTCAGACGCGAATTTCAAATTTGCTTTGCTCATTTCTTTCATCTCCAAAAAAGTATATGACTTATGGTAACATATCGTTGTTTTATTGTCAACTTTACATTGCAAAATCAGTCACTTTATGTTACTATACTATTACATTAAATTACGAAAGAAGAATCTGTATGAAAATTTCTGAAATTTTTAAAGAAAACAAAACGACTCTTTCTTTTGAGGTATTCCCACCGAAAACAAGTGACAGCTACGGTAGTGTAGAAAGCGCCACAAGAGAAATCGCAAAGCTTCGTCCCGATTTTATGAGCGTAACCTACGGTGCAGGTGGAGGTACAAGCGAATACACTGCCAGGATTGCCGACAACATTCAGAAGACCGAGGGAGTTCCCACTCTTGCTCACCTGACTTGCGTGTCTTCAAAGAAAGAAAAGGTACATAAGCAGCTTAAGCTTCTTGAAGAACATAATATAGAAAATATTATGGCTCTCAGAGGTGACAGAACTGACAGCGACTGTGAAGACTACCGCTATGCCTCGGAGCTCATTACGGACATAAAGAATCTCTGCGGTGACAGATTCTGTATCGGCGGTGCCTGTTATCCTGAATGTCATCCCGAAAGCCTGGGCCTTGAAGAAGACATCAGAAATCTCCGGTATAAGGTTGAGGCAGGTTGCGAATTTCTGACAACACAGATGTTCTTTGACAACAACATTCTTTACAAATATATTTTCAAACTCCGCGAAGAAGGAATCACCGTACCTGTTGTCGCAGGAATTATGCCCGTGACAAACGCAAACCAGATTTCAAGAATCTGCGCTCTTTCAGGCACATATCTCCCCTCCAAATTCAAAAATATTGTTGACAGATTCGGCTCTGATCCCGATGCTATGAAACAGGCAGGTATTGCCTACGCCACAGAGCAGATTATCGACCTTATTGCAAACGGTGTTAAGTTCATTCACGTCTATTCAATGAACAAGCCTGATGTGGCAGAAAAAATACAGTCAAATCTTTCAGATATTATAGGTAAGTGATAAGAATGAATATTATCGAAAAAATAACAAATTCAATAGTCGTTTTTGACGGTGCTCTTGGCACTGAGCTTCAGAAAAGAGGTCTCAGGCCGGGTGAGCATCCGGAAGAATGGAATATCACCCGCAAAGACGAAATTATTGCCGTGCACAGAAGTTATATTGATGCAGGTGCTGATGTTATCAACGCCAACACTTTCGGCGCAAACAGACTCAATTTCGGTGACAGAACGGAGGAAATTATCACTTCCGCAGTAAGGAATGCAAAAGAGACAGTAAAAGAATCAGGAAAAGATTGTTTTGTGACACTTGACATAGGCTCTCTGGGAAGACTTCTCAAACCTGCAGGTGACCTTGATTTTGAAGAAGCAGTTGAAATTTTCAGCGAGATTGTAAAATACGGCACATCAGCAGGTGCTGACCTGATTCTCATTGAGACTATGACAGATTCTCTTGAAACCAAGGCTGCCGTTATTGCTGCGAAAGAAAATTCAGAACTTCCCGTATTTGTCTCGAATGCTTATGACCAATCAGAAAGGCTTCTCAGCGGCACAGACGCAGAGACAATGACCGCTATGCTTGAAGGTCTCGGCGTTGACGCGATAGGTATCAACTGCAGTTTAGGTCCCGTACAGATGAAGCCGATTGTGAAGAAGCTGTGCGAATTTTCTTCTCTGCCCGTTTTTGTCTGTCCCAATGCAGGTCTGCCCAGAGAAGAAAACGGTAAGACTGTTTTTGACATAGGTGCTGATGAATTCGCCCGAATCGTGAAAGAATTTGTGGCTATGGGTGTGCACGGAATCGGCGGTTGCTGCGGCACTACTCCCGAATTTATTGAAAAGCTTTCTCATATCAGAGAAACTTCTTCTCCACTTCCCGTTACGAAGAAAAATTTCACCGTTGTGTCATCATACGCAAAGTGTGTCTATTTCGGCGAAAAGCCCGTACTTATCGGTGAGAGAATCAATCCCACCGGCAAGGCAAAATTCAAACAGGCACTCAGAGACAACGACATAGCATACATTTTAGGCGAAGCCACAGGTCAGGCTGACAAAAAGGTTCATATACTTGATGTGAATGTAGGTCTTCCCGAAATTGACGAAGTAAAAATGATGCAGGAGGCTGTTGCTTCCATTCAGGCTGTTGCTGACTTACCGCTTCAGATTGACACTTCAGATTTCACTGCTATGGAAAAGGCTATGCGAATCTATAACGGTAAACCTATGATTAACTCTGTCAACGGCAAAAAAGAAGTTATGGAGAAGGTTTTCCCCCTTGTGAAAAAATACGGCGGTGTGGTTGTCGGTCTCACACTTGACGAAAACGGCATTCCTGAAACTGCCGAAGGAAGAATCACTATTGCCGAAAGAATCTGCAAAGAAGCTGAAAAATACGGCATTGACAGAAAAAACATTGTAATTGACCCTCTTGCACTTACTATTTCATCCGACAGAGAGTCTGCAAAGACAACTCTTGAAGCCGTAAGAAGAATCAGAAATGAACTGGGACTGAACACAATACTGGGCGTTTCCAATATTTCTTTCGGTCTGCCCGTACGGGACAATATCAATTCTGCTTTCTTCACAATGGCGATGAATAACGGTCTGTCAGGTGCAATCATCAACCCTTATTCAGACAAGATGATGGAAAGCTATTACAGTTTTGTTGCCCTTTCAAATTATGAAAACGGCACTGAGGATTATATTGATTTCGCATCATCCTCAGGAGAAGAAAAGAAAACTGTTCAACAGGAAATCACGAGCCTTAAAACTGCAATTGAAAAGGGGCTTGAAGAAAAAGCACATTCTATTGCAGAAGAACTTGTAAAAGAAAAAACAGCTCTTGAAATCATAAACGGAGAAATCATCCCCGCACTTGATTCAGTTGGTGAAAAATTTGAAAAGAAAACCCTTTTCCTGCCTCAGCTTCTGATGAGTGCAAACGCTGCAAAATGCGCATTTGATGTTATAAAACAGACTCTCACCTCAGACGCTCAGACATCAAAGGGTAAAATCATCCTCGCAACTGTCAAGGGTGACATTCACGATATCGGCAAAAACATTGTCAGAGTCATACTCGAAAATTACAGCTATGAAGTAATCGATTTAGGCAAAGATGTTGACCCTCAGCTCATCGTGGAAACGGCTAAGAAAGAAAACATCCGACTTGTGGGTCTCAGTGCACTTATGACTACCACTGTACCTGCTATGAAAGAGACTGTATCACTGCTGAAAAAAGAACTGCCTCAGTGTAAAACTGTTGTGGGCGGTGCTGTACTGACAGAAGAATATGCCGAAATGATAGGTGCAGACAAGTTCGCTAAAGACGCTATGGAAACAGTAAGATACGCTGAAACAATTGAATTATAACTCTGAAAATATGTCCGTAAAACACGGGCATATTTTTTCTTTTTTTGGGATTGCTTTACGGATATATATTTGGTATAATTTTTATGTATATTTTCAGGGAGGCTGATGCTATATGAAAAACATTCTCCAATCTTCTGCAAAAGTACACGGCAGAACAATTCAGAACCGTATCGTTTTCCACCCTATGGAGGGTTGTGACGGTACTCCCGAGGGTGCGATAGACACGCTCACAAGACGAAGATATCTGCGTTTTGCCAAAAGCGGTGCAGGTATAATCTGGTTTGAAGCTACTGCGGTGTGCAACGAGGGAAGAGCAAACCCCAGACAGTTGTTCCTGAATGAAAACACAAAGAAATCTTTCAGAAATCTTGTCAGCGAAATAAAAGCCGTCTCCCTTGAAGAAAACGGCTTTGAGCCTGTGATTATTGTTCAGCTTACTCACAGCGGAAGATTCAGCAAACCTCACGGCACTCCCGAGCCGATTGTGGCTTACAGAAACGCTCATTGGGAAATCGGCAAAGAAAATCAGCCTTATATTACGGCGACAGATGACTACTGCAGAACTATTCCCGAAAAGTATTATAATGCTGCAAAACTGGCAGAAGAAGTGGGCTTTGACGGAATTGATGTCAAATGCTGTCACGGCTATCTTTTCAACGAGTTTCTCAGTGCAAAAGACCGCGACGGAATCTACGGCGGAAGCCTTGAAAACAGAACAAGGCTTTATTTCGAGTGTATTGACGAAGTGAAAAAGGCAGTCAGCGAAAATGTTTTTATCACAACAAGACTCAACGCCTGTGACTGTTTCCCCTATCCCTATGGCTACGGCGTGGATGAAAAGGGAAACATCGACCTTACTGAAACAAAAGCTATTATTGAAAAACTTTACGATAAAGGAATCAGACTTATCAATCTGACCCTCGGCAACCCGTATCTTATTCCCCATATCAACCGCCCCTGCATAAACGCTCCCGAAGAGGGCGATGTGGGTATGAAGAGAATTTATGATGTGACAAAAGAACTGAGCACTTATTTCAGAAACATTGATTTTATTGCCTCGGGACTTACCTTCCCCGGTGAGAACGCTATTGAATATGCAGAAAAAATCGTAAACGAGAGAGTGTGTACCTTTGCAGGTTTCGGAAGACTTACATTCGCATATCCCGAATTTTACAAAGACTATCTTGATAAAGGCACTCTTGACAAAAACAGACTCTGCCTTAAATGCAGCAAATGCTCAATGCTTATGAGAGCAGGTACAGTGGCAGGTTGTCCCGTAAGAGACAGCGAAACTTATATGCCCTATTACAGAAAATATGTTATGAAAAAGGAGGACTAATATGGTTGCGGTAATAACAGGCTCAAGCAGAGGAATCGGTCTCGGCATCGCCGTAGAGCTTCTGAAAAAAGATTTTACACTTGTTCTTTCTGCAAGAAAAAGCAGTGAAGAAATTGAAAAGCTTAAGGAATCTTACCCTGAAAGAATTTTCTTCTTCCCCTGCGATATTTCAAAAACAGACGATGTTCTGAATCTTGTTTCGGCAGTCAAAGAAAAATTCGGTACTATTGACCTGCTTGTAAACAACGCAGGTGTTGCGCCGAGAGAAAGAAAAGATATTCTGGAAATAACGAAAGAAGACTTCGACTTTGTTGCCGACATCAACCTTAAGGGTACATTTTTCGTAACGCAGAAATTCTCTCCCCTCCTTATAGAAAACGGCAAGGGCAGAATCGTGAACATCTCCTCAATGTCTGCCTACACAGCCTCCGTGAACAGGGGCGAATACTGCATTTCAAAAGCAGGTATTTCTATGATTACCAAGCTCTTTGCTTCACGACTTGCTGAATACGGAATCAGTGTTCTTGAAATAAGACCCGGAATCATTGAGACAGACATGACGTCAAAGGTCAAGGAAAAATACGAAAAACTCGTAGCCGAAGGAATTACTCCTATCAGAAGAATGGGGAAACCTGAGGATATCGGAAAATGTGTCGCAGCAATTGCAAACGGAAGCTTTGACTTCTGCACAGGCACTGTTATTGATTGCGACGGCGGATTCAGTGTGAGAAGCTTATGAAAATTTATGACGCGTTGATAATCGGAAGCGGTGCTGCGGCTTTCAGTGCTGCTGACTGGCTCTTTAAAAAGAATATTGAAAATATTGCAATCATAACCGAAAACAGACTCTGGGGTACCTCCCGTAACACCGGAAGTGACAAGCAGACTTATTACAAGCTTTCTCTTGACGGATTTATTCCTGACAGCCCCTACAAGATGGCAAGTGATATTTTCTCCTCAGGTTCATGCGACGGAGAGAAAATGTATCTTCAGGCTGTAAACAGTGTCAGATGCTTCCTCAGACTCTGCGATTACGGCGTGAACTTCCCCACCGACTCTTTCGGCGGTTTCCCCGGATATAAAACTGACCACGACAATACTGTCAGAGCCACCTCAATCGGCCCTCTTACTTCAAAGGTTATGACGGAAAAGCTTGAAGAAGTTGTGCTTGAGAAAAACAAAACACCTCTTTTTGACAATAGGCAGGTTGTGGAAATTTTAAAAGAAAACGAAAAAGCCGTGGGCGTAGTGGTACTTAACACGGAAACTGATGAATTCGAAGTCTTCAATGCAAAAAATGTTATCTGTGCTTCGGGTGCACCTGCCTGTATATATGAAAATTCTGTCTATCCCCTTTCTCAGCACGGTATGACGGGCGTTCTGCTTGAAGCAGGAGTAAAAATGTGCAACTTCTCTCAGTGGCAGTACGGTATGGCATCAACCGACTTCCGATGGAATGTTTCAGGAAGTTTTATGCAGGTTATTCCCCGATTCGTCAGTGTTGATGAAAATGGTACGGAATATGAATTTCTCAGAGACTATTTCTCATCTGACGAAGAAATGTGCAACAACATCTTCCTAAAAGGCTATCAGTGGCCGTTCAGCTCCGACAGAACAGAAAAATCTTCGAGGGTTGATGTTGCCGTACACAACGAAATACTGAAAGGCAGAAAAGTTTATCTTGACTATACGAAAAACCCGTCGGGATTTGACTTTGACAAATTAAGTGAAGAGGCTAAAGATTACCTCAGTAAAAATAACTCTGTGGCAGAGCTTCCCATCGGGAGGCTTGAAAAACTGAACAGTAAAGCTATTGATGTTTACAGAAATCAGAATATTGACATTCACACAGAAAAACTGAGAATCGCCGTATGTGCTCAGCACAACAACGGCGGCGTTTCGATTGACAACAACTATGAAAGCGATGTAAAAGGACTTTATGTTATCGGAGAGGCTGCAGGTACATTCGGTCTTGCAAGACCCGGCGGCACCGCCCTGAATGACACTCAGGTAGGCGGTCTTCTGTGTGCAAAGCACATCGCAGAAAAAACTGAAAACACAGATTTTCCGGACTGTTCCAAGGTCCCTGAAAAATACAGTCTGCTGAAAAAGCGTTTCACTGAAGATGAAAGCACAGATTATTCACACATCAGGAGAAAAATGAGCAGTTTTGCTGCATTCCTCAGAGACAAGGAAGACTGTATTTCACTCCTTGAGGAAATCAAAGAAATTCTCGGAAATTATCCGATGAAGCACAGAAGTCTCCGTGACTTTTTCTATGACAAGGATATGCTTCTCAGTGCAGAGGCACTTCTTGAAACAATCCTTGGCGAAATGACTTTAACAGGCAGCAGAGGCGGTGCTGTATTCTTTGAAAACGGCAAGAAAAAGAACGAAGATTTATCTTACAGAAAATATCTTACCATCACCTCTGACGGCTCTGTCAGTTTCAGGGAAGCAAAGCCCGTACCATCAGTTGACGAGCCTTTTGAAAAATATCTGAAATGAGGAATTTTTTATGAGCAAAAGATTCAACATCAGAAATGCATCCACTAAAGAAATTCTGGCTTTTTCAATTCTGCCCTTGGGATTTTTCTTTATTGACTGCACTGTATACACAGTTATAAACTTCTATATGACAGATGTACTCAAACTGAGTATGGGTCTTGTTTCCATTGTTCTTCTCGGCACAAAAGCCTGGGACGCAATCAACGACCCAATTATGGGACAGATTGTTGAAAGAACAAGAACAAAATGGGGAAAATGCCGACCTTATCTTCTCTGGATTCCCATTCCTCTTGCCATAACTACTGCCCTTTTATTTCTGCCCGTAAATTTCCCTGAAAGCTGGAATATCATTACTGCAGACGGCAAAAATCTCGGCAACGCAGGTAACTTCATCTATATGCTCATTATGTATATGGTTTACATAACTGCTTTCACGGCAATTGAAATCCCTCGCAACAGTCTCAACCCTCTTGTTTTCCCACAGAAGGACAGCCGTGTAAGGGCAGTTTCGATTTCAAATACAATCGGCTCTCTCGGTACTGTTCTCCCCTCTGTTCTTATCTGGACTATGGCCGGACTTCTCGGCAACGGTATGAAAGACAAAACCGATATGGGTTATTTCTGGTCTGCACTGATTTTTGCAGTGTTCGGCGGCGGACTCATTATGCTTTCTTTCTTCGGAATGAAAGAAAAGGTTTATATTCCTCCCAGAAAAGAAAAGTCATCAAAAAACATCAGAATCATCCTTAAGGACAAAAGAATCCTTATGCTTCTTCTTGCCGCATTCTTCAACGGAATTATAAATATCGGTGCAATTTTCCTTTCATATTTTGCAAGATGGAACTGCATCGGTATTCTTCCGATGGATAAAATCAATAATTTCATTTTTGAACTTGTGGGCAAAAATCCAAACATTGACGCTGTCGCAATTCTTCCCACAATTCTCTCCGTAATGAGCGGCATTTCCTATATGGTTTCGATGATGATTGTTCCCAGGTGTCTCAAAAAAATGTCAAAGAAAACACTGTGGATATGGATGTCTTTCATCGGTGCGGCGGCAAACATAATTATTTACATCATCGGCGTTTATGTTGTGCCTTACAACACTATTCCCGGTTTCATCATCTATGCAATTCTTCGATTCTTTACTAACTTCCCCGTGGGAATGAGCCTTGTGCTTCTCGTTTCGATTATTGCCGATGTTACCGACAGCATCGAAATGGAAAAAGGTGAACGCCTTGAAGCAACTGTTTATTCATTCAAGGGTCTTCTCTACAAATTCTCCGTTGCGCTTTTCAATGTTCTTGTTCTGCAGATTATTGATTGGCTTGGCTATAATGCAGAAAAAATGGAAGTTCTTACTGAAAATGTTACCAAGCCTCTTATTACATCCACTATTCAGGCAACTGTCATTGACGGAGTAAATTATACTTCACTTCTAAACGGAATTTTCTTTATGCTCACTGCTTTCGGCGCAATCGGTCTCATTCTTCAGGCAATTCCTATGTTCTTCTTCAGATTTGACGAAAATGCTTTTGAAGAAAAACTCGCTGCATACAGAAAAGAAAAAGAAATGAAAATGGAAAAAGAGCTCGAAAAGAACAGGATATAAGAGGTAATTATGAACAGTTTAAAAATCGGTGTTGCAAGTGTAACTTTCAGAAACAAAACACTTGCCGAAGTAACAGAAATTGCAGAAAAAGCAGGTGTTTCCTATATCGAATGGGGTGCAGATGTTCATGTAAAAACTGTAAACGATGCAGAAGAAGCAAAAAGGCTCTGTTCTTCAAAAGGCATTGAAATTTCATCATACGGCAGTTATTACAGAACAGGAACAGACAGCCTTGACAAATGGGAAAACATACTGAAAATTGCAGACACAATTGGCGCAAAATCCATAAGAATCTGGCTGGGTGACAAAGACAGTGAAGAGACAAGCGAGGAGGAATACAAAAAACTTCTTGATGAGCTTGACTTTCTCTGTACCTCTGCTGAAAAATACGGTATTCTTGTATGTCCCGAGTGTCACGACAACACTTTCAACAATAACACTTCTGCCATTATCAAGCTTAAAAACGATTTAAAGAAAAACAATTTTAAAACATATTTTCAGTCAAGATATTTCCGTTATGACTATGACATTGACAGAATTGAAAAGACTTTTGATTTTATTGAAAACGTTCACGTGAGTTATCGCGACCTTGCGCGTGAACAGAGATTCAGAAAAAAAGACAAAGGCTATCTTGACAAGTTACTGAAAAAACTTATTGAAATGAATTTTGACGGAATTGTGATGATTGAATTCACGAAAGGGTCAAGAGAAAAAAGCTTTATGAAGGACGCGGAAAAACTCAGAAGTTACTGACACGAAGGAGGAATAAAAATGAACTTTAATCAGGCTCTTGAAACTTATAAAAAGAATCCCACAAAGGAAACTCTCGCTGAGGTTTCCGAAAAGCTTCTTTCAGAGATGACACTGAAAGAAAAACTTCATACTATGCAGGGTCACGCTATGGGTGTTACAATCAAAAACACACTCACAAAAGGCCGATACTACAACGGTGAAGCTTATCCTGCAGGTGGTACAAAAAGACTCGGTATTCCTCCCGTGCTTTTCACTGACGGACCAAGAGGAATCGTTATGGGCAAATGCACCTGCTTCCCCGTTTCAATGCTCAGAGGTGCTGCATTTGATGACGAGCTTGAATATGAAATCGGCAAGGTTATGGCAAAGGAAGCAAGTGCTCTCGGTGCTAATCTTTTTGCAGGTGTGTGCATAAATCTTCTTCGCCACCCTATGTGGGGTCGTGCTCAGGAAACATACGGGGAAGACCCTTTCCTCCTCGGCAAAATGGGCTCTGCACTAACAAGGGCTATGCAGGAAAACGGCATTATTGCCTGTCCCAAGCACTATGCTCTTAACAGCATTGAGGACCTGAGATTCAGCGTTGATGCAAAGGTTGATGAAAGGACTCTTCACGAGGTATATCTCCCCCACTTCAAGAAATGTATAGATGACGGCGCTATGTCAATTATGGGTGCTTACAACAAGGTGAACGGTACATACTGCTGCGAAAACAAAGTTCTGCTTACGGATATTCTCCGCGATAAATGGGAATTTGACGGTTTTTCACTCTCTGACTTTTTCTACGGAATTTACGATGCTGCAAGAAGTGTCAAAGCAGGTATGGATATGGAGATGCCTTATTTCTTCCGTTATGCTTTCCTTAAAAGCAAACTGAAAAAAGGCGAACTTACAGAAAAGGATATCGACACAAGTGTTCTGAGAATTCTCAAGGCACTTATCAAAACTCTGCCTGAACATAAAGAATATTCAAAAGATGTTATTCTTTCCGAAGAACACACATCCCTTGCGCGTAAAGTTGCAGGTAAAGGCACTGTTCTTCTGAAAAACAATAACAATATTCTCCCCATCTCAGAAAACAAGAAAATCGCCGTTGTTGGCAGATATGCGAATAAAATAAATGTGGGTGACCACGGAAGCAGTAATGTTTACAGCACATACACAGTCACAGCATTTGAAGGTATCAGAAACCGTTTCGGTGAGCAAAATGTTGTTCTTTACAACGGATGCGATACATCAAAAGCCACACAAGCAGTAAAAGACTGCGAATACATCGTTGTGTGCGTGGGCAGTGACCATCTTCAGGAGGGCGAATTCCTTGTGAACCTGGGCAAGGTGAAGAAAAAGCCCAAAGGCTCAGGCGGAGACCGAGCAAGTCTCAGAATCCCCGAAGAGGATGTTGCACTGATAAACGCTTTGGCACAGACAGGCAAAAAGCTGATTGTGAACATTATGGGTGGCAGTGCATATGTGATAAATGAATGGACAGATAAGGCAGACGCAATTCTCTTCTCATTTTACAGCGGTCTTGAGGGCGGTAACGCTCTTGCAGACATTCTCTCAGGCGATGTAAATCCCGGTGGTAAGCTTCCGTTTACAATTGCAAAGGATGAAAAAGATTATCCGTCTTTCCTCCACATCGCTGACACAGAGCGTGAAATTGAATACGGTTATTACCACGGCTATACTCTTCTTGACAAGGAAAACAAAGAGGCTCACTTCCCCTTCGGCTTCGGTCTTTCTTACACTGATTTCGAAATCAGCGACTGCACTTACAATTACCAAAAAGATAAAATAATCGTCGGTTGCACAGTAAAAAACACAGGAAGTGCAGACGGCGATGAGGTTATTCAGGTTTATGTTTCAAGCGACGAGGATGAAATCGAAAGACCCGTAAAGCTTCTCAAAGGATTTAAGAGAATAACCTTAAAAGCCGGAGAAACAGTTGAAACTGAAATTGAAATCAGCCTCGATGACATTAAATTCTACAATCCCGAAAACGGCTTGTGGGAGCTTGACAGCAGTTACACATTCCTTGTAGGTAACAGCAGTGATAATCTCATTGAAGCAGACCAGGTGATTTGCTTTTAAGCCGAGGTGAAAATATGAAAACAAGCCCTTATTCACCTGATTTGTTTATGAAAAATCTCTATGGTGAAATATATAAAAGTCCTTTTGAAAAAGCCGAAAGTGCTGAGGATGTTTTAAAAATCGGCGGTGAAATTAAAAGAAAAGCAGAGGAAATTTTTGCTCTTGAAAAAATCCCTCATAAGACTTCTGAGTTCAAGCTTGTCCCCGTGGGAAAAGAGATTGATTTTCCCAAATACACTATGCAGAAATATTCAGTGGAAATCTGCAGGAATCTCAATTCTCTCATTTATATTCTTACTCCCAAAAACATCAGAAAACCTGCCCCCGGTGTTGTGGCTCTCTGCGGTCACGGATACGGCGTAAGACACATTCTGAAAATTTCAAAGCACGGCAGAAAAAAGGTTTTCAATTATTTTGATAACTATCAGAAAAATTTTGCCTGTGAACTAGCAGAAAGAGGCTGCATAGTTATCGCACCTGAGCTTTTCGGATTCGGTGAAGCGAGACTGAACAAAGACCTGATAAAGCCTTTCTACATCAGCTCCTGCGATGAACTTTCGCATCATCTTCTCCCCTACGGACTGACCGTAGCCACAATGAGAATTTATCAGGCAATTGTATGCAGTAAAATCCTTTCGGAAACGGAAAAAGTTGATGCGGACAAAATTTCCTGTATGGGTATTTCAGGCGGTGGACTGACTGCACTTTACGCATCAGTCCTTGAGGAAAGATTCAGAAAAGTTGTTATAAGCGGATATGTCAACACTTTCCGTGACAGTATTTTTGCCCGTTGGCATTGTCCTGACAATTACATTCCGTCAATCATAGAAAACGGTGAAATTTCCGACTTTGCATCTTCTCTCGCTCCGAGAAAGCTTCTTATAGAATCGGGCACAAAGGATAAGCTTTTCCCCATTGACGCAAGTAAAAAAGCCCACGAAAGAATAAAAAAAGTTTATTCTCTCGCAGGTGCAGAAGACAATCTCATTATTGATATTTTTGACGGAAAGCACTCCGTCAGCGGCAGAAAATCCTTTGATTTTCTCTCTGAATAAAACAAAATGTCCCTTCAGAGCGTTATCTGAAGGGACTTTGTTAATTTTAAAATTCGTTTTTTGTAATCACTTTTCCGTCAGGTGTGTAGGTTTTCATTCCCGTACAATTATAATCCTCATCGTATTCCCACTTGAAAATAGTATCAACAACACCGTCTGAATTATAACGGTTATGCTTGATTTTGATAAAGATTTCACCCCTGTCTGTTTTTACCTTTTTGTATTCATAATCCTTGTACATATACTCAAGCTTTGTTTCAGAATTGAAAACTGCCTGTTCAATAATGTTGGAGTTTGCGTCATACTTGTAGGTAATCATACTGACAAGCTTATCATCCTTGTCATAAGTGCTCTCTTTTTCAACCTGCTTATTCTCATTATAATTCACAACAACAATGCTTGTAATTTCACCGTCAGGATTGCGGTAAACAGTTTTCATCGTTCTGCTGTCCTTATTGTAGGTGGATTCAACTTCAGGCATCTGAGCCTTGAGAGTTGTTGTTTCGGTTTCACCGTCACGGTCAACCTTTTCGCAACCTGCAAATACGGCCGTAAGACAGATTACTGCAAGAAACAAAGCAATAATTTTTTTCATTTTCAGCACCTCTTATTTCTTTCTGTTATCAAGCAAATCAACATATTTTTCTTTGAATTCATCAAATGTTCCGTTGTCCAGAGCTTCACGGATTTTCTCCATAAGAGTATTATAGAAGTAAAGGTTATGTGTAACTGCAAGACGAAGTCCGAGCACCTCTTTACTCTTGAAAAGATGACGGATATATGCTTTTGAATGACGCTGACAGGTAGGACACTGACAACCTGCCTCGATAGGCTCCGAATCGTTTTCAAACTTTGCGTTGTTGAGATTTATAATACCGTCCCAGGTGAAGAGATGTCCGTGACGGGCGTTTCTTGAGGGCATTACGCAGTCAAAAAGGTCAACGCCTCTGCTGACAGCCTCGATGATATTTCCGGGTGTACCAACGCCCATAAGATATCTGGGCTTTTCCTTGGGCATATAGGGCTCAACAGCAGAAATTATACGGTACATATCTTCTTTTGGCTCACCTACTGCAAGACCTCCGATAGCGTAGCCGTCAAGGTCAAGCTCGGCAATTTTCTGCATATGCTTAACTCTCAGGTCATCAAAAGTGCATCCCTGATTTATGCCGAAAAGCATCTGTTTCTTATTGAGAGTGTCGTGAAGAGAATTGAGCCTTTCCATTTCTTCCTTACATCTGTAAAGCCAACGGGTTGTTCTCTCACAGCTTTCCTCAGAATACTTGTAGGGAGAGGGATTTTCAACACATTCATCAAAAGCCATAGCAATTGTTGAGGCAAGGTTTGACTGTATTCTCATACTTTCCTCGGGTCCCATAAAAATTCTTTTGCCGTCGATGTGAGAGGCAAAGGTTACGCCCTCTTCTTTGATATTACGGAGTTTTGCAAGTGAAAAAACCTGAAATCCGCCACTGTCGGTGAGGATAGGCTTTTCCCAACCCATAAATTTATGAAGACCGCCAAGCTCCCTGATAAGCTCGTCACCCGGTCTTACATGGAGGTGATATGTGTTACAAAGCTCTACCTGACATCTGATTTCGTCAAGGTCATAAGATGAAAGACCACCCTTAATCGCCGCGCAGGTGCCAACATTCATAAAGGCAGGTGTCTGCACCGTGCCGTGAACGGTGGTGAATTCACCTCTTCTTGCATTACCGCATTTTTTTATAAGCTTATACATCTGTTTTCTCCTTTATAAAATTGCCATCGCATCGCCCAGAGAGAAAAATTTATATCTCTCCGAAACTGCTTCTTCGTAGGCTTTCATAGTTTTTTCGTAGCCGTAAAAAGCACTGACTAACATAATCAGTGTGCTTTCAGGCAAGTGGAAGTTTGTGATAAGTCCGTCTATGCATTTGAACTCATAACCGGGATAGATGAAAATATCTGTCCAGCCCTCATCTTCTCTGATTTCACCACGGAATGTTGCAACAGATTCAAGTGTTCTGCAACAGGTTGTTCCCACTGCGATTACTCTTTTTCCGTTTTTATGAGTTTCATTTATTGCGTCAGCCGTTTCTTTCGGAAGCCAGTAATGTTCGCTGTGCATTCTGTGTTCAAGAATGTTATCTGCCTTGACGGGTCTGAATGTACCGAGTCCTACATGGAGAGTCACAAAGCAGACCTTCACGCCTTTCGCCCTGATTTTATCAAGAAGCTCAGGAGTAAAATGAAGTCCCGCAGTAGGTGCTGCGGCAGAGCCTAAGTTCTCAGCATAAACTGTCTGATATCTGTCCTTATCCTCAAGTTTTTCGGTTATGTAATGAGGCAGAGGCATTTCACCGACTGTGTCAAGAATATTGTAGAAATTGCCCTCATAGAAAAATTTTACGACACGGTTACCGCCCTCTAAAATCTCCAGAACCTCACACCTGAGAAGTCCGTCACCAAAAGTAAACTTTGTGCCGGGTTTTGCGCGTTTGCCGGGACCTGCGATAACCTCCCACACGTCAAGCTCTCTCTGACTCAGAAGCAGGAATTCCACAACTGCTCCCGTTTCTTCTTTAACGCCGTAAAGCCTCGCAGGAAGCACCTTTGTATTATTAAGAACAAGGCAGTCTCCCTCTTCAAAAGAATCAACAATATCATAAAAATGACAGTGTCTGATTTCATCCGATTTTTTGTCAAGCTTCATCAGTCTTGACTCCTCGCGGTGCTCAATCGGCGTCTGAGCTATGAGTTCAGGTGGTAAATTGTAAAAAAAGTCGCTTTTTTTCATAATAAATCCTCAATAAATCTAATATATTTGTACATAAAAATATTTGACAAACGATATCATATAATGGTATTATATAAGATGATTTGTGGTATTTATATATTAACACTTGTTGTGTGATTTTTCAATGCCAAATTGTAAAATCGGAGGTAAAGTTATGAAAAAATTTAATGTTGGCATCATCGGTGCCACAGGTATGGTAGGTCAGAGATTCGCAACACTCCTTGAAAACCACCCCTGGTTCGATGTAAAAGTTCTCGCTGCAAGTCCCAGAACTGCAGGTAAAACTTACAAGGAAGCTGTCAGCGCTCGTTGGTGTATGGCTCAGCCCATCCCTGAAAAAATGGCTGATTTAGTTATTATGAATGCAACAGAAGATGTTGAAAAAATCGCTTCAATGGTTGACTTCGTTTTCTGTGCTGTTGATATGAATAAAGATGAAATCAAGGCTCTTGAAGAAAAATATGCTAAGGCTGAGTGCCCCGTTGTTTCAAACAACAGTGCTCACAGAGGAACTCCCGACGTTCCCATGCTCCTTCCCGAGCTTAACGCTGACCACGCAAAGGTTATCGAATCACAGAGAAAACGCCTCGGCACAAAGCGCGGTTTCATTTCAGTTAAACCCAACTGTTCACTCCAGGGTTATGTTCCCGCACTTTTCCCCCTTTCAAAATTCGGTATCAAGGACGTTCTCGTCTGCACATATCAGGCAATTTCAGGTGCAGGTAAAACATTCGACACATGGCCCGAAATGGTTGATAACGTAATTCCCTTTATCGGCGGCGAAGAACAGAAGAGCGAACAAGAGCCTCTCAAAATCTGGGGTAAAATTGAAGGCGACCACATCGAAAACGCAACTTCTCCCAACTTCACTGCACAGTGCATCCGTGTTCCCGTTTCAGATGGTCACATGGGCGCAGTTTTTGCAAGATTTGAAAACAAACCCTCAATCGAAGAAATCAAGGAAATCTGGAAAGAGTATAAGGGCAGAGCTCAGGAGCTTGACCTTCCCTCTGCTCCCAAACAGTTCCTCAACTATTTTGAAGAAGACAATATGCCTCAGACAAAGCTTTGCCGTGACCTTGAAAACGGTATGGCAATCTCAATCGGCAGACTTCGTGAGGACACACAGTACGACTATAAATTCGTCTGCCTTTCACACAACACATTAAGAGGTGCTGCAGGTGGCGCAGTTCTTATGGCTGAGCTTCTCTGTGCAGAAGGTTATATGGATTAATTCGTAAACTTTTAGGAGGCTTTTCCAATGAAAGAAACTTTATTTACCGGTGCAGGTGTGGCTATCGTCACTCCCTTTGACAAGAATATGGATGTCAATTACAGAAGACTTGGCGAACTTATCGACCAGCAGATCGAGGAAGGCACCGACTCTATCGTTATCGCAGGTACAACAGGCGAAGCTTCAGTGCTTTCTACATTCGAACACATTGATGTTGTTAAATATGCTGTTGACGTTGCTAACAAGAGAGTTCCCGTTATCGCAGGTGCAGGCAGTAACTCAACAAAATATGCTGTGAGACTTGCTAACGAATGCGAAAACGCAGGTGTTGACGGTCTTCTTATGGTAACACCCTATTACAACAAAACTTCTCAGAAGGGTCTTATCGAGCACTATAACTACATCGCTGAAAGAGTTAATACTCCCATCATCCTTTACAATGTTCCCTCAAGAACAGGTGTGAACATTCTTCCCGAAACTTACGCAATCCTTGCAGAAAACGAGAAGATTGTTGCTACAAAGGAAGCAAACGCAAACATTTCCGCTCTTGCTAAAACAATGTCACTCTGCGGTGACAGCCTCGACATTTACTGCGGTAATGACGACGAGGTTGCTGCTTTCACTGCTATGGGCGGTAAGGGCTCAATTTCAGTTCTTTCAAACATCTGTCCCAAGGTTGCTCACGATATTGCTCAGCTTGGTGTTGACGGAAAGACCCGCGAATCTGTAAAGCTTCAGCTTGAATATACAGAGCTTTGCAACGCTCTCTTCTCAGATGTTAACCCCATCCCCGTTAAGGAAGCTATGAATATGATGGGTATGAACGTTGGTGAATGCAGACTTCCCCTTACAGGTATGACAGAAGAAGGAAAAGCAAAACTTCAGGCTGTTCTTCAGAAATATAATCTCATCTGACTTTTCAGATAAAAGGAATTTTAAAATGGTCAATATTTTATTAAGTGGCTGTAACGGAAAAATGGGCAAGACAATCACCGAATGTGCAAAGAATTTCGAGGATTTGCAGATTGTATGCGGTACAGACATCAACACAACTTCAGGTGAATATCCCGTTTATTCCTCCCCTGCCGACATAAAAGAAAAGGTTGATGTTATCATTGACTTTTCACATCCCAGTGCCTTACAGGGCATTCTTGACTACGCAGTAAGCACAAACACTCCTGCAGTTATTTGCACAACAGGTCTTGACGAAGAGCAGAAGAAGGCAATCGCCGACGCATCGGAAAAGGTTGCAATTTTCTTCAGTGCTAATATGTCTCTGGGTGTTAACCTTATTGCCGAACTCGCAAGAAAAGCTACTGCTGTGCTCGGCGGTCAGTTCGATATTGAAATCGTTGAAGCGCATCACAACCAGAAGATTGATGCCCCCTCAGGCACAGCTCTGATGCTTGCGGATGAAATAAGCGAGGAATTCGAAAACGCTCCCAAATACGAATTTGACAGACATTCAAAACGCGCAAAGAGAACAAAGAACGAAATCGGTCTTCACGCTGTGAGAGGCGGTACAATCGTAGGCGAACACGAAATTATCTTTGCAGGTCAGGATGAAGTCATCAAAATCAGTCACAGTGCTATGTCTAAACAGATTTTTGCAAACGGCTCACTCAATGCCGCATTGTTTATGGCAGGTAAAGGTGCCGGTATGTACTCAATGAAGGACATCGTAGCATCAATGTAAATATTTAAAATTAACCGAAAGTTTTAAAAGCTTTCGGTTTTTTGTTTGTAAATGAACCTTTTTGCAAAAAAATGCAACTATATATTTGAAATCGGTTTCAATGTCAAAAATTGAAGTGGAGGTGATACCGTGACCGAATTTGAAAAATTGCTGAAAGATAATCTGCCGTATATTGAACGGTTTGTTAAATTCAGAATTTCCGACACAAACGATGCAGATGATGTTTTGCAGGAAGTGTTATTAAGTGCCTTTAAGAATTTTGAACAACTTAAATGCAACGAGTCTTTCAGAGCGTGGGCCATTGGTATAGCCCGAAACAAATGCAGTGGATATTACCGAAACAAAAGCAAAAACCAGGAAATCAGTGTTGACAAATTCACCGAAAACGACTCCCTCTATACGCCTTTCGGATATATGGAAAGCAGTTTTACGGAAGAAATTTTCACATCTATGAAAGAAAAAGACAAGGAGATTCTGCGCTTTGCTTTTTTTGAAGAAATGACACAAAATGAAATTGCCGAAAAGCTCGGAATCCCCGTCGGCACAGTCAAAAGTCGGTTACACACTGCAAAGCACCATTTCAGAGAAAAATATCAGTGCAGAAAGGTTGATGAAGTTATGAAAAAACTCCCTCGTATTTTACCTGAATATAAAATAATAAAATCCGATGACGAGCCTTTTGAAGTCAGATGTGAAGAACTAAAGGGTCTAAGTATCATTCCGAAGCTTGGCGAAAGAACTTTGTGGGGAATATACAACACAGAAACAAGGGAATGCGAAGAATATACCGACACAAAGATCACAGGTAAAGCTGCAGTACACGGTATAGAAGGCGTGGAAATCGTCAGTACACAATACGATTTGATAAAAAGCACTTTGCGAAGAACAGATTTTGTTGCTCAGCTTACAGACACGCATTGCAGATATCTTGCCGCAACCCATTATGACAACGATATCAAAAAACAATTTACATTTCTCGATGATGTTTTTATGAAAAACTGGGCTTTCGGCGAAGAAAACTGCGGTAATGAAATCCTGCTAAAAGCAAAAAAACTTATCAAAAGACAAGTCAACAATATAGAAACGGAAAACGATAAGGAAATTGATGATATTGCAGGAAGATATACTGTTAAAATCGGTGGCAAAACATTTGACACTATCTGTGTGATGAACATTGGGCACTTTTCGGGAATCGTGGCAATTGAACAGTATATTGACAAAAACGGCAGAACAATTCTCTGGAGAAGATTCAACAAAAACGATTGGGCTTATAAAAAGCACGGCAAGACCTGGGAAGAAATGCTCCCCGACAGCGAAAAACTGACTATCAACGGTGAAACCTATGTTCATTGGTATGACTGCATAACAGATTATATTTTATAATAAAAAACAGAAAAATCCCACCACAGACAGAGAAGATTAAGAGTTATATGTAGAAATAAAAAGCATTTTTTTGTTTTTATAACAATCCCTCAGTCGTTTCGTACAAAAAGACAGCTCCCTTTACACAAGGGAGCCGTTTTTATTTAAGCTTTTCTGTAAAGTCCGACATCATTTCGGAAATTTTTATCTGCTGTGGGCAGACTTCTTCACAACTTCTGCAACCGATACAGGCTGAGGGGCGTTTATCCTCGGGAAGAGATGAAATTTCAAGTGAAACGAGGAAGCTGGGTCCTCTGTAACAGATTTCGTTATACTGAGAAATGAATCTGGGAATATTCAATTCCATAGGACAGTGATTTGTACAGTAGCTACACTCAGTGCAGGGAAGTGAATTTCTCTCAATCATTGTTTTCCCGAGCTTCAAAAGAGCCTCTGTTTCTTCTTTGTTCAGAGGTTTTTCCGTTTCGAAAATCTCAATATTTTCTTTCATCTGCTCAAAATCGGACATACCTGAAAGAATCATCTTTACATTATCAAACTGCTGAAGAAAACAGAAAGACCACTCAATCACATTTGCATCAGGTCTGAATGATTCAAGAGAAGATATATCTTCCTCCGTAAGCTCTGCAAATTTGCCGCCGCGCAGCGGCTCCATAACCCATACGGGAATATTCCACTCTTTCAGAAGTTCAAGCTTTTCCTTTGCATTCTGGAATGTCCAGTCAAACCAGTTAAGCTGAATCTGACAGAATTCCATATCTTTTCCGTATGCTTCAAGAAAACGCCTGAGAACAGGCAAATCACCGTGTGCAGAAAAGCCCAGGTGTTTTATCCTACCCTTTTCTCTCTGCTCTTTAAGGTAGTCAAAAATGCCGTATTCGGGATTCAGGTATGCGTCAATGTTCACTTCGCATACATTGTGAAACATATAGAAATCAAAGTATTCCATACCTGTTTTTTCAATCTGTTTTTCAAAGATTTCTTCAACCTTATCCCAGACAGATGAATCATAACCGGGGAATTTTGTTGCGATGAAATACTGCTCTCTCGGATATTCGCGAAGAATATTTCCCATAACAATTTCCGACCTGCCTGCGTGGTAACCCCAGGCAGTGTCGAAATAGTTGATTCCTTTTTCAAAGGCATAGGCAATCATTTTTCTTGTTTCTTCCTCTTCGATAAAGGGATTGCCGTATCCTCCGCCGGGAAGACGCATACAACCCATTCCGAGAGAAGAAAGTTTCTTGTCTTTAAAGGTTTTATAAATCATATCTGCACCTTATAACATACTGATTTGCTCTTCTGCCTCACCTGCATCCTCTGCACTGAGAAGCATACCGAGTGCAGGAAGATTCTTTGTCTTATATCTGTAAGGCTTTGCAAACTCACCCTGCTTATAATCTCTTACCTCGTAAAGCTTCTGACCTTTTTTCAGAGTCATAACAGATACACCGATTGTATCTTTAGTGGTCTTGGGAGCGATTACACCTGTGTGAATAAGAAGATGTCTGCCTGCTGAAGAAATAAGGACAACTTCTTTATCTTCTTCAATATATTTCACTGCAACCAAAGGTGACTTGTCGCTGTAAGCTTTGATAAGCTTTTTACGGTTTGTCTTTGTCTCATAGGACTTCAGGTCAACCTTTGCGACCTTACCATTTTCAAAGAAGAACATTACATAGCCCTTGTAATCCATTGTTGAAATCATATGGATTGCTGTTTCGCCCTCTTCCATATCGAGGCGTGAGCCCACAAATTCACCGAGATTACTTGCTTTTGTTTCGTCGAAATCGTTTGCTTTCGCTTTGTAGACCTGACATTTATTGGTGAAGAAAAGAAGGTCTGTTTTGTTTGAGGTTTCAACCATCTTGACAACCTCATCGCCCTCTTTCAGCTTGTGCTCACCTGAGCTCTTCTGCCATGAAAGAGGAAGAATCTTCTTGAAATATCCTTCCTTTGTGAAGAAGAGAATAACGGGATAATCGGGAATTTCCTCCTCTTTCTCCTCTTCCTCTGCCTGGTCAACATAGATGATTTCGCTCTTTCTGTCCTGACCGTGTTTTGCAGAAACATCTTTGAGCTCTGCGACGATGAGTTTTCTGATTTTCTGCTTACTTGAAAGGATATCTTCAAGCTTCGCAATACTTTCCTCAAGATTTTCAATATCCTTTGTTCTCTTGAGAATATATTCCTTATTCAGGTGACGGAGTTTGATTTCTGCCACATATTCAGCCTGAATTTTGTCAATTCCGAAGCCAATCATCAGGTTGGGAACAACTTCTGCTTCTTCTTCAGTATTACGGATAATCTGAATTGCCTTGTCGATATCCAGAAGGATTTTTTCAAGACCTCTGAGAAGATGAAGCCTGTCCTTACATTTCTGTAAATCAAATTCAAGTCTGCGTCTTACACACTCTGTTCTGAACTCAATCCACTCAAGAAGAATCTGTCTTACGCCGAGAACCTTAGGCATTCCCTTAATAAGAACATTGAAGTTGCAGGAGAATGTGTCTTCAAGTGGAGTTGATCTGAAGAGCTTTGACATAAGCTTTTCAACATCGGTTCCCGTCTTCACATCAATTGTGATTTTGAGACCTTTTTTATCTGTCTCGTCACGGATGTCCTTGATATCCTTGAAAGAGCCTTTCTTAACAAGCTCAATTATCTTTTCGATAATCGCTTCTGCTGTGGTTGTTGTGGGAATTTCCGTGATATCAATGCATTTATTTGTCTTATCATAAGTGTATTTTGAACGGACTCTCACTGAGCCTCTGCCCGTTTCAAAGATGCTGTGAAGGGCATCCCTGTCAAAAATCACCTGAGCACCGCCCACAAAATCGGGGCACTTGAGAGTTTCAAAAAGGTCTGCTTCTGGATTCTTGATAAGAGCAATTGTTGTATCGCAGATTTCACGCAGGTTGAATGAGCAGATGTTACTTGCCATACCTACGGCGATACCTAAGTTTGCGTTTGTGAGAATTGTGGGCACAGACACAGGGAACAAGAGCGGCTCCTGTGTTGTGTTGTCATAGTTAGGAACAAAATCAACAGTGTTCTTGTCGATATCCTTGAAAAGCTCTGCCGCAAAGGAAGAAAGCTTAGCCTCTGTGTAACGAGATGCTGCGTACTGCATATTCTTTGAATACGCCTTACCGAAGTTACCCTTGGAATCAACAAATGGATGCAGAAGCGATTCATTACCCTTTGAGAGACGCACCATCGTTTCATAAATTGCTGCGTCACCGTGGGGATTGAGTTTCATCGTTGCACCCACGATGTTTGCAGATTTTGTTCTGCCACCTGTGAGAAGTCCCATTTTATACATTGTGTAGAGAAGCTTTCTGTGGGAAGGCTTCATACCGTCAATTTCAGGAATTGCACGGGAAACGATAACGCTCATAGCGTAGGGCATATAGTTTTCTTCAAGAGTTTCAGTGATTTTCTGCTCAACAACAATACCTGCGCCAAGAATATGTGCGTTAGGATTGATGTCTTCCGCAGAACGGTCAACTTCTTTTTTCTTTTTTGCCATCTGTCTCCCTCCCCTTTAGTTCAGGTCTGTAATATCAAGGTATTTGTAGCCATCGTTTGCGATGTGCTCTTTTCTGCCCTGAAGATTATCACCGAGAAGCAATTCAAAGGTTTCTGCCATCTTTTCAACATCGTCAGGCTCAACCTGAATAAGTCTTCTTGTTTTCGGATTCATAGTTGTCAGCCACATCATATCAGGGTCGTTTTCACCGAGACCCTTTGAGCGCTGAATTGTGTATTTCTGATTGCCGATTTCTGCAAGTGCATCGGCTTTTTCTTTTTCCGTATAAGCAAAATATACCTGGTCCTTGCACTGGATTTCATACAAGGGTGATTCTGCGATGAACACCTTGTGCGCTTCGATAATCGAGGGCATAAGACGGTAAATCATTGTGAGAATCAGCGTTCTTATCTGATAGCCGTCAACATCAGCATCGGTACAGATAATAACTTTATTCCAGAGAAGGTTGTCCAGATTGAAGTTAGACAAGTCTTTGTGTTTCTTGGAATTCACTTCAACACCGCAACCGAGAACCTTGATAAGGTCGGTAATAATTTCACTTGAGAAAATCTTATTGTAATCTGATTTCAGACAGTTAAGGATTTTACCTCTGACGGGAATAATCGCCTGAAACTGCGAATCTCTCGCCTGTTTACAAGCACCGAGAGCTGAATCACCTTCCACGATGAAAATCTCTCTTTCTTCAACATCACGGCTGCGGCAGTCAACAAACTTCTGAACTCTGTTTTTGAAATCATTACTTGCTTTGAGAGTTTTCTTGAGAGTTGTTCTTGTTGTTTCAGCCTTTACACGGGAACGCATATTGATAAGCACCTGATCGGCAATCTTATCTGCTTCCATTTTGTTTTCAATGAAATAAATCTCAAGCTGATGCTTGAAGAAGTCTGTCATCGCTTCCTGAATGAATTTGTTTGTAATTGATTTTTTAGTCTGATTCTCATAAGAAGTAAGAGTTGAGAATGAGCTGATGACTACCACAAGGCAATCTTCAACATCCTGAAATGTAATTTTCGGGTCTGTTTTTGTATATTTATTGTTCTGCTTGAGATAGTTGTCAATCTGATAGACAAATGCATTTCTTACAGCCTTGTCCGGTGCACCGCCGTGCTCAAGGAAGCTTGAGTTGTGGAAATATTCTTTAAGCTGTTTTTTGTTTGAGAAGCATACTGCAGCATTGATTTTGACTTTGTAGTCGCTTAAATCCTCACGGTCTCTGCCCACTCTCTCAGTGTGCCAGAGCTGAACGCCCGTGAAAGCATCCTCTTCACCCACATATTCCTTTACATAGTCTTCGATACCGTTTTCATAGAGATATTCAAAAGTTTCAAAACCGCGTGAAGTCTGATTTTTAAGAACAAACTTGATGTTCGCATTGACAACAGACTGTTTCTGCATTGTTTCCTGAAAATATTCAAGAGGAATGTTGATGTCTGTGAAAACTTCAAGGTCAGGTCTCCATTTGATGCGTGTACCTGTGTTTCTCTTGGCATAAGGCTCTTTGATGAGTTCACTTGCTACATTACCCTTTTTGAAGTGAATTTCATATCTGTGTCCGCCGTAAAAAACCTCGGCATCCATATATTCTGACGCATACTGTGTGGATGTCAGACCAAGACCGTTAAGACCGAGAGAATATTCGTAGCTGCCGCCCTCACTGTTTGTGTCATACTTACTACCTGCGTACAATTCACAGAAAACAAGCTCCCAGTTATAGCGTTTTTCTTTTTCGTTATAGTCAACGGGCAGACCTCGACCGAAGTCCTGCACCTCGATTGAGCCGTCGAGGAAACGGGTTACAACAATTTTGTCACCGTAGCCCTCTCTGGCTTCGTCAATTGAGTTTGACAGAATTTCAAAAAATGCGTGTTCACAGCCCTCAAGACCGTTAGAGCCGAAGATAACACCGGGACGGAGTCTTACTCGGTCAGCGCCTTTGAGCTGAGAAATATTACTGTCGTTATAAGTTGATTTTTTAGCCATTTTTTATGACAATCCTTTCAAAATCAAATACTACTAAATAAATATCCAATCTATTGTATTATACACTATATGTTGTTTTTTGTCAAATTAAGGAGCATAAGAAAAGACCACATTTTCGGACTGTGGTCTTTGGTTTTTATTTGGTTTTTTCTTTAAGGTATTCTCTTACTTCTGATGCAAGATAGAGAGAACCGCAAACGGCTGTGAGATTATTATTTTTCATCTCAAATGCCTTGTCGATTGCCTCAAACGGATTTGAAACTGCATATACCTCGTCGCAGTATTTTCTGCAGATTTCTGCAAGTTCGTCTGCTTTCATTACTCTCGGATTTGAGCAGGTTGTGGCTATCATAACCTTTGCGTTTGTTGACAGATTTTTAACCGATGCGTCAACATCCTTATCTGCCATCATACTGACAACAACAGTGTTTCCCTCAAAGAGAGACAGCACCTTTCCCATCATTTCCGTACCGCTTTCGTTGTGACCGCCATCAAGGATAACATCCTCGGCAACAAACTCAACACGGGCTGCCATTCTTGTGTTTTCGATACCCTTTCTGATTGCGTCCTCGCTGATGCCGAGAGACAGTGCAGTTTCAAGGGCAGTGAGCATATTATAAATCTGATGCTCACCGAAAAGATGCAGAGTGATTTCCATATCTTTGTATTTCACAACTGTCTTTTTGAGAGTACATTCTGTGATTTCAAGCAGTGACAAATCAGGCACAACAAGAGAATTGTTCTTCTCCCCTGCTTTTTCCCTGATTTTTCTTATAACTTCAAGCTCCTGCAAGGGGTATGCCACGGTGATTGAGTCGTCCTTGATAATTCCGCACTTCTGCTCTGCGATTTCGCCGAGAGTGTTACCGAGCACATCCGTGTGGTCAAAGGAAATCGAAGTGATTACCGAAGCGAGAGGCTTTTCCACAACATTTGTTGAGTCAAGAAGTCCGCCGAGACCTACTTCAAGCACAACTATATGGCATTTTTCCTGATTATAGTAATCAAACGCCATAGCTGTTATAATTTCAAACTCAGTAGGCTCTATCCCCTCTGAGTTTAACTCTTCGACAATCGGCTTGATTTTCTCCGTCAGTGACGCTAATTTTTCGTGAGGTATCATTTCCCCGTCAACCTGAATTCTTTCGCAGAAATCCACGATATAGGGTGAAGTGAAAAGCCCTGTTTTCATACCCTCTTCACGGAAAATATTTGAAAGCATTGTGGAAACACTGCCTTTTCCGTTTGTTCCCGCAACGTGAACAATCCGCAGATTTTTCTGCGGATTGCCGAGTTTTGAGAGTAATGCTTCAATGCGTTCAAGTCCGGGCTTTGAGCCGAATTTCAGAAACGAATGGATATATTCCAAAGCATTATCGTAAGTCATAATTTATACTCCGAGTGATGCGATACTTTCGTCAAGCATCTTGATTTTTTCTGTAAGCTTTGCTGCTGCCTCTCTCTGTCCCTCTACAACCTTTTCAGGTGCTTTGGCAACAAAGCCGGGGTTATTGAGCTTGTTCATAACAAAATCAAGGTCCTTCTGTGCCGCTGCGCGTTCTTTTTCAAGTCTTGCTTTTTCAGCCTTGAAATCAACAAGTTCATCCATAGGAATGAACATCTTGGCATCAGCAGTAATAATTGAAACAGCACCCTGTAAATCGAAGTTTTTACCGATTGTAACATCAGATGCACTTGCAAGTCTCTGCATAAATACACCTGCTTTTGAGAATGTGTCTTCAAAATCGCTCTCAATGTAGATATGAGCTTTCTTTGAGGGAGGAACATTCATTTCTGCTCTGCGGTTACGCACTGCACGGACAGCATCCATAATTCTGCCCATTTCTGTTTCCTCTGTTTTGAAAACAAGGTCTTCTCTGTATGTGGGATATTCGCTTACCATAATTGCTTCGCCATCGTGGGGAAGTGTCTGCCAGATTTCTTCTGTGATGAAAGGCATAAAGGGATGGAGAAGCTTGAGAATGTCAGTGAAGACATAAACAAGGACTGCTCTTGCTGTCTTTGCTCCCTCGCCACCTGCCTGAAGACGGATTTTTGCAATTTCGATGTACCAGTCGCAGAAAATGTCCCAGATGAAGTCATAAAGCTTCTGAACAGCCATACCAAGCTCAAAGTTTTCAAGGTTGTTTGTAACATTCTTTGCAAGGTCATTGAGGAGACTGAGAATCCATTTATCTTCAAGAGCAAGTTGCTCGGGGATATGTGCTGAGGGCTCGTTTTCATCAAGATTCATAAGGATAAATCTTGCAGCGTTCCAGAGCTTGTTTGCAAAGTTACGACTTGCTTCAACCTTATCGTCTGAGAAACGCATATCGTTTCCGGGGCTGTTACCTGTTGCGAGAGTAAATCTCAGTGCGTCTGCACCGTATTTATCAATAATCTCAAGGGGATCAATACCGTTACCGAGAGATTTTGACATCTTTCTGCCCTGTGCGTCACGCACCAGACCGTGAATGAGAACATCGCTGAAGGGTTTTTCGCCCATATATTCAAGACCTGAGAAAATCATTCTTGAAACCCAGAATGTGATAATGTCATAGCCTGTTACAAGTGTGCTTGTAGGATAGTAACGCTTAAGGTCTGTTGTTTCATCAGGCCAACCGAGTGTTGAGAAAGGCCAGAGTGCTGATGAGAACCATGTATCAAGTGTGTCAGGGTCCTGATATACCTTGCCGCCACACTTGGGACAAGCATCAGGCGCTGTTTTAGCAACAGTAATTTCACCGCATTCCTCACAATAATATGCAGGAATTCTGTGACCCCACCAGAGCTGACGGGAAATACACCAGTCACGGATATTTCTCATCCAGTGGAAATAGTTTTTATTGAATCTTTCGGGGATGAATCTGACATCACCGTTTTCAACTGCTTCAATTGCAGGTTTTGCAAGAGGCTCCATTTTAACAAACCACTGAAGTGAAACGCGGGGCTCAACTGTTGTGCCGCAACGGTAACAAGTACCCACATTGTGGCTGTAATCTTCAATTCTTACAAGTGCGCCCTCTTCTTCAAGGTCCTTGACAATTGCTTTTCTTGCCTCAAAGCGGTCCATACCTGCATATTTCGGATAATCTTCCGTAATTTTTGCATCATCTGTCATTACGTTGATAATGGGAAGGTCGTGACGCTTACCGACTTCGAAGTCGTTGGGGTCGTGTGCAGGAGTGATTTTAACAACACCTGTACCGAAATCCATTTCAACATATTCGTCTGCTACAACGGGGATTTCACGATGAACGATGGGAAGAATGAGTGTTTTGCCGATAATATCCTTGTATCTTTCATCGTTGGGGTTAACTGCAACTGCTGTATCGCCGAGAAGTGTTTCGGGACGCGTTGTTGCAAGTTCCACATATCCTGAGCCATCCTTGAGAGGATAGCGAAGATGCCAGAAATGACCTGCCTGATCCTCATACTCAACCTCAGCATCAGAAATTGATGTAAGACAGTGGGGACACCAGTTGATAATTCTTTCGCCTCTGTAAATGAGACCTTTTTCGTAAAGTCTGCAGAAAACCTCAAGAACAGCTTTTGAACAACCTTCGTCAAGAGTGAAACGCTCTCTGTCCCAGTCGCAGGATGAACCAAGTTTCTTAAGCTGTTCGATAATTCTGCCGCCGTATGTTGCTTTCCAGTCCCATGCACGTTTGAGGAAACCGTCTCTGCCGATATCTTCCTTTGTGATGCCTTCCTTTTTCATCGCCTCAACAATCTTTGCTTCAGTTGCGATTGATGCGTGGTCTGTGCCGGGAAGCCACAATGTATCATAACCCTGCATTCTTCTGAATCTGATAAGAATATCCTGCAGAGTATTGTCAAGTGCATGTCCCATATGAAGCTGACCTGTGATGTTGGGTGGCGGAATTACAATTGTGTATGCAGGTTTTGTTTCATCAGGCTCTGCATGAAAGTATTTTCCGTCAAGCCAGAATTTGTAAATTCTGTCCTCAACATTCTGAGGGTCGTATTGCTTAGCAAGTTCTTTTGCCATAGTATTCATCCCTTTTCAAAAAATAATCATATACTCTGTTATTATCACATTTATTCCCCTTTTTGTCAATATCGAAAGCTAATATTTTTTGAATTATTGACACTTGATTGATATAGTTATATAATATATAAGACAAAATTTTATTTCAGAGAGATGTTTTTATGTTACCGAAAAGAATTTATGCAGAAATAAACCTTGATGCAATTTGCAACAATGTCAGGGAAACTCAGAAAACCGTAGGCGAAAATGTGGATGTACTCGCTATCATCAAGGCTGACGCTTACGGCCACGGTGCACTGCCCGTTGCAAAGGCTTTGTCTGAAATCGGCGTTAACCATTTCGGCGTTGCAACTGCCGAAGAGGCTATGCAGCTTCGCAAAAATGGCATCGACGGTAAAATACTTATCCTCAACTATACTTTTGAAGAAAGTTACATCAAGTTAATTGACAACGCTATCACAAGCACTGTATTTGAATTTGGTCACGCAAAAAAGCTTAATGATATCGCAGGTATTCTGGGCAAAAAGGCTGATGTACACATCAAGCTTGACACCGGTATGGGCAGAGTGGGCTTCATCCCCTCTGACGAAAGCTTTGAAGTTATCAAAGAAATCTGCGCTCTTGAAAACATTACTGTCAGCGGTATTTATACTCATTTTGCCTGTGCAGATATGGAAGACAGGACTATGACAAACAGGCAGATTGAGATTTTCGATAATTTCTGCAGTAAGCTTGAAAAAGGCGGAATCCATATCCCCGTAAGACATCTCTGCAACTCCGCAGGAATTATGGAATATCCCTCTGCTTACGCAAATATGGTAAGAAACGGAATTATCACATACGGTCTTTACCCCTCAGATGAAGTGGACAAATCAAAAATAAATCTCACACCTGCTATGAGCATCAGAAGTCACGTGATTTATGTAAAGGAAGTACCTGATGATTTCACTGTCAGCTACGGCGCAACTTATGTGACAAAGAAAACAACTAAAATCGCAACTATCCCCATCGGCTATGCTGACGGATATCCCCGAAGCCTTTCAAATATGGGCAGAGTGCTTATCAAGGGCAAGTCAGCACCCATTATCGGCAGAGTATGTATGGACCAGATGATGGTTGATGTGACAGACATAGACGATGTAAAAAAAGGCGACCTTGTAACTGTGGCAGGTACTGACGGCGATGAAAAAATAACAGTAGAAGAACTTGCAAATATGTCAGGCTCATTTAACTATGAATTCGTATGCAACGTGAACAAGCGTGTTCCCAGAGTTTATATCAAAAACGGAAAAGTGGCAGAAATCGTAGATCTTATCAAATAACAAGGTGGATTCTATGGATACATTTTCAATCAAAGAACAAAGAACAGTCTGCGAAATTCTTCCCACAGAATCAAACGGAAGAAACAGCGAGGGTGACTTCATCACACTGAACGACGGAACGATTATGTTCGCTTACAGCCGATATAATTCCTCAGGCAGTGAAGATGATGACTCTTGCGATATCGCTGCACTCTTCTCATATGACAACGGCGAAAGTTTTGCTGACGGCAGAATACTCGTAAAAGCTGAAGATTTCGGTGTTAAAAATCTTATGTGCGCAACGCTCAGAAGAATGAACAACGGTGATTTAGGCTTGTTTTTCCTGAAAAAGAACGAAAACGGAAACTCCGAATATATTCTTTCAAGGTCTTCTGATGAGGGAAAAAGCTTTTACAAAACAACGAAATGTCTGCCCTGCACATTCCCGTCCTACTATGTTGTAAACAACTGCCGTGTTCTGAAAACATCAGACGGAAAATGGTTTATTCCTGCGGCATCACACAGAAAAGGCGTAAACAGTGACGGTGAACTCGATTTTGACTACTACGCTTTTTCTCTGCTTTTCGTTTCAGAGGATGACGGTGAAAGCTGGTATGAGTTACCGTGCAAATTTATAAATAACGCCCCTCACACCGAAACAGGTCTGCAGGAGCCGGGAATATGTGAGCTTGAAAACAAGGTTCTGTATGCATATTTCAGAACAGACTGTATGTGTCAGTATGAAAGCTTTTCCTATGACGGCGGTAAAAACTGGACACCTGCCTCCCCCTCTCTTTTCACGGCACCCGAATCACCTATGCTTATTAGCAAAAATCCTTATTCAGGAAAATATTATGCAATCTATAATCCCGTTCCTCTCTATAACGGGCGGAAAATTCCTGAGGATTTCTTCCACGGCGGAAGAACACCGATCGTCATAAAAGAAAGCCTTAACGGAACAGATTTTTCAGATTACGCCGTGCTTGAAGATGATGAAAACAGAGGCTATTGTTACCCGTCAATGTACTTTCTCGACGAAAACACTCTTCTCACCTCTTTCTGCGCAGGTGGAAAAGAAGACGGAAGCTGTCTCAACAAAACGATAATTAAGAAAATTTTATTATAAAGGAGAGCAAAATGGATACTATCAGAGCACAGGATATGAAATTTGTCGATTCTTACGGCAGAGAAAGAATCTTCACCGGTATGAATGTCTGCGACAAAACCAATTACACTCCCGGATTTACAGCAAATGAGTTTTCAAAGGATTTGTTCTGGGTTGAAGAATTCAGAAAAAACGGTTTCAACATCATAAGACTTGGTATGACCTGGTCGGTTGTTGAGCCCGAGCCCGGAAAATACAACGAAGAATACCTTGATTCAATTGAAAAAATTATGGACTGCTGTCACGAAAAAGGCATCTACGTTTACCTTGATATGCATCAGGACCTGTTCTGTTCAAAAACAGGCGCAGGTGACGGCGCTCCCGATTGGGCAATTGACCCGGGTCCCTACAAATTCCAGCAAACTAAAATTGTCTGGGCAGAAGGCTACTTCTGGGGCAGAGCAGTCCACAGAGCTTTCGATAATTTCTGGACAAACAAAGAGATAAACAGCAAAGGTCTTCTGGATTATTTCGCTGATATGTGGAAGCACGTTGCCGACCGTTTCAAGGACCATCCTGCACTTTTTGGTTTTGATGTTTTCAACGAGCCTTTCCCCGGCAAAGACGGCGGTAAAGTTTTCAGAAAGCTTATTGCAAAACTCGTTCGCGTGACACTCGTCGACGGAAGAATCAAGAGAGGCAAACTTATCAAGGATGCTCTCGGCAAAGAAAAAATCAGAGTTCTTGACCACTACAACGGCGATGTTTTCCACTCAATCGCCCTTGCAGGTCAGAAGCTTATCAATAAATTTGACACAGAAAGATATATGCCTTTCCTCAACAAAACTGCTTCAAAAATCAGAGAAGCAACTGACAAAGGCATTCTGTTCATCGAAAACTCTTATTACTCAAACCTTGGCATCCCCTGCGCCAACACTGCTATTGAAACAAACGGCAAAAGAGAGAGTCAGCAGTGCTTCTCACCTCACGGCTATGACCTTATGGTTGACACTCCCCTTTACAAATTTGCTTCAAATTCCCGTGTGGATTCAATTTTCGGTGAACACAGAAATACTCAGATGAATACTCAGAACCCCGTCCTTGTCGGCGAATGGGGCGGTTTTTCAGAGGGTAACGAATGGTTCCCTCACATTGAACATCTGATTGATATTTTCAACTCCTACAAGTGGAGTAATACTTACTGGGCTTATTGGAAAGAACTCCTCGACGAAGAAATTATGACTGTTCTGTGCCGTCCTTATCCCAAGGCTGTTACAGGCAACATTATCTCTTACCGTCACGACAGAGAAAACAAGGAATTTATTCTCACTTATTCTCAGGACAAGGAATATGATGTTCCCACCGTTATTTTCGCTCACAAGCCCGTAAAGGAAATCATAACAGACGGCGAAGCTGTCACTCTCCCCATTACCGATGAGGCTTCTGACATCGAAATCAGAACGGGCATCGGCGAACATACTGTCAGAATCAGATTTTAAATAAAATGCGGAAAGCCATATCTTTGCGCTTTCCCATTTTTTTACGAGGTGAACACAATGACTGTTGCAGTCTGTATTGACAACAACTCCGGTATGCTCTTCAATTCAAGAAGGCAAAGCCGTGACAGAATTCTTCTTGATGACTTTATGAAAAGTGCAGATTCTTCTGCGGTTTATATCAGACATTTTTCAGAAAAACTTTTTTCTGAAAGAAAAGTTATTGCCGATGATAACTGTCTCAGAATTGCAGGAGAAAAGGATTTCTGCTTTATAGAAGACATAAGCATACTTCCTTCTTCCGAAAAAATTGACACGCTGATTGTCTACAAATGGAACAGGGTCTATCCTGCTGATTTCCACTTTGAAATGCCTGACGGATTTACTCTCACTGAGGTTTCGGAATTCAAGGGAAGTTCACACGACAAAATCACAAAGGAGATTTACATAAATGAAGAAAAAGAATAAAAAGCTTTTAGGTCTGATAATTGTTGTTGTTCTTGCTCTTATCGGCACATTCATTTCTCAGCATACAGAAAAACCTGACACCATCGCCCTTTCGGATATTCCTGAATACGGTGGCTCACCCTATGTGGAAATAAACGGCAACACACCCTCATTCACTGATAAAGAAAAAAATGTCACTGAATCCTTTGAAACCTACGCAGAGCTTGATGACCTGGGCAGATGCGGTGTGACCTTTGCCTGTATAGGCGAAGACATTATGCCTACGGGTGAGCGCGGAGAAATCGGTCAGGTCAAGCCCACAGGCTGGCACACAGTCAAATATGATTTCGTTGACGGCAAATATCTTTATAACCGTTGCCACCTTATCGGTTGGCAGTTGACGGGCGAAAACGCCAACAGAAGCAACCTGATAACCGGCACACGATATATGAATGTTGACGGTATGCTCCCCTTTGAAAATATGGTTGATGACTACATCGAAGAAACAGGCAACCACGTTCTTTACAGAGTTACTCCCCTTTTCGTAGAAGATGAGCTAGTTGCAAGAGGCGTTACAATTGAAGCCTATTCGATTGAAGACGAGGGCGACGGCATATGCTTCTATGTTTATTGCTACAATGTGCAGCCCGGTGTAAAAATTGATTACGCAACGGGCAAAAGCAGTCTTGATAAATAACTTATAACAAAACAACACACCGACCAACGATTTTTTCGTTGGTCGGTGCTTTTTTATTCAGTGAATATTCATTTCATCAGAAAACCCAGAGAAGCTCAATCTTCTTAATATGTCTGAGTATTGCGCTGTAATCCCTGACATCTATTTTTCCGTCTACCACAACATTACCGCAATCATACGCATAACCTTCGAGAAGTTTTATCTTCTTAACATGATTAAGCACTCTGCCATAGTCAATGACATTAATGCTTCCGTTACCGTCAACATCACCGATAAGATGAATCTTTGCGTCAAGTTCAATCTCAGCTTTATCAATTGTGATTTCATATTCACGGCTTACGTGGTCTTTCTTTGAGAATCTTACAATATAGTCACCGGGCTGTGCCTTATCGAGGGCATATTCAGTGTTGTTTCCGGTTACCGTAACTGTCTGGACAGCTTCATCTTCTCCGACAGGAATAAGTTCAATTGTAATTACTTCTTCTTCAGAATTGTAAGATTTGATTGTACCTGAGATTTTACCGCCGAGAGGTGCAACCGCTCTTTCTTCAAGTAATTCACCGCAGACAGTACAGAATTTACATTCTGTGCCCTCCTCTGTTACAGTAGGCTCGGTTATTACTGTCCATTCGCCTTCTACGTGACAGAAGTCTACGTTGAGTGTTACATTCCGTCCGTCGATTGCCATTGCTGCATCTGAAATGAAGAGCACTGCTGTCTTGATGATTTCTTCTGTTGTTTCACAATCTCTCAGCATTGACATGATGTTGTTTACATCGTCTGTATCTCTGTATCCATAGATTGTGATTGTTG
>JAZQLC010000003.1:0-4691 GCA_045542485.1 Acutalibacteraceae bacterium
GTATCATTACACCTACAACCAAAGAACGTATGGAAGAGCTTGTGGCTGAAAAGAGTGAGCTTTCAATCAGGATTATGAAAGAAGAAATGTCAAGACCAAAGCTTACCCGTGAAGAAATTTTATATTGGTTCTACAAGTTCCGTAAACTCAATCCTAAAAAGCTCGATCACAGAAGAACTTTAATCAACAACTTTATTAACTCAGTATTCTTATTTGAAGATAAAATGATAATTACCTTCAACTTCAAAGACGGTACTGAAACCATAACCTTTGCCGACCTCGAAAAGTCGGCATTGGGTTCGGATTTCAAGGTGTCGGGTGCACCAGAAAAGAAACACCTTTTGTCTGGTAGACAAAGGGTGTTTCTTTTCAACGAAATTTGCCCTGATGGGCAAGTGAAATAGCTTTGCTGTGAAATATTTACTTTGTAAATGTGAAATATTCGCTGACGCAAATGTGGGCAAATTTCATTTCGCATTGCGACGAAGGAGCAATATTTCACAATGGCCGCAGGTCATTATTTCACATCCGATGGATATTTCACTTTAAATGTTCTAATTGATATGGTATTATTGCGATAAGAAAGGCGGTGTTTATATGGCAGAATCTAAACTTAGGGAACTTTCAACAGACTTTGCTGTTAAGATAATCAAACTCTGCGAAACAATCAAGGGACACTATTCCCTCGTCAATCAGTTGGAGCGTTCTGCAACCTCAATCGGCGCCAACATCCATGAAGCAAACTATGCTCACGGCAAACCTGATTTTATTGCAAAACTCCAGATCGCTTTGAAAGAGTGTTACGAGACGGAATATTGGCTTGAATTGTTTGTGAAATCTGATATTTTGAACAGAGAAACCACTATTGTTCTTTACAATCAATGTGGCACTATCCGTCGCATCTTAATTGCCTCTATCAACACCGCAAAGGAGAATGCAAAATGAAAAGATATACTTCTTGAGCAACAAGTTGTTTGCGATAGCTGCTATGATTTGTGGCGTTGTGTTGCTGATAGGTATTATTCTTGCTCTTGCAGGTGTTAAAAAATATTGGGTTGCCTATTGGTATGATATTTTTAGGTGGATTGTTGGATGTCATATTTCTTGCTTGTTTTCTTGCCGAAAGAAGCAGAGTCCTGATAATAGATACAGATAAGATTATTTTCCCCAGAGGCGCAGAGAAAAACGGTAAAACTGTTTTTTTAAAAAATGTTATACAGTTGAATTAAATCCTTTCCGTTGAAAGTAAATTTCACAAATGGGATAAACTTGTTTCTGCTGATTGTTTTTTCTATACACTCAGACTGAATGACGGAAAGAGTATCACGGTCACACTTTATGCGTATGGCAAAGAGGCGGAAAAAGAAATCTTGGAAACCATCAAAAGCAACATTGTGTAATTTACGCACTTTTTCGCTTTTCTTTGCCCCATTTACGCACCGTTATACTGCTCTTACGCACGAAAAAACACTTCTTCGGAAGTGTTTTTTCAGTTTTATTCGCCTTGCGGCGAGTTGTATTGCTTCGCAGTTTTATTGTGCTGTGCTCAGTGTTATTCGCTTAGCGAGTTTATCGGCGAATAAAATATCATTGAAGCCGTAGGCTTCAATAACACTTTCACAACAGTGAAAATATCACTCTGACGAAGGCAGAATAACACTCAAAAATATTTTAAGCAAATTCCTTATGAACACCGTCACCCCAAAAAGTCACTTTTGTCTACTGACAAAGGTGACTTTTTTCAATTGTATTCGCTCATTATCACAAGTGAGAGATATAGGTGTGTGTTAAATTTAAGTCAATTAGAACAAATGAGCTATTATAAAGCAAAGTATAGCAGGCATCGAAAAACGGAATTTCTTGTAAATCGTGAATGTTTATGCTATAATTTTTAGAGGCGACATAATTAAGAGAGGGGATATAGAATGGCAAAAGAAATTATGTTAAACAAGTCGTTTATTGGTAGTTGGGGTGTAGCAAACGTTGAAAACATACCTCATGAAATTATTAATTTGTTTAGATCTGATAACGGCAAAATATATATTTATGTTCCTCCTTATGGTGGGTTCAAGACTGAAGAACACCCCGAAGTAGAGTGTGTTTTGCTGACGGGTTCTTGGAATAACAATATGACCGAGGTTTATTATGCTGTAAGAGGACTCAAACTTTTACATCACGGCGGTAGGAAGGCGACTGAGAAGGAAAGACAAAATCTCGTTGATTATATAATTGAGAATGACATCAAATATGGTGGAAAATACTTGCACGAAATCAAGATGGCAGAATTTGAAGAAGAAATTGTGTTTTATATGACTTTTCTGGCAGATGCTGTTTACAAGCCTCGAAAGCCGTTGTTCCTTTCTTGGGAAAACAACACAGAAGCTCATACCGATGATAAGGACATTTATGAGCTAACAGAAAAGAACTATAAATATCAACGCCAAATTGGGTATATACCACAAGTGGACTATCCTGTTGTTTCTGACATAATCAATAATTCAGATATTTGGGATACCGCAAATGCTGTGGTGCAAAATGTTAGTAGTGACGACATCCAAAAGGTTCAACATCAAAACTTTCTGCAGTTGATTCATAAAGAATATGATGAAACAATTTTTTCAAATCTTTTTTATGAGTTCTTCCGCACCACACCCGGTCTGTTTTCCGCATTTGCAAAAGAAGTGTTGGGAATTGATGATGAGAGAGATTTTGTTATAACAAAAGAGGTGACCACCAAGAATGGAAAAGGCCGAATTGATTTGTTAGCACAAAATGATAATTATGTTGTGGTGATCGAAAACAAAATTAATTCGGGTTTGAATGGTATTGATAAACACAATCATTTGTCGCAATTATCAACATATATTGAATTTGTTGAATCCGAGCTCTTGAACGGTCGTAAAGGTGTATATTTTCTTTTTGAACCAAACTACAATGATATTGATATTTCAAGATTTGACCAAAAGCGCGGTCGTGAATTTACAAAGGTTCAATATAGCAAACTATATAATTTTTTTAAGACAAACCGATCAAAGTTGGATGCTTCGTTTTATTCTGACTATGCAGATGATTTTGTTAATGCCCTTTACATTCATACTCTTGTAATGAAAGACATTGTTATGCAGCGTTTTATTGAGGCAATACAAAAATAAAGTTATTTTACAGATTGAACCATATATATCGTGTCAAAACGGTGCAAATTGTTATTGCCTAACAACACACTTGTATACTTAAAGTGTTTTTTTCATTTTGATGAGTGCTAAATGTGTGCTTTTACGATGTTATAATTTCTACACTTTTCACACCCTATCAAAAAATGACCGCTTTTGTCTGCCGATGAAAGTGGTCATTTTAATTAATTTACGTCAATAAAATATATAAACATCACAAATATGTGACAAATATTCGCAAAACTATTGATTTTTCAGTTGTATATGCTATAATAGAAATACAGATGTGAAATTACCAAACAATTAAGGGGGATATTTATGCAAATAGAAAAGATTGTAAAAGAAATATCGTTGGAAAGTCTTAGCAGTAACGAACGTGAATTACTTGAAAAATTCAGAAGTTTAGATGAAACAGAGAAAATTGCGCTTATGCATCTGCTATATACAACAGCTTTTGATAGCATATTATCAGAAATCCGTGCCGAAAATGTGAAGGAATTTTTATCTACATAAGATATATATGTGTATTAAGATAACTGTAATAAATTTCACGTTTGATTAAATAATTGTTTTGACTGAGGAAAAAATTAACACTTGACATTTCTTGCGGGATATAGTAGAATAAGCGCGTTAATAAAACTAAAGACTGTGAAAAGGGAAGTATCTTCAATTCTTTTCGCCAGAGAGGGTAACCGCGGCTGTAAGTTTCCTGTTAAGAATGATTATACCGCTGCCCTTTGAGTTTCTGCCGAAAGGACAGACGTATATCTGCGTTAAAGATTAAGAGTGGCGTTTAGGCGCAATTCGGGTGGTACCGCGAGATTATCCTCGTCCTGAAATTTCAGGGCGGGGAATTTTTATTTAAATTTATTTATTTTGAAAGGATGATATATTATGCAGTGGATGGGTTTAAATGAAATCAGAGAAAAATATCTTTCATTTTTTGAATCCAAAGAGCATCTCAGACTTCCCAGCTTTTCACTTGTTCCTCAGGGTGATAGGAGTATTCTTCTTATCAATGCTGGAATGACGCCTATGAAAAAATATTTTACAGGTGAGGTTACACCTCCCAGCAAGAGGGTTACCACCTGTCAGAAATGTATCCGTACTCCCGATATCGAGAATGTAGGTAAGACCGCAAGACACGGCACTTATTTTGAAATGCTCGGTAATTTCTCCTTTGGCGATTATTTTAAGAGAGAAGCTACTGCATGGGCTTGGGAATTCTTCACAAAGGTTCTCGAAATTCCTGCTGAGCTTCTTTATGTCAGCGTTTATCTTGAGGATGACGAGGCTTATGATATCTGGACGAAGGAAGTGGGCGTTGACCCCTCACATATGGTTCGCTTCGGTAAGGCTGATAACTTCTGGGAGCACGGTGCAGGTCCCTGCGGTCCTTGCTCTGAGATTTATTTTGACAGAGGACCCTCTAAGGGTTGCGGCAGCCCCGACTGTAAGGTAGGCTGCGAATGTGACCGTTTTATCGAAGTATGGAACCTTGTTTTCACTCAGTTTGAAAAC
>JAZQLC010000004.1:0-21282 GCA_045542485.1 Acutalibacteraceae bacterium
TTTTTCTCGAAGTTTATATATTTCTTCTTTGTATTGACTTATATGTCTGTATTCTCGTGGCATAAAAAATCCCCCTTATGGTATTTATTCTACCATAAGGGGTGTCTTTTTTCTATTGTCCGTTTTTACTGGACTTGTTCACTGTCTTCTGCTGCATTGATTTTTTGTTGTCTTTTTGTTTTTTTTACAGAGCACTGCTTATTTCTGAATTTCAGCCAGTGCTTCCTGAACATAGTCAGTTGTAAGGATTTTTTTGACTGTGCCGTCTACATCAAGGAGGTCGGTGTTGTGGCTTGTGTACGAAGAATCAGCCATAGTATTTACGGTTCCGTCAACCATAAATTTGTCATAGTTAAGGTCACGGTTATCAGCGGAAACTCTGAAATATCCGCCCATATCTTCACTTCTGAGTCTTTCTTCGTGAGTCATAAGTGTTTCGTAGAGCTTTTCACCGTGTCTTGTGCCGATGATTCTTGTGCCGGTGTCGCCGAAGAGCTTCTGAACAGCTTTTGCGAGGTCGCCGATTGTTGAAGCGGGAGACTTCTGAACGAAAAGGTCGCCGGGATTTGCGTGTTCAAATGCAAATTTTACAAGGTCAACTGCTTCGTCAAGATTCATAAGGAAGCGTGTCATTTCCGGGTCAGTGATTGTGATAGGTTTACCGGCCTTTATCTGGTCAATAAAGAGGGGGATAACACTGCCGCGGCTGCACATAACGTTGCCGTATCTTGTGCAACAGATTACCGGGCCGCCACTTTCTGCGGCAACACGCGCGTTTGCAGTAACTACGTGCTCCATCATAGCTTTTGAAATACCCATAGCGTTGATGGGGTAAGCAGCCTTGTCTGTTGAGAGGCATACAACTCTCTTAACGCCTGTTTCCATAGCTGCGTGGAGCATATTGTCAGTGCCGATAACATTTGTTCTTACTGCTTCCATAGGGAAGAATTCGCAGGAGGGAACCTGCTTGAGTGCGGCTGCGTGGAATACGAAATCCACACCCTTCATAGCATCTGTAATTGACTGCTTGTCTCTTACATCACCGATGTAAAATTTAACCTTTTCCGCAAACTCGGGAGATCTGAGCTGTAAATCGTGGCGCATATCGTCCTGTTTCTTTTCGTCGCGGGAAAAAATTCTTATCTGTCCTATATCTGTTGAGAGAAAGTGCTTGAGAACGGTGTGACCAAAACTGCCTGTTCCTCCTGTGATGAGAAGGGTTTTGTCTTTGAACATAAAAGTTAACTTCCTTTCGTGACTTTCTTTGATTTCAAACAGATTAATTGTATCATATAAGCTCGAGTTTGTCAATTTATTCACACACTTGTTGCTTTTTTCTGTCGATTATGGTATACTCAATTGGATAAATATTTTTGTTGAGTGTTAGTTGATATGTGGGGGTCACGACACGCGTAGTTATTGCAAATCCTCAAATTTTTATTAGGATGTGGATAATTTGTCAAAGGGTCTTTCTGTGAGGGAACGATTCCCTGTAATTCGCAAGTCTCTTCTGATCGCACTGGTAGATTTTGCTTCTGTTGCGGCATCTTATTTTTTTGGCCTCTGGGTGCGTTTTGATTTCAGCTTCAGAGCCATTCCCTATGAGCACCTTGAGGAATATCTCTGGTTTGCTGCAGCCTGGGGATTTTTCAGCATAATTGTTTTAAGTGCTTTCAATCTGTACAAAAGTTTATGGACCTTTGTCAGCACGGACGAGTTTTTCAGAATAGTTGTATCGTATTTTGTGCTTCTCGTAGTAGGGGTTATAGGTGTGGTATTCAAACTGTTCACTATGCCTTATTCCGTTTATATCATAGGCTTTGTTTTAAGCTTCTGTTTCTCTGTGGCGATCAGATTCGGTTACAGATTCCTGCGTCAAGTCCGTCTGTATATGAAGCGTCACAGCCCTGATTCCGGTAAAAAGAATGTTATGATTATCGGTGCAGGTATGGCAGGTCGTGCTCTCATTACGGAGTTCAAGAACAGTGAACATATTCATGACAGAGTTGCCTGTGTTATTGACGACAACCCCCAGAAGCGAGGCAGAATGCTGGGCGGTGCACCGATTGTAGGTGACAGACACGATATTCCTGAAGCTGTGGAAAAATATAAGATTGATAAAATCATTTATGCTATTGCGGCAGGAAATTCCGACACAAGAAAACAAATTCTCGATATCTGCAGTCAGACAGGTTGTCAGGTGCAGGTTATTCCTGCTGTTTATCAGCTTGTCAACGGTAACGTAAGCGTTGGTAAACTCAGAAAGGTTGACGCTCAGGACCTTCTTGGCCGTGACCCTATAAAGGTCAATATGGATGAAATTTTTGAATTCATCTCAGGCAAGGTGATTTTGGTCACCGGCGGTGGCGGTTCAATCGGCAGTGAGCTTTGCAGACAGATTGCCCGTTCACATCCGAAGCAGCTTATTATTTTTGACATCTACGAAAACAACGCATATGATATACAGATGGAACTTGAAAGGGAATATCCCGGTCTCAACCTGGAGGTGCTTATCGGTTCTGTGAGAAATACTGCGCGTCTTGACTATGTTCTCGGCACATATAAGCCAGACATTGTTTTCCACGCAGCAGCCCACAAGCACGTACCTCTTATGGAGGACAGTCCTAATGAGGCAATCAAAAACAATGTTTTCGGCACATATAAAATGGCTATGGCGGCAGCAAAACACGGTGTGAAAAGATTTGTTCTCATTTCCACCGACAAGGCTGTTAATCCTACAAATATAATGGGCGCATCAAAGAGACTGTGCGAAATGGTTGTTCAGATGATGAACAGACAGTCGGATACAGAGTTTGTGGCAGTGCGTTTCGGTAATGTTCTCGGATCAAACGGAAGCGTTATCCCTCTGTTTAAAAAGCAGATTGAAGCAGGTGGTCCCGTTACGGTAACTCACCCTGATATTATCCGTTACTTTATGACGATTCCCGAGGCAGTAAGTCTTGTTCTTCAGGCAGGATATTATGCAAAGGGCGGCGAAATTTTCGTGCTTGATATGGGCGAACCCGTAAAAATCGACACAATGGCAAGACAGCTTATCCGTCTTTCAGGCTATGAGCCCGATGTTGATATCAAGGTTGAATACACAGGACTCAGACCAGGTGAGAAGCTTTATGAGGAGCTTCTTATGAAGGAAGAGGGTATGCAGGATACGGAAAACAAGCTGATTCACATCGGTAAACCGATTGATATGGATGACGAACTTTTCAGGAAACAGCTTGAAAAACTTGACAAGGCTTCAAGAGATGAAAAATACGACATCAAATCACTTGTTGAAGAAATCGTTCCCACATACAAAAGAAAGAAATAACGGGGTATAGTTATGTATAACAAAGTGTTTAAAAGACTTATCGATATTTTTCTGTCAGGTCTTGGGATTATCTTCTTGTCTCCTGTTTTTCTTATTCTGGCAATAGCGATTAAAATTGATGACCCGGGTCCCGTTTTCTTTAAACAGAAAAGACTTACAGCACACAAGGAATATTTCAATATACTTAAATTCCGTACAATGAAAATGGAAACTCCCAAGGATATGCCTACGCATCTGCTTGAAAATCCGGAGCAGTATATTACAAAGGTGGGCAAAATTCTGAGAAAAACTTCTCTCGATGAGCTTCCTCAGCTTTTTAATATTTTCACGGGGAAAATGTCTGTAATCGGACCGCGTCCTTGTCTGTGGAATCAGTATGACCTGATTGAAGAAAGAGACAGATACGGTGCAAACGATGTGCGACCGGGTCTTACGGGATGGGCGCAGATTAACGGCAGAGATGAGCTTCCCATTGATGTGAAAGCAAAGCTTGACGGTGAATATGTTGAAAGAATGGGACTTGTTTTTGATATCAGATGCTTCATCGGCACAGTGTTTTCTGTTCTTAAATCAGAAGGTGTTGTTGAAGGCGGCACTGGTGAACTTGAAAAGGAGAAAATGAAGAAATGAAAAGGATTCTCATCACAGGTGCGAACAGTTACATAGGTATGTGCTTTGAAAACTATATGAGACAGTTTTCGGACTATTCTGCGGAAACTCTTGATATGCTGGACCCTCAGTGGGAGAATAAGGACTTTTCTTCTTTTGATGTGATTTATCACGTTGCAGGTATTGCACACAGAAAAGAAACGGAAGAAAACGCGGCTCTTTATTACGAAGTCAACCGCGACCTGACAGTAAAGGTTGCAGACAAGGCGAAGAGAGAGGGCGTAAAGCAGTTTGTTTTTCTCAGTTCAATGAGTGTTTACGGCACCGAAGAGGGTGTGATTACAAGAGAAACTCCACCTGCACCGAAAAGTAATTACGGAAAATCTAAAATTCAGGCAGAGGAAAAGCTGAATGAAATGGCGTCGGACAGCTTCAGACTTGCCGTTCTCCGTCCGCCTATGGTTTATGGTGAGGGATGTAAGGGTAACTATCAGATGCTTGTGAAGTTTGCAAAAAAGCTTCCCGTTTTTCCTGATTATAAAAACGAGAGAAGTATGGTGCACGTTGATAAACTCAGCAGTTTTGTCAAAGAGCTTATCGACGGAGAAAAGGAAGGACTTTTCTTCCCTCAGGATGATTCTTACACCTGCACTTGTCAGATGGTAAAGAAAATTGCAGAGGATATGGGCAAAAACATAAAACTTCTGAAAATTATGAATCCTGCCGTGGCTGTGCTGAGAAAATTCACAACAGTCGGCAAAAAGGCTTTCGGCAATCTGATTTATGATATAGAAGAATAATTGAATTTCTGAGCGATATCTTTCAGGGTATCGCTCTTATTTTATTGTAAATGTCAACTTATGGTGATATAATAAAGTCAAGGTAAGGAGTGATTCTTTTGAAAATTGCAGTGATTTTCACGGGTGGTACAATAGGAAGCACATATAAAGGTAAATGGATAGGTGCAGACGACAGTGCAAAATATACCCTGATAGAAAAATATAAGGAGTATGACAAAGAAACAGAGCTGATTCCCTTTTCTCCATATACCGTGCTCAGCGAAAATCTTTCAGCTAAAGAGCTGAATCTTCTGCAGAAAACCATTGAAGAAAAACTGAAAGAAGATTTTGACGGAATAATTGTAACTCACGGTACCGATTCTCTTCATTACGGTGCCTGCGCTCTTCAGTTGGCATTTGCTTCAGCAGATATTCCCGTTGTGCTCGTGTCTTCGGCATATCCTCTTGAAAACGAAAGAGAAAACGGAAGTAAAAATTTCAGAGCGGCGGCAGAGCTTATTAAAAGCAGAAAGGCAAAGGGCGTTTTCGTCAGTTATAAAAATGAAAATGAGACAAAAACAAATTTCCATATCCCCGCAAGAATGCTTCAGCACAGTGAAATGAGTGCAGATGTATATTCGATAGACGGAAAAATTTTTGCAGAATATGACGGAGAGATTAAAATTCTCAATCCGTATACGGAAGAAGAAAAGACCTCTTATGGTGCGGTGAAATACACAGAAGATTCGCAGATTCTTGTTGTAGACAGCTACCCCGGGAACAGCTTCGGTTATTCTCTTGAGAATGTAAAAACAGTGATTTTAAAACCCTATCATTCAGCGACGCTGGATACTGCAAACGAAAAACTTCACATTTTCTGCAGAATAGCGAAAGAAAAGAATATTCCCGTTTATGTTGTGAATGTGAAGAACTCAGTCAGTTATGAAAGCACAAAAATTTTCGGGGAAATCGGAATAAAAACACTGTCCGGTACCTTCGTTTCTGAGTATATGAAAGAATGGAGAAAAATAAGTCTTCGGTTTTGTGACTAAGTCACAGAAAAATATGTTTGTTCAGTATAAAATAAAATCACAGAAACAAACATAAATATATAACAAAGGAGGCTTCTGTATGGATATAAGAAATGATTTACCACTCTTGCTTCTTGATAACAGCAGTATGATTTCGGTTATCAACGAAGGTGAATTCAAATGCTCAAATATGAGCTTTGAGGAAGCGAAAATGCTTCTTGAAATCTTTGATGAAAAAGAATATCTCAAATGTTTTTCAAACCCCGATATTGAGTCGGTAATGTTTGACCAGCTTGGAATTGCAAAACGCGACTTTGAATACAAGCATATCAGAAATATGCGACCGGGTCAGCAGGCAATTGTGTTTAAACTTTACAGAACCCCCTCGGCATCAAATCCGGTAATTCAGGCTGATGACGGCGTTGAAGCAAAGAAAATCCAGAATGTTTACGCATACTGTCAGCATCTTATGAGGGTTAAATAAAGCCCTACCTTTTGCCATTCCTCCAAAATGGTATAAAATAAAAATCCGTAGCAGTTTCAGACTGTTACGGATTTTTTTGAATAAATAATTGCAACCTGAAAAGATTTGTGGTATATATAAATCAGTGAGGTGGTTTTATGTTCGTAAAAGTTGATTTGGAAAAGTGTAAATGGGTCGGCTCCGGTAAGAAAGGATTTCCCGTAGAAATCGAAACGGATTTTCAGTGGGTAAACGGTGAAAAGGCAGAAGTTACTATCGGCTCTATGGGTGCTTTCAAGGTGTACGCAAACGGCAAGAAAGTCAGTGAGGATTTCTTTCAGCCTCTTAACTCAGATTTTGAAGAACGCAAAAATATGGAATACGGAGGCTTCCCTTTTAACGAGGAATTCAGACACAGACTTTATTGTCCTGTCTATGATATAACCGGGTATCTTACGGATGGTAAAAATACACTTAAATTTATGTTGGCTCCGGGATTCTACGAGGAATATGACTACGGCACTGCAAAAATCTGCTGGAGAATTGACATCACCGACAAAAATGGTGAAAAAAGAACATATTTTTCAGACGGCAGCGAAAAAATGAGAGGCTCATTCGTCACTCAGGCAGATATAATCAGAGGTGAAACTCACGATTTCACAAAAGCCTTTCCGTGGGGTCAGGTGAAAATCTGTGACACGCCCGAAACCAACTTTTATCTTCAGGATTGTCCTGCTGACAAGTTTGAAAGGTCGGTAAAACCGACGCATCTGGGTGGCAACATTTATGATGCAGGAGAAGTGATGGCAGGTTGTGTGCTGCTGAAAAGTGAAAAAGCGCAGACAATTACTGTCAGATACGGTGAACTTCTTGATGAAAAGGGAAACCTTGATGAAGAGCATATCTACGGTCAGCACACAACATACATAACAGATGATAATACCCGTCATCTTTTTCCTTATTTTACCTGGTTCTGCTTCAGATATTTTGAGGTTATCGGTGATGTGGAGGTAATTGAATGTCCCGTCATTCACAGCGGAGTTGATGTAACATCTTCCTTTGAGTGCAGTGATGATACTCTCAACTGGCTTTATAAAGCATATATCAGAACGCAACTTGCGAATATGCACAAGGGTATTCCCTCTGACTGTCCGCATACGGAGAGAAGAGGTTATACTGGTGACGGTCAGCTTACCTGCGCTGCAGCTATGATGCAGCTTGATGCACAGAAATTCTACAAAAAATGGATAGGCGACATCTGTGACTGTCAGGACGAAAAGACCGGTCACATTCAGTATACTGCACCCTTTGTGCCCTCGGGTGGCGGTCCCGGCGGATGGGGTTGTGCCATTGTTGTTGTACCGTATATGTATTATAAGGCTTACGGTGAAAAGGAAATTTTTGAAGAAACTTTTCCCCGTATGTACAAGTGGTTTTCATATCTTGAGAGCCATAGCGAAAACGACCTTATAACATCTGACCTTCCCGGTGTATGGTGTCTTGGTGATTGGTGTGTGCCTGAGCAGAACAGACTGAATAAGCTTTGTGCCAACGAAATTCCCGAGCCTTTTGTCAACACTTACTTCTACATAAAATCAATGGAATATTTTCTTGAGATTGCAGAGGTTGTAGGCGATAAATCTTATAACGAGGAAATTGCAAGTCGCATAGAAAAGAAAAAGAAAGCTATGACAGATGCTTTCTTCTCCTCTGAAACGGGTGATTTTTCAGGAAATGTTCAGGGTGCAAACGCATTTGCAGTTGACATAGGTCTTGGCGATGAGAGAACTTTTGAAAATATGGTGAAGAAATATTCCGAAAGAAAAATGTACGATACGGGAATTTTCGGAACTGATATTGCCACGAGAGTTCTTTTTGAAAGAGGTAAAGGCGAACTTGCTTTTTCGCTTCTTACATCAAAAGGCGAGATTTCTTATTACAATCAGATTCAGAAAGGCGCTACAACAATTCTCGAATACTGGAACGGTGTGCGTTCACAGTGTCATCCTATGTTCGGTGCAGTTACAAGATATCTTTTTGAGTATATTCTCGGTATCCGTCAGGCAGAGAATTCTGTCAGCTATGACAAGGTGATAATTTCACCCCAGTGTATGAGCGTACTGCCTGAGGCAAAGGGAAAAATCACAACCGTCAAGGGTATATTTGAAGTTGAGTACAACGAAGAGAAAATCAGAGTTGTCATTCCGGAAAAAGTAAACGCCGAAATGATTCTCGACGGCAAAAAAATCCCACTTGAAGCGGGAGAAAATATTTTTACAAAGTAATAAATTTAAAATCCTTTTCATATCCATTAAGTAAAAACTTTATGAGGTGCGATGTGAAAAGGATTTTTGTTTTGCTTATGTGTTTTGCTGTGGTTTTTCTTTCATCCTGCGAAGGTGGCAAGGAGCAGTCTGAGAAGGAAGAGGAAATAAGAGCGTTGTGGATAAGTGTTTATGATATGGCGGTTTTTAAGGGTATCAGTGAGGGAGGATTCCGTGCAAAGACGGAAAATATGTTCAGCGACATTGAAAACCGTGGCTTCAACAATGTTTTTGTTCAGGTAAGACCCTCAGGCGATGCACTCTATGAATCTGAAATTTTCCCGTGGAGTAAATACATTTCAGGGGAAGAGGGGAAGTCTCCCGGATATGACCCTCTCGAAATTTTTATCAGCTGTGCCCATTCTCATAACCTGAAACTTCACGCGTGGATAAACCCTTACAGAATTTCTTCTGTTTCCGCAGATATGGAAAAGCTCTCCGAAAACAACCCTGCAAGAAAAATGTATATGAGTAATCCGGATGATATTTACCTTAGCACTGAGGGAATTTATTATAACCCTGCGTCGGAAAAGGTCAGGAAGCTTCTTCTTGACGGCGTGAGGGAAATTGTGAGAAATTATGATGTTGACGGAATACATATTGACGATTTCTTTTACCCGACAACTGATGAGGAAATTGACAAAAATGCATATGCTCTTTACAGAAAAAATTCAGGCACTGAGAGTCTGGATGAGTGGAGAAAAATTCAGGTGAATGCTTTTGTGTCGGGAATGTATTCTGCTGTAAAAAGCGAGAATGAAAAAACAGTTGTCAGCATCAGCCCGTCAGCGGATATCGGTGCAGATGAAAGAGTGCATTATGCAGATGTTTCTCTCTGGTGCAGTGAAAAGGGATATTGCGACTGGATAATTCCACAGGTTTACTACGGCTTTGAAAATGAATATATGCCCTATAAAGATACTGTAAGCCGTTGGAGAAAGCTTGTGACAAACGAAGATGTAAAGCTTGTTATCGGTCTTGCCTCATACAAATGCGGTGCAGAGGATTTGTACGCAGGAAAAGGAAAAAATGAGTGGGTGGAAAATGACGATATTCTCGCACGGCAACTTGAAATTCTCAGAAAAAAGAACTGCCACGGCTTTTCTGTTTTTTCTTACAATTGTCTTGACCTAGCCAATGAAACGATGAAAAGAGAATGGGAAAATTTCTCATTTGAGCTTGGAAAGGATTTTTCTGATTGATTTGCTCAGATACAGTGCAGGGAGTGTGAGACAAAACCACGCAAAGGAAAACACAGGACAAATCTGCCCGAGAAGATTGAATTTCTGTCCCGAATAATCCCACACATTCATATGAAATTTTCTGTTGACAATGCACCCTACAATAAATTCAAGACAAGTGATGATTGCGCATCCTGTCAGGCATTTCAGAAAAAGATTTTTTGTTTTCATTCTGAAATTAGATATGTGAATCATCAGAAAGGCAGTGCCGCCCGTCAGGCTCATTGTCCAGTGGGTAAAGCCTCTGAATAAAATTTCGATTATGCTGTAAAGTACTGCTCCGATGGAAAAAACAATAAAAAATTCTTTATACTTTTTCAAAAAAATCACCGAGGTTATTTTTCCCTCGGCGATACTTTTTATTATGGGATTTTTGAGTAAATTTCAACCAGATTTTCTTCTTCGAGAACAAGCTCGTATTTTGTCATATCAATCTTTTCTCTGTTTTCATCTGCACTTGCGTATCGCGTATCAATTACGATATAGTCCGTGTCTCTGACACAATATTCAATCTCATAAATTTCCTTTCTCTGTGAAAGGTAGGGGATGTAGAATGTGGTGGAAAGGACAGATGCATCGTCTTCAATCGTGTCAAGGGCAGCACGGATTTTTACATAATCCTCACGGTTGGCATCGAGCCTTGTGACATAATTGAGTCTCGGTGTGATTGAGAAAGTGAAAATTATAACTGAAAAAATCGTCGCAAGAGGCACGAGATATTTCTTTATATTTTTCGGCATATCTTTTACATTCAGAATTGCTACATAGAAAAGAATTGCCATTGTGCCGTAAACATACTGGAAATAAATCGAATGCTGATATGTGTAGTCAGACATAAGATTTATCAGCACAAGAGGACCGACGAGGATAAATTGCGACCATTTTTTTGAGAGGAGCGGAAGCAGTGCAAGAGGAAGTAACATAAAGAAAATGAAGAGAAGCTTTTCTTCTGAAATGCACTGTGAAATAAAGTAGGCAGGGTCTTTGAAAATTGTGACAAAAACATCGAGAAGACCTGCATCCGGGTCAGTGATAAAATTGTCGAAACGGCCTGTCATCGCGCCCTCGCCGAAGGCCTTGAGGAACGAAACGGCAAATACGAAATATGCCACAGATGACAGAAACATCACTGCACCGTGAAGTTTTTTTCTTCCTGACAGCAGGAAATAAAGTGCCACAAATGCCACGTAAACTGCCGCATCTTCTTTGACAGAAAAGGTCAGGCACATAAAAATGTACATAGGGATATGCTTTTCTTTTTCTGCGAAATAAAGCATCCACAGAATGAACGGGAGAAGAAAACAGTTTTCGTGGAAATCGTACATTGTGCCACCTGCAAGAGCAGGATAGAATGCAAAAGCGATTATCATCAGAAGCGTGACTTTGTTTGAAAACTTAAAGTGACGCATAAGAAGATAAAGGGGGATAAGTGCACTGCCTAAAATAACCGCCTGAGAAACCTGAAGAGTTATGGGGGAATCAAAAACAAAATAAACGGGCAGAAGCAGATAATAAACGGGAGAAAGATGTACTGCAAAATGGGAAAGAAGCTTTTCTCTTTCGCAGGTAGTCAACGGGACAAATTCTGTTTTCAGATAGTAATACATCTGCGCAAAAATTCCGAAATCAAAGTTGGGAGTCCCGAAAGAAAGATAACGGCTCACACCGATGAGAGAAATTAATGCCGTGATAAAAATTCCCACGATAAGAGCGAAAACCGAGGTGAATTTTTTTGTGGGTTCAATGACACTTTTCTTTGCGCTCAGTTTCCTTACGGTGTATATGCAGGAAAGAGCAGCAGGGAAGAGCAGAGCAAGGCAGTAATATCTGTTGTTGCTGAACATTGAAACAAGTCCGAGATAAACAAGTGTGGAAACAGCAAAAGCGTATGTGTCTGTTTCGGATTTCCTGAAAACAAGTGACAGAATTGTCAGCGCAATATAAGAAACAAGAAATACAGCAATTGAGGTCAGGAGGTTTGTGCTTTTAACTGTTTCTATTGATTCAGGAAGTCCTGATATCGTCATATAATTGAAAATTCCCGTTATGCTCCAGGCAGAGAAAAGCCTGATGAAGAAGTTTTCTCTTCTTTCAGAATCAAAAAAGCAAATTATTTTACTTAACATCATTTGCCTCCTTTTCATTGATAATTTTCTTTAGTTATGATAATATAATCAAGGTGATATAAATGAACGATAAAATTATTTATCTTGATGAAGTGGATTCAACAAACCTTTATGCAGATTCTCTTTGCAGAAAAGGTGAGGAAATCCCTCGAGCCGTTGTGGCGTCTTTCCAGACAAAAGGGTCGGGAAGAATGGGGAGAAGCTTTCATTCCCCAAAAGATATGGGAATATATATGACATATATTCTTGATACTGAAAATGTGAAAACACTGAATCTTCTGACTACTGCAGCAGGTTTTGCCGTAGCAGAAGTGCTTGAAGAAAACTGCGTTTCTTCTCTTCAGATAAAGTGGCCCAACGATATCTTATTATCCTCAGGTAAGGTGTGCGGTATTCTCACTCGCCTTGTAACCATTGACGGAAAAATAAAGTTTGCTCTGATAGGTATCGGCATAAATGTAAGAGGAAAAAAAGAAGACTTTGCCGATGAGATAAAGCATATTGCTACCACGCTTGAAGAGGAAACGGGAGAGCTTTTTGACAAAAATATTCTGACGGAAAAGGTTATAGAAAAACTTGATGAACTTTTTATAGGTCAGAAATATACGGAAGAAAAAATTGTTGAGGAAGTGAAAAAACGCTCTGCTATGCCGGGTAAATATGTTTTTGTGAAAAGCGAAAACAGAGAGTTTTTAGCTGTTGATATTGCCCCTGACGGCGGTCTTGTGGTGTCAGAGGGTGACGGGACAAAAGTTATCCACAGTGGTGAGGTGGAGTTTGCTTAAAGCTTCTTTAACCATTTGTATCTGTTTGTTTTTATGAATGCTACGGGGCATTTGAGAATCTGGTCGGATTTCAGGGCGATAAAAACAAATTCAGGGGGTAATTTCAGTACAAAAGCAAAAATTGCTGCCATAGGAAGAACGATAAGCCACATAAAAATGAAATCGTTTTTCATAATGAATGTGGTGTCACCGCCTGAAACCACAATTCCCGTAAGACAGGACATCTGATAAGATGTGCCGATAACCGTTACACAGAGAATCAGCAAAAACTTTGTGGTCAATGTCTTTGCTTCCGGAGAAATATCATAGAATGACAGAATAAAATCTTTAATAATGAAGAGAATGAATGAGGTTGTAATGCCGATTGAAACATAGATAACCTGAAGTGTTTTGACATACGGCTTACAGCCTTTTCCTATGCCCTCACCAATCATTTTGCTGACAAGCACACCTGATGCGTTTGCGCAGCCGTAGACAACTACGGAGATAATCTGGAAGACTGTTGAAGCGATACTTCCTGCTGTGATTGAAGCTTGTCCCAGATGGCCTAAAATGGCAGTCTGAAGTGCCATAGCAAGTCCCCACATAGTGTTGGAAATGAGAACGGGTGTGCCTTTTCTGAAATATGCGTTGAACAATTCCTTGTCGATTTTTCCGTAGTCGGAAAGCTTAAGACGGATTTTTTTGTCGCCGAATTTTATATAAAGGCAGACGATGAGAAGCTCTGTTATTCTTGCCACTGTTGTTGCGATTGCCGCGCCCCTTGCACCGAGACGGGGGAAACCGAAATGTCCGAAAATCAGAATATAGTTGAGGCATATGTTTATAATGAGAGTGGAGAGAGAAACGAAAAATCCGATTTTCACCGTTTCCACGCTTCTGAGTGTTGAAAGAAGAGTGTTAGTAGCTGCGAAGATGGGATATGTAAAGCAGATGATTTTAATGTATTTCACGCCCTCGGCCACAACTGCCTTTTCGTTAGAGAGAAGAGAAAGAATGTTTTCGGGGAAAAGCAGAACGGGGATGAAAATTAAAAAAGATAACGCAACTGCAGTTTTCATCGAGATGTTTGCAATTTTTTTGACAGTGGTCATATCCTTGCTGCCCCATGCGCGTGAAGAGAAAATGAGCGTACCTGCACCGACGCCGATTACAATCATCTGGAGAAGAAACTGAATCTGATTGACAAGTGCTACACCTGAAAGAGCTTCTTCCGAAAAGCTTCCCAGCATAATGCTGTCAGCAAGATTAACACCGAATATAATTACATTCTGCAGAGCGATTGTCAGCGTCATTGTGAAAAGCGATTTATAAAATTGTTTATCTTTTACCATCATATCTCTCACCTCGCACATTCAAGTATATCATAAAGAAATACTTCTTGCAATAAAAAAGCGAGTCAAGACTGACTTAACTCGCTTGTGTTTTGATTTTATTTCCAGATGAACCAGAGCATCAGATATCCTGTAATAACTGCTGCAAGGGTGAAGGGTACACCGTATTTCATAAAGGTTGTAGATTTGACCTCGTAGCCCTCTTTTCTCAGGATGCCGATGCCGGTGATGTTTGCACTTGCACCGATAGGAGTCAGGTTTCCGCCCAGGGTTGCACCGCAGAGGAGGCCGTAGTAAAGGAGAGTAGGTTCAATTCCTACGCTACTTGCAATAACGGGAACAATTGAAAGCATCGTTGCCGTGTAAGGTATGTTGTCAATGAATGCTGAAAGGATAACGCTCATCCATACAATGATTGTGTAAACGATGAAAGCTGAGCCTGAGCCCATTGAAGCGATTGCGTTACCGATAACATCAATAACACCTGCGCTCTTGATACCGCCGATTACAACGAAAAGGCCGGTAAGCAGAATGATTGTGTAATAGTCAATTTCCTTGAAAGCGTCTTTTACAATATCTGTGTTTTTCTTGAAGAGAAGCTCTCTGATGATGCCGATAAGGAAGAAGCCTACGCAGATGATGCCGTTTGTGATGTCGGGCTTATAGAACTGACCGGGGAGAGCTGTGTCTTTGTAAGGGATAAATGAAACGGCGATAAGTGCAAGGACTGTGCCGATAAGAAGGAATGTGGGGAACTTGTCCTCAACCTTTGTTCTGCCTTCAAATTCAACCTTTGCCTTGTCTTTTCTGAACATAAAGAGGATGATAAGTGCACTTACAAGAGCACCTGCCTCAACAACCCAGAACATACCCAGGTGTCCGTCGTGAACGAAAAAGTCAGAGAAGTCAAGACCTGCCTGTTTTGCAAGGAGGATTGATGTTGTGTCGCCTACAAGTGTTGCAGCACCCTGAAGGTTGGATGAAACAGCAATACAGATAATTGACGGAACGGGAGAAATGTTGACCTTTTTGCAGAAAGCCAGAGCGACAGGGGCAATCATAAGAACGGTTGCAACATTGTCCACAAAAGCTGAAACGATACCTGCGAAGAGTGAAAGTGCAAAAACAACCCATTTCATATTCGGCATTTTTGAAATGAGCACGTCAGACATAAGCTGAGGCATTTTTGACTCGATGAAAAGATAAACGGTACCCATAGTACCTGCAATCATCATAATAACATTCCAGTCAATTTCTTTCAGTGCCGCTGCTACGCCGTAACTGTAATTTGCGTCCTGAGAGAGAGCGAAGAAGCCTTCTCCGAATACTGCGGGATTGACTGTGGCGATGATTCCGAGAGCAATAAAAATCACTGCTGAACCTACTGCCACATAGGGGCGGATTTTCTGGAACGCCATCATCAGTATGTAGGTTACTGCGAAGATGACAAGCGCCGTGATGGTGATGGGACTCATTTTGACAACTCCTTATATACTTTTTGTCTGTCAGAAATAAAAAAAGAACTCCGTCGGAGTTCTGTCATTTTGTAAAGGGCATTCCCTTAAAACCAATTCACAAATAAAATGCTATCGCATTTTATGACAGACTCCACCATTTGTGAATTACAAAAACGATTATACTTTATATTATACTAAAAGTCAATATTAAATTAACAGAAATAAATTAATAAAACAGTGGAAATACTTTATATATTTATGTTATAATATAAGGCAGAATTTTTAATTGAAACGAGGTAATCGGAATGATTGAAAATATTGAGAAAATAGAAATCGCCAATGGTGTCAGAGCGTGTGTTGTGAAAGCTGACCATTTCAAAACAAATGTTATGAGTGTGCACATTGCTCTGCCCCTTGAGAGTGATATGGAAGCCAACGCTCTTCTTTGCTATATGCTCAGAAGAAGATGTGCAAAGTATCCTACAATGACATCTCTCAACAGACGACTTGCAGAGCTTTACGGTGCTTCACTTGCCTGTGGTGTTTCAAAATGCGGTGACAGTCAGGATATCTGCTTCAGAATTGTGTCGGTAAGTGACAGGTTTGCTTTGTCAGGTGAAGGTATCTCAAAAGAGTGTACAGAACTTCTTCTCGATGTACTTTTTGATCCCAAGCTTGAAAACGGAAACTTCCCTCAGGAAGATATTGAAACAGAGAAGAGACTTCTTACCGAAAAGATAGACAGTGAATTCAGCGAAAAAAGAGTTTACGCAAAAGACAGACTTATTGAGGAAATGTTCTCTTCTGAAAAATACGGTAAGGGCAGATTCGGACTGCGTGATGAGATTCAGAAAGTGACAAACGAGAGACTTCTCACGGCTTGGAAGGCTTTTCTTGAAAACGCAATTATTCAGTTCACCTTTGTAGGAGAAATTGACGACAGCATAAAGGCACAGCTGAAAGAAAAATTTGCATCTGTTGACAGAAGTAATGTCTGCACAATCGAAACGAAATTCACTCCCTCTGCACAAGAGGTGAAAAAGGTTGATGAAAAACAACCGGTAAAACAGGGTAAACTCGTTATGGGTCTTCGTGCAGGTCTTGAAAGCAGGGATGAAAACTTCTTCCCCACAAGAGTTGCAGTGGATATGTTCGGCGGTGGTCCCTACTCAAGACTTTTCACAAATGTCAGAGAAAAAATGAGCCTCTGTTATTATTGCTCTGCCCGTTTTGATAAAGAAAAAGGCTTTGTTCTTATCCAGAGCGGTATAGAAGACGAAAACGAAAAGAAAGCAACAGACGCAATTCTCGCTGAGCTTCAGAATATGAAGGACGGTAAATTCACTGAAGAGGATATTGAAAAATCAAAGAAGGGCCTGACAGACGCATATATGACTGTGGGCGATATGCCCGAAGCCATTGACGGCTGGATAGGAGCAAGATTCCTTGATGATGAAATTATTCTTCCTCAGGAATATGCGAAAAAGATAAGCGAAGTAACTGCTGAGGAAATAAAATCGGCAGCAGAAAAAATTACACTCGATACTGTTTATATGCTTTCAGGTGACGGCAGCGGAGAGGAGGAATAAAAGATGGAAATAAAAGAAATAAAGAACGAACTTTTAGGCGAAAAATATTATAAAATTGACCATCCGTCAGGTCTTACCATTTATGTTTTCCCGAAAGAAAACTATTCAAGCTCCTATGCTGTTTTCGGCACACGCTATGGCTCGATTGATACGGCTTTCAGAAAAACGGGTGAAGAAAAGTACACAGAGGTGCCTGAGGGCATCGCTCATTTCCTTGAACACAAGCTTTTTGAAAGTGAAGAGCTTGATGCTTTTGAAAGGTTTGCAAAAACAGGTGCTTCGGCTAATGCCTACACATCCTTTGACAAAACCTGCTACCTTTTCTCCTGCTCGGGAAACTTCAAGCAGAATCTTGACATTCTTCTTGATTTTGTAAGACATCCTTATTTTACACAGCAGACCGTGGAGAAGGAACAGGGAATCATCGGTCAGGAAATCAGAATGTACCGTGATGTGCCTGATTGGAGAGTGCTTTTCAATCTACTTTGCGCACTTTACAAAAACCATCCCGTAAGAATCGATATTGCAGGAACAGAGGAGTCAATCGCAGAAATTTCTGCTGACCTTCTTTATGAATGCTATGAGGATTTCTATAATCTCGGCAATATGGCTCTTGCTGTTGCGGGTAATGTGACGGTTGAGGAGGTTGTTGAATCTGCCGACAGACTTCTGACGAAGGATGCACCATTCTCTGTTGACAGAAAGGTTTTTGAAGAGGAAAGGGAAGTTGTGACGGACTATGTTGAAGAAAAACTTTCTGTTGCGTCACCGATTTTCTCTCTCGGTTTCAAAGAAAAACTTGAAAACCCCGAAAGGACACTCAAGGAGGAGCTTCTCGGAAACATTATTCTTGAGGTTATCGCAGGTAACACATCTGATCTTTACAGTGAACTGATTGACAGTGAGCTTATCAATCCCACTTTCTCAACAGAATATTTCACAGGCTTCGGTTACAGCGCTATGATTTTCTCAGGCGAATCCCGTGACCCTGAAAAAACAAGCGCAGTTATCAAGGATAAGATCAGATTCTACAAAGAAAACGGAATCAGAGAAGAGGATTTCGAGAGAGCAAGAAAGAAGCTTTACGGCAGAGAAATTATGTCGTATAACGATGTTGATGAACTTGCAAACAATCTTATTGCTGCTGACTTTATGAATGAGGGTCTCTTCGATGAGTTTGAAACTCTTAAAGTTCTCACCTGCAAAGAAGCCAATGAATTTATGAAAGAAATTCTTGACGAAAAATATTCAGCTTTGTCAGTAATTCTTCCTGCATGAGAGGAGAGAAAATATGGGCGATTTTACAGTAGTATATTTTAAAGGACTCGAGAGGGGCTTTTCTATCCCCTCTGTCCTTGCAGAGTTCAAACTTCCTTTTTTAGGCGATATTACAATTAAATGGTATGGTGCCATAATTGCTTTCGGATTCATTCTTGCAGTGCTTTTCGGAGGCAGACAGGCTTATAAATGGAGAATGAGCATTGATAAAATGCTGGATGTTCTCATTTACGGCACAATCGGCGGAATTCTCGGTGCAAGACTTTACTATGTGGCTTTTGAATGGGAATACTACGCACATCATCTTAATGAGATTTTCAAGATATGGAACGGTGGTCTTGCCATTTACGGCGGGATTATCGGCGGACTTCTGGCGGCTTTCATAACCTGCAAAGTAAATAAATTGAATTTTTACAATCTTCTGGACCTGGCAGGAATGAGTCTGCTTATCGGACAAGGCATCGGAAGATGGGGCAACTTTATGAATCAGGAGGCTTTCGGTACAAACACTGACCTTCCCTGGGGTATGAAAAGTGAAAAAACTCTGGACTACATATTGTCCAATCTTGAAAATTTTGACAGCAAGGGAATTGTTATGGACCCCTGGGGATATGTTCATCCCACATTCCTTTATGAATCCTTGTGGTGTCTCATCGGCTTTGCAATACTCTATGTTATTATGAGGAAGTTCCGTAAATTCAGTGGCCAGATTTTCCTCTGCTACGGAATCTGGTACGGAACGGGAAGAGCAATTTTTGAAGGTCTGAGAACAGACAGCCTCTATATCGGTGACACAACAATCCGTGTATCACAGCTTCTCTCAATGGTTGTGGTTGCAGTATTTCTTGCACTGCTCGTTGCTCTTCTCATTAAATATATAAAGAATCCGAAACCTATTGAGGGTGTAGACTTTTTCCCTCACGGCGCAAGAATTCCCAAGGGAGAAAAAACTCAGAAAGTTGAAGATGAAACAGAAGATACAGATGAAACAGAGGTAGAAGACGATGGCAGTGATAATTGACGGTAAGGCTTTGTCAGCAAAGCTTAAAGAAAATCTTAAAAATCAGGTTGAAAATCTCAAGGAGAACGGCACAGAGCCCTGCCTTGCAGTAATAATCGTAGGCGACAACCCTGCTTCAAGGGTTTATGTAAATAACAAGAAAAAATCCTGCGCAGAGCTTGGAATAAAGTCACTCGAATACGCTTTGCCCGGTGATACAACAGAGGAAGAGCTTCTTTCACTTATAGATGAACTCAATTCCGATGAGAGTGTTGACGGCATTCTCTGTCAGCTGCCTCTGCCGAAGCATATCTGCGAGAAAAATATAATCAATTCAATTCATCCCTCAAAGGATGTGGATGCATTCCATCCTGAAAATGTGGGTCACATTATGATCGGTGATTACACATTTCTTCCCTGCACACCGGCAGGTGTTATGGAAATGCTGAAGGAATATGATATCGAAATTTCAGGTAAAAACTGTGTGGTAGTAGGCAGAAGCAATATCGTCGGTAAACCGATGACAATGCTCCTTCTTAAAGAAAACGCAACAGTGACAGTGTGTCATTCAAAAACAAATGACCTGCCCTCGTTTACAAGAGAAGCAGATATTCTTGTCAGCGCAGTAGGTAAGCCCGGACTGATTACCGCAGATATGGTTAAAGATGGTGCTGTTGTTATCGATGTTGCAATCAACCGTCTTGAGAGCGGAAAGCTCTGCGGTGATGTGGATTTTGAAAATGTAAAGGAAAAAGCATCCTTTATCACACCCGTGCCCGGTGGCGTAGGACCTATGACAATCGCAGTGCTTATGAAAAACACTGTAAAAGCAGCAGAATCAAGAAAAAATAAGTAAAAAACTATTGACTTTCTTGCATTCGGGTGATATAATATCTAAGCCGCTTACCTCGGGTTCCCAAAGTTGGTGCGCCAACACCCGCAGTTTAACGTAACTGGAAGAGGGTAGCGAGACTATTATGAAAGAGGTTGAAGAACCAATGTACGCAATTATCGAAACCGGCGGAAAGCAGTACAAAGTAGAAGCAGGCGAAGCTCTCTACATTGAAAAGCTTGATGTTGAAGCAGACTCCGAGATTACCTTTGATAAGGTTATCGCTGTTGGCAAGGAAGATGGCATTGTTGTAGGTGCTCCTTATGTTGAGGGTGCAACAGTAACAGCTAAGGCTATCAAGAACGGCAAGGCTAAGAAAGTGGTAGTTTTCACTTACAAGTCAAAGAAGAACGAGAAGAGAAAGAAAGGCCACAGACAGCCCTACACTAAGGTTGAAATCGCAGCTATCAATGCGTAAATCTTAAATGATTACCGTAAAAATTTTTGCCGACCACGGTGAAATCAGAGGCTTTCAGGTGAAAGGTCATTCGGGACTTGCGGAAAGAGGACAAGATATCCTCTGTGCAGCAGTTTCATCAGCCTGTTATATGACAGTGAACACTTTAACAGAGGTGCTTAAGGTCAGCGTTAAGACAGAGGTTGAGGATGACGGATATATGAAAGCGCTTCTCAACGAAGTGACACCTGAGGCAGAAAATCTTCTTAAAGGTTTTCAGATTCATATTCGTGAATTGGCAAAAGATTACCCGAAAAATCTCAAAGTAATTTATGGAGGTGCAGAAAATGCTTAAGATTAACATTCAGTTATTTGCTCATAAAAAAGGTATGGGTTCAACCCGTAACGGCCGTGACTCAGAGTCAAAGAGACTTGGCGTTAAGAGAGCTGACGGTCAGTTCGTTCTTGCAGGTAACATCCTTGTAAGACAGCGTGGTACCCACATTCATCCCGGTGCAAACGTAGGTAAGGGTAAAGACGATACACTCTTCGCACTTACAGACGGCGTTGTAAGATTCGAAAGAGTCGGCAAAGACCGTAAGAGAGTAAGCATCTACGCAGAGCAGTAATTAAACGCAAAAAACCAACC
>JAZQLC010000005.1:0-4604 GCA_045542485.1 Acutalibacteraceae bacterium
ATCAGGATATCCTTGTGTCCGTGTAAGACAAGGCAAAGGCGGAAAAATGACTTTACAAAGAATCTTGCCTGAAGATGTGGATTTCGTCAGCTCGTATTTTGACGGAACAGAAAACAAAGTTTTCACTGAGGAAGAAATGAATAATCAAATTGATTATCATTCAATGAGAGCAGTACAAGCATTCAGAGCGTATAACTTTTATCTTGAAAAACTTGAGACGGAACCTGAATACCGAAAAACGCTTGAAGATGAAATTGCCAGAAGATGGAATAAGTATAACCTTGACAAAACCACTAAAAAACCGAAACCTTTTGATAAAAATGAAATCAGAGGTAAATATTTTGTACGCGGTAAGAATAAAGAACTTGCCATAAAAAACGGGTTACCTTTGTCATACGACAGACTTGCGGTAATGGCAGTTTCTGTATTCCATCTGTCACATTGGAGAAACGATGTGACAATTGCCAATTACATATTGAATAACAAAATCTAATAGAAAGGAGTGAGTTCTAAATGAAAAAAGCTCCGACAAAGAAAACTGTTGTCGGAGAGATTATAGAGGAAACAGAATTTAAGTATAATGTAAATGATATTCCAAAAACAGTAATTGAAGATTTGGCAAGATGTTTCTTGCCTGATATATTAGCTTTCTTTGAAAGCGAAGAAGGAAAACAAGAATATGAAAATTGGAAAAATAATAATAATCTTTCCTAAGTGAATCCCCACCGGTGATTTCGGTGGGGTGACAGAAAATATAATAACCTATATATCTTTACAAATGCCATTTGGCGCGCTACAATGAAAATGAAAAGAAGTAAACTTTAAAATAAATTAAAACTAAAACGAAAGGAAGAAATAAAATGACAGCTGTAATCTATGCACGATATTCAAGTGAGAATCAGCGTGAAGAGTCTATTGAAGGTCAGCTACGCGAATGCAAGGCTTTCGCCGAGAGAAACGATATTCAAATTGTTGATACATATATCGACCGTGCTCGCACCGGAAGAAATGATAATCGTGATAATTTTCAGAAGATGATTAAAGATAGTTCAAGCAAAAAATTCAAGTTTGTTATTGTGTGGAAGTTTGACCGTTTTGCACGAAATCATTATGATTCACCTTATTATAAAACTATACTCCGTAGAAACGGTGTAAAAGTTTTGTCTGCGACCGAAGAGCTTCCCGAAGGATCCGGTGGCATTCTTTTGGAAGCGTTGCTTGACGGATTGGCAGATTTTTATTCGGCTGAACTTTCTGAAAAAGTTGTTCGTGGTCTTAAAGAAAATGCTTATAAATGCAAATTTAATGGAGGTACTTTGCCATTAGGATATACCATTGATAGTGAGCACCATTTTCAGATAGATCCTTTGGTTGCTCCGGCCGTTTTAGAAGCCTTTAATCATTATGCAGAAGGTGCATCAATGACTGAAATTGCAGAGGAATTAAATGTTAAAGGGTTAAGATCTAAATTTGGTGGTAGAATCAATGTGGATATGGTTGCGCGAATGCTTAAAAACCGCCGTTACATTGGTGAGTTCAAATATCGTGATATTGTCAACCCACATGGTATACCTGCAATTGTTACTGAAGAACTGTTCGAACGCGTTCAAGGTCGTATGGCTACAAATAAAAAAGCTCCGGCAAAACATAAAGCTGAAGATGAATATTTGTTGACTACAAAATTGCGTTGCGGTAAATGTAATTGCTTTATGGTTGGTGAAAGCGGAACAAGCAAAACTTCAACTGTATATCACTATTACAAATGTGTCAGTGTTAAAAAGCATAATGGTTGCGATAAAAAAACAGTTAGAAAGGACTGGATAGAAGATTTAGTCATAAATCAAATTGAAAAAGTGCTTTTTGATGATGAATTAATAGAAAGAATTGCTAATATGATAATGGAAATTCAAGGAAAAGAGAATACAATTCTCCCTATGCTCAAAAAACAGTATGCAGATCTTCAAAGAGGAATAGATAATTTACTCAATGCTATTCAGCAGGGTATCATTACTCCCTCAACTAAACAACGTCTTGAAGATTTGGAAAATCAGAAAAGCGATGTCTCTGTTCAGATTATTAAAGAGGAAATGGCAAAACCGGAGCTTACAAAAGATCAGATTCTCTTTTGGTTCAATCGTTTACGCAAATATAATACTCGTCGTTTAGACCATAGACGTAGATTGATTGACATCTTTATTAATACCATCTATTTATATGATGATAAAATGGTGATAACATTCAACTATAAGGACGATTCAAAAGTCATTTCTCTGAATGATGTTGAAAAATCAGATTTGAGTTCGGATTTAACAGCGTCCGCTCTGCCAGAAATCGACATTCTTCAGAAGAAGAGTGTCGATTTTGTCTTTATTGCAAACAATAATAAACAGTCTGAAAATTTTTGGTTTTCAGACTGTTTTTCTTTTACATATTCTCTTTTGCAACTGCAAGCATAAGTTTGATTCTGTTTTCCTGATTTACCTTTGTTGCACCGGGGTCATAGTCAATGGGAACGATGTTTGAATCAGGATAAAGCTCTCTGATTTTTCTTATCATACCCTTGCCCACGATGTGATTCGGCAGACATCCGAAAGGCTGAGCGCAGACAATATTTTTGTAGCCGTGCTCCACAAGCTCCATCATTTCTGCCGTAAGAAGCCATCCCTCACCCATATCGCAGCCGTAGCTTATTGCCTGAGCAGCTAATGCGTGTACCTTTCTGAAAGGCATCGGCGCAGTGAAAGTGCCGTCCTCGTTGATAACATCAATCATTATCTTTTCGATTCCCGTAAGATATACTCTGACCTGCTCAAGAATGAATTCCTTTACTTTGTTTCCGCCGTAAATTCTGATTTCCTCAAGCTTGTTGCCGATATAGAATGTGAGGAATCCCAGAAGTCCGGGAACATTGATTTCGCATCCCTGCTCGTGGAGGAAATCTTCAAGGTTATTGTTTGCAAGAGCTGAGTATTTGACATAGATTTCACCAACTATGCCCACCTTGATTTTAGGTGTTTTTTCTACGGGGATTTCCGCAAATGAACGGACGATTTTTCTGAGATTTTCCTGCATTTCTTTTTTCGTAAAGCCTTTAAGGTCAGTAAATTCATCGCAAAGTCTGTCTGTCCAGTGCTGACGCATTCTTTCCGCATCGCCACTGTTTATCTCGTAAGGTCTTACCTGATTTCTCAGAAGCATAAGCATATCACCGTAAACAACTGCTGCCATCGCCTTTCTTATGAGGGGCAGTGAAAGATGAAATCCTGAATTCTTCTCAAGACCTGCAACATTCAGTGAAATGACGGGCACCTGAGAAAATCCTGCTTTTGCAAGTGCTTTTCGCAGAAGATGAAGATAGTTCGATGCTCTGCAACCGCCGCCTGTCTGCGTTATCATAACTGCGACCTTATCTATGTCATAGTCACCGCTCTGCAAGGCATCAATAAACTGACCGATAACAAGCAGTGCCGGATAGCAGGTATCGTTATGAACATATTTGAGACCTGCGTCAATAACTGCCCTGCCCTCATTTTTCAGAAGCACGACTTTGTGACCGTCCTGTTCAAGAAGCTTCTGAATGAAAGAAAAATGAACATCAAGCATATTCGGAATAAGTATTGTATATTCCTTGTCCATTTCTTCCGTATATTCAATTCTGTTGACTTTATATTCCATTATTCTCCCTCCTGCTCAAGGGCTGCAAAAAGACTTCTCAGTCTTATTTTAACTGCACCGAGATTTGTGATTTCGTCAATTTTTATCTGGGTGTAGATTTTGTTTCCCGCTTCAAGGATTGCGCGGACTTCGTCTGTTGTTATCGCGTCAACGCCGCAACCGAATGACACAAGCTGAATCAGATTCACATTCTTGTGCTCTGCCGCATATTTTGCAGCAAGATAAAGTCTTGAATGATATGTCCACTGGTCAAGGACATTCACTTCAAACTTATCAACCTTTCTGCACACGGCATCCTCTGTGACGATAACGGCTCCAAAGGAAGAAACAAGAGTGTCAATTCCGTGACAGATTTCAGGGTCTATGTGATAAGGTCTTCCGCAGAGAATTATGACAGGCTTATTCTCCTTTTCCGCATAGGCGAGAAGTCTGTCACCTTCTTTTTCGATTTTTGCCAGATATCCATAGTATTCATCATAAGCACAGTCAAGTGCTTTCTTGATTTCAGATTTTGTAAACGCGCCGAAATTCTCGCACATTACCTTATGGATTCTGGGAGTCAAATCTTTTCTTCTGTGGATACCGAAATAGTTATAAATGAATTTTGTGTTTTTAAGACCCGGGGTATTCGCCTGAATAACCTCAGGATAGAAAGCCACAACGGGACAATTATAGTGGTTGTTGCTTTTTTCCTCGTCAAAGTTATAGCCAAGGCAGGGATAGAATATTGCGTCAAGGTCCTCTTTGAGCAGTGCTTCTATATGTCCGTGGATAAGCTTTGCAGGGTAACATACGGTGTCAGAGGGAATTGTATGCTGACCGCTTCTGTAAAGCTTGTGAGTAGATTTGGGCGAAGTAACAACCTCAAAGCCAAGCTTTGAAAAAAACGTGTGCCAGAAAGGCAGCAGCTCATACATATTAAGTCCCAT
>JAZQLC010000006.1:0-71456 GCA_045542485.1 Acutalibacteraceae bacterium
TGTGAATATAAATACCTTTTTTATTTGTTTTCATAGTATCACTCGTTATTTTTTGTTTCAGAAAAAGGGTAGCTTTCGCTGAGTTCCCATAAGGAAGTTTTTGTTTCTCGAACAAAATTCCTTGTATTATTGCCAAAAGCCTCGCAAGGCGTTAGCCTTGCTGCTTTTTTGGCTTCAATTCAAGTAATTTTGCCTTTCTACGAAACTGCGAAGCACTTTAAAATGCGAAATTACGCGTACAAGAAAAGACAAAAACCACCGATTACGCTGTCGCGTATCGGTGGTTTTTAACGCATTATTGTGCCGTAAGTTCACATTTTAAAGAAATACTGCCTTATGTGGTGTCAGCGTTGAGGTTGAGCCATTTTTATTGAGCAAAAAATCAAGGGCAGACGGTGCACCATCTGCCCTCTTTAACCATTGACTGGACGATATCAATAGTTTAGTTTAAAGTTGCTTAGAAGTTGATTGTAGCGAATGTACCGTTGCTTCTATCAACAATAGTCCATGTTTTTGAAAGACCGATCTTGCTTGTGATACTGTCTTCACAAAGTGAAATTCTGAAAATACCATAGAACTGAGCTGTACCTGATACTGTGATTTCATCAGCATTATCAAGGATAGCTACAGACTGAGCAAGAAGGTTTGCGGGAATGTCTTCAATAGATGTAGTTGTGTAGTCTGCATAAGGAAGTGTAACTGTTGCATATACATAAACACCAAGACCACCCTGGAGACCTACGTCGATAAGAGAAATACCGAATGCGCAGAGACCTACATTAAGACCAATGAGAGCTTCAGCAGTACCCATAGCGTTGAATACTTTGGGAGCTGTCTCTGTTGATTCATAGATGAATCTGCCGTTGTTGTCGATGATTTCATAACCAACGCAGTTTTCTGTTGTGATGATGAGTTCAGCATAACCGTAAACGTTGAATACTACGCTAGCTTCCATCTTGATTGTGATAGAGGGAGCGTTGGGGATAGCAATGTGAGCTGTAAATACAGGGAATCTTGCTGTACCCTTTTCAAGTTTAAGGTTTTCAAAGTTCATCTTGATCTGGTCAACAACTTCCATGCTTGAGATATCTTCTGTGATACCTGAAACAAGAGAAGCTGAGTATGAACCGCTAACTTTTGTTGTATCTACGCAGTCATAGTTAAGCTTGAGATAACCTTCCTTAACTGTTGATTTGCCGTTCTTGAAAGAACCGTCAAACTTTGTAAGGAGTTCAAGATTTGAAACTGAGTAAGACTTAGAAATGTTGATGCCTTCGCCTACATCACCTGAAATAGCGATATCAAAACCGCCTTCTGTGAATGCATAGTCAACATCAGCATCGCCGATTGAGAAGCTACCTTCTGAAAGTGTGTCAACAAGGAGATCTTTAACAGCGCCTTTAAGAGCATCTTTATCTGTGAGGATACCCTTAACTTCGTCGATTGTTTCCTTGATGCCTTCGTTGTTAGCTACGCCTGCCTGAATTACTTCGCCTTCACCTGAAATAACCTGAGCTGCTGCCATGTTGGGTGAGAATGTAGCTGCGTAATCAAGAGATGTAACAACATCTTCAAGTTCTGCTTCTTTAGTCTCTACAACAACACCGTTAGCTGTTTCTTTTACAGAAACTACTTCATAGATGCCGCCTTCAAGATTACCACTTACCTGAGGAACAGTAAACACATCACCTACTGAGAGTGCTGTATCTTCGGGAAGAGTAACAACGTTACCATTAATCTCGTAATCCTCTGTTGTAAGTTCTACAACATTGTCAGCGTAAACAATTTCTGCTGCTTTGTCTTCAACATCTTTATTGTTTGCGAGATCTTTAAGGATGACAAGAATGTCATAGTAAGCGTCCGCTGCGTCTTTTGCGTCAGCTTTGAGTTCTTCTTTTTCATTAAGAATACCCTGCTTGATAGCTTCAGCTGTAACCTTAGCATAATCTACACCAAGTACAGTTGCTGCGTTCTTAAGTGTACCGAACACAAATTCTGTGTCTGCTGCTTCGTCAACATCATTTACGTCGTCTGCGTCGATGATCTTGAGATCAAGGCAAAGCTGAACAGCGTCTTCTGTTTCATAACCGAGAGTAGCACACATCTTGTTGAGCCATTCTCCCTTTGTCATACCAACTTCGTTACCTGTACCGATACCGAAGAAACTAAGAACAAGCATAACGATAGAGAGAATCCATGAGATGATTTTGTTCATAACTCTTTTTCCTCCTGGTTTTCCGCTTTTGCGGAGTATTTTGGGATTTTACTGATTGGTGAAACGATGAATACGTCCTTCTACACCATTCCATCATCGATAAAATATTACCATAAATTATTTTTTATTGTCAAGAATTTTTTCCATATTTTCTAAAGTTAGTCGAAGTTAAACAATTTTCAGTTTTCCTTTTGTACAAAATAACAAACAGCCGATGTTCTTATCATATTTATCATATGTTCAAACATCGACTTTGTTATTATTTTCGCAAACTTTCTATGGCTTTTTTAAGTGGAGAAGCATCTATTCCGCCCTGCTCACACATAAATAAGTAAAGCTTTTCACAGATTACAAGAGTTCCCCCCGCCTCATAGCTTTCAACACTCAGAGGCATCACCGGGTCATGGACACTGAGTCTGAGATGAAACCATCCGTTACCGTTATTTTCATCAACTGATACGCGTATTCCCTCGTATGTATCTTTCCTTACTGTCCATCCTTCACAGGAAGATGCAAAACCATTCAGAGAAGCAAACAGTTCTTCACTGTATGCTCTGGGGTCAGACCTTTCAATATTGAATCGTAAATTCAGTTTTTCTCTCGAATCTCTGAAACCATAAAGCAGATCAGAAATTTTCTTACCCTCTTTAGAAAGCTGCACCATTTTAATTATAATCCTGGTGACAAGATACGCACCGTCATCAAGATAATAATTCTCTCTGAAAGCAGCATGACCTGATGTTTCAATTGAAAGAGGAGAATTAATTGCAGAATGGTTAAGTTCAACCTGTTTATCAATTATGTTTCTGTATCCCCTTTTGTAAGGCAGATGCTTTGCGCCAAGTTTTCTTTCAATAAAATCTGTAACACCGTCAGAAGCAACCGAGTCAGTTACAATCATCGCGCCGTCATTATTCTCCACTGCGATTGCAGAAGCCAGAGCAATAAGTCTGTTTCCGTTCAGTTCAATACCACCCCTGTCTACAACTGCTGCACGGTCAACATCAGTGTCAAAAATCACTCCAAGATGTGCATCGTACTCAACAACTGCATCACAGATGGACTTCATAGCTTTTGCGTCCTCGGGGTTCGGTATATGATTTGGAAACATTCCGTTATAGTCAAGAAATCTGCTTCCACGGATATCTGCTCCGAGCGGCGCAAGAACCTTTGTGGCATAAAATCCACCTATACCGTTTCCGGCGTCAACAACAATCCTGAAACCTCTGAGCGGTCTAGAGTAATCAACCGCATTTATTCCGTCGCAAATCATTTTACGGAGATTTTCTGCATAGATCTTCATATGGTCACAAACAAGAACTGAGCCGAATTTTTCAGCATAAATAAACTGATTCTCCTGGGCATAGAGAAGTATCTCTTCAATAGCTTTATTATCAAGTCCACCCAGTCTAGTAAAAAACTTTAAACCGTTTTTATCATACGGATGGTGACTCGCAGTGACCTCAATTGCACCGGTGCAGTCGAGATTGACTGTTGTCATAAACATCGCGGGAGTAGATGAATAATCGCAGTCATATACTTTTACACCCATTTTAACAAGTGCACTGATTACCTTGTCTTTGATTCTTTGAGATGAAATACGAGTGTCTCTGCCGACAGATACAACAAGTTCAGAATCTTCTGTTCTGTTTTTTCTCAGCCATTCGACAAATCCACAGGCTATTCTTTCCACAACCTCATCAGAAAGGTACAACGGCGAATCCTGACCCGAGCGTACTCCAACGCCCCGTATATCAGAGCCGCTTTTGAAAGATGCCCATTTTTCTTCAAGTATCATTTACTCTCCTCCGTTTAATGACACATACTTTTCGGTAACCTCGAGCAAAAAGCTGTAAAGCGGATAAAAGGCCTTATAGTTTTTTCTCAGTTTATCAATAAAATCACTGTTTTCAAGTTCAGTTATATCAAAATAATTGCAGGTAAAATGCAATTGCTTTGCATTATATAATTGTATCAGATCCTCGGGACAATTTCCCTCTTTTAATTTTTTGTAGCAATCAATACTCAGATGTGTGCCCACGCTTTCGCAGGATTTTATCGCTTCTCTGAATCTGTCGGGCTCAGCGAGAATCTTTTCTCTGTAAATTGAAAGATACTTTGCGTTTGTATAAAACGTACCTACGCCACACGCATATCTGTCGGGAAAAATTTCTAACCAGAAGCACGGAATATACGGATTAGTTTTTTTGTCACGCATAAACATTACCCAAACATTTTCTCTGTAAAGAGATTTGTCCTTTGTATAGCGCGTATCTCTCCTGATTCTCGAAACCATTTTCCACGGAATAAGTACCATTCTGCTGTCATATGAAAACATATCATCGAGAAGTGCTTCAATTATCTGTCTGACCGGCGTTATGACACCTTTCTTTATTTCAGGTTTATGCGCCTCATAGAAAGATTTATCATTTTCAAATCTGTTCTGTGCCAGAAGAAACAATGCATCACTTGTAATTCCATCATAATTATACATATCAGAGCAATCCCCTTTTATTCATTTCCTCTGCTGCCAGCATTATGCCCATTTTTGCACTGTGGAAGTTGAGTCCACCCTGCATCCATACAGCATAAGGCTCTCTGAGAGGTGCATCAGCAGAAAGTTCAATTGACGCACCTGAAATGAAAGCACCTGCTGACATTATGACCTGACTGTCATATCCGGGCATATCCCACGGCTCAGGAACAGCAGTTGAATCAATAGGTGCACCTTTCTGAAGACCCTGACAGAACGCAATAAGATTTTCAGGTTTTTCAAGCTTTACTGCCTGAATGATGTCGTGTCTTGATTCATTGATTTCCGGAGTAACACCGAAACCGAATTCACAGAAAAGAGACGCTGTGAACACTGCAGCCTTTAGAGCTTCACCTACAACATGAGGTGCGTTGAAAAGTCCCATATAAAGATTTCTGCTTTGTCCGAGAGTTGCACCAACTTCTCTGCCGAGACCCGGGGTAGTCATTCTGTAAGAACAAAGTTCAACAAATTCCTCTTTACCTGCAATATATCCGCCGGTTCTTGCAATACCGCCACCTGCGTTTTTGATAAGTGAACCTGCAAAGAGGTCACAATCAACATCACCAGGCTCAATTGTTTCGACAAACTCACCGTAACAGTTATCAACCATTACCATAGCCGTGCTGCAACGCCTTGTAATATCAATAATCTCTTTGATTTCGTGAACACTGAGAGTAGGTCTCAGTGAATAACCGCGTGAGCGCTGTATGTAAACCATCTTTACGGAGTTTTCTTTAAGTGCCTTCTCAATGGCAGGTAAATCTACTCTTCCCTCTTCATTGAGGGAAACTTCCATATAATTCACACCAAAATCTTTCAGTGAGCCTTGTCCCTTATCCTCTGTAAGACCGATTACACTGTGAATTGTATCGTAAGGTGTGCCTGTTACGGAAAGCATTGTGTCCCCGGGACGGAGAATACCGAAAAGAGCAACTGCAAGAGTATGTGTACCGCATGTAAAGTTATGTCTGATGATTGAATCTTCTGCACCGACACATTTTGCAAAGAGTTTATCGATAGTTTCTCTGCCTCTGTCGCCATAGCCATAGCCTGTTGATGAAGCAAAGTGACTTTCACTTATACCGAATTCAGTAAAAGCAGACAAAACTTTTATCTGATTCTGTTCAGTAATTTTTTCAATATTTTCAAAAGCTTTTCTTGATTTTTCAAGTGCAGTTTCCGATGCACTCAAAATCTTATCGCTGACTTTAAAATTATACAACATTTTCAATTTCACTCCACATTTTATATGGGACAAAGCCCAGTTTAGCATAATATTCTTCAAGCAGAGGATTCTCAAGGAAGAGATAAATCTCCTTGCCTCTGTTTTCATCGAGAATTTTTTTCACAATCTCCATAGCATATCCGCGGTTTCTGTGCTCAGGATGTGTTGCAACTGCAGACAACACTGCAATTTTCTCAGTTACAAACAGAGCAAAAGCAACAGAGACTATTTTTCCGTCAACACGGACACCAGCTGATATTACTGTATTATGTATCATACCGTAGCAAGTATTTACATACCATCCGGGAAAATCAGGGACTTTTCTGAAAACTCTTTTCAGTAATGGATATACATTTTTCAAATCATAGGTTTCCAGAAGTTCAGCATTACTTCCGAAAACCTCATCTATTCTGAGTTTCAGAATTTTGCCTGACTTTTTCTTTCCGTCAAAGTGACAGGAATACTTTTCTTCACAGAGAATAGTTGTAAAGCCAATTACCTTTACAAACTCATTCAACTCTTCAAAATCTGCATTTTCTCTCAGTGACATAGTTATAACGCCGTCAACTTTCGAGATAACACCTGTGATTGCACCGTCATTTTCACAGACATAAAAGAAAACATCCTTAAATTGTCTGATTGCTGAATAGTCAGAATAAATCCGGTGAAAAAACACATCTTCAAAAGAATCAAAATTATACTCATCAAAACTGTCAACAAGCTTAATCATTTGCAAACTCCGTAACAAGTTTATTCACAAGGTTAAATACATCTTCAACATCGCTCTTTTTAACAACGCAGGATGGAGAATGAAGATATCTGCACGGTACGGAAACAGCAAGACATTTCACGCCATCGGCGGCTTTGTGAATCTGTGATGCGTTGTTGCCACCCGCTATCATTGTCTTGGTCTGCGCCTTTATATTATTGTTTTTCGCTATATCCATAGCTTTTCTGTACAAATCCTTAAGATATACTGTTCCGCCATCCATAAAGGAAACAACGGCACCACCACCGAGAGAGCAGACTTTCTTCTCATTTGAAATGCCACTTATATCAGATGCTGTTGTACATTCAAGAGCAATAGCAAAATCAGGCTTTACTCTGTTTGTGGCAGTGATTGCACCGCGGCAGCCTACTTCTTCCTGAACAGTAAAGGTAAATGTAATGTCATATTCCTGCTCGGACAGAATCATATGAAGCATAATGGCACAACCCAACCTGTCATCGAGAGCTTTTGCTTTTACAAACTCTTCATTCTCACCGAAAGGTACATAATTCGAATCAAATTCAATACTGTCCCCCAGTGAAACATATTTTTCGGCCTCTTCACGGCTGTCAGCACCGATATCCACATACAAATCGTCAATTTTCGGAATATCTTTTTCTTTGCCTTTATCCATAAGATGAACAGGTTTCACGCTGACAACACCCGTCAAGCCGTTTACCTTTACACTCCTGCCGAGAAGCACCTTGGGATTTATACTGCCAACACTGTGCACTTTGAGCAACCCGTCAGGTGTGATATAACAGACAATGAGACCGACTTCGTCCATATGGGCATCTATCATAATTTTATTTGCCGGTTTATTCCTGCCTTTTTTCTCTACAATAAGGTTACCCAGGTTATCAGTAAAATACGAAACTCCCTCTGCATCTTTTATCTTGTCAATTATATAGTTACACACACTTTCTTCTCTTGAGGAAATGCCGTCAATACAAGAAAGGTCTTTCGCATAATCAAAAATTCTGTTCATTCAGCACTCCTCCATTCTCAAAGATATATATTCACTGATGAGCTTTGCAGTGGCAATCACATCCTGAATATCAATAACTTCAGCCTGTGTGTGCATATTTCTCTGAGGAATTGAAATAAGCCCCATTTTAGTGCCGAAACCTGATACTGCGATACTGTCGGCATTTGTGCCTGTTCTGCCGCCCATAATCTCTTTCTGATAAGGAATTGACTTTTCCTCTGACACTGACACAAGTTTTTTACTCATTTCAAAATCAAGTGTTGATGAGAAACCTATCATTGGTCCTTTTGAAAGCTCACCGCTCTCCTCTTCAGACACACCGGGTTGTCTGGCAAAACTTACATCAACTGCAATTGCTTCATCAGCTTCTGCTCTGAAAGATGAGGTTTTTGCACCGCTTCCGCAGGTTTCCTCACAAACAGAGAAAACAACAGTAAGGTCAGGCTCAATCCCCTTTTCGCGAAGCATATCACAAACAAGGAGAAGAGAAACAACACCTGCTCTGTCATCAAGAGCTGTGCACGAAACTCTGCTTCCCAACAGTTTGTTGAATTTTGAAAAAACTGTAACACGGTCAGAAGGGGTAATATATTTCTCAGCCGTTTCTTTATCCATTCCGACGTCAATTACGAGATCAGTCATATCACTTGCTTTATTATCATCTGATTTGGAAAGATGCGGAGGAATTGCAGAAACAATGCCGTAAACAGGTTTTTTACCGTGGATAACAATCTCAGCTGTTTCAAGAGTTCTGGTGTCAATGCCACCGCATTTGCCGACCTTGACAAAGCCTTCGTCAGTTATTGCAGTCACTACAAGACCGATTCTGTCAATGTGAGCGTCGAGAAGAAAATGAGTGCCGTCACCCTCTTTTCTGCCCACTACATTACCGAGTTTATCAATGGTGACATCCATATATTTACCAAGCTCTTCGGCAGCAATTTTTGCAGCCTCAGTTTCGTCTCCCGATGTTCCGTCTGCAAGGCAAAGCTTTTCAAGAAGATTGAGAACATAAGTATCCGTCATCAACCAATTCACTTCTTTCAGAAATATTTTATCAGAATATTATAACTCTTATTCAATAAAATATCAAGTTTATCATAGAAATTTATAAAGGAGTGATTTATATGATTGTCCGAGTCAGAAAAGTACATATTTTCATTACGAGTGTTGTTTTTATATTTTTATGCTCATTTGTATATTTTTTGCCGATGATTACAAAAGCTGAAGAAAAAGAAGGAATATCAGTGCCGATTATTATGTACCATCAGGTGTCAAAAAAAGAATCACGCAGAGGAAAATACACCGTAATGTACGATGAGTTCAGAAACGATATGCTCTATCTTAAAGAAAAAGGATATAACACAATTGATATGACCGACCTGATTGAATATGTAAACGGCAGTGGCAAACTACCCGAAAAGCCGATAATCATTACTTTGGATGACGGTTTCGAAAGTGTGTATGAATATGTTTATCCTATGCTCAAAGAGCTAGATATGTGTGCCGTCGCCTCTGTTGTCGGCGAATATGCAACATTTTTCACCGAAAATCCTGACCATAACATAACATACTCGTATATGGATTGGGAAGAAATTGCAAAGCTTGTTAAAACCGATGTAATCGAAATACAGAATCATTCATATGACCTTCATAAAAACAGCGGTAAAAGGCACGGAATAACAAAAAAGAAAGATGAAAATGTTGCATCTTATAATTCAGAAGTCGGTGCAGACATAATGAAAATGCAGAATATAATGAAAGAAAAAACAGGATATGCACCAAACACTCTTACCCTACCCTTCGGTGCATACAAAAAGGAAACTATTGAACTTGCAAAAAACCTAGGATTTGATGCGGTCCTTCTGTGTGAGGAAAAGGTCAATAAAGTCACACAAGGCGACACAGAAATTCTGTATCGCCTCGGAAGATTCAACAGACCTTCTCAGATTTCAAGTGAAAGATTTTTTGCAGATATTCTCGAAGATTAGTTCTTGCTTCTTGTGATTGAACGTCTCAACAAAAGACTTGAAATCGCTTTACGGTCAAAAGGTATTATCGGATAAAGATAGGTTTTTCCAGCAAGAGTTTCTGTCGTTGCAATCATAATAAACATTATCAGGAAACCGCCAATATATCCCCATATTCCGAATAGTGCTGACAGAATAATCACACCTATTCTTGAAAACTTCATAGCATATCCGAGTTCAAAACTAGGCTGAGTAAAATTCGCAATAGCTACAAATGCCATATACAGAATTACTTCCGGGAGAAACCATCCCGCTCCTACCGCAAATTCACCCAGAATCAGTGCGCCGATTACACTGAACGAACTGCTCAGTGACTGCGGAGTGTTTATGGAGGCGAGTTTCAGCATATCTATAATAACTTCAATTGTTATTATCTGTGCAAGTACCGGAACACCGGTCGGCTCATTAATGCGTATGAAGGACAGCCACTCAGGAATAAATGACGGATTTTCCACGAGCAGATACCATGTGGGCGTAAGAAGAATTGAAAGAGCAAAAACAAACATTCTTACAAATCGGAGATACGAGCCTATGACAGGTGAAAAATAATAATCATTTGAATCCTGAAAAAATTCGAAAAAGCTCGTTCTGACAATTATTGCCGCAGGTGAGTTATCTATTAAAATTATAATATTGCCTTCGTTAATACAAGCGGCAGCAGCATCAGGTCTTTCAGTATATCTCACTTTGGGAAAAGGATTATAAAACTGCTTTGGGATAAGACTTTCAACAAGACTTTGCTGACTCATATTAAACGAATTGACATCAATCTTGTTGATTCTCCTTTTCAGACTTTCAAGAAGTTTTTTGTCAACCATATTATCCAGATAACAAAGGGCAATATCAGTCTTTGATTTCTTTCCTGCTTTCATAGCGAAAAATGTCAGCTCAGGTGTCCGTATTCTTCTTCTGATAAGCGCCGTGTTAAAAACAATTGTTTCACAGAATCCATCGTGAGAACCTCTGAGAACCTTGTCATTGTCGGGCTCATCAAGAGAGCGGACAGGATACGTTCGTGCATCAATCATAATAGCCTGATTGAAGCCTTCAATTATGAGAGCAAGTGTACCCGACAATACTGCAGTTACAATTGTATCGGTTGACGATTCAACATCGGTTTCCGTGTAGGTAATAAAATGAGAGCAGAAATCTCTTGTATTCTTTATATGCTTTATCTGCTTCTCTTCAAGGCGAGTCAGATATTCAAGCATTTTTTCAAGTATCTCATCTTTACAAAAAGCATCAACGAAATACATTTTTGACCGTCTTCCGCCGATTACCATTTCTCTGCCTATAAGGTCAAAATTTCTTTCAATATGAAGAGTGTCATCAAGAAAGCCGATAGTTTCATCGTAATTCATACTGATATTTTTCATAGCAACACCACCTGTAAATTATGTTGCCATAAAATTCAGAAATTATGCTCTGTATCCGTTATATAATTCAACAATTGCGTTCCATGTTGTAGGACCGACAAAGCCCGTCTGTTCAATACCGTAAAGTCTCTGCACAGCTCTTACAGCGTTTCTTGTGGCGTTGCCGTAAGTACCGTCAACATTTATAACAGGCACAGACCTGTTATTCTGACCGATGACTCGCAGATAGGTCTGAAGTTGTTCAACAACTCTTCCCGTTGAGCCGACTGACAAAATGAATCCGGGATAAATCAGTGAACTGTATGACCTGTATTCTTTCGGAAGATTATTCAGTATACTCTGATAGACAGATTGAATTTTGTTCCAGGTATCTCTGCCAACTATTCCGTCCTGAGCAAGACCGTAATATCTCTGAAAAGCAAGAACAGCATTACGGGTAGCAGGACCGAACACTCCGTCAACAGAAATGCTTTGCAGTGCATCGTTGAAAAAAGCAATAAAATTCAGATAATATTGTATTGTCCTCACTTCAAAGCCTCTGCTTCCCTGCTGAAGAACTCTGCTGAAAGCTCTCTCTGCCTCTGAGTAAGTTACGCCCTCTGAGTACAACTCCGAAAGCCCCTTTACGCTTGAATAAATATATTTAAGTTTATACCATGTCTGTTTTCCTACGATGCCGTCCGGAGTCAGATTGAAAATCCGCTGAAATGTTCTTACTGCCCTTTCCGTAGCCGCATCGAAAACACCGGTATCCACCGGCACCGTGGGAATGGCAGGATAGTTCGCCGCAATTCTGTTCAGTTCACGCTGAATAGTTCTTACATCCTCACCTCTGTCACCTTGTCTTAATGCTCTGCCGGGATAAGACGGTATGTTTGCTCTCACGGGTGCATTCCTCACTAAATTTACATTACCGTAATAATATTTCAAGATATCATAAGGTGTATACCCTCTGTTTGCAAGGTCAACTGTGCCCCACTGCTTGAGTCCTTTACAGTTCACGCCTCTGCCGCTGCAATACTGAGTAAAATACGGTGAAATCGTGCCGTCTTTCACAACATAGTCGTTGAAAAGTTCATCCACAAGCCTTGATATATTAGAAAAAATGTCTCTTCCTCTTACAAAAGCCTGGTCATACTGGGTGGAATTTGTAATATCAAAATTATATCCGCGGCTTCTGTAATGTTCTGTATAAATTCTGTTCAGCGCAAATGTTGTAATAGCATAGATGTTTGCTCTGAGTGCATTTTCAGGCCATGTGGGATAAATTTCACTCGAAGCTACATTTTTTATATAATCCGGGAAATCCACCGTAATGTTCTCGGCATTTGAATCAGGCGTACCAAGATGAACGGTAATGGTACGTGGGATAATAGGCTCATTTATCATAATCTCAGCTCCTTATAAATCAACAGGCTCAGTTTCATTGTAAACGATGTCCTCATCATCAGCAGGTGTACCCGTTTTCGGAATGAGATTTACGGGCTGAATTGACATAATGCCGTCAAAAACAGGAACATTGTAATATGCAGTTGTCCTGAAGAAAGGATGCGTTACACGGACAGTGTAAGTTGAATATGGCAGAATTTCGTTATTTTCATTTGCAACGCCGCTTTCAGGTGTGCTCAGTGATAAATTATCAACAATTCCGCTTGTATCCGTCAGCTCTGTAAAAAAAGTGTATGTACCGTCAGCAAAATTCTTACTTACGGTAACCTCTGCACCCACAACAGGAAATGACTGTCTTCCGCTGAACACCTGAATTTTCATATCTCCATCGCCCCTGTTTTTGCTTTTGAAATCATTCAGGTCACGGTACACCGGCTCTTTTCTTCCCGCATCATAAGAGTTGGGATTCGTTCCCTCAAGCTCTGTGATATCTGCTTCTCTCCCCGTATTATCAGGCGATGACACAACGCTCACCACGGGCACAGATATTTCTTCTTTTTCCGTGATTGGGATACTTTTATCAAATGCGCCGTTCTCCTCGGCATACTTTATCAATTCCTTTTCATATTTTTCAATTAACCTCTGTAAATCCTGATTATTCATTTGATTACCTCCTTAATCAATACTATAATAATCAGAATTATTTTTTTTGATACAAAAAGCACCGTACATACATACGGTGCTTTGTAAATCAATATATTTTTATTTCTTCTTCTGAACTTTTCTTTTGTTGCCCTTTTCATCAACAATGTAGGTGCTTTCCAGAGTTCCCACAAGACTTGCCTTGAATGCATCAATATATTCTCGTCTGAGAATCTGTCTTTCTGACTGTTCTTCCGGTGTCAGTTCTCTTTCCTTTGCAAGTCGTGCAAGTTCATTGATTCTGTCTATTTTCTTCTGGTCCATTTTATTTACTCCTTTTATAGTCCTCAGCCTGTGAAAGCATCTCTTCTGCTGCCGAAAGTAAAGTCTGTGTTATTACAGTACCTCCGTTTATTCGAGAAAGCTCATACTTCCTGTCACTTCTTGAAAGAGATTTCACATTTGTGTATGTGTGTCCGCCCGATGTTTCTTTGTTGATAAAGAAGTGATTATCTGCAAATGACGCAATCTGAGACAGATGTGTTACACAGATGACCTGCTTACCTGAAGAGACATCATAAAGCTTCTTCGCAACCTTTGTTGCAGCCTGGCCGCTGATTCCCGAGTCAATCTCGTCAAAAATCATTGTCATCACATCATCTTTTTCAGAAAGCACATTCTTGATTGCGAGCATTATTCGTGACAGTTCACCGCCGGATGAAATCTTGATAAGCGGTTTTGGTTCTTCACCGATATTTGCAGAAATAAGAAACTCAACCTCATCTTTACCGGTAACACCAAGTGGCTTGTCCTTTCTCTGTGAAACAAATTTCACATTGGGCATATCAAGGAATTTAAGTTCATCACAAACCTTTTCTGCAAACTTGTGACCTGCTTTTTCTCTTACAGAAGAGAGCTTTTCTGCTTTTGCGAGAAGCTGCTGACCTGTCTCGTTCAGCTCATCCGTAAGGCTTTCAATTCTATCTGACGAAGAGTCAATTTTCGCAAGTTTTTCCTTGAATTCTTTAAGCAGCAAAAGAAGACCGGCTTCATCAGTATCATATTTTTTCATAAGCTTTGAAAGAAGGTCAAGTCTTTCTTCTGTTTCTTCAAGAAGAGCAGGATTGAATTCAACGGAATCAAGGCTGCTTTTTATACTCTGAGCGCAGTCCTCAATAACATAAACTGCACCTGCAAGATTCTTTGCAACCTCAGACATATCATCAAAAGCTGAAACACTCTTCACTTCTTCGAGTATGTTTTTAAGTCTGAGCAAAACACCTGGTTCTTCGTCCGTACCTGAAAACTCATCGTATGAAGCAGAAAGCGCAGAACTGATTTTTTCGGCATTCGCAAGTTTATTACGCATAGAGGTCAATTCTTCAAATTCGCCGACAGTGATATCAGCCTTTTCGATTTCATCAATCTGAAAACGAAGAACCTCTGCATTTTTTTCATTTTCTTCTTCATTATTCTGAAGATTTTTAAGTTCTTTTTTCAGTGATACAAATTTTTTATAACAAACAGCATAATCATCAAGCAGCTCTTCGCTTGATGCTAATTTATCAATATATGACAAATGATTATCTTTAAGCAGAAGAGAACGGTTATCGTGCTGACCGTGGATGTCAACAAGAGTTTTTCCCAATTCTCTGAGCATTGAAACAGTAGCCGTACTGCTGTTGATTCGACAGACATTTCTGCCGTCAGCAGAAATCCTTCTCTGAATCAGCAGTGAATCATCTTCTTCACATTCTATACCGAGTTCTTCAAGTTTTTCCTTTACTTTTTCACCGATTAAAGTAAAAAACGCAGTAACGGATGCTGCATTTGTGCCCGTTCTGACAAGCTCTTTTGAAGTTCTTTCACCGAGAATTGCATTTATTGAGTCAATGATAATTGATTTACCTGCACCCGTTTCACCGGTAAGCACATTAAGACCGATATCAAAATTAATATCAGCACTTTCAATCACCGCAATATTCTCGATTTTAAGACTGTTAAGCAAAGCTAATCACCTTTATTCAGATATTAAACCTTTGAATTTTTCAGTAAGCTCTTTTGCAGCTTCCTCTGTTCTGCAAAGAACAAAAATTGTATCGTCACCTGCTACGGTTCCCACGATTTCAGCATACGCCATACTGTCGAGAGCACTACAAGCACCCTGTGCCATACCTGAATGACAGTTAAGGCACACAATATTCATAGCGTAATCAACCATTGTGACGGCTGAAGAAAAAAGCATAAGAAATTTTGAGCTCATATCAGATGTTTTTTCTTTCGGGATACTGTATCTGTACCTGCCGTTTTCGTCTGTGATTTTAATAAGTCGAAGTTCTTTGATATCCCTTGAAACCGTCGCCTGTGTTACTTCAAAATTGTGATTACAAAGATATTCAAGAAGTTCTTCCTGAGTTGCGATAGGGTTTTCTTCAATAAGCTTGAGAATAAGTGAATGTCTTTTTCTTTTCATTTTAGTCTACCTCTCAGTTACTTCTTAGTTTTGTGTTGAGTATGTCAACAAATGTATCTGCTTTTATGCGTATGAAATCTGCTGTTTTTTCTGACTTACGGACAAGAACTTTGCAATTTTCCGGAATGGGATAACCTTCTCCCCCATCAAAGAAGACGAAAGCAGTGCCCGGTGCCGTATCATTTGCTATTTCAAGAACACATTCGCTTCTGAAAATCATCGGTCTCTGAAAAAGTGAATGTGGGCAAACAGGTGTAAGAAGGATGCTTTCAATAAGCGGGTCAACAACGGGACCGCCTGCCGAGAGTGAATATGCTGTGGAACCTGTGGGAGTTGAAAGAATAATTCCGTCAGAATAGTAGTTGCTGACAACTGCCCCGTCACACAGAACTTTCAGGTTTACCATATTCACATTCTGCGACCTGCCGACGAACACATCGTTGACACAGTTGGTCTCTTTCATAATCTGACCGTCAACTATAATCGAAGAAGCCAACATCATTCGTTTATCAACAGTATAGTCTCCTGAAATCAGTCTGTCAAGATATTCAAGCTCCTGACTTTCAAGACCTGCCATAAAAGCAACACGCCCTGCATTTATACCGAGTATGGGCTTTGAAAAAGCAGAGGCCTTTTTAGCGCAACTGATTATTGTGCCGTCACCGCCGATTGCAATAACAACGGAAGACAATCTGTAAAGCTCGTCATCGCTTATGTAATTACTGCATAAGTCACCGAAAACATCAGCATATTCAGCACACATAGCAAAATCTGCATTAAGCTTGTTCAATTGTTTACAGACATTTGTTGTAACCTCTTTTGCCTGGGATCTTGATAGATTTGGTACAATCGCAAACAATCATCTCACCTCATTTGTCAAGATTTTCGTGGGATTCCCTCGCTAATTCCTCAGGTGAAATTTCAGACAACATCTGAGGAGTTTCTGATTTTTCAATAAACATCAGATATTCAATATTACCTTCGGGACCTTTGATAGGTGAATAAGTAAGTCCTTTCACATTAAAACCGTTTTCAACCGCAAAGGCAGTTATAGTTTCGATTACCTCAATGTGAGTTGACAAATCTCTGACAACACCTTTTTTCCCGATTTTTTCTCTTCCTGCCTCAAACTGAGGCTTGATAAGACAAACAGCCATACCGTCTTTTTTCAGGAAGTCTCTGAGAACAGGTAAAATTATTTTAAGTGAAATAAAAGAAACATCAACACTTGCAAAATCAATTTCTTCGCTGACAGTTTCTTTATCAAGATAACGAAAATTCGTTCTTTCAAGATTAACAACTCTTTCATCCGTACGGAGTTTCCACGCAAGTTGACCGTATCCCACATCAATGGCATAAACCTTCTTTGCACCGCGCTGAAGCATACAATCAGTAAAGCCTCCCGTTGATGCACCGATATCCATACAGACAGTATCGTCAAGGACAAAATCGAATGTGTTCAGAGCTTTTTCAAGTTTATATCCGCCACGGCTTACAAAAGGCATCTTACTGCTTCTGACTTCAAGAGAATCCTCAGGCTTGAGAAACATACCTGCCTTAAGCGCTTTTTGTCCGTTGACATAAACCTGCCCCGCCATTATGAGGGCTTTTGCTTTTTCACGGCTTTCAGCGTGTCCCTGCTCAAAGACAGCAGAGTCAAGTCTTAATTTTTCAGCCAATATTTTCACACACCTTTTTCACCATAGAATCAGCATCAAGTCCGTATTTTCTCAGTTGCGATTTCACTGATGCCTGTTTTACAAAATCGTCACATACCGTAACCGATGAATAGTCTCCTTTATACCCTTTCTGAAGAAGAATCGACGCAAACTTCTCAGACACTGAGCCGTCCCTGTGAGATTCCTCAAAGAAACAGATTTTATCCGTGACACTTATTTTTTCGAAAAGAGTTTCATTCAAAGGATAAATTTTATTGAGCTTTATGATTTTTATTCTGACACCTTTTTCTTCAAGTACAGCCTTCGCCTTACAAGCCTCAGCAAAAAGTCTGCCGTATGTCACAACAACAAAATCTTTACCATCGCCGTATATGTCAAAGTCTTCGCCCGAATATACATAATCAGAGGGAAGAGTATCCTCAGCTCCTCTCGGATATCTGATTGCTACTGAATTTTCACCGCAGGACACAGCTTTATCGAAAATTTTATTCATCTCATCATATGACGATGGAGAATAAACATCAAGGTTGGGAATTGTAGTAAGAAACGGGACATCAAAAAGACCCTGATGTGATTCACCGTCCATACCCACAAAACCTGCTCTGTCTATGGCAAGGATAATTTTCAGCTTCTGCATAGCACAGTCGTGAACAAGCTGGTCATAGCAGCGCTGAAGAAATGTTGAATAAACGCAGAAAACGGGTATCATTCCGTTTCTTGCAAGACCCGACGCAAAAGTAATTGCGTGTTCTTCAGCAATACCCACATCGAAGAATCTGTCATCAAAATCATTACTGAATTTTTCAAGACCTGTGCCGAGACACATAGCAGCAGTAATAGCGCAGAGTCGGTTATTCTTTTCAGCCTCATTGCAAAGCTTTTCACCGAAAATATCAGAAAATGTTTTTTCACTGCTGACACGCTCACCGGTTTCAACATCAAATTTTGAAACACCATGGAAGGCACTCGGGGATTTTTCGGCAAAATCATAGCCCTTACCCTTGGTTGTTATAACATGAATCATAATAGGTTCATTTTTATTTTTTGCAATCTCAAAAGCGGAACAAAGCTGTTCAATATTATGACCATCAAACGGTCCCATATATGCAAAGCCCATCTTCTCAAACATTGTAGTTCCGTAAATTGAGCTTTTAATATAATTTTTAAGGTTTCTGATGAATTTAGCAATAGGCTTACCTATCAGAGGCACCTTACAGAGAAAATTATATGTTCCGGTTTTCAGGAAATAATAACGGGGTTTTGTGCGGATTTTTGAAAGGTACATAGCAACAGAGCCTACATTTTTCGAAATTGACATATTGTTGTCATTAAGAATAACGATAAGTCCGCTCTTTTCATCTCTACCCGCGTTATTAAGACCTTCATAAACGAGACCGCCCGTAAAAGAGCCGTCACCTATCACTGCTATTGTCTTTCTGTCATCATCATAAAGTAAATTGTTTGAAACACTGACACCGTGCGCGGCAGAAACAGAAATACTGCTGTGACCGCTTGAAAAAATATCGTGTTCGCTTTCTTCACGGCGCGTAAAACCTGACAGACCACCTTCAGTTCTGATTGTACTGAATTTATCGCGTCTGCCGGTAAGTATTTTATGTGTGTATGTCTGATGCCCCACATCCCAGATAATTTTATCTTTAGGTGATTCAAAGGTTTTATGAAGGGCAATTGTCAGCTCAACAGAGCCGAGATTAGATGCCAAGTGACCGCCGTTTTCAGAAACAGCAGATATAAGCTCCTGTCTGATTTCAGAAGCCAGAATATTAAGCTCAGCCACTGAAAGTTTTTTCACATCATCAGGAGAATTCACTTTGTCGAGAAATCTTATCTCATCCATCCTCTTAATTATCCCTTTCAAGAAGTTTTAACGCAAGATTTTTAAGAAAATCTGCATCTTCGCCAAAGCATTCCAGCGAATTTATTGCTTCATTTGTAAGTACTTCTGCATACTCTTTTGATCTTTCAATGCCGAGAAGTGACACATAGGTTGATTTTTCTTTCTCACTGTCGCTGCCGATTGGTTTACCGAGTTTTTCTTCTGTTGATGTAACATCGAGAATGTCATCAACTATCTGAAAAGCAAGTCCCAGGGCACTTGTAAAACGCTGTGATGATGCAACTTTTTCCTTATCGGCTCCTGCTGCAATACATCCGAGTAGTGCTGCGCAGTTTATGAGCTTACCTGTTTTCAGGTTATCCATCGTTCTGAGTCTGTCAAGCGAAACTGCTTTACATTCACTGGCAAGGTCAATTGTCTGTCCGCCTATCATTCCCTGATATCCGGAATGTGAAGCCAACGCCTTTACAGCAGACACCTTCTGTGAATCATTTACATCTGCTTTTGTGATTGTTTCAAAAGCAAGTGTAAGAAGTCCGTCACCTGCAAGAAGAGCGTACTCTTCACCAAATTTTTTATGACAAGAGGGTTTACCTCTTCTCATATCGTCGTCATCCATACAAGGTAAATCGTCGTGGATAAGTGAATAAGTATGAATCATTTCAATTGCAGCAGCAAACGGAAGAGCTTTACAGATGTCTCCGCCGCAAAGTCTGCAGAATTCAAGCACAAGAACGGGGCGTATTCTTTTTCCGCCGTTCTGAAGGCTGTATCGCATAGCATCTGCTACAATTTCCTCATCATATTCAGATTTATCAACGCATTTATCAAGATATTCTTCAATCAGAGAGATATATCCGTTCAATGTTTTTTCTGTCATTTTTCATTCCACCTTAAGGTCGGTGATTTTTTGTTCTGCTTCGTTCAGACACTTTTCGCAAAAAGCAACCAGGCGTGTCCCCTCCTCAAAAAGCTTCATACTTTCATCAAGAGGCAAACTTCCATCTTCCAGCTTTTCAACCGTACTTTTAAGTTTTTCAAGAGCCTGTTCGTATGTCATATCGTTCATTCCTTTACCTCACATTCAACACTACCGTCTGCAAAAAGAACGGAAAGCGTATCACCTGCCGACAAATCTCCGGCACTTGTAATAATATTATTATCGCTTGTCACCATAGCATATCCTCTCGACAAAACCTTAAGAGGACTCATAGCATCAAGTTTTGAAACAGCTGCAGAAAATTCACGCCTTTGCTTTTCTGTATAAAGCCTCACTGCACTTTCACAGGCAAACGAAAGTGAATCAAGATATTGCCTGTGAGATTTTATCATATCTGCAGGTTTCATAAATGCTTTTGAAGATACAAGGTTTCTGATTTTCTGCCTTTCGTTTTCAATTTTTATCTGCAACACATTTTCAATGAAACTCTTTGCAGAAAGAACATATGAAAAATGTTCTCTCATATCCGGCACGGCAAGTTCGGCTGCAGCTGAAGGTGTAGGTGCTCTCAGGTCTGCCACAAAGTCAGCAATTGTAAAGTCGGTTTCGTGTCCGACTGCACTGATAACGGGAATTTTGCAATTATATATTGCCCTTACAACACTTTCTTCATTGAAAGCCCACAAGTCCTCAATTGAGCCTCCGCCTCTGCCCACAATCAATACATCGGCCGCTTCCATTTCGCTGAAAAGGTTTATGGCCTCGGTAATGGAGGGCGCAGCATTTACGCCCTGCACTTCTACGCCTTTGAAGACAACCTCGGCAAGAGGAAATCTTCTCGAAAGCACATTGAGTATATCCTCAATTGCCGCTCCCGTAGGTGATGTAATCACACCTACTTTCATAGGACAATCAGGTATCTGTTTTTTGTGTGTTTCATCAAACAGTCCTTCTGAGTGGAGCTTCTGTTTCAGCTTTTCAAAAGCAAGATTGAGGCTGCCGAATCCGTCAGGCATCATATCTTCTATATACAACTGATAGACGCCATCTCTGTCATAAACAGAAATTCTGCCGACGGCAATAACCTGCATTCCGTCCTGAGGTTCAAAGCGAAGTCTTCTGTTAGCGGAAGCAAACATAACTGCTTTGATTGAAGAGTTTGCATCTTTCAGTGTCAGATAATAATGACCTGTCCGATAATGATTTTTAAAATTTGAAATTTCACCGCTTATAATAACCGCTTTGAGATTTATGTCGTCATCTATAAGGGATTTTATATAAGTGTTAACCTGAGTTACGGTCAATGCTGAGGGAGTTATCATTTTCGTTTCTCCATAATTGAAGATAATATGGCGATACCTGCTGCGTTATCGGAAGAAAACTGAGGCAAAGCAAACCTTGCATTGAATTTCTCAGTAAAAGATTTACTGATTATTGTGTTTGACATTACACCACCTGCATACAAAAGCGGAAGATTTCCGTATTTTTCAAGCAGTACCTTTGTCATTTCCTCAAGTGTTCTCTCTATATATGTTATACAGTATTTTGCAACATCGCAGGGCTTTTCACCCTTTTCAATCATCTTCATACATTTATTTTCAACCCCTGAAAGACAACAATCAGCGCCTTTCATTGTGGGTTTAATTTTATATGTTTTATCACTTTCAAGGGAAAGTCTGTCAAGCTCTCTTCCGCAGGGGAACTGAAGTCCGAGCATTACTCCTACCCTGTCAACGGCTTGTCCTGCTTTAAGGTCAAGCGTTTTTGCAATAAGAGTTATATCGAAAATCTTCTCTCTGTGAGGCTTCACAAGAAGAGCCTCAGTTGTACCACCCGACAGATGAAAAGCAATAAACTCCTTGTCAATCAGGTCGAGTGAATCAGAAGAATAAAGAGCAGCCGCAATATGACCTGACTGATGAGAAAAGGTATTCAGAGGTATAGAATTTACCTTGCTGATTCCTTTTGCAACACTGTGCCCTGCCAGAAAGCACGGCATATATGAGCCCTGCTCATCTCTTGGCGAAACAGAAACGCCTACGCTTGAAAGATTGTATTTTTTATCTGAGAACAACTCATCAAACATCATCGGAAGCTGCACCGTATGATGAAATACTGCATCGCTCTGGCGAAGCCCCAGTGAACCTTCCTTAACGGGCAAAAGCTTTTTAGCCTGAAAGATTTCACCTGTTTCATCGTTGTATACGCTCAATGATGTAGTGTAATTGCTCGTGTCGATCCCAAGATGCTCAGCCATTACAGTGTTCCCTTGAAATTGAGCCGAGAATACCGTTTATAAACGAACTGTCCTTTTCTCCTGCATATATTTTAGCGAGTTCAACTGCTTCGTTGATTGATACACTTACAGGAACTTCATCTACATAAAACATTTCACAGACAGCAATTCTGAGAATTGCAAGTGAAACTCTCGGAATTCTCTTGACACTCCAGCCCTTACTGAATTTTTCAATATAGATATCAATATCGCTCATATTATCCTGGGTTTTCTTAGCAAGCATAAGAGCAAAATCGTCTTTTTCTATCTGCTCGTCCTCGTATGCGTCTTCAGCTATATCAAGAACATCCTCGTCGGGTCTGAAGCTTTTTTCGAAAATAAGCACAAAAGCCTGTTCTCTTGCCTGTTTTCTTGTCATGGGTTGTCCTCCTCCGTAATGAAAAAAGCCCTGCAAAAACACATATTCTGTTTTGCAGGGTGCTTTGGTTGCTTTAAGATTGTGTAGGTGCGTTTTCGATGTCAGCGGTAGAAATCGTAACATCAACCTCGCTGACCATTAATCCTGTCATATTCTGAACTGCATTTTTAATATTCTGCTGAATCTTCTCAGCGAGAATCTGTATTTTTGCATCCTGGGTTACTTTGACATAGATATGAATTTTAACATCAGTATCAGTCATAGATACTGCAACATACTTAGATGCAGAATCTGTTACCTTACAGAGGCTGTGCAGATTTATAGGTCTCTGGGCAAAGCCACTAACACCCTCAACATCCTTTGAAGCGTTTACTGCTATTGATGCAATTACATCTTCGGAAATCACAAGACTTCCGGAATTTCGGCTTTTATTTATATTTGACATTTTGTCTGCCTCCTTCCTTTGTCTTATATTATACCACAAACAAAAAATTTCTCAACTATTTTGTCTCAATTAATGTAATATTTTCTGAAAAAATATTCGCCTGAGAGGCAATTATATCAATAATTTGTGTTGAAACAGTATCATTGAGTGTGTTTTTATTCAGAATCACCTGTGCTTTTCCGTCATTTATTACCACAACACACTCTCCTCCGACCTTTGCGGTTATAAGATTTTCAAGGTCCGTTTCAAGCTTTATGGTCTTTGAAATTTCTTCAAGAGCTTTTTCGGCACTGACAACAGCTTCCGGTGCTGATGATGAATCTTTGATAATTTCATTAAGTGCCTCCAGTGCTTCATCGTGCGCTTTTTTTCTGTTGACCCTTGCTGTTGTGAAATATTCATTTGATTTTTTTGTGTTTACAAACTGTGCTTCCCCGATTTCAGAGGTGTCCTCTGAAATATAATTTGAAGTCACAGTTGTCTCAGACACTACTGAAGATTTCTGGATTTCAGGCTTTGTATAGTACCAATTTACAAAAACCGCTACTCCCAATGCAGCAATTAGCGTTGCCAGAATTATCTGTCTTTTCTTTACAATAAATCCCATAATAAATCCTCCTGTCAGCTTTTTCTTTTACAGACGCTGATATTATTTGTTTTTATGTCAAGCACTGCAGATACGGTATTGATTATGTTTTCCCGTACCGCTGCATTGTCACCACCGTCACAGACGATTGCTACGCCCCTGATATCCGGCTCCGTCACTTTAAGAAGCATACCGTTTTCTGTGGATGAACCGTTTTTTATAACAACATACTCATATTCGTATTTGCTTGAGCTTTTGTCACCGGTTTTGTCATCATCGGTTTTTATTTCTTTTGCAAATATATTTTCTTCACTCGCTTCAAGGGTTACCATTACAACGGTCTGCCCCGCCCCTTCCACAGAAGAAATAAGCTCTGTCAGCTTTTTTTCAATTTTTTCTGTATATTCATCAGTAGCTTTTACACTGTCCGTTATCACTTCTTTCTTTTCACTTTCTGCAAATTCACTGATAATCAGGAAAACAATTGCAGCCAAAGCCAGAATCACAAGCACAAAAATCTTCTTATCTTTATTTAATAGTTTTTTGATTTTATCTAATTTTTCACCCATTCAAAAATAACCTCCGTCGAAAACATAGCTTTAAGGTTAGCCTCTATCTGCTTTTGCCGGTGTCTGAATTCTTCTTTCGCTTTTATAGTTATGCGGCTGATATATATCTGATTTTCACTGTTCACATCTGCTTCCGCATCAACAGAAATATATTCAACTTCAAGGCTCAGAAGAAGTGAAATTGTTTCTTTCTCCGTTTCCTGCTCAGTCTGATAAATCATCTGAGATGTAATTTCGGATGACAGACTGTACTGGTGCTCTGAAAAATCAGGAAGTTCGAAATCGATATCAACACTGCTGCCGCTGATGAAGGGAGAAAGAAAGGCACAGACAAGAAATGTGGAAACAACAACCTTCATAACCCTTTCTGTTCCGCCTTTCGGCGAAAGAACATTTATCACGGCACAGATTAAAGCGCAAAAAATTATGCATACCATCCATTGTTTTAATGCGTCCATATTTCACCTCATACAGTATTTTTGATTGTGATGAGAATTCCCGTTGAGAGAATAAAAAGAACACACAGAAAAATCAGGATAATATTGAATGTTTTTATGGCGTCAGACACATCACGGTAATATGCGGCAATCTCTTTGAGGGAAAACACATCGGCAATTATTGAAGAAAAAGTCATCGACAATGACCATAACCATAATTCAATTATCACCGGCAGATTAAGCGCAGCAATCGCAAGAATACCAAATACACCCACCGAACTTTTCAGAAGCAATAAACTGTTTACAACTGCGCCGTAGGCATCGCTCATTGACCCGCCGATGACCGGTATTGCAGAGCTGACGATAAGCTTTACGCCTTTCACGGTTACCGTATCGGCAACAGAGCCGAGAATACCTTTGATTGACAGAACAGCAGTAAAAAGAGATGCAAGTATTGCAAGAGTTTTAGAGACTGTATTTTTAATAAGCACGGCTATATTTTTCATACGCATCGTATCAGAAACTGCACTGACAGAAACAAGAGCAAAAAACATCCCCTCTGCCGGCAAAAGAAAATTTGATGAAAAAGTAGACACTGCCTCTGCAAAATACAGAGTAAGCGAATTATAATTCAGAGCAAGTAACGGGTTTCCCGACGCTGCAATAATCCCTGCAAGAATCGGCAGAAATACGAGCATAAATTTACTGCTGAGCCTTATGGCTGCAGCTCCTGCCGAGAGAAGAGATGCCATAGGTACACATACAGTCAATGCTATGTAAGAATAGACCACAAGTGTCACGGCTCTTTTCTTTTTTTCGTCCGGCGACAAATATGAAAATGCCACACCAACCAGAATAACAACGGCTGAATTCAGAATAAAATTTTTCAGTGGCGACTGAATTTTCCCTTCAGCAGATTCAAGGAAGAAATTTAATATATCTCCCGGCTCTGCCATAAGAATTTTTTCGAAATCAATTTCATTAAAGCCTGAATTTTCAAGAATCTGTAACGCTTCGTCTGTCAGTTCATCAGAAAGAATATCATAATATTCATCGTAATATTCCGAAACGAAATCATCATCGACACAATGAGCCGTGAAAGAAAACATCAAACTAAGACAAACAGAAACAACTAATATTTTTACTAATTTCATTTTTTAACCTAACCAATAAAGCCTGTTGCAACATCAGCTAATTTTCTGAGCATAGGCAAAGCGAGAATTATTATCACTGTTTTTCCTGCAAGTTCCACCGTATTTGCAAGAGTGTTATTACCACTGTCACGGCAGATTGACGCTGAAATATCCGTCAGCACCGAAAAACACAGTGCTTTCAGCAGAAGTTCCAGAAGTGATGAATCTATTCCCGACGAGGAAACAAAACCGTTTAAATAGGAAAACAATTCATCAAAGGAAGAAATAAGATATATCACTAAAACCGCCACACCACAAAGCTGACACACAAGAGAGAATTCAGGTTTATGATGCTTCAGAATCATACATAAGAATGCAATTGCAATTGAAAAAACTATAATTTTCATTTAAAAATCAATCAGTGACGAAAAAACATCCAGCAATTCCCTGATATAAGGAATCATCATCAGAAACACTACAAGAAGTCCTGCAAGAGTCACAAGAAGTGCATATTCATCCCTGCCGCACTTTGAAAGAATCTGATTTATTATCGCCACAAGAAGTCCTGTCACTGCAATTTTCACCACTACTTCAATGCCCATATTTTTACCTTCAAGAAAAAATTATTATTACTGCAATTGCCAGAAACAAGCTCAGTGCAGAGTTTGTTTTCGATTTTTCATCTATCTCTTTCCTCGCTTTTTCAAGTTGTTTTTCAAGCATTGAGATATGAAGTCTGCAGTTATTACTCTGACCCTGCAAATCCGTCACGCCAAGACTTTTTCCGAAAGAAACAAGAATTTTTGCATCCTCTTTTTTCAGACAGTCATCAGAAGAAAAAGTTTCAACAGAAGTTTTCCATTTTTCTGTAAAATCAGGATTTGCATTTTCAGACAAAGCACTGATGATTTTAAGCTTTCTCTCAGCGGAGGATGACAGATTATCAATAATATCCTGAATATTTCTTTTTGAAAAAGATATCTGAGAGTTTATTCCCTCAATAAACACTATAATTTCCTCAAGTGACGCAACACGCTTTTTCATTTTCTGATTAACCAACCTGCCTGTAAGGACAAAGACCGACGCCGGAAGAAGCAGAAGTAACAACCTTAACATTATTTTCACCTGAACTAAAAATTTCTTTTATACTACAAACCTTTTTGCCGAGAATTACAATTTTGCAATCAAATCCACCTGAAATGAGTGAAATGAACTGCGGTTTATTTTTCAGCTCTTCTGAAGAAGAAGCGTGAATCGTCAGAGCAAAACTCACTCCTGAATTGAGTGCGCTTTTTATTGCACTGCACTCACTTTCTGTGCCGATTTCATCACAGACAATCAGATGTGGTGATAAGGTTCTGACGGCACACAGAATTCCCTCTGCTTTTCTGAAGCCTGAAAGAACATCTGTATTTATACCCACATCGCAAAGATGTTCACCACCATTGACAGGAGCTATTTCACATCTTTCATCGACTATTGCCACTTTTTTATATTCGCCGACTGAGCCTCCGGATATCTGTCTTGCCATATCGCGAAGCAACGTTGTTTTGCCACTTGACGGAGGCCCTGCAACTATCAGATTACAAAGCTCACTTTTAAATACTTTTTTTAACAGCTCGTCTGCACAACCCTTGTATTCTCCTGCAATTCTTATATTCAGAGATGTTATGTCGCGTACTGAGACGATTCTTTCACCGTCCGTAACTGCAGTACCGCATATACCTACCCTATGACCGCTGGGGAGAGTCACAAAACACTGCGAAATTGTATCGATATGGCTGTAAACGGAATATCTGCAAAGCCTGTTGAAAGAATCACTGATTTCATCTGCAGATAATTTATACAAGTCCTCAGAATAAATCCTGCTGACTCTGCTTTTACCTACGAAATATGTACCTTTCGCCCCTTCAACTACTATGCATTTCCCGCTTCTCAATCTTATTTCATAGGCCTCATTTTTAATTTCTTCGCTTATGCCACTGAGCATATACCGAACGGAGTCGGGAAGAAATGAAATTGCCGATGTGAAATTACTTTCCATATTTTTCGCTCCTTTGTCCTATATATATTGGCTCTTGTCCCTTATTAGAACTCAATTATTAAATTTCTGCTTACAGTTGAATATTGGACAATATTGTGATAAAATAAATGTATATATTTATTTGCGAGGTATGAAATGAAGACTATACTCAATAAACTGAAAAACGGCAAACTGGCTGACAACAGATTTATCCTGCTGTCAATGGCCGGTTCATTACTTATAAGCATTCTTGTTGCTTATTGTTACAGTATGATTCCTTTCGGCAATCACACAATTCTCAGAATGGACCTGTATCATCAGTACGGGCCGTTGTTTGCCGAGCTTTATGAAAGAATAAAATCGGGCTCAAGCTTTCTTTATTCCTGGAACGCAGGTGGTGGCTCAAGCTTCCTCGGAAACTTCTACAACTACCTTTCAAGCCCCCTGTCCCTCATAATTCTTCTTTTCAGCCATAAAAATATCCCCGTTGCCATCGGCGTTATGATTTTCACAAAGGCTACAATTGCGTCGGGAACATTCGCGTGGTATCTGAAAAAAAGCCTTAATAAACATAGCTTTATAACTGCAGGATTCGGTATTCTTTACGCATTCAGCGGATACTTCATCGCCTATTACTGGAATCTTATGTGGCTTGATGCATTTGCACTTCTTCCCGTGATTTTATACGGCATTGAAAAAATCATAAACAAAGGAAAACCCCTTACTTTCATTTTCGCCCTTGCAATCACAATGTTTTCAAACTACTATATGGCATATATGGTCTGTATGTTTTCAGTCATATATTTCATATATTACTTCTTTACAAATTACAGTTTTTCATCTGCACTGCGTGATATCAGACTCCCATATGAAAAAGATAAGCTTTTCAACAAAGGCATAATTTACAAAATCCGTTCTTCAAGATTCTTTATGAGCGGTGTCACATTTGCATTCGGTGCAGTGACAGCGGCACTCTGTGTTGCCTTTGCGCTTATCCCCACTTATTTCATTCTTAAAGCCTGTTCGGCAACATCGGGCACATTTCCTCAGGAATTTATGATGTACAATAATGTTTTTGATTTTATTGCTAATCATCTTGCAAGTGTTGACCCCACAATAAGAAGCAGCGGTGAGGATGTACTTCCCAATGTTTACTGCTCAATCGCAACTGTAATGCTCGTACCGCTCTACTACTTCACTAAATCAATTTCACTGAGAGAAAAAATTTCAACAACCGCTCTTCTTGGTGTACTTTTCATTAGCTTCAACACAAACTATCTTAACTATATCTGGCACGGTTTCCACTTCCCCAACGACTTACCGTATCGATTCTCATTTATGTATACTTTTGTGATTCTGGTTGTCGCATTCAAAACTTTAATCAGAATCAGGGAATTCAGACCTAAGGAAATTCTCGGCATCGGATTCGGCACTGCGTTATTTATTGTTATCGTCGAAAAGGCAGGTTCTAAAAATGTTGATGATTTCTCAGTTATCATCAGCCTCATTTTTGCAATCATCTACTCTGTCGCTTTCTATATACTCAGCAACAAAAAGTTCAACAGACAAGCAACTGCTCTTTTCCTTTTCTGTTGCTTTATCTGTGAATATGCTGCTGCCAACACAGACAATTATGTAATGAATCAGGAGCTTAAATATTACAGCTCAGACTACGAAGATTTTGAAAGCATAAAGAATGAAATTGATTCGCTCCCCTCAAGTCAGGATAATTACAGAATGGAGCTCACATCTCTCAGAACAAGAATGGACCCCTGCTGGTACAACTACAACGGTGTTTCGATTTTTTCTTCAATGGCTTATGAAAAACTCGCAAATCTGCAACAGAATCTCGGTATGTACGGCAACTATATAAACTCCTATACGTACCATATGCAGACACCTGTTTATAATGCAATGTTTGCTCTTGATTATATTGTAAACAACACGGAAGATGTAAAAATGAACGATAATCTCTTCGGACTTGTTGCAGGTAACGAAACTTTCACCGCTTATGAAAACAAGTACACACTTCCTATTGCGTATATGGTGGACACATCCGTTTTAAACTGGGATTTTGACCACTATGATCCATTCACCGTGCAGAGTGATTATTTTGAACGAGCAACTGGTGTTTCAGACGTTTTTGAAAAAGAAGAAATCTTCGATATTTCGGGCTTTGCAGTAAGTGACATATCAAATCCGTCTGACGGCTCTGACTGCTTCTATTTCACTGCTGATTCAACTGACGGCAACGGAGAAATAACTGTCCTTCTTCTCCCCGAAGAAACAAAGAATTTTTATCTTTATGTTGATACAAGCTCACTTGGTACACTTACCGTCGAGTATTCCGGCTCGAGCAGTACCTACGATGTTGACGACGAGCACTACATCATCGACTTGGGACAGTGCGAAAAGAATGAAGCAGTAACTCTTCGTTTTACAGTAAAGGAAGGTGTAATTGACGGCTACTCTGACTTTATCCTCCGTTCTTTGAATATGGAAAACTTTGAAACAGGATATGACATTCTTAAAAATCAGTCTTTTGACATCAAGTCATTTACCGACACTGAAATTAAAGGTACGATTGAAGCCTTGGAAGACGGAATTCTCTACACATCAATCCCCTATGATACCGGTTGGCGTGTCACTGTTGACGGAGAAGAAATTGACAAGGAAGAATTACTCGAAATCGGTGATGCTCTTCTCGGTATACGCTTGTCCAAGGGCAGACATACAGTAGAACTGAAATATGTGCCTCAGGGACTGGTAATCGGTGTCGGCATAACAGCAGCAGGTATTCTGATTCTTCTGGCATATATCTTCATAATCCGCAGAAGAAAATTTGCGAGAATGGTCGTAATGAGCTTTGACTGCTCAGAAGAACCGGAGCTTATGAAAGAAATCTCTGACGAAATCGACAGACAGAACGCTGAAATACAGCTCACAGAAATCAGCAGAAATCTTCCTCTCATTGAAGAGACTGCTGAAGACAATGAAAAAACCGAATAACAGTGCAAAAAAATAAGGTAGATACACAAAAATGTATCTACCTTATTTTTATATGATTATTTATTTTTTGTTAGCCCTCGGAATAATAATGCAAATTGAAAGGCCTGTTTCAAACTTGGATTTCCGCGCAAAGATTCTACCTGAATGGGCATCTATAATATCCTTACAGATTGAAAGACCGAGACCGGAAACTGCCTTACTGCGGCTTTCGTCAGTAGTATAAAGCGGCTCAAAAATCTTTCTGTACTCCCCTTCCGGGACACCTTCACCATTATCGGAAATTCTGAATGAAACCTCATAATTATTCTGAGAAACCTCAATCAGAATCTCAAGTGGGCATTCGGCAACCTGATGCTTGACGCTGTTATTTATAATATTTCCGAAAACTCGGAGCATATCAGCTTTATTGATAACAATCATCGCGTCTGTTGTCTTGTCATCAATAACAAAATTACAGTTTACACGCTCAAGGTCATCGCGATAATAAGAGTCAACGGCACTAATGAGCTGTTTCACGGTAACAATCGATTTTTCCGACAAATCCGCTTTATCGTTATAAGAGATATAGTCATCAAGATTTTCAATCAACCTTTTTATTGCCAGTGATTTTTCGTAGATAGTTTTGGTATATCTGTCGTGTCGCTCCCTGGGAAGGTCTTCCTTTTTAAGCTGCTCAGCATAACCCATAATTGATGTAAGAGGCGTTTTGATGTCGTGTGACATAGACGCGATAATTCTCGTCTGTTTTCTGTGCTCTTCATCAATTGCTTCTATCAGCGTATCAAAATCCCTGGAAAGGGATTTAATTTCGTTTTTCTCAGTGTTTTCATTGACGAACGCATTCTTGTTATAACCACGGATTGCTTTTGCAAGATTCTCAAGAGGAAAAATAATAACTCTTCTTACCGAAACAATTACAATAACCATCGCAATAACGAAGAAAATAACTTCAAAGACGATAATCTGCTCGAGATATAGATTCATAAAGTCAGGAATATCGCTGAATGAAACTTTTTCATTCATTCTCGCTGCAGTTTTAATAAAATATACCTGCTGACCGTTACTGTTTGTTGAAAGAAATTTTTCAGAAGCTGTTATATACAGATTGCTTTCGTTGTTAATGAGTTTGTAAGCATTGTCATCCGGATAAGAATACACTATGTTTCCGTCAAGGTCTTCTATATAAATCAGTATATTATCGCCGATTCTTTCCTCGTTAACGGATTCATAAAAATCATCTGAAATCTGAAGTTCTGAAATAACTCTGTCAACAGTTCTGTTGATTTCCTTCTTCATCGCACTCACTCGCGCATTGACGCCGATGGGAAGTACCTCCATAGAAAAGAAGAAAAAGCCCACAAAGTTCAGAACAATAACAACGACAAACATCAATGAGATTCGTTTTCTGATACTCATTTCTATTATTCACCTGTAAGAGAAGAAACAAACTTATATCCGATGCCCCATACAGTTTTAATGTATTTTCCTTCATCATCAATTTTGTTTCTGAGATTTTTTATGTTAACTGCAACCGTTCCGATTTCGCCGTACTCGGAACCCCATACATTATTGAAGATTTCTTCACGGGAAAGTACCTTACCTGCGTTTTCCATAAGATATTCAAGAAGCTGAAATTCTCTTGTTGAGAGAATGATTCTCTCTTTGTTCTTGAGAAGCTCATAGCTGTCCTTATGCAGCTCAAACTCGCCGATTGATATAACATCACTTGCGAATTCCACAGCAGGTCCTGTTCTTTTATCTCTTCTGATATGAGCCTTAACCTTTGCAACAAGTTCTTCAACTACAAAGGGTTTTGTTATGTAGTCGTCACTGCCCATTTCAAGACCTACAATTACATCAAGTGTTCTGCTTTTTGCACTGACAAAAATAATCGGACATGTAATTGTATCTCTGATTTTTCTGCAAAGAGTGAGACCGTCAATCTTCGGCATCATAATATCAAGAAGAATAAGTGAAATATCGGGATTTTTTGAAACAATCTCAAGACCGGCTTCGCCATCATTTGCAGTGAGTGTTTCAAAGCCTTCATCACTGAGTGCATCAGAAATCAGTTCTGCTATTTCTACTTCATCGTCAACAATAAGTATTTTTTCCATATGGTTTCATATCCTTTCAGATTATGCTTTAAATTAATTATTACATAAAATAAAAAAATAGTCAACCAAACAACAAAATTATAATAATTATTTATTTTTTTGTAATATTATGGTTTTTCTTGAAAAACTGTGATACAATGATAATATACAACAACAAGGAGGTAAATCCTATGGGCATAGTACATAACACATATTCCGAATACGACGGTAACACTTTTATCTCAAAAACAGGTCTTGCACCTATTTTCTATCAGAGCTGGACTCCTGATGACCCTGAAAAAGTAAAAGGTATTTTTCAGATAGTTCACGGTATGGCTGAACACGGCGACAGATACGAGGAATTTGCAAAATTCCTTACAACGGTAGGCTTTGCAGTTTATGTAAGTGATCACATCGGTCACGGCAGAAGTGTAAAAAGCGACGAGGATTTAGGATATTTTGGTGAAGAAGACGGATGGAAAGCGTTTGTTGACGATGCTCACATGGTAACATTCCGTGCAAAAAAAGAGTTTCCCGGTGTACCTGTTGTACTCTTCGGACACAGTATGGGTTCATTCGTTGCCAGAAGCTATATTTCTCAGTACGGCAACGAAATTGACGCGGCAATTATCTGCGGAACAAGCGGACCTAATCCCGCTTCCGGAATGGGAATTTTTCTTGCTGAAACCGTTGCTAAAATCAAAGGCTCAAAATACAAAAGCAATCTGATCAACTCAGTGGCATTCGGTGCATATAACAAAAGGTTTGCCTCAAAAGACGATACCGGATTCGGTTGGCTCACCACGGACAAAGCTATCGTTAAAAAATATAACGAGGACCCTCTTTGCGGTTTTCTCTTCACTGCAAAAGGCTTTAAAGATTTATTCTCCGTGCTTGACAGTGTTTCAAAAAAAGAATGTTATCTGAACACACCTGCTGACCTTCCAATTTTTATTATTTCAGGTATCGATGACCCGGTAGGCACCTACGGCAAAGGCGTACAGAAGGTATACGATGAGTTTGTTGCCACAGGTCACAAGAAAGTAACCATCAAGCTCTACGACAGAATGAGGCACGAAATTCTCAACGAATTCGGCAAAGAAGAGGTTATGGTCAACATAGCACAGTGGTGCCAGAAAATTTTAAGCATATAACATCTGAACTCCTTCCGTTTCACGGGAGGAGTTTTTTAGTTATTCGACTCGGAATTTTTAAGAAAAATTAAAATTTATATTGCAATTCTTAAAAATAAGTGATACCATTGTTTTGTGTATAATTTGCTTTTAAGGAGGCAAAAAATATGAAAGTTACAAAGAAAATTTTATCGCTTATTCTGGTTTCTGTTATGTTAATTTCAATGTTCAGTACGGGCCTTTCCGTTAATGCTGTTGAAAGCCCCACAGGAACCATCTTCAAGCCTCTTCCCACAACACCTGCGGAGAGACCTGCCGTACAGTTTTACTGCACAGAGGTTACTTATGTGGCTAAGGCAGTTAATTCAGTTGAACCCGGCACCACAATTGTCAAAGCAACACCGTCAGGTATACCTGAGCTTTCAGGTACATATGCAGCACAATCATATGCAGGTGAAACACCCGCTGCTACAAAAATCACTTTTGTAGCAAAAACAATAGGCATCACGCCTACCTCACTTACCTGCAACAACGAAACTATTGAATTCTCAGATATGATATATAACGGCGCTACCGGTGAATATACATGTGAAATCATAAGCGGTACAGCCGTCAAATATGAAGACGGTACATTTGAGCCACTCGTTTTTACAATGGATTACAAATGGACTGACGGTAACGAATATCAGGAAAAATGCGTGTCCTTTGTTGAAGACATCACAACCGGCGGCGTTTTCACTTACATTGAATGCACATTCAAGCCCTTCAGCGGAACTGCATCTTTTTATCGCACCTCTGTAAGTGCTATCACAAGGCTTCTCGGTAAAGGTGTTTATTACGAGCAACCCGCAAATATCACAACATCAGGTTCTGACCCGTACAAATCATATGGTGTGTATAACACTGCAACAGCCACGGAGCTTTCTCGTGTTGAATCCGGTTACAACACCCTGCTCTATAAAGATGACAAAAATGTTGAAGCCAAGGGTGGCACAAAGGATATTTATTTCTCAAACTTCCTTTCCGGTGTCCCCTCTGTTCACATATATGTAGACTCTTCAACAGCAACTACCCTCTCTGACATCAATCTTAGATTTGATGCCAACACTCAGGCCCTTTCAGACAGAAACAACAGTAATCCTTACACTGCTGTTTCCAACATATATGTATATGATGGCTTACAGTCAAACGGTCTTGCCGGCGAAAGCAATACAACGGCCGAAAACACAATCGGCTATGTTGTTCCTGCCAAAGCCAACTACGGAGTGCGTCAGCAGTATGAAAACGCTGCTATGAATACAATCACCGGTGGCGCAAGGGCTTACAGTAAAATCTTCACAAAAGGTTTTAACGGTACAGTTGCAAACATCGCAGATGGCTCACAGTATACTGTCACACACGAATATTATTCATACAACTATGTAAATCATAGCCTTGACGAAGGTAACCTTACAACAATTGCTCAGGTCGCCACTCCAATGACTTTCCACATTGTAGACAAAAGTGAACTCCGAGACCTTATAGAGTATGTTATGACAAGCGACCCCGACACACCCGTTGTCAGAAACACAAAAAAAGGCACTAATCCTCAGCAGTGGTACTACCAATCGGGATTCTCAAGCTTCCAGGAAACATATGTCAGAGCGCTCAATGTTGCAAACAACACACGCGCTCCACAGTCGGAAATCGATGCAACAACAAAAGCGCTCAAAACAGCTTATTCAAACCTTACTCTTAAAACTGCAGATTACACAGAGGTAAACGCACTCAGAACACAGGCAAATGAAATTGTTAAAAATGCTTATGCATACAAAGCAGAAGATGTTGCTCTTGTTGAAGAAGCTCTCACATATTACAAACCTAACTATAACATTCTTTATCAGAATGCGGTTGATGTAATGGCTGAAAATCTGAGACTTGCAATAAAAAACGCAAAGCCTCTCCCTGCTGATTATCAGGAAGTTTATGCTGCAATAATTGATTTTGAATCACTCGATGAGAAGCTTTATACTTCCGATTCATGGCAGAATGTCCTAAATGAAATTTCACTTGTTGATTTTGGTCTTTCTGTTCTTGAACAGTCCACAGTTAACGCATATGCTACCTTAATCCGCAGAGCAATTGACGGACTTGTATTAAGAACTGCCGACTTTGATGAGCTTATGGCAACCGTAGAGGAAGCTAAAGGAATAAAACTTTCTAATTATTCAAACGCAGATATCATTACATCTCCTCTCAGTGCTGCTGAAGAAGCAATTGAAGATAACAGCATCAATGCCTGGCTCTTAGAAAGACAAGACGAAGTTGATGAACTGAATCTGGAACTGAGGACTGCAATTGACAGCCTTGTTCTTAAAGGTATCGACAAATCTGCTCTTAAAGAAGCAATTGAAGCAGACTTATACGAGCTTGAAAAATATTATGACCAGACTCTGCTTGCTACCTACAAAACTCTTGTGGCAGAAGGTCAGGCGATTTATGATGATGAATCTATGACGACCATTCTTCACCAAGAAACAGTCGACAACAAAACTGCTGAAATAACTGCTGCATATGAAGCATTACAAGCTTCTTATAACCTGCCCGTAGACCTTACAGGACTGAAAAATGCACTTATCGCAGCTGATGAAATTGAATCTCAGTATTATATTGAGGACGATGAACTGAATGAGTTTTTCGCAGCAAAGGAATCGGGTTACGAAATCTATTACAGTGACCTTACTTCTGAATCTCAACAATTGGTCAATGATGCTGCTGAGAGAATACATTCGTCAATCAGCGGCCTTACTCTCAAACCTGCTGACAAAACAAGACTCAATAGTCTGAAACTTGAACTTGCCACAATGCTTTCAGATGAACTGATAATCACAACATATATTGATGGTGTACTCGGAGAAAAAACTGTAAGCAAATATAACAGTTCTGACATTGTTGCTCTGATTACTTCAATCAACGCTCTTCTTAAAGAAAATCTCACAATTCTTGATAACGAAAGAATAGATGCTTTTGCTGATAATATTGAAACTCAAATTGCAGAGCTTGAAACGGCAAAAACAGATGAATATCTTCAACTTGCCATAACAGAATACGAAAACAGCAGCCCTGAACTTTGCACAACAAAGGAATGGACCGAGTACACTGAAAAATATAACGGCGCAAAATCACTTACTGATGATGCCGGTCAGGATGAAATCAACGCTGCGCTGACAGACCTGGTAAACGCAAGGCCTCTGTTCTCTGTTGACAAATCTGCACTCATTGAAATTCTTGAAGTTGCAGACAAAATCGACCTTACACTATATGAGACCGACGCTGCCTTTATTGAATTCATCGCGGCAACAACAGAAGGCGAACAAATTATTGACACCGACCTTAAAGACACCGACGACAACAGAAAACTCGTTGCAGATTCAGTTGCAAGAATTAAAAACGCAATAGATTCTCTCAATCTCATCATCATTGAACCTGAAATTCCGGAAGCATATTTCAAAGCAGTTGAAGGCACAGAAACAGTTGTCGATAAAGAGCGTGGTATAATCTACGGTCTCCCGGATGATGGTCTCAATAACCTGGAAGGCTATGTTGAATATGCAGGTGGAGAAATTGAATATGAATCGGATAACGGATCCTTCGGTACCGGCACTGTTGTTAACTTCATTGTAAACGGTGAAGTTTTTGAATCATACACAGTAGTTATCTTCGGCGATGTATATTCAGACGGTACAATAGACAGTTTTGATGTTTCAGTTGTAGCAGCATACATTAATGGTGACACTGAAATTGACAATTCATCGCCCCTTTACCTTGCAGCCGATGTATATGCTGACGGTGTTATTGATACATTCGATCTTGCAGTGCTTATGACATATGTAAACGGCGACTGCGAAATTTCACAGACACCTGAATTTTAATTGTGCTAATAAAACAGCACCTGAGTGATATAAAACTCAGGTGCCGTGTTTTTTATTTTACGAAACCACAACATTTACAGATATACTGTATGTGCCGTATGCCCAGCAGTTTGAGTTCTGGACAGTTATCTTTGCAGTAACAGAGTCTCTGCCTGTTTTTCCGTTATAACCGGACATATCAACAACTGCATATACCGATTCGGAATCAAGCTCTGAAATTGCGTTTTTTCCTCCGAAGATTGTAACGCCCTTCAGCGGCAAAGCTGAATCTACAAGCGAAACTATACAGTTATCAGGCACATTGGTAAAGGAAATTCTGCTCTTATCAATTTCCACAACCTTTTTGGAAGCTTCAAAAATATTGACGGTTACTGTCACTTCTTCCACTTCATCAAAAATTTTCAGGTTAGTGGGGAAATCTTCCTTTCTGAATTTGAAGACATTCTTTCCGGACTTCACTTTCGTGAAATCAATTGTGCCCACTGAAATGTTTTCCATCTCAGCTATAACATCTGCCGTTGCACCGATTTTCAGAGTAGACGGACTGATTGTTATACTTTCAATGAAATCTCTGTAATTTTCAGGGGTGTTCGAAAATTGGACAGCTGTTGCAAACTCTGCTTCCTTGAGAACGGGAACAGTAATCACAACGGGGTTTTCATCCTTGAGCTGCACATAGTTGACTTTATTACCGTAATTATCAACAAGGTCGATAACAGCATTGAAATACGCAGTTTTTTCAAGTTTTTTTGTGTTGTCCTTGTCTTCGTCGCTGACCTTCGCAAAAATATTGTCCTTATCAATTCTGTTAATCTGCGTTGCAGCACCACAAACTGTTACCGTTGTGGTAGAAAGAACAGGTCCTTCCACATAATACCCGTCAGGAATAATGTCTTCCGGAATTTCCTCAGTTTTCAGGTCTATCTGAATTTCTTTATAAGCATCGAAGTAGACTTCAACCTGCTCACTTGAGAGAGAAACAATTTCATAGTCCGCATTAGGATTATTCTTCGTGGGAACAAGCTGAAGCGAATGAGCACCAACAGAATCAACATAATTAAGATTTGCAGTAACTGTTATATCATCAGGAGAAATATCCTTCTGTCTTATTGAATATCTTTTTCCTTTAACTGTAACATCTACTGTATATTCCTTTTCCGTAAACGGCTGCAAATCAAGGCGCTCGGCAGTAGTGTTTTCCGTGTTGATTATGACGGGAACATCCTGAATTTTATAGGTTGTTTCCGGGCTGAATTCCATTACAACAACAATCCATGTCAGAAACGCTGCAAAGAAAGAGAAAACTGCAAGATATCTGTTGTTGTAAAACAGATTGTGGAAGAACGGCTTTTTGCCTTTTTGTGTCTGATTATTTCTTTTCATCAAACTTTCCTCCCATTCTGCTCTTTGTGAATTCTAAGAAGGATTCGACTGTACCTTTGTTTTTCTTATCAACCTCAAGTGCTTCAAACAATATTTTTTCAAGCTCCTCGGGAGTCAGATTACGGACAAGCTTACCCTTTTCCGCCACGGAAATTATGCCCGTTTCTTCACTTGTGATAACAAGGATTGCATCGCTCTGCTCACTCATACCGATAGCAGCTCTGTGGCGTGTACCAAGCTCCTTATCAACATTCTTTTCAGTGAGAGGCAGAATACAGGCAGCAGCACAGATTCTGTTTTCCCTGACAACCACAGCACCATCGTGAAGCGGTGAATTGGGGAAAAACAGATTTCCGAAAACCTGCTCCTTGGCAATAGCATCAATCTCCGTACCTGTTTTGATAATTTCACCAAGCAGTGTATTTCTTTCAAAGACTGTGAGTGAACCGATTTTATTTTCGCTCATTGTCTTCACTGCACTGACAAATTCTGACACCATAACTTTAACGGGCGACTCCTTATCAGCATCCTTACTTTTTACAAAAAACTTCTTTGCAAAGTTTTTGAAGCCGTTACGACCTGCCGTTTCAAGAGCGTGTCTGATTTCAGGACTGAACAAAATGATAAGCACAAGAATCAGGTTTGAAAACAGTGTTTTAAAAATATATTCACTTGCCTGCATTTCAAGTACAAGAATAACTCCGAATGCCACAAGAACAAGAAGCAGACCCTTTATAAGCTGGAATGCTCTTGTGTCACGCAGAAGTTTTATAGCCTGATATATGATGAAGGCAACGAGAAGAATATCCAGCAAATCAATAAAGCCGAATGATGAAAATACATTTTTCAGTTTCGTTGCATAATCGGAAATAGTTTCAACGAACATAACTGTTTAACTCCTAATTTTTAAATTACTTATATAATATCACACTTTTTTTGTTTTGGCAATTTTATTTACACAATTGATTAAATATTCTATATCATTTTTTCTGCTGAATGCAGAAACCGACACTCTCGCAGTGCCTGTTGAGAGTGTGCCGTAATGTTCGTGTGCGCAAACATTACAATGATAGCCGCCACGGATGGCAATTCCGTATTCCGAAAGAGCAGTCGCCGTCTCCTCTCCTGTTCTGTGAGGAATATTAAAAGACAAAATCGGCACAAATCTTTTCTCATCGAATTTGTTATAAATAAACACATTATCAGAATTAAGAAAATTTCTGTAAAGTCCTTCAATAAGATGACACTCTTTTTCCCTGATATTGCCGATTTTTTCCCGTCTGACAAAGCTGACTCCCTTGCCAAGAGCAATAATGCCCACAGTATTCAGTGTACCGCACTCAAATCTGTCAGGCCAAAAAGACGGTTGAAGTAAACTCCTGCTCTCACTGCCTGTACCGCCTTCAATAATCGTGTCAAGCTCAATACCATCTTTGACTATAAGCACTCCCGTACCTGCAGGACCGTAAAGACCCTTGTGTCCCGGCATACAAAGACAAGAAATATTATCTTTCATAATATCGATATCAAGTATCCCTGCAGCCTGTGAGGCATCAACAATCAACGGAATGTTATACTCCGCGGCAAGTTGTCCGATTTTTCTTATAGGTAGAATATCGCCGAATACATTTGATGCGTAGGTGCAGACAATAAAGCATGTGTTTTTTCTGATCTTTCTCTCAAAATTCCTGACAGTCATTTCATCGTTTTCTGCAATTCTTACCGTGTCATAGGAAAAATCCATTTTTTCGGTAAGCTTCTCAAGTGGTCTCATAACTGAATTGTGTTCAAGAGAAGACGTAATTGCGTGACCGCCGTTTCTTGCAAGACCCTTGATTGCGATATTCAGAGAATGAGTGCAGTTGGATGTGAAAATTATATTTTCTTCACTGTCAGCTCCGAACATTTCCGCAAGTGAATGTCTTACTTTATAAATTTCAAGAGCAGTGTCACTGCTCATCTTGTATCCGCCCCTACCCGGATTTGCACCGAATTTTTCTGAAGAAGTAAGCAGTGCATTTCTCACTTCAGGCGGTTTGGGATAAGTTGTTGCACTGTTGTCAAGATAAATCATTGGCCGTATGAGCCGATATATCCCAAAAATCTCACATTATTTCTTCTGAGAGCTGCTTCAATTCTGACCTTATCCCCATCTGCAAAAACAGAATATCCGCAGCCCCTGCCGTTGGCAGTATTGCCGTTTCTCACAACCTGAGCGTAAATCCCATTCAGAGTGAGAGCATTTTTCATTCTGATTGCGTGGGTAACAGAGTCTGCTTTTAAATATAACCGATTCATTTTATCACCTCATTTCCATATTACATAATATGAAAAGAGGGACAATTTGTCCTGTTATTTATTTTCGATTAAAACTACTGCATGTGCAGAAATGCCTCTGCCTTCCCCTGTGAAACCCATCTTTTCTTCGGTAGTCGCTTTGACGCTCACTGAATCGAAATCGATTTTACAGCTTTCTGCGATGTTTTTACGCATCATATCAATATATGGAGAAAGTTTTGGTCTCTGAGCAATTACGGTAGAATCAATATTCACAATTCTATAACCTTTTTCCCTAAGTCTTTCAACCACTTCTTCAAGAAGTTTTCTGCTGTCTGCACCAAGAAAACGGTCATCGTTATCGGGAAAAAGTTTACCGATGTCCCCCAGTGCTGCTGCGCCGAGCAGAGCATCACTTATTGCGTGAAGAAGCACATCAGCGTCTGAGTGACCGAGGAGTCCCTTTTCAAATTCAATTTCAACTCCGCCAAGAATCAATTTTCTGTTTTCAGTTAATTTGTGAACATCGTAGCCATGACCGATTCTCATAATTCTTCCTCGATTTCTTTTACAATTATTTTATATTCTTCCCTTGTCATAAAAACATTAAGCATCTGAACAAGGGCATTTGTGGAAAGTTTTGACGGAAGAGAAGACCTTTGAAGAAGTCTTTTCCTTTTTTCAGTACAGTTTTCTTTACCGAAAAATCCATCCTCATATAAGTCAAGCTTTGTTATCGGCTCAGAAACCTTCTCTTCATATCCCGACACGACACCTGCTCTTCTGAACGCCTCCACAATTACTTCATCAGGTACACCTTCTACGCCCAGAAGACCCTCCGCCGAGGTTTGTGTTTTTCTTTTTTCCTTGCCGAAAAGTTCAGGTATGTAAACGTGCTTGATGTGTTCTTTATTAATACTTCCTGTGAGAAAGGAACGAATCATAAGTCCTGCCGAATCACTGTCGGTAAGAATGAGTATTCCCCTTTTCGCTGCAAGACTTCTGATGAAATTCTGTTTTTCCTTGTCCTTGAAAATGCCAAAACCGTCAGTTGTTATTATGGGTGCATCAATAATTGATGAAAGCTTGATTTTATCGTACTTCCCTTCGACTATCACTGCTTCTTTGATTTTAATCATTATACTGTTACCCTTTCTCCGTTAGCAGCAAGAATGAGCTTCACAATTGTTTCCTCAAGAATGAGAGTTTTGTTGACAGAAGAGCTTTTCAGTTTCACATCGGCAGCTGCAAGAATTTCAAGGCATACCCTGATAGCTGAAATATCAATCTTTGACGCATCTCTTGCAGCGTTTGTGAGTCTGAATGCTCTGTTCTGATAGTTGTAATATTTTGCAGCACCGTCTGCCCTGTCACCTGATGAGAGAAAAACTTTTGCTCTGTAAATATCTACATATGCATTGATAAGCTGACTGTTGATATTTATAGGCTCTTCTTTCTGAGAAATAAGTGTTTTGAGAATTTCAAAGGCCTTTTCGTTTCTTCCCTGAAGAATATCAGTGGCAAGGTCAAAAACCCTTGCAGTAACCGACCTTACGGCAAGAGACTCAATATGCTCTCTTTTAATCTCGCTTTTGTCCACATAGAAACAAAGCTTCTCAAGCTCGTTGAGCAGATTGTTCATATCGTCACCGACAAGGTTTATAAGGTATTCTGCATTCTGCTGAGAAACAGTACATCCTCTCTTGTTTGCGCCTGAAACAAGAAGTTTCACAAGCTGTGAGCGTGTTTTTTTATCAAGAGAAACGACACTGCCGTACTTGTTCATCATTGTTATGATTTTTTTCCACTTGTCGTTTTTCTTCACATCAACTTCAACATTCTGCATCCAGAAGAGAATGACAGTTGTTTCGGGAATGTCGCAGATAATTTCTTCAATCTGTTTTTTCTCCGCCTCACCGGCTTTGTCAAACTTAAAATCCTTAACCACAATCAATGTACGCTCATCCATCATCGGAAGCGCCTCTGTACAAGCAGCAATATCATCAAATGACACACTGTCACCGTCAAAGGTGTGAAGATTGAACATAGCAAAGTCCTTTTTCACTGCCTTTGCGATAATCTGACCTGCATAAAAATCTTTGAGGTAAGGCTCATTACCGTAAATGAAATAGAGATTGGAAAATTCTCTGTTCTTTATATGAAGTTTTAAATCGTTTTCAAAAATTTCAGCCATTTCAAATCTCCTAAATCAGAATGGTTTTTGTAAAATTGCCGTCATTCATTGTAACGAACACATCTTCAGCTGAAGACGGCACCGAGACAGCATAATCAGCAGAAACAATGAACTTATCTACATACGATGCATCAGGCAGATAAGTGTCTCCGTACATTGTAACATAAATATCAGGGTTAATACAACCTTGAGGCAAATTTTCTTCACTTAATTTTCCGTAAAAATTTATGAGGATTCTTTTTTCTCCTATTATGACAAGTGCTGAAGAAGAATTTTCGTTCCCATAAAACCGAACAGTCATTCTGCCGTTAAAGTACTCTGCTTCAACATAGTCTGCAGAAACGCAATCACTCGTTACAGATGTAAAGGAATAGCTGCGTGAGGTTATGATTTTCTTTACGGGGAAGGATTTATCAATATCCCTTACAAGATTCATCTGCGACATATTTCCGTTTGTCGGCAGATACGCAGCCTTTATCTCTTTTATTCTCGACCTTTCAAGATTCTCTGTGATATTGTAATATGCAGAATAAGTTCCGCCGCAACCGAACATAACACACTCATCTTCATTTTTGAAAGTAACGCACAGACCGTAGCCCACATCGATAACACTGAATTCAATAAAAGAGTATTTATAAATTGCAGGAATCATATATGAAATAAAAGTCACCGGAATCATCAGCAAAGAAAAAAGTCTTATCTTCTTCACGCGGGGAGAGAATATAAGCAATATAATCAAAAGAGCAGTAAGAGAAATCAGAACAAAATTTTCATAGTCTGAAACATTAATATACAAATCTTTGAACTGCGCAAACTCCGACACCATATGTAAAATAAATTTCGACGAATATGCTGACAAAGACATAACAAATCTGCCAATAACACTGTCTGAAATGAAAGCAAGAGCCGTTGTTCCGATTCCGCCGGTCACCATAGTAAAAGATGAAACCAGTGACAACGGGAAATTCACCACTACGCTGAGAAATGAAAATTTCAGATTATAAAGCACCGAAACCGGATAAATGAAAATCTGTACAGAAAGTGAAACAAGAACAGTGGATAGAACAAATTCAGCCACTTTACGGACAAATGTATGTTTGAGTCTTGAAAAATCGAATTTTTTATACACGAATTCGTGCATAAGCAGTATTCCTAAAACCGATGCGTAAGAGTAAACTGTACCTACACTGTACAGGCTGAATGGGTCACAAGATGTCAATACAACGGCAGAAATACCGAGAGTATTGAGAAAATCAGGTTTTTCATCAAAAATCAGAGCAATATAATTAAGAATCATCATTGTTCCTGCTCGTATTACAGACGGCGTAAAGCCTGTAAAAGCCATATAAAGCAAAAGGAAAACAACTGAGCAGACAGACGAAATTTTTCTCTTAAAAAATACTGAAAGACATTTATATATGAATCCCGACCACATAGCAACATGAAGACCTGACACAACTAGGATATGAGATGTACCCGTAATTCTGAAGTTTTCAATGAGTTCACCACTCATCATTTCAGTTTCACCCAGAAAGACACCTGCAATAAATCCGCCTATGTCATTCGGAAAAAGAGAATAAATTGTATCACACAATCTGTATCTGATATTCATCAGATGATACCTTAAATTTGTTGCACCTTCGCCGAGATATGTAAAGCTGCCGCCTTTACACCCACCAGTAAGGCAAATCTTTTCAGCTTTAAGAGATGAGCCTGACGCATCCAGATCGGACACCTTATACAAATTTGCACGGAATCTGATTTTACTGTTAAACTCGATATTTTCAGGCAGATTAACACAAGTAACTCTGATTTTCATACTGACTTTTTCAGAGTTTACGGAGTCGGTTTTTATAACCATATAATGTTTATCGTTATAAATATACGGTCTTTCATACACGACTCCCTCAACCGTCATATTTTCACCTGAAAAATATGCTTCTTTTGTATGAAAATCAATATCTGCAGCAGAGAATATCAGACTCGCACATAAAACAGATGATGCAATAATAGCGAAAAACTTCAATTTCTTCTGTTTTAAATAAATCAAAAAGACCACTGTAAGAAATATCGGAAAAACATATAGTGCCTTCTCTATCCCCACTCTTGTCAGAATGAGAATTGTCAGGAAAAACACTGCACCGATAAAACCAAGTGGTCTTTTATCCATTTTATTTCACTCCAATTTTGTTGACAAGTAAATCACTTTACTCAGCCAGCAGGCCATGTAAAGTTTCTGCCACCCATAAGATGGAAATGAAGATGCTTTACAGTCTGTCCGCCGGCTTCGCCGATGTTGGTGACAATTCTGTATCCCTCTTCTGAAATGTTATATTCCTTAGCAAGAAGAGCAGCAACCTCAAAAATGTGAGCAACAACAGCGCTGTTATCTGCAGTAATTTCATCTGCAGATTTTATGTGCTCTTTAGGAATAATGAGGATATGAACAGGAGCCTGAGGGTCGATATCGTGAAAAGCGTATACGAGCTCGTCCTCATAAGCCTTCTTTGACGGAATTTCACCTGCTGCTATTTTACAAAATAAGCAATCCATAATAATTCTCCTTATTTAGCCATTGAAGAAACGATTGCTTCAACACCTGCAATTGCCTCTTCTGCTTTTGAAATATCTTTACCGCCTGCCATAGCAAAATCAGGACGGCCACCGCCTGAGCCACCTGCAAGTTTTGCAACTTCACGGACGATTGAACCTGCGTTCATACCCTTAGCAATTGCACCCCTTGCACAGCCACAAGCAAAGTTGATATTACCTTTTTCTTTATTCTTATTACCAATTACGATAACTGCATCGTCGCTTGTATCGCGAAGAGCTTCGCACATTGAACGAAGGTCATCTGCTGACATATCTTCAACAACTGTTGCAATAAGGCTGATACCGGCAACATCTTTTGCTGATGATGAAAGGCTGTTTGCCTTGATTGATGAAAGTTCAGAAGAAAGTCTTGAGATTTCTCTGTCCTTATCTTTGATTTCAGCCATAACACTCTCTGCGCGTTTGTCAAGGTCATTAACATTTGCAAGTTTCAGTGTTTCTGCTGTGTTTGCAATAAGAGCAAGTTTCTTTGTGATGAACTCAAGAACACCGCTACCTGTTACTGCCTCAATACGTCTTACACCTGCTGCTACTGAAGATTCGCTGACGATTTTGAAGAGACCGAGATTGCCTGTTGATGAAACGTGAGTACCGCCACAAAGTTCGGTTGAATATTCACCTGCTCTGACAACTCTTACTACATCACCATATTTTTCTCCGAAGAGTGCCATAGCACCGATTTTCTTTGCTTCTTCGATGGGCATTTCTGTCATTGTAACTTCTGCTGCAGAAAGAATTTCTTCATTAACAAGCTTTTCTACAACTGCAATTTCTTCTGCTGTAAGTGCTGAGAAATGTGTAAAGTCAAAACGGACATTGTCCTTATTTACAAGCTGACCTGCCTGTTCAACGTGAGTGCCGAGAACCTTTCTGAGAGCAGCCTGAAGAAGATGAGCTGCTGTATGGTTACGCATAATTGAAAGTCTGTCATCCTTATTGATTACTGCTTTGACAGAATCACCCACATTGATGCCGTCACCTTCGACAATCACACCGTAGTGAAGGAATACACCGTCGTGTGTTTTCTTTGTATCAACAACTTCGAAGACTGTTTCACCCACACGGATAACACCCTTGTCGCCAACCTGTCCACCGCTTTCAGCATAGAAAGAAGTTTTGTCGAGAACAAGAACTGCGTCTTCACCGTTTTCAATGAATTCTTTTCTTTCGCCACCTGCAATAAGTGCAATAACCTGTGCATCATTTTCGAATTCTGTGTAACCGAGGAATTCAGTTACAGCAATACCTTTTGTTACAACACCGCTGTCCTTCCAAGCCTCTGCACCTGCATCCTTACGGGCATCACGAGAGCGGTTTCTCTGCTCAAGAACAAGCTCCTTGAACTTTTCTTCATCAACGCTCATACCTTTTTCTTCAAGGATTTCCTTAGTAAGGTCGATGGGGAAACCGTAAGTATCTGAAAGTTTGAATGCATCTTCACCTGAAAGAACGCCATTCTCAGCATTTTCAATCATTGAAGTAAGAAGCTGCATACCTGAGTCGATTGTCTTGTTGAAGTTTTCTTCTTCAATCTTGATGATTTTCACAATAAAATCACGCTTCTCAACAAGGTTAGGATAAGCAGATTCATTTTCCTTGATAACTGTATCGCAAACTTCATAAAGGAAGGGTCTGTCAATACCGATGAGCTTTCCGTGTCTTGCAGCACGTCTGAGAAGACGGCGAAGAACGTAGCCTTTGCCTTCATTTGAGGGCATAACACCGTCACCGATCATAAATGTTGTTGAACGGATGTGGTCAGTGATAACGCGAAGAGAAATGTCTGTCTTTTCGTCATCGTGGTATTTAATCTTTGAAACTTCCATAATGTGCTTCATAATGTTCTGCACTGTGTCAACTTCAAAGAGGTTATCAACATCCTGCATAACACAAGCAAGTCTTTCAAGACCCATACCTGTATCGATGTTGCATCTGTCAAGCTTTGTATAGTTGCCTTCGCCATCATTTGAGAACTGTGTGAAAACAAGGTTCCATACTTCGATGAATCTGTCACACTCACAGCCTACACCGCAATCAGGTGAGCCGCAACCGTATTTTTCTCCTCTGTCGAAATAAATTTCTGAACAAGGACCGCAGGGACCTGCGCCGTGCTCCCAGAAGTTATCAGCCTTACCGAGTCTCTTGATGTGAGAGGGATCAACACCGACTTTCTTTGTCCAGATGTCGAAAGCCTCGTCATCTTCCTCATAGATACTGCAGTAAAGAAGCTCTGCGGGGATTTCGAGAACCTCTGTAAAGAATTCCCAAGCCCAGGCTGTTGCCTCATTCTTGAAGTAGTCGCCGAATGAGAAGTTACCGAGCATTTCAAAATATGTGCCGTGACGGGCAGTTTTACCAACGCGCTCAATGTCAGGTGTTCTGATACATTTCTGACAAGTTGTAACACGGTTTCTGGGAGGAGTAACCTCTCCGGTGAAATACTTTTTCATAGGTGCCATACCTGAGTTGATAAGAAGAAGACTCTTATCTCCCTGAGGAACAAGCGAGAATGAGGGAAGACGAAGATGTCCCTTACTCTCAAAGAACTCAAGGTATTTTTCACGAAGTTCGTTAAGACCTGTCCATTTCATAATTGATTTCTCCTTGTATATTGAAATATTTGTTTACAAAAAAATATAATGCCCCCTGCAAACAAATCGGGACAAAGCAAAAGCTCTGCGGTACCACCCGAATTGTGCAAAAAGCACCACCTTAATTTATCCTTAACGCAGAAATACGGCACTGCTCATCGCAGGCAGTTCAGAGTCGGCGTGTTTAAAACCTCTTTGCAGGAAGCTTTCAGCCACGGCTTCCCTCTCTGTGGCATTCAGTAGAAAACTGAACTCTTCATAACTTTTAAAATATTACAATAAATTATATAACATTATTCAGGTTAAGTCAAGTTTTGAAATAAAAATTTATACTTTTTAATTTTACAGTCATTGTATGTAAGTTTTCAAACTGATATAATAAAAGTAATCAGAACACACGACTTAAAAACATATAGAAAGCTGATGAAAAAAATGAAAATTGCTAAAAGACTTACAGCCTTAATATTGTGCATCATAATGGCTTTTTCTGTCACTCTGATATGCAGTGCAGAAACCCCTGCTGAATATGAAAATAAATATCCGTTTATTTTCATCCACGGTATGTTCGGTTGGGGCAGAGACGAGGGAATAAACAAAATTATCCCCTACTGGGGCGGTACTACGGGAAGCCTTATGAAACATCTCAGAAGCAACAACATCGAAGCCTATGACGTGTCAGTAGGTCCCCTTTCAAGTGCGTGGGATAATGCTTGTGAAGTTTACGCACAGCTTACCGGCACAACCATTGACTACGGCGAGGCACACTCAAAAGCTCACGGTCACGACAGATACGGCAGAACATACGATGAATCGCTGGTTCCTGATTGGAGTGAAAACAAAAAAATTCACCTTATCGGCCACAGCCACGGCGGACAAGTCGCAAGACTTCTTGCTCATCTGCTGACTTACGGCGATAAAGATGAAATAAACGCAACTGATAAAAACTCAATTTCCGGTCTTTTCACAGGCGGCCAAGAACACCTGGTTGAAAGTGTGACAACTATATGCACTCCGAACAACGGCACTACTTCTTATAATTTCTGTGAAACATTTTATCTGAAGCCGATTATGGAGCTTGTGGCCACATATTATGCAGGTATTGTTGGCAGAAGCTTTCTCAACGGAACATTGGTTGACTTTCATCTTGAGCATTTCGGACTGACAAATATTCCCGGTGAAACCGTCCCCGAGGAGGAGCTTCAGGTTGCCGTTGACAGATTCGGCAACACAAAGGATGCTGTTGTTTATGACCTTTCTCTTGAAGGGGCAAAGAATCTGAACGATAAAATTAAAATAAGTGAAAACATCAGCTATTTTTGCTACACCTACGATGCCTCAGGTAAATACAGCAAACTTCCGATAAATACCGATTTCTTATTCCTCGCGCTTACAGGAACACTTCTTATATTGTACGGTGCTCCCGAAGATACATTCGGAATTATATTTAACGATGAATGGCTTTCAAATGACGGCCTTGTAAATACGGCATCAGCCAAAAATCCGCTTGATGAACCAGCAAGAGACTTTGACGGAAAAATAGTCACAGGTGTTTGGAATGTTATGCCTACGCGTGTAGGTGACCACGGCACACCAATCGGGCTTTTTTCAAAGAAAGCAGAAGTCCACGCATTTTATAAGGAACTGACAGAAATGCTCATTTCTCTGGAAAAATAAGTATATCCCTCAACTTTTTAAGGTTGAGGGACTTTTTTATCTTTTCTTTTTTATTTTCTGCTTATCTTTTGGTTTTCTGAAAGACTTATCCTTTTTGTTGTCTTTTTTATATCTTGGTTTGTCTTTTTCTTTACCAACAATCTTGTGATGTTTTTCAGGCTTTACGCTTGTTTTCTTTTCTTTGTAAACACCGGTCTGAACAATATGACTGTTGATTTTACAACCAATCATTTTTAAGATAATTTCATCAGCCTTATCCTTGGGAATTCCTACAATAGTATGGTCATCATAAATCTCAATTTTGCCGATTTCTTTACCTGAAATTCCGGTTCTGTCCGCAATCGCACACATAATGTGGTTAGGTGCAACGCGTCTGTTTCTACCGATTGAAATTATGATTTTGCAGAAGTCCTTGTCGTCTCCCCTGTTCTTTCTGCCGAATGATTCAAGTGAAGAAATCTGCTCCATTTTTTCACCCATAATAATTTGCAGAAGTTTCGCTGAAAGGTCATAGAGAGAAATGCCATCACTGAGAAGGTCATTGAGAAGTCTGTTATATCTGTCATCGACATTTATGTCAAGCTGTTCTTTAAGAGAAGCAAGTTCCCTCTCGGCAAGTTTGTTTCTCAAATCATCGGTGCTCGGCAAATCAAGTTGTTCAATTTCAGACTTTGTACTACGGGCAATATCTCTGATTGTCATAATCTGTCGTCTGCCGCTGCAGATTGTGACTGCACTTCCGTCTTTACCTGCTCTGCCTGTTCTGCCTATGCGGTGAACATAATATTCTCTGTTCTGAGGAATATCGTAGTTGAAAACAAAATCTATATCGCTCACATCAATACCACGCGCTGCCACATCCGTTGCAATAAGAATGTTGCTGAGACCCGACTTGAATGAATCCATAACCCGTGTACGGGATGACTGCTGCATATCACCGTGGAGCGACTCGGAATCAAATCCGTTTTCTTTCAGATATTTACCCAAATCCTCAACCATTACCTTTGTATTGCAGAAAATCATCGCTCTCTTAGGTGCAAAATATCGCAGAAGCATATTCAGTGCATCCATCTTTTTGCCCATAGGAACTTCGATGAAACTCTGTTTTATATGCTCAACCGTCATACTCTGTGACTGAATTTCAATCATAAGAGGATTTCTCTGGAATTTCTCAGTGATTTCAAGAATTTCCTTTGGCATTGTCGCAGAGAAAAGTACAGTCTGTCTGTCATCAGGAGTATGAGAGAGGATTTCTTCAATGTCCTCTCTGAAGCCCATACTGAGCATTTCGTCAGCCTCGTCAAGAACGACCATTTTTATGTCACTGAGCTTCAGCGTTCTTCTTCTCATATGGTCCATAATGCGTCCCGGTGTACCGATGACAATGTTTGCCTTTTTGATTTTAAGAATCTGCCTGTCCATCGGTGCTCCGCCGTAAACATCACAGACTTTGACCTTGTGCATAAAGCGTGAAAGTTTCTTGATTTCCCCTGCGCCCTGCATCGCAAGTTCACGGGTGGGACAAAGAATGATAATCTGCACTTTATCAAGGTCAGGGTCAAGTGTTTCAAGAGCAGGAATGGCAAAAGCCACTGTCTTTCCCGTACCTGTCTGGGAACGACCGATTACATCTGCACCTGTTCTGATGAGAGGTATTGCTTTTGACTGAATTTCGGTCATTTCCTTGAATCCCATATCTTCAACGGCTCTTTGAAGTTCCGCCGACAGATAGAGATTTTCAAAAGATTTTTCCATTTATTTTTTCCTTCCGAAAAACAGCGGAGATGTTTAAATCTCCGCTGAATTTTTATAATTATTTAAAGTATTTTACTGCTGATTCAAACATCTGCATATCGAATACGCCGTCTACATTCTTGTAGAGACCGTAGCCTTTACGCTCTGAGTGACCCATCTTACCAAATACTCTGCCGTCAGGTGAAGTAATACCTTCAATTGCGAAAGCTGAATTGTTGGGATTGAAACGGATGTCATCAGTAGGTGTACCGTCAAGGTCAACATACTGTGTTGCAATCTGTCCGTTTTCAGCAAGTTTTTTAATAAGCTCGTCACTTGCAAGGAAACGACCTTCGCCGTGTGAAATCGGCACTGTATAAACATCACCAACATTTGTAGCTGCAAGCCAGGGTGACTTATTAGAAGCAATTCTTGTTCTTACAAGTCTTGACTGATGGCGACCGATTGTGTTGAATGTAAGTGTGGGACAGTTTTCATCTGTATCAATAATCTTACCGTAAGGAACAAGACCAAGCTTGATAAGTGCCTGGAAGCCGTTACAGATACCGCACATAAGACCGTCACGGTTTTCAAGAAGATCTGTTACGCCCTCTTTAACTGCTGCGTTACGGAAGAAGGCTGTGATGAATTTACCTGAACCGTCGGGCTCGTCACCACCTGAGAAGCCACCGGGAACAAATACCATCTGTGCAGTTTCGAGTGAAGCAGCAAATTTCTCAACGCTTCTTGTGATACCTTCTGATGTAAGGTTGTTAAGAACGATGATCTCTGCTTCTGCACCTGCGTATTCCATAGCTTTTGCTGAATCATATTCACAGTTTGTGCCGGGGAATACGGGAATAAGCACTTTGGGTTTTGCACACTTGATTGCGGGTGCTTTTCTTTCAGTTGCATCAAATGAGAAAGCAGGAATTTCCTTGCCCTCTGTCTGAATGTTGCATGAATAGATAGGCTCAAGCTTATCTTCATAAACCTTAAGCAGACCCTTAAGACATACTGTGTCATCGCCTTTGACAATAGCTTTTTCTTCAGTAGTTTTACCGAGAAGGATTCCTTCAACTGAATCATCAGCCATTTCAAGAACAAATGCGCCGTAGTTATAACCGAAGATTTCATCTGCTGAAACGCTATCTTCAAATCTGAAACCGATATCGTTACCGAAGCACATCTTCATAACTGCTTCTGCTACACCGCCGAGTGTGGGTGTGTATGCTGCAACTGCTTTTCCGCTTGAGAGAAGAGCATTTACTTTTGCAAATACATCTTTAAGTGATGCAGTAACAGGAAGACCGTTTTCATCGTATTCAGGCTTAACAAGGCATACATTGTGTCCTGCTGCCTTGAATTCGGGAGATACGATGCTGTCAACCTTTTCAGTTGTAACAGCGAACGAAACAAGTGTGGGAGGAACATCAATATCTTCGAATGAACCGCTCATTGAGTCTTTACCGCCGATTGATGCAATTTCAAGCTCAAGCTGTGCTTTGAATGCACCGAGAAGTGCTGAAAGAGGTTTACCCCAACGCTGAGGAGATTTGAGAGGCTTCTCGAAATATTCCTGGAAGGTAAGATAAACATCTTCAAATTTTGCACCTGTTGCAATAAGCTTTGAAACTGATTCGATTACTGCAAGATATGCTGAATGATAGGGGCTCTTTTCAGCGATAAAGGGATTGTAACCCCATGACATAAGTGAGCAGGAAGTTGTCTTTGCTTTCTCTGTTGAGATTTTGTGTACCATAGCCTGGATAGGTGTCTGCTGATGCTTACCACCGAAAGGCATAAGAACTGTACCTGCACCGATTGTTGAGTCAAAACGCTCTGAAAGGCCTCTCTTTGAGCAGACATTAAGGTCATCTGCGAGAGAGAGCATATTCTTTTCGAAAGAGCCCTCAACTGATTTTTTATAACATTCAGGTTTAACGGGAGCGATGTCGATATGTTTTTCAGCACCGTTTGAGTTAAGGAATTCTCTTGAAATATCAACGATTTTCTTACCATTCCAGTGCATTACAAGACGAGGCTCTGCCTTTACAACTGCAACGGGAGTTGCTTCAAGGTTTTCAAGAGCAGCGAGTTCAAGGAATCTCTGAACATCCTTTTCTTCAACTACAACTGCCATTCTTTCCTGGCTTTCACTGATTGCAAGTTCTGTGCCGTCAAGACCGTCATATTTCTTGGGAACTTTGTTAAGGTCGATTTCAAGGCCGTCTGCAAGTTCACCGATAGCAACAGAAACGCCACCTGCACCGAAGTCGTTACAACGCTTGATGAGGTATGATGCCTCTGCGTTTCTGAAGAGTCTCTGAAGTTTTCTTTCTTCGGGAGCGTTACCCTTCTGAACTTCTGCACCACAGCTTTCAAGTGATTCAAGTGTATGTGATTTTGAAGAGCCTGTTGCACCGCCGCAACCGTCACGACCTGTTCTGCCACCGAGAAGAATAACTACATCGCCGTCTTCAGGACGCTCTCTGCGTACATTCTTAGCGGGTGCTGCAGCAACAACTGCACCGATTTCCATTCTCTTTGCAACATAGCCGTCGTGATAGAGCTCGTCAACCTGACCTGTTGCAAGACCAATCTGGTTACCGTATGAAGAATAACCTGCAGCAGCAGTTCTGACAATCTTTCTCTGAGGAAGCTTACCCTTCATTGTTTCTGCAACACTCTTGAGAGGATTACCTGCGCCTGTAACACGCATAGCGCCGTAAACATATGAACGGCCTGAAAGCGGGTCACGGATTGCACCACCAATACAAGTTGCAGCGCCACCGAAGGGCTCGATTTCTGTGGGATGGTTATGTGTTTCGTTCTTGAAAAGAAGAAGCCATTCTTCGTCTTTTCCGTCAACATCTACTGTGATTTTAACTGTACAAGCATTGATTTCTTCTGATTCATCAAGCTTTTCAAGTTTGCCGTTCTTCTTGAGAACTCTTGTTGCAAGAGTTGCAACATCCATAAGATTTATAGGCTTTGTTCTGCCCAGCTCTTCACGCTTTGCGATATATTCTTTCCAAGCGTTTTCAATGAGCTCATCCTCGAATTTAACACTGTCAATTGTTGTGAGGAATGTTGTGTGACGGCAGTGGTCAGACCAATATGTATCAATCATTCTGATTTCAGTGATTGTGGGGTTTCTGTTTTCAGATTTGAAGTAATCCTGACAGAATTTGATGTCGTCATTGTCCATAGCAAGACCATATGACTTAACGAATGAAGCCAGGCCGTCCTTATCAAGGTCAATAAATCCGTCAAGAGTTTCAACCTCTGTGGGAATATCGTAATCTGTTGCGAGAGTTTCGGGCTTCTCAAGTGAAGCTTCACGGGACTCAACGGGGTTGATTACATATTTTTTGATTTCTGCAAGTTCAGCGTCAGAAATTTCACCGTAAAGAGCATAGATTTTTGCTGTTCTTACTGTGGGTTTTTCGCCCTGGGAAATAATCTGGATACACTGTGCTGCAGAATCTGCTCTCTGGTCAAATTGACCGGGAAGATATTCTGTTGCAAAAACAATTGCATCAGCATCTGAAAAATCATCACTGATATTGTCGAGCTGAGGCTCTGCAAAAACTGTCATTTTGCTCTTTTCAAACAGTTCTTCATCAATATTTTCAACATCATATCTGTTGAAAATTCTGAGTTTTTCAAGACCTTTGATAGAAAGAAGAGAACGAAGTTCGTGTCTGAGCTCGTTAGCTTCATTTTCAAGACCGGGCTTTTTTTCTACAAAAATTCTGTATACCATTTCTTATTCCTCCGTTTTCAAGAGTGCTCTTTTACCGATGTCTTTTCTGTAAAAAGCGTTTTCAAAGCTGACTTTCTCTACGCATTTATATGCTTTTTCAACTGCACCTTTAAGTGTTTCGTCAGTTGAAACAACACCGAGAACTCGACCGCCGCCTGTCAGAAGTTTTCCGTCATCCGAAAGCTTCGCACCTGCGATATAGAGTTCATAATTTCCATCTTTCTCAGCCTTGATTTCGAAACCTGTCTGATATTTTTTAGGATAACCCTCCGATGCCATAACAACACAACAAGCGTTTTTGTCAGAGAATTTAACCTCTGTTTCACTGAGTGTGCCGTCTGCACAAGCAACCATAATATCAAGAAGGTCGCTTTCAAGAAGAGGAAGAACAACCTGTGTTTCGGGGTCACCGAAACGACAGTTATATTCAATAACCTTCGGACCCTTGGGCGTAATCATAAGACCGAAATAGAGACAGCCTTTGAATTCCCTGCCCTCTTCTTTCATAGCCTTGATTGTGGGAAGGAAGATTTTTTCCATACATTCCTTTGCCACAGCTTCTGTATAATAGGGATTGGGAGCAATTGTACCCATCCCGCCTGTGTTGAGACCTTCGTCACCGTCAAGTGCGCGTTTGTGGTCCATTGAAGAAATCATAGGAACAACTGTGTTACCGTCTGTGAATGAAAGAACGGAAACCTCAGGACCTGTAAGGAATTCTTCAATAACGATATTGTTACCGCTTTCGCCGAAAACCTTATCCTCCATAATTTCTTTTACTGCATCCACAGCTTCTTCACGGGTCATAGCGATTATAACGCCCTTACCGAGAGCAAGACCGTCAGCCTTGATAACTGTGGGAATAGGACAGGTTTCAATGTATCTGAGTGCATCCTCTGCGTCAGAAAAAACTTCATATTCTGCAGTGGGGATGCCGTATTTTTTCATAAGATTTTTTGAGAAAACTTTACTGCCTTCGATGATTGCTGCGTTCTTTTTAGGACCGAAGCATTTGATTCCTGCCTCATTAAGAGCATCAACTGCGCCTAAAACGAGGGGATCATCAGGAGCCACAACTGCAAAATCAATACCGTTCTGCACTGCAAACTCAACCTGCTTTTCGATATCCTTTGCACCGATGTTTACACACTCAGCATCTTCAGCAATACCGCCGTTGCCGGGAAGTGCATAGATTTTTTCAACATTTGCATTTTCTTTCAGCTTTTTAATAATGGCGTGTTCGCGTCCGCCACCACCTACAACCAAAAGTTTCATAGGAAATACCTCCCTTTTTGTTATTGATAGATCGGGAATTTTTCGCAAAGAGCCATTACTTCTTCAGTAATTTTATCTTTTGAGTTTTCAAAATCCGTTGCAACGAGCTTAATCCATTTAGCGATAAGGAGCATTTCTTCTTCCTTGAAGCCACGGGATGTAACTGCGGGAGTACCGATTCTGATACCGCTTGTTACAAAGGGACTGAGCTTTTCGTTGGGGATTGTATTTTTATTTACTGTGATATGAACTTCATCAAGACGCTTTTCAAGCTCTTTACCTGTAATATCAAAGGGAGTAAGGTCAACAAGCATAAGATGGTTATCTGTGCCGTCAGAAACGATTCTGAAGCCTTCTTCCTTCATTGCGTTACAGAGAGTTGTTGCATTTTTAATAACCTGTGCCTGGTATTCCTTGAATTCAGGCTTAAGTGCCTCACCGAAAGCAACTGCCTTAGCTGCGATGATGTGCATAAGAGGACCACCCTGTGTGCCGGGGAAAACAGCTTTATCAATCTGCTTTGCATACTGCTCTTTGCAGAGAATAAGACCGCCACGGGGACCACGGAGAGTCTTGTGAGTTGTTGAAGTCACAACATCTGCATAGGGCACGGGACTGGGATGAAGACCTGCTGCCACAAGACCTGCGATGTGTGCGATGTCAACCATCATATATGCGCCCACTTCGTCACAGATTGCTCTGATTTTTTCAAAGTCAATTGTTCTTGAATATGCACTTGCACCTGAAACAATCATCTTGGGTTTGCATTCAATAGCAATTCTTCTCATTTCCTCATAGTCAATCATCTCAGTGTCATCTGAAACACCATAAGGAACAACATTAAAGTATTTACCTGAAATGTTTACAGGTGAGCCGTGTGAAAGGTGTCCGCCGTTTGCAAGGTTAAGACCCATAACTGTGTCACCGCATTCAAGAAGAGCAAAGAATGCTGCAAGGTTTGCGTTTGCACCACTGTGAGGCTGAACATTTGCGTGTTCTGCTCCGAAGAGCTCTTTAGCTCTTTCTCTTGCGATATTTTCTACGATATCAACACGCTCACATCCGCCGTAATATCTCTTTGAGGGATATCCTTCTGCATACTTGTTTGTAAGAACAGTACCTGCTGCAAGAAGTACAGCCTTTGACACAATATTTTCTGAAGCGATAAGCTCAATATTGTGCTGCTGTCTTTTCATTTCAAGGTCACAAGCAGAGAATACCTCGTTATCAAAATTTGCGAGTTCGTCAAAAAAGTTCATTTCATAATCTCCTTAATGGTGGAACAATCTCATTCCTGTAAATGACATTGTCATATTGTATTTATTACAGCAGTTAATTACAACATCATCTCTGATTGAACCGCCGGGCTGTGCAATATAAGAAACACCGCTTCTCTTCGCTCTTTCGATGTTGTCATCGAAGGGGAAGAATGCGTCGGAGCCGAGAGCTACACCGCTGAGTGAAGAAAGATATTCTCTCTTAATCTCTCTTGTAAGTGTTTCGGGTTTTGTTTTGAAATATTTCTGCCAGTTGCCCTCAGCAAGTACATCTTCATAGTCATCTGAAATGTAAACATCGATTACATTGTCACGGTCAGGTCTGCCGATTGTATCAAGGAAAGGAAGACCGAGAACCATGGGATGCTGACGAAGATGCCAGTTATCAGCTTTGCTACCTGCAAGGCGTGTGCAGTGGATTCTTGACTGCTGACCTGCACCAACACCGATTGCCTGTCCGTCTACTGCGTAGCAAACTGAGTTTGACTGTGTGTACTTGAGAGTGATAAGAGCGATGATAAGGTCTCTCTTTGCACTGTCGGGAACATCTTTATTTTCTGTTACAAGGTTTGAAAGGAGTTCTTCGTTGATTTTGAACTCATTTCTGCCCTGCTCAAATGTGATACCGTAAACATCCTTGTGTTCTACGGGAGCGGGAACATAGTCGGGGTCAATTTTAACGATATTGTAGCTGCCTTTTCTCTTGCCTTTGAGAATTTCAAGTGCTTCAGGCTCATAACCGGGAGCGATAACACCGTCAGAAACTTCACGAGCAATAAGCTTTGCTGTTGTTACATCGCAGACATCTGAAAGTGCAATCCAGTCACCGAAAGATGACATTCTGTCTGTACCTCTTGCTCTTGCGTATGCACAAGCAAGGGGTGAATCGTCAAGGCCTTCAATATCGTCAACGAAACAAGCCTTTTTGAGACTTTCAGGAAGGCGTGTGCCGATAGCTGCTGATGTGGGGCTCACGTGTTTGAATGAAGTTGCTGCAACTTCACCGAGAGCCTCTTTGATTTCCTTAACAAGCTGCCAGCTGTTGAAAGCGTCAAGGAAGTTGATGAAACCGGGTCTGCCGTTAAGAATTTCGATGGGAAGTTCTTTACCGTCAGCCATAAAAATTTTAGCAGGTTTCTGATTGGGGTTACAACCGTATTTAAGTTCAAATTCTTTCATACTTGCCTCCTGAATTACTTGTTTTTATTTACAATTCTTGTTTCAGCTTTTCCTGATTCGATATCAATATATCTTACGAAAAGTGAAACCTTGTTGTCTTCGTTAAGATTAGTCCAGATAAGGTCTGTAAGCTCGTCGATAGAAACATCGGGAAGCTCAAGAGTTTTAGGCTCACCCTCAAATGAAGGAAGAGGATTTCCGTCACAGTTGTATGTGTGGATAAACTTTGCCTTACCTGCAATAGGGTTAGAATATGCATATGTAAATCTTTCGCAGGATGAATCATCACCTTCTGCACTCTTGAGGATTGACATAGCATAATTCATACCGTCATTTTCAAGACGGATTACACCTGAAATTCTGGGAGTGAAATTGGGAGCGTCATCTTCAAATTCTCTTGTACGAAGAGCCTGTTCAAATGTCATCTGTTTGTCCATAAGCTCATAGAGTGTGTCAGTCTGGTCGCCGTTGGTAACAATTGTCTTGTTTCCGAGAACTCTTACGGGATAATAGATAATAAGATGAGGGTCTGTCATTTTTGACTCATCAAAAGCCTTTGTACGCATAGCCTCGCCTTCAGCAACGAAAACACGGTTACGGCTGTTTTCGCTTCTGCCCATAATGAAGTACGCTGTTACTGCCTTTTTGCCGTCAGCAGACTTGCCGATAATAATACCTCTGCCGTGATAAGCAAGAGAATTAAGTTCGTTTGCAATTGTTTTGATTTCCATTTTATCAGTTCCTTTCATACAAGGTTAGGAATTTATTCGGATATGATAACTATATCATTTTCAACTCTGATTCTGTCTTCGCAGAAAAGCTTAACTGCAAGAGGAAGAATCTTCCACTCTGCCTCTTCCATAATTCTTTTCTGGAGAGTTTCAGGTGTGTCACCCTGCTTTACTTCAACAGCTTTCTGGAGAATGATGGGACCTGCATCACATTCGGGAGTTACAAAGTGCACTGTTGCACCTGAAACCTTTACACCTTTCTTAAGTGCTGCTTCGTGAACGTGAAGACCGTAATAACCTTTTCCGCAGAATGAGGGAATAAGTGCAGGATGAACATTTATGATTTTATTGGGAAACGCTTCATAGACCTGCTCATCAATAATTGTGAGGAATCCTGCAAGGACAACAAGGTCTATGTTTTCACTTCTGAGTGTTTCCACAAGTGCCTTTGAGTAAGACGCAATATCTTCATAGTCACGCCTTGCAAGTACAGTACCTTTGATACCTGCATTTGCAGCTCTTTCAAGAGCATAGACGCCGGGCTTTGATGCACAGACAAGAGTTATTTCGCTCTCTCCGAAAAAGCCTTCCTTCTGGCAGTCTATAAGACTCTGAAGATTTGTTCCGCCGCCTGAAACGAGAACGGCAATATTTTTTTTACTCAATGATAACACCCTCTTCGGAGGCAACAACTTCACCGAGAATGTAAGCATCTTCGCCGTTTGCACGGAGAATTTCAATAGCCTTGTCAGCATCTTCCTTGTTTACAACGATGCTCATACCAACACCCATATTGAATGTGTTGAACATATCTCTTTCAGGGATGTTACCTGTTTCAGCAATAAGTTCAAAAATAGGAAGCACCTGAACATCGCTTCTCTTGATTTTTGCACCGAAGCCCTTGGGGATACTTCTCGGAATATTCTCGTAGAATCCGCCGCCTGTGATGTGTGAAATAGCCTTGACTTTAACTTCTTCAAGAAGAGCAAGAACGGGTTTCACATAAATCTTTGTGGGAGTAAGGAGTGTTTCACCGATTGATTTACCACCGAGTTTTTCGTTGGGAGTTTTGATGTCATTGTTTTCTACATCAAATACTTTTCTTACAAGTGAGAAGCCGTTTGAGTGAACACCGCTTGATTTGAGAGCGATGATTGCGTCGCCTTCTTTAACAGTTGAATTGTCAACAACTTTTTCTCTGTCAACAACGCCTACTGAGAAACCTGCAAGGTCATATTCATCTACGGGATAGAAACCGGGCATTTCTGCTGTTTCACCGCCGATAAGTGATGCACCTGACTGTACACAGCCTTCAGCAACACCTGAAACGATACTTGCGATTTTTTCGGGAACATTTTTACCACAAGCAATATAGTCAAGGAAGAACAAGGGCTTAGCACCGCAGCAGATAATATCGTTAACGCACATAGCAACGCAGTCAATACCTACTGTGTCGTGTTTATCCATAATGAATGCGAGTTTAAGTTTTGTACCAACACCGTCAGTACCGCTTACAAGTACGGGACGGCTGATGCCTGTAAGGTCAAGCTCGAAAAGTCCGCCGAAACCGCCGATGTCGGAAGCAGCACCTTTTGTTATTGTTCTTGCAATATGCTGTTTCATAAGTTCAACCGCTTTGTAGCCGGCAGTAATATCAACACCTGCTGATGCGTAGCTGTCTGATTTTGAATTGTTCACAGTTAATCTTCCTTTCAATTTGAATTTATAATAATTTATTCTTTACCGTTCCAGCAATAGGTACAAACCTTACAAGCAGGTAAGCCTATTGATTTGATAACACCTTCAAGTGACTGATATTCAAGAGAAGAGAAATGAAGCTTATCGCAGATTGCTTTACGCATCGCCTTGCCTCTCTCTGTTGAGCCGTCACTGTATTCTTCGATGTGTTTCTCCCCTTCTTCACCCTCAAGCTCCATAATTGTCTGTCTTGCGATGAGCTCCATTTCTGATGTGCTGCGTGAGAAATTGAGATATTTACAGCCGTACATAATGGGAGGACAAGCAGAGCGGATGTGAACTTCCTTTGCACCGTTTTCATAGAGGAAATCAACAGTTTCGCGAAGCTGTGTGCCGCGCACGATACTGTCATCCACGAAGAGGAGTTTTTTACCTTCAATCAGTTCGTGGACAGGAACAAGCTTCATCTTTGCAACCTTGTTTCTCTCTTTCTGGTTAGAGGGCATAAAACTTCTCGGCCAGGTAGGAGTATATTTTATGAAGGGACGGGCAAAGTCTGCAAGACTTTTGTTTGCATAACCGATTGCGTGGGGAGTTCCTGAATCGGGAACACCTGCAACATAATCAAGGTCCTGAGCAATACCGTTCTTTTTGTCTGTTTCAGCCATAATTTCACCGTTACGGTAACGCATAGCCTCAACATTGACTCCTTCATAAATCGATGTGGGATAGCCGTAATATGTCCAGAGGAAAGCACAGATTTTCATTTCTTTTCTTGCCTCTGACAAAACTTCTATACTTTTTGAAGTTATTTCTACGATTTCACCGGGGCCCAATTCCTTTTCGGGAGTGTAGCCCAGTTTATCATAAGCAAAGCTTTCAAAGGTTACACAGTGACCTTCGTCGTCTTTGCCGAGAAGAACGGGAATTCTTCCCATTTTATCTCTTGCGGCGATAATTGAACCGCCTTCTTTGAGGATAAGGATTGACATTGAGCCGTCAACCACATCCTGAACAAATTTAATACCTTCAACAAAACTTGATTTCTGGCTTATAAGAGCTGCAACAAGCTCTGTGCCGTTAACCTTACCACCTGTCATAGCACTGAAGTGGCCACCGGTTGTAAGATATTTTTCAACAAGCTCTGATGCATTGTTGATTGAACCCACAGTACAGATTGCGTATGTGCCAAGCTCTGAACGGATAAGAAGAGGCTGAGGGTCGCTGTCACTGATGCAGCCGATACAGGCTTTACCTTTCATCTCTTCCGTTATGCCTTCAAACTTTGTTCTGAAGGGTGAGTTTTCAATATTGTGAATTTCTCTTTGAAGACCAATTTCTTCGTCGTATGCAGCCATACCGCCACGGCGTGTGCCGAGATGCGAGTGATAGTCAACACCGAAGAAAACATCTATAATACAGTCTCTTTCAGACACTGCACCGAAAAAACCGCCCATTTATATCAATTCCTTATTTAGAGTATTTTGCTGAAATTGCAGCGTCCTTTTTGAGAACTGTTTCTGCGCCTTCTTTTCTCATAGCATCAAGCTTTGCAGCAAGGTCTGCATCTGTAACTGCAAGAATTTCAATTGCGAGAAGTGCTGCATTTGCTGCGCCGTTGATTGCAACTGTTGCAACGGGAATACCGGTAGGCATCTGAACAGTTGAAAGAAGAGCATCCATACCGTCAAGATTTGTACTCTTAACGGGAATTCCGATTACGGGAAGAGTTGTGTTTGCTGCAATTGCACCTGCAAGGTGTGCTGCCATACCTGCTGCTGCGATAATTACACCAAAACCATTTTCTCTTGCTGTTTCAGAGAACACTTTTGCTTCAACGGGTGTTCTGTGAGCTGAAAAAACGTGTACTTCAAATTCAATGCCGAACTCTTCAAGCTTGGCAATACCTTTTTCGATAACAGGCAGGTCACTGTCACTGCCCATAATAATAGCAACTTTTTTCATTTTATTTTACCTCCTGAAAGCAGTTAAAGGCAGTTCTCTCCTACTGTTTGATGAAGATAGAACTGCCCAGACGGTCGACAAAAATTTTAAGTTTCTCACTTCCCCGGTGTTATTCTCACCTTTTCCGTCAGTTGTGAAAAACGCATATTAATCTATTATGTTAATTATACATTTTGCCGAATAGATAGTCAACAGTTTTACTTACAAAAAAACCAAAATTTTAAATGTATTTTTTAGTTATTACTTTGCCTGACTTTCACAATAGATACATCTGTAAATTTTACGCTTTGCATCCGTCAGTTTGAACACATGGTCAAGCTCCTGCTCGGTAGATGTGATGCAACGGGGATTTTTGCATCTGAGCACATTAGTAACTGTTTCCGGAAGAGTCATTTCAAGCTTCTTCTGAACTTTGCCTTCCTTGATAATGCTGACTGTGATATTGGGATCAACATAGCCGAGAACATCAAAATCCACATCAATAAGCGTGTCAATTTTGATAATATCCTTCTTCCCCTTCTTCTTACTGGGAACATTCTTGAGAATCGCAACTGTGCAGTCTAATTCATCAAGGTTCAGAATGGAATAAAGTTCCATAGCGTGACCAGCTGTAATGTGGTCAATTACAATACCGTTTTTAATTGCGTCTACTATCATTTATTCCACCTCCAGAAGTTTCAGGATAAGTGCCATTCTGATATATTTTCCGTTAAGCACCTGCTTGAAATAACAAGCTCGGGGATCGTCATCAATAGCCGTTGAAATTTCATTGACTCTCGGAAGCGGATGCATAATGCACAAGTCTTCCTTAGCACTGAGAAGCTTCTGAGGAGTGAGAATATAGCTGTCTTTAAGACGGACATAATCGTCCTCATTGAAGAATCTTTCGCGCTGAACACGAGTCATATAGAGAATGTCAAGTGTAGGCATAACCTCTTCAAGATTGGTTGTCTGCACATACTCAATATTGTTAGCCTTTAAAACATCGTGTTTGATGTAGCTGGGAAGTTTCAGCTCAACGGGTGAAATGAGAACAACCTTGATATTCTTATACCTTGACATAGCTTCGATGAGAGAATGAACTGTTCTGCCGAATTTCAGGTCTCCGCAGAAGCCGATTGTAAGATTGTCAAATCTGCCCTTTTCACGATGGATAGTGAGGAGGTCTGTAAGTGTCTGTGTAGGGTGGTTGTGTCCGCCGTCACCTGCGTTGATGATGGGCACTGATGCTTTTCTGGAAGCAACCAGAGGTGCACCCTCTTTAGGATGGCGCATAGCGATAATTTCTGCATAACAGCTTACTGTTTTTACTGTGTCAGAAACGCTCTCACCTTTTGCTGCTGATGATGACTGAGCTTCCGAAAAGCCAAGAACATTACCGCCCAGCTCATACATAGCTGCCTCGAAACTGAGTCTTGTTCTTGTTGAAGGCTCAAAGAAAAGTGTGGCAAGTTTTTTGCCCTCACACTTGTGTGCATATTTTTGGGGATTATCTATGATATCGTTTGCTGTGGCAATAAGCTCATCAATTTCTTCAATTGACAAATCATTAATATCAATAAGACTTCTCATATTTTTCACCCGATCCAGCTTTCGTCTGAAGGATTGTTTCTGAATTTAATAAGTCTTTCAACATCTTCACGCTTGATATAGCCTGTTTCGGCTGCTACATTTGCGATAACATCAAAGTTTGTGAGAGATACATTCTTTACATCAGCAGCAGCGAGTCTGTCAATACCTTTCTGCATACCGTATGTGAAGATGCTTACAATACCAAGCACCTCTGCACCTGCTTCGCGAAGAACATTAACAACTTCGATAACACTGCCGCCTGTTGAAATAAGGTCTTCAACAACAACAACCTTCTGACCTTTTTCAAGCTTACCTTCAATCTGATTCTGTCTGCCGTGGTCTTTTGAACCTGAACGGACATAACCCATAGGAAGTCCGAGAATGTGAGCTGTGATAGCTGCGTGAGCAATACCTGCTGTGCTTGTTCCCATAAGAACTTCACATTCGGGATACTCTCTCTTGATTGTTTCTGCAAGTGCGTTTTCAACATCGTTTCTTACTTTGGGAGCTGTGAGAGTAAGTCTGTTGTCGCAATAAACAGGGCTTTTGATACCACTTGCCCATGTAAAGGGCTCGTCAGGTCTGAAAAATACAGCTCTGATAGAGAGCAAATCTTCTGCAATAAGTCTTTCCATAATCGTTTTCTCCTTTATTTTAAGTAATTAATCAACAAATTCTCTTACGCATCTCTCGTAAGCTGCTACGGGGTCCTGAGCCTGAGTGATAGGTCTGCCCACAACGATATAGTCTGAGCCGATTTCTTTTGCTCTTTCGGGAGTTGCGATTCTCACCTGGTCGCCGACTTCACCGTCTGCAAAACGCACACCGGGAGTAACTGTGAGGAATTCATCTCCGCATACAGACTTAACCTTTGCTGCCTCAAGGGGTGAACATACAACACCGTCAAGACCTGCAACCTTTGCGCGTGAAGCGTAGTGCATAATAACCTCATCAATAGGCTTTTCGATGAGAAGGTCTTCTTTCATTCTCTCCTCGCTTGTTGATGTAAGCTGTGTAACCGCAATAAGAAGAGGTCTTGTGCCGTCAGGACGTGTAAGTCCTTCGATTGCTGCTTCCATCATAGCGACAGTACCTGCTGCGTGGAGGTTGCACATATCAACATCCAACTTTGACAAAACTGCCATTGATTTTTTTACTGTGTTGGGAATGTCGTGGAGTTTAAGGTCAAGGAAAATCTTGTGTCCTCTTGCCTTGATTTCCTTAACAATATCGGGACCTGCTGAATAATACAGCTCCATACCGATTTTCACAAAAGGTTTTCTTCCTGTGAACTTATCAAGGAAATTGAGAACCTCCTCTTTTCCGTCAAAGTCACATGCGATAATTACGTCTTTACCCATTAGTGTGCGCCTCCTATTATATCTTTTAAATTATTAATACCATATTTTTCCATTACACGGGGAAGGTCCTCGATAATGTTTTTACAAGCGAAAGGCTCTGTCAGGTTTGCAGCACCTACTTCAACAGCAGTTGCACCTGCAAGCATAAGTTCAATAACATCCTCTGCGCGGGATACACCACCCATACCGATGATGGGAATATTGACTGCTTCATAAACCTGATAAACCATTCTTACTGCAACCGGGAAAATAGCGTCCCCGGAGAAACCGCCCATCTTATTTGCAATAACCGGCTTTCTTGTTTTAAGGTCAATCTTCATTCCGAGAAGTGTGTTGATAAGGCTGATGCCGTCTGCACCCGCTTCCTCACAAGCCTTGGCGATTGACACAATATCTGTAACATTGGGACTGAGCTTGATGAAAACAGGCTTTGTTGTCACTGCCTTGACTGCTCTTGTGACCTCTGCTGCACTCTCAGGTGATGTGCCGAAGCTCATACCGCCGTTATGAACATTGGGACAGCTTACATTCACTTCAATAAATTCAACCTGGTCTTCTTTATCGATTTTTTCGCAGCATTTACTGTATTCATCAATTGAAAAACCGCTGATATTTGCCATAATCGGTTTTTTGAAACAAGCACGAAGCTTGGGCAATTCTTCAGAAATAACTTTATCAACACCGGGATTCTGAAGTCCTACGGAGTTAATCATACCACTTCTTGTTTCTGCGATTCTGGGAGTAGGATTGCCGAAACGGGGCTCAATAGTTGTACCCTTGAAAGAAAGTGAACCGAGAATATTTATATCATAAAGCTCTGCAAATTCATATCCGAAACCGAATGTACCACTGGCAGGGATGATGGGATTATCAAGTTCTACGCCTGATAAATTAACCTTTAAGTTTACCATATGATTTCCTCCTTAACCAGCACGGGACCTTCCTTGCAGATTCTCTTATTGCCGTATTTTGTTTTGCAGCTGCAGCCCATACAAGCACCGAAGCCGCAACCCATTCTCTCTTCAAAGCTGAACTGACCTGACTTGTCTGAAGCATTATAAACTGCTTTGAGCATAGGCTCGGGACCGCAGCAGTATGTGTAAGAAAAATCAATTTCTTTCATAGCATCTGTTACAAAGCCTTTTACACCCACAGAGCCGTCAACAGTTGAAATGAGCACCTTTGCGCCCAGCTTCTCAAACTCATCTTTGTAGAAGATTTCCTCTTCCTTATTAAAGCCGAGAACGGCAGTTACTTTCTTGCCCTCGGAAATAAGTTTTCTTGCAAGACCAAACATCGGAGGTACGCCCACACCGCCGCCGATAACAACGGGATTTTCTCCGCTGACAGCTGTGTCGAAGCCGTTACCGAGACCTGTGAGAATATCAAGCTTTTCGCCCGATGCCATTTCTGACATAACCTCGGTGCCCTCACCTACTACTTTGTAGATAAGTGTCAGCACACCGTCATCATAGTCACACACAGAAATCGGTCTGCGAAGAAAGTAACCGTCAAGCTTTATATTCACAAACTGACCGGGTTTTGTAAGGTCAGATGTGTCGCCTGAAAGCACCATTTTGTAGACATCCTTCGCAATTTTTTCGTTGCTCTTTATTTCAAAAATTGATTGTTTCATTTTTCTTCGCGTCCCTCCATACTCTCATATGCAATCTTTCCGTCACAGACAGTCATAAGACACTTACCATAGACCTTTCTGCCTTTAAATGGTGTACTTCTGCCCATTGAAAGGAAGTCCTCAGGATTGATTTCATATTCTTCACTCACATCGAACACTGTAAAATCAGCCACATCTCCGTCTGCAAGTGCACTTTTAAAGCCAAAGTGTTTTGCAGGATTCGTACTCATAATTTTAACAAGGTGTTCGGCAGTAATCACATTTTTCATAACAAGCTCTGTCCAGAGCACGGGGAATGCCGTTTCAATACCTACAACACCCATAAGACTCTTTTCAAGTCCCTTACCTTTTTCTTCAGCAGTATGAGGTGCGTGGTCAGTGGCAATCATATCAATCGTGCCGTCCTTGATTCCCTCGATAAGCGCCAGTCTGTCCTCTTCTCCTCTGATCGGAGGATTCATCTTGAATCTGCCGTCCTCTTGTAAATCCATATCGTTAAAAACAAGATAGTGAGGTGCAGTTTCACAGGTTATGTTAACGCCGTCCTTCTTCGCCTGTCTTATGATATCAACGCTTTCCTTTGTTGAAATATGGCAGACGTGGTAAGCACAGCCTGTCCTTTTGGAAAGAGAAATATCACGCTTTATGGGAAGATATTCGCTCTCTGAGCAGATACCTCTGTGTCCGTTGAGACGGGCATATTCACCATCGTGGATATAGCCACCGTTGAGAAGAGCGTTATCTTCACAGTGGGCAACAATCATTTTGCCGCAGGTTCTGGCATTTTCCATAGCCATAATCATCATTTCAGCTTCCTGAACACCTTTACCGTCGTCAGAAAAACCTGCTACCATATTTTTCATACCGTCCATATCGGAAAGCTCGTCACCATTCTGTCCAACTGTAATTGAGCCGTATGGAGTAACCCTGATGACAGCGTCTGATTTGATTATATCAAGCTGTTGTTTGAGGTTTTTCACAGAATCCGGTACCGGTTTCAGATTGGGCATCGAGCAGATATGAGTATATCCGCCGTGGGCTGCTGCCTCCGTACCGGACTTTATCGTTTCTTTAAAAGAAAAACCGGGCTCTCTGAGATGCACGTGTACATCTATAAGACCCGGTATAATAATACAATTTTCTGCATTATAAACGATAGCATCGCTGGGTACGGAAGAAAAACCGAAAAGATGGCTAAGGCGACCGTCTTTTACAAGAATATCGCCTTTTATGAACTTACCTTTGCGAAAAACTTTAGCATTTTTTAAAACGAAGTCCATTGTTTTCCTCCTGTTTTTTACCGTAAAAAATCCCTGTCAAAATGACAGGGACATAAAGATACAAGCCGACTTAACGGCCTTGATATATTTATTTAAATCCCTTGGCATTCCCGAAGCACTAAGATTTTCTATATTATATCAAAAGAGCCGTATTTTGTCAATATCAGTTACATATTCGCAACAATTCTTTACTATTTTGTTACCTATCGGAGAGAAACTCCTCGTCCGTTTGCGTGAAGATACAACTTACTCCTCTGTGTCCTGTATATCTTCTGACCACCTGTCATCAATGGTACAACAATTTCTGTATTGTTTTACCGTTCTTTCCACAACATTATAAAGCTGCTGCGTACCTCTGCCCGTAGCCTTATAATTTGCTGCACGGTTGCTTTCGATGCCGATTTTCCCCGCTTCAGCAACTGCATCGATATTAGCACCGATAAAGAGGAACTCCCAGCCGTATTTGCCCTTCTGTCTTTCAATCATTCTTCTGACTGTATGTGCATCGTAGTGATGACTTGCGTTTTCCATTCCGTCAGTGGTAATAATAAAAATCGTCTTTTCCGGCACATCCTCAGGACGGGCGTACTTATGGATATTTCCGATGTGATGCACAGCACCGCCGACAGCGTCAAAAAGTGCAGTACATCCTCTTACGAAATATTCCTTTTCAGTCATTTCGGGAACATCCGAAAGCTTTATTCTGTCGTGTAGAACTTCACTTCTGTCATCAAAAAGAATTGTGGAAACAAAGCATTCGCCCTCAACATCTTTCTGTCTGTTTATCATCGAGTTGAAACCACCGATTGTGTCTCTTTCAAGACCGGACATTGAACCGCTTCTGTCAATAATGAATACCATTTCCGTGATGTTGTTTTTACTTTTTTTCATTCTGAAATACCTCCAAAAAAATAATATGGTTGTCAGGAATCACCTTACAACCATATTATAAAGATATTTCTCTGTTAAAAGGTCGCCTGAAAAGCGACAAATTATGTTCCCAGCAAACTCTGGTCAAATGCAAAGAGTGCCTCGTTGATTTCAAAGATGTTATAGTTTCCGTTAGTAATAAAATATTCGATTATAATATCGAATTTATTACTGTGAGAAAGGGCATACCCTGCCTTTTTA
>JAZQLC010000007.1:0-16689 GCA_045542485.1 Acutalibacteraceae bacterium
CCCACTGCATATTTTATTGCCCGTTCGAAGGCAAGAGTGCAGAGCACGATGATAATGCTGGTTATGCTTCCTATGTGGACCAGTTTGCTTGTAAGGACATATTCAATTATGTCACTTATTGAAAACACCGGTATTATAAATACATTTCTGGAAAATATCGGCATCGGACCCGTTCAGATGATTAACACATCGGGAGCCGTTGTTCTTGGTATGGTATATGACTTCCTGCCCTTTATGATTCTGCCGATTTATTCCGTTCTTACAAAACTTGATAACAGACTTGTGGAAGCAGCCCACGACCTTGGTGCAGATAAAATTACCGTTCTTACAAAGGTAATTCTGCCTCTGAGCCGTTCGGGAATTCTTTCGGGAATCACAATGGTTTTCGTGCCTTCTGTCAGCACCTTCTATATTTCTCAGAAATTGGGTGGCGGTAACTTCGCTCTCGTAGGTGAAGTTATCGAAGGTCAGTTTGTAACTTCAAACAACTTCAATTTAGGCGCAGCTCTTTCACTTGTTCTTATGGTGCTCATCCTCATCTGTATGGCAATAATGAATCACTTCTCAGGTGACGATGAAGAAAGCGGAGGAGGTCTTATGCCGTGAGTAAAAAAATGAATTTTTCTTCAAAGATTTACCTTGCTCTTGTGTATTTCTTCCTTTATGCACCTATTCTTGTGCTTGTTGTTTTTTCATTCAACTCATCAAGCAGTACATCAGTCCTTTCGGGCTTTTCTCTGAAATGGTACGGCGAACTTTTCAATGACGCAGACACAATGAACGCAATCAAGAACACTATGATTATTGCCGTTGTGTCCTCGGTTATTGCAACAATTCTCGGCACTGCAGCTGCCGTAGGTATTGACAAAATGAAAAACAAATATGTCAAGTCTGCAATTATGAACACAACAAACATTCCTATGATGAACCCTGAAATCGTTACGGGTATTTCTCTTTTGCTCCTTTTTGTTTTTGGCGCAAAGCTTATGGGAATGAAGAGTGTTCTCGGTCTGCAGACGCTGATTATTGCGCATATAACTTTCGTTTTGCCATATGTTATTCTGTCGGTGCTGCCGAAACTCCGTCAGATGGACCATCATCTTTCGGAAGCTGCTTTGGACCTTGGTTGCACACCGATAAAATCATTTTTCAAAGTTGTTCTGCCCTCTATAATGCCCGGCATTCTCACAGGCTTTGTTATGGCTTTCACACTTTCTCTTGACGATTTCGTTATAAGCTATTTCGTCAGCGGTCCCGAGTGGCAGACATTACCTATAAGACTTTTCTCAATGACCAAAAAGCGTGTCAAACCCGATATGTACGCGCTTTCAACCTTGATTTTCTTTGCAATTCTCGTACTGCTTATGCTCATTAACTTTATGCAGGTAAGAGGCGACAAGAAGAAAGAAAAAGACAAATAATTCTATGAACAGGAGGGGTGATATGAAAAGAATTACATCATTACTTCTTTCGGTAATTTTAATATTTTCATTCTCTGTAATAGCTTTTGCAGATGAGTCCCCACTGACTGAAACAGAGCTTCAGGCAAAATACAAAAAACTTGAGGGCACTTCAATCAATGTCTATAACTGGGGTGAATACATCTCAGACGGCAGTGAAGGTGCTATGAACGTCAACGAAGAGTTTGAAAAGCTGACAGGCATCAAGGTCAATTACACAACCTACGATACCAACGAAGCTATGTACACAAAACTCAAATCAGGCGGTGCAGCCTACGATATCGTTATACCCTCAGACTATATGATTCAGAGATTGATTGCAGAGGGCTACCTTGAAAAAATCAATTTCGATAATATTCCCAACTACAAAAACATTATGGAAAAATACAAGGGTCTTTACTATGACCCCAATGATGAATATTCTGTTCCGTATAATGTGGGTATGGTAGGCGTTATATATAACAAGACAATGGTAAAAGGCAATCCCACAAGCTGGTCTTTGATGTGGGATAAGGAATATAAAGGACAGATTCTTCAGTTCAACAATCCCCGTGACGGCTTTGCCACATCAATGTTTATGCTTGGAATTGATGTGAATACTGAAAATCCCGATGATTGGCAGAGAGCGTACAGAAACCTCATCGAACAGAAAGGCGTTGTCCAGTCCTATGTTTCCGACGAAATCTTCAACAAGATGGAAGCGGGGGACGCTGCAATTGCGGCGTACTATGCAGGTGACTACCTTCTGATGAAAGAGAATAATCCTGACCTTGAGTTCTACTATCCTGAAGAGGGTACGAACATATTTGTTGATGCTATCTGTATTCCTAAGGGATGTCAGAACAAGGAGGCAGCAGAGCTTTATATCAACTTCCTTCTCAGTGAAGAGGTTGCTCTTGCAAACGCAGAATATCTTTATTATGCAACACCTAATTCAGCAGTTCTGAATAACGAGAATTATTCGCTCAGAGATAATCCCATCCTTTATCCTGCTGAGGAGGATATGCCTCAGGTGCAGTATTATCACAACCTTGACCAGGAAACACTGAGTCTTATGACAACGCTCTGGTCAGAGCTTAAAATTGAGGGTACATCAAATACCTCGGTTTATATCAAGCTTGGTATTACTGCGGGTATCGGCCTTGCGGCTATTGTTTACACAACTATCAAAAAGAAAAAACGCGAAAAATTATATGATGTTTAAATAATTTCAGGGGAGGGTCTCAGTGCCCTCCCGATGATTTTTTCAAAACCGGGTGAGATATTATGAAAACAAAACCGAAATCAATAATTTTACTTTTTCTGACGGCAATTATATGGGGCTTTGCATTCGTGGCACAGAAGGTAGGTGCTCAGTTTGTGGGCGCTTTCACCTTTAACGGAATCCGTTTTGCACTGGGAGCTCTTTCGCTTTTTCCCGTAATAATGCTTTTTGAAAAGGAAAAATCGGGCAAAGAAAAATTTCTGAAAACGCTGAAAGTCGGCGTAATCGGAGGAACGGTGCTTTTTATCGCATCAACGCTTCAGCAGATGGGTGTTGAAATCACAAACAGTGCAGGAAAATCAGGCTTTATTACGGGACTTTACACTGTTCTTGTTCCTATTGCGGCATTTCTCTTTATGAAAAAGAAAACTAATATCCTCACATGGATTGGTGCGGTTTTTGCCGTTGCAGGTCTTTATCTTCTCTGTATGACAGGGGAGGAGGGCGTTGGTATCGGTGACCTTGTTCTTCTTATCGGTACCGTTTTCTGGACAATCCACATTCTTGTAATTGACAGATATGTTGATGAAATCAGCCCTTTGAGATTCGCTCAGATTCAGTTTGCCGTATGTGCAGTGTTGTCTTTAATCTGTGCGTTGATTTTCGAGGATATAAGCTTCGCTGCAATCAGAAGTGCACTTGTGCCCATTCTCTATGGAGGATTTATGTCTGTCGGCGTGGCTTACACCTGCCAGATTCTCGGTCAAAAGGATGCAGACCCCACTTTTTCTGCAATTGTTCTGTCGACAGAATCAGTTTTTGCAGCAATCGGCGGTGTCCTTCTTCAGAATGAAACTATGACAACCTCGGCATATTTCGGATGTGTGCTGATTTTCATCGGAATTGTTCTCTCTCAGCTCAAACTAAAGAATAAAAAATCCGCATAAATACTTGCAATTTCCTTATTTCTGTGTTATTATATATAATCGAAACGCGATGAAAAAGAGAGTAAGTGTTTGCTTTCAGAATTCAGAGAGAACGGGACGAGGCTGAAATTCCGTTTATTTTGAAAAACACCGAAGTTCACTTTGGAGCGGCTGGCTGAAAACTGCAGTAGGCTTTGACGTGCTTCCCACGTAAGAGGAAAAAGAGTGTTTGCTCTTCGCCGTAAGGCAGTGCAAAAATAAGGGTGGTACCGCGGAAGGTAAATTTATGCTTTCGTCCCTTGTCGGGGCGGAAGCTTTTTTATTTTGTAATTATGTACGAAAGGAAGAAAACTATGAAAGAAATGCTGGAAAGCATAGCAAGAGAAGCCAAAGCATCTCTTGAACTTGCATCAACAAAGCAAGAACTTGAAAACATCCGAGTTAAATACTTAGGTAAAAAAGGTGAGCTTACTGCAGTTCTCAAGCAGATGGGTAAACTCACTCCTGAAGAAAGACCTGTAATGGGTCAACTTGCAAACGAGGTAAGAAGCGCAATTGAAGCACTCGTTGAAGCAACAGACGAAAAAATTAAGAAAGAAGAGCTTGAAAAAAGGCTCAAGGAAGAAAAACTTGATGTTACAATGCCCGGCAAGAAATCATCACTGGGTCATAAACATCCCCTTAACATTGTCCTCGATGAGGTTAAGGATATTTTCCTTGGTATGGGCTTTGATATTGCAACAGGCCCCGAGGTTGAATGGGATTACTACAACTTCGAAGCACTCAATATTCCTAAAGACCATCCTGCCCGTGACACTCAGGATACATTCTACATCACTGAAAATATGCTTCTCAGAACACAGACATCTCCCGTTCAGATTCGTGTTATGGAGAAACAGGCTCCTCCCATCAGAGTAATTTCTCCCGGCAGAGTTTTCCGTTCAGACGCAGTTGACGCAACACATTCACCTCTCTTCCATCAGATTGAAGGTCTTGTTGTTGACAAGGGAATCACAATGGGCGACCTTAAGGGTACTCTTGAAGCATTCGCAAAAAGACTTTACGGCGAAGATACAAAAATCAGACTTCGTCCTCACCATTTCCCCTTCACAGAGCCCTCTTGTGAAATCGACGTAACCTGCTTCAAATGTGGCGGTAAGGGCTGTCCTATGTGTAAGGGTGAAGGCTTCATCGAAATCCTCGGTGCAGGTATGGTTCATCCCAAGGTTCTCAAGGCTTGTGGCGTTGACCCTGAGGTTTACAGCGGTTATGCTTTCGGCGTAGGTCTCGAAAGACTTGTAATGTTCCGCTTTGATATTGACGATATGAGATTGCTTTACGAGAACGATATGCGTTTCCTCGGTCAGTTTTAATGAAAGGAGTGTCCCGAAATGAATTTATCTAAAAAATGGTTAAGTGACTATGTTGAGCTTGATGTGAGCGACAAGCAGTTTGCTGACGATATGACAATTTCAGGTTCAAAGGTAGAAGGCTTTGAAGCAGAAGGCGAAGTTCTCAACAACATCGTAGTAGGTAAAGTTGAAAGCCTTGAAAGACACCCCGATTCTGACCATCTCTGGATTTGCCAGATTAATGTGGGTAAGGAAGAAAACATCCAGATTGTAACAGGTGCGCAGAATCTTACAGCAGGGGATATTGTTCCCGTAGCGATGGATAACTCTGTTGTTTTCGGCGGTCATAAAATCAAAAAGGGTAAGCTTCGCGGTGTAGAGAGCTGCGGTATGCTCTGCTCTCTCGGTGAACTTGGTCTCACAATCAACGATTTCCCCTATGCAGTAGAAGACGGCATTTTTGTTCTTGGTGATGACTGTGACAAAACTCTCGGTATGGACATTCACTACGCAATCGGTCTTAACGATGTTATAACAGAGTTTGAAATCACATCAAACCGTTCAGACTGTCTCAGCGTCATCGGTCTTGCAAGAGAGGCAGCAGCAACATTCGGCAAAGAGCTTAAAATCGAAAAGCCCGTTGTCAAAGGCTCAGGCGGAGATGTAAACGAATATCTTTCAGTTGAAATCAAAGAGCCTGAAAAATGCTACCGTTACTGTGGCGCAGTAGTTAAAAATGTAAGAATCAAACCCTCTCCCCGTTGGATAAGAGAGCGTCTTCGTGCAAGTGGCGTAAGACCTATCAACAATATCGTTGACATTACAAACTTTGTAATGCTTGAATACGGTCAGCCTATGCATGCATTTGACCTTCGCTATCTTGACGGCGGCAAGGTTATCGTAAGAAATGCATCAGAGGGTGAAAAAATCACAACTCTTGATGATGTGGAAAGAAACCTTACACCCGAAATGCTTGTTATTGCCGACGAGAACAAACCCGTTGCAGTTGCAGGTGTTATGGGCGGTGAATTCAGCGGAATTATGGACGATACAACAACTATCGTTTTCGAGTCTGCTTGTTTCAACGGTGTAAGTGTAAGAAGAACATCAAAGGCTCTTTCACTCCGTACAGAGGCTTGTACAAGATACGAAAAAGAACTCAATCCCGAAAGCTGTGAAACTTGTCTTAAACGCGCTCTCCAGCTTGTTGAGCTTCTCGATGCAGGTGATGTTGTTGACGGTATCGTTGACTGCTTCCCCACACCTAAAGAGCCCGTTAAACTTGCATTTGAGCCCGAATGGGTTAACAGCTTCATCGGTATTGATGTAAGTGCGGAAGACCAGAAAAAGATGCTTGAAAAAATCGGTTTCACAGTTGAAGACGGCGTAATTACAGCACCTTATTTCAGAAATGATATTGAGCATAAGGCTGATATCTCTGAGGAAATTGCAAGATTCTACGGCTATCAGGCAATTCCCAACAGAGAACTTTCAGGTGTTGCAAACGCACGACTTACAGAGGAGCAGCAGCTTGAAAGACTTATCCGTACAACTTGTCTCGGCTGCGGTCTGACAGAAATTGAAACATTCTCTTTCATCAGCCCCAAATACTATGATAAAATCAATCTTCCCGCAGACAGTGAACTGAGAAATTCAGTTGTTATTATGAATCCTCTGGGTGAAGACACAAGCGTTATGAGAACAACAGCAATTCCCTCAATGCTTGAAGTGTTGGCAAGAAACTATAAAAACAGAAATGCATCTGCTCACCTTTATGAAATTCCTATGGAATATACTTATCAGGGTACAGAAACACTTCCTCTTGAGAAGCAGAAAATCTGTATCGGTATGTATGGCGATTGTGATTTCTTCTCACTCAAGGGTATTGTTGAAGAGCTTCTCGATAAGACAGGTCTTTCAGGCTACGATGTAGAGGCAGTGACAGATGACCCCACATTCCACCCCGGACGCACAGCCCGTCTTACAGTTGACGGAGAAGAATTCGCAATTTTCGGTGAAATTCATCCTGCAGTTCTTGAAAACTACGGTATCGGCGAAAAGGCTTATGTGGCAAGAATCGATATTGAAACAATCTTCGCAAAGGGCAGAGAGCCTAGGCTCTATAAGAAGCTTCCCAGATTCCCTGCAAGTACCCGTGACCTTGCTTTCGTCTGCGACAGAGATATCCCTGTTCTTACTCTCCAGAAGGCAATCAGCTCAGCAGCAGGTAAACTTCTTGAGAACATTGAACTCTTTGACGTTTACACAGGCTCACAGATTGAAGAGGGTAAAAAGAGCGTTGCATATAGTCTGAGACTCCGTGCTGAAGACAGAACTCTTACAGACGAAGAGGCAGATAATGTTGTTAAAAAGGCAATCAAAGCTCTCGATAAACTGGGCGTTTCTCTCAGAAGCTGATTCTTTTTATAAAAAATTAAAGAAAAAATATTAAAAAACCATTGTGTTATGACAAAATGTAGTGTATAATATAATATATTGTGATACGGAGGTGTATTACTTATGGATGATAAGACAATAAAATTTTCAATCAAGGCAGAGTGTGAGGACGAAATCAAAAAGAACCTGACTTATGTTTACAACTCTCTCAAGGAAAAGGGCTATAACCCTATCAATCAGATTGTTGGCTACATTCTTTCTGAGGACCCTACTTACATTACAACCCATAATAATGCACGTAGCGTTATCCGTAGAATCGACAGAGATGAGCTGATGCAGAAACTTGTTGAAACTTATCTCAGGGATGAATAAAAAGGAGTTGTACCAAATGGCTGAAGAGAAAAAGGAATTTTTCATGTTCAGAGATAAGCCGATGGTTCGCTGTGGAAATACTATTTATTACGGTGATATGAGAGACCCGTTTGTTGTAATGTTTTCAATTACTTCAACAAAACCTCTCGGTGACATAGAGGTTGCAGACAGAGTTATTGTCCAGCTTCTTTCAACTGACCCGGATGCAAGTCCCAGAGAACGCATTATCAAAAAGAGCGAGAAAAAAGGTCTTTATAATGCAATCGATATCGGTGAAATCTGGCTGAAACGCGCACTTAAACAGGCAGAAGAATAATGAACTGAATAATAGCCCCTTTCCGTTGAAAGGGGCTATTGTGATAATAAAGGAGAATTAATATGAAAAAACCTGTACTTAATTTCGGTGAATTCACTCAGTATGATAAAAAGTTTATAACATCAGATATGGGCATTGACGCTCAGAATGTTTTGTCTGTGGCTTTTGAGGGCGAAACACTTTATATCGCTGAGAAAGACGGTCTTTCACTTTTTGAGGATGGAAAAATCAGAAAACTTCCCGTAACGGCTTCAAAGCTCTTCACAAGAAGCAGCAGACTTTTCGCAGCAGTAGGCAATTCTCTCTGTGAAATCAAAAACGGGAAAGTAAAGCATATTGCAGATTTTGACGCACCCGTTGTTGATATCTCAGTTGCTCTTGATAAGTCATTGTGGCTTATTACAGAGACTGAGCTTTTCCTTATGGAAAACGACGGCTTCACAAAAATTGTGGACCTTCCTGAAGAAACAGTATGTCTTGCTGCTCTTGACAACAAATCAAAGTATGGCGAGACAGTTTATGTTGGCTCAACAGTTGAAGGCCTTATGTCAATGAAAGGTAAGAGACGCCATTGGGCAGAGCTTCTTCCCGATGTTACGGGCGTACTCAGCAGAAAAATCAAATGTATGTCAATCGACGCTCTCGGTCATCTCTGGGTAGGCACGGAAGACGGTCTTAATATCTATGACGGCAAGAGCTATTGGTTTAACGGCAACGATTTCTATTCAGTGCCGGACGGCTCATTCAACGATATGTTCTTTGCAGAGGACGGCAAAAAATACTTTGCAACAAACACGGGTATTATTACTCTCATTGAGGGCAAAATTTCATATTTCTCATTCGGCGTATGGCTTATGCACCCCACAGTTACAAAACTTGCAGTTTCTGACGGTGGTGCAATCGCAGCAGTAACTCCCAGAGGCATCAGCCTTATCACTTCAAAGGATATGACTCTTGAAGAAAAGGCGAACCATTATGACGAAATGGCAGAAAAATATTACACAAGAAACGAAGGATATCAAGTTGACAGAATGCTCCGTAAATACGGCGATTTGGAATCAGGATGGCTTCCCAACTCAGATAATGACGGCCTTTTTACCGGTCTTTACTGTGCAAGTCAGTGCTTCCGTTATGCAGTGACGGGTGACGAAAGAGCAAAGGCTAACGCTAAAAAAGCAGTTGATGCTATGATTATCCTTACAGAAATCACGGGCAAATCAGGCTTCACTGCAAGAGCAACGAGACATAGCTTTGAAGAAAACTTCCTCACCGGCAACAGAGAAGAATGGCACGTATGCGAAAACAATCCCGAAATGGAATGGCTCGGCGAAACATCTTCAGATGAAATGACAGGTCACTATTTTGCATACGGCATCTATTATGACCTTGTGGCAGATGAAAAAGAAAAGGCAAAAATCGCAGAAGTTGTGAGAAAAATCACAGACCACATTCTCGAAAACAACTTCCATCTTTGCGATGTTGACGGAGTTCCCACAACATGGGCAAACTGGGAGCCCGAGCTTCTCAATAACGATGACAGATGGTACTACGAAAGAGGCACGAACTCACTTGAAATCCTCTCATTCCTTAAAACTACATATCATGTAACGGGTGACGAGAAGTATAATGAAGTGTTTGATATGCTCATCAAAAAGCACCACTATGCTATGAACTGCATCCAGTACAAGGTTGAGGACGGCCACGTTGCACACATCGATGACCAGCTTGACTTTATCAATATTTATCCTCTTCTTGTATACACGGATAACGCTGCACAGAAAGAAATTTTCAAAATGGGACTTACACACCATTGGCAGTATGAGAGGGTTGAGCGTTCACCCTTCTTCAACATCGTTTACGGCTCCACAACAAACAATTACTGCGACATTGAAAACGCAGCAAAGTCACTTTCAGAAATGACAATGGACCTTATCAGATGGCCCGTGTTCAACAGCCACAGAAAGGACCTTGTGTGGGATACAGAGCAGGAGGCAGAGGGAATTCCTGCACAGCTTAAATATCCCCTTGAATATTCAGCGAGAGTTCTTGTCAATTATGACGGCAATCAGTTTGTCTGCGACTCAGGTGCAGAGGAGTTTGTTGACATCAATACGAAAATTGTCAACAGAACAGCAACTCTTCCCGGCACAGGCGACAACGGCACACGCGCGATGATGCCCTATAACTTCCTTCTTCCTTATTGGATGGGCAGATTCCACGGACTTCTCGGCGACTAAAATATATAAAAACTACCGTAATTTCTTCTGAAATTACGGTAGTTTATTTTTACTTTTATTTTTTTAATACATCAATAAGATTGCGTATAGCCTTAATCTGCTCATCAGTCAGACCGTCAGCATCAAAAATGATTTCAGGTTCTGCCGGTGTTTTACCTAAAAGGTAATCGGTACTGCAGTTGTACAGATTTGACAGTGCAAGTAAAACTTCTGTGCTCGGTGTTCTTTCGCCTGTTTCATAGCCTGAAACAATAGACGGTGAAACTCCCATTCTGTCGGCGACTTGTTTTTGCGAAAAGCCGTATTTTATGCGAAGTGTTTTCAGCTTTTCAGGTAAATTTTCAATCATTGTGTACACCTCCAACACTTATTGTAAAGTATCAATCAACACAATGGGTGTATATTAATAACCCCAAAAGTGTTGACTTTCTTTTTTTGTTATGCTAGAATGAAAAAGGCAGAATGTATTTTGCCAATAAAACTGCAAAACAGGAGTGATCAAAATGAAAAAATTTCTTGGAGTAATAACTGTTATTTTAATTTTGTGTCTGATGTGCGGAAGTGTTTTGACAGTGTCCGCGGATGAGACAACCACAAGCGCAGAAACTACAACTGTTATAGAAACAACTGCGGTTGCAGAAACCACAACCAAAGCAGATAACAGTAAAATTTATGCATCTTTTAAAGACGGGAATCCTTTTCCTCAATATGTGTACACCGGTAAAGAAATAAAACCTGAGGTTGTTGTAAAAACAGAGGACAAAATAGTAGTAGATAAATCAGAATATACGGTAGAATATCTGACTGATTGTAAAAAACCGGGCAATCACGACATCGCAGTTACATACAACAAAAACGGCTATAAGGTAATAATCACATTCAGAATTATTACCGGTAAAACGGATAAAATCAATGTAAATATAAAAAACGGCAAGGTTACGGTTTCGTGGAATCCCGTTCCCGGAGCAGGTGTTTACAGGGTTTATAAATATGACGAGAAAAACGGCTATTATACTGAAATGATGTGGTCAGACGGACAGATAGCATCTGCAAGTACAAGTCGTACATTTACAAGCGATGAACTTAAGCCCGGCGGAAAATATAAAATGGCTATTATGGCTTTACCTGCAATCGAGTCTATGCCCACAGACCAGATGGCATATTTTACAGTTGACACCACAAAAGATACAGAGACAACACAGAAGCCTGTAACAACTGAAAAAAATACAGAAAAGCCTACTGCTACTGCTCCTGTCACCACAAAAGCAGAGGCAACAACGGCGGACGAGGAAACAGGCACAACCGCAACTGAAACCACAATGGCAGAAGAAAATACAACTGCAAAAACTGAAAATACATCAGGTGACAAAAATGCCTCTGCTGAAGTGCAGTCAGAAAAAGACCCCATTGATAAAACAAAGCTCATAATTATTCTTGGTGTTTCTCTTCTTGCTATAGCGGGTATAGTATTCTCTGTTTATAAAAAGAAAAAATAATAAAGAAGAAAGACTCTTAAACAAAAAATTTCAGTCAGGAGGGAGATTTATGAAGCTTAAAAAGTTATTGTCAATTTTCCTTGCAGCTATTATGATTTTCAATATAGGTATTGTAGCCGTCGCTGCAGCACCGAAAACCTTTACCGAGGGCATTTTCACTTATGAGCCGGCAGGAGGTAAAGCGACATTAGTAAAGTGTGACACTTCTGCAAAGGGTAAGGTAGTTATTCCTGCGATGACACAAAACGGATATGCGGTTGATATCGTTGACAGCAAAGCTTTTGAGAATTGCTCGGATATTACTGAAATAGAAATAGGTGAGAATGTATTATATGTCCGCTATAATCCCGTACCGGGCTGCAGCAGTCTTGCTCGTTTTTCAGTCAATGAGAAAAACAAAATGTTCTTTGCTGACGAATACGGAGTACTGTACACAGCAGACAGGAAAATATTAGAGGCATATCCCGGTGCAAGTGAAATGGAAAACTATGTTATTCTTGACGGAGTAATAAGGCTTAATGCAGCTTTTGACAGTTGCAGTAATCTTAAAACCCTGACAATCCCCGAAAGCGTTGAATTCAGAAAATATTGTGCTTTTACCGACTGTCCCAGGCTTACCGATATTTATTTCGGCGGACTTGAAGGTGAATGGCTGTATATGGACGGCAGTGCGTGGGAAACAGAGGAAAACAACATAACTGTCCATTATCGCAACAAAACCATAAAGGAACACTTTGACCATATTCTCAATGAGATAGGTCTCTTTTCGGTAATAACCGGATATTGGGGATTCTACTTCGTTTTAATGATTCCCGCCCTTCCCGTGCTTCTTGTTATGGAGCTTGTGGAGTGGGTAAAGACGCTGATTTAATAAGCTTTAACTGAAAAGTTAAGCCACCCGTTTGCATTGCTTCGGGTGGTTTTTTCTTGTCAGAAAACCCTGCCGCCCGTAAAAATTTTACGCTGACTGTGAAATTTTGTAAATTGATTATTAAATGAGTTGAGATTGCTTTTTTATTGTGATAGAATATAATCGAAAAATAATGACAGGAGAGTGTCTTAGTTTGAAAAAGATAATTGTTGCAGATGATGAAGCAAGAATCAGAAGACTTGTCTGTGATTTCCTGAAAAAAGAAGGCTATGAGCCGTTGGAAGCCGATGACGGCGATGTGGCACTGGAAATTTTTCAGAAAAATCCTGATACTTCGCTTATGATTGTTGACATTATGATGCCCAATATGGATGGCTGGTCTTTATGCCGTGAAATCAGAAAAATGTCAGGCGTTCCTATTATTCTTCTCACCGCAAGAAGTCAGGAGTTTGACGAGCTTATGGGATTTGAAGCGGGTGCAGACGATTATGTGACAAAACCCTTCAGTCCCGCAGTGCTTATGAAACGCGTTGAGCTTCTCATCAGACGCACCTCCAATGCTTCCAATCTGTACAAAAACTGTAAAATCGTCGGCAGTCTTACAATTGACGAGGATGCCCACGAGGTTTTTGTTGACAAGCGTTCAATCAGTCTTGCACTTAAAGAATATAGTATTCTTCTGAAACTCGCATCAATGCCCGGCAGAGTTTTCACAAGAGAACAGCTTCTTGATGATATCTGGGGTTATGATTATGTGGGCGATATCAGAACAGTGGACTCTCACGTTGCAAGACTCCGCACAAAGCTTGGCGATTGGGGAAACAAGCATCTGAAAACAGTTTACGGAACAGGATATAAAATCGAGGTAAGCGAATGAAGATTCTGCCTTTTTCAAAAAGAAAATATAAGAGCCTGATGCTTCAGCTTTTCACTCAGCTTCTTGCGATTGTGCTTTTTATGGTGTCATTTATACTGATTATCAATTCCACCTTCATTGAGGCTATGTTCTATCTCAGACATCAGACGCTGATGAGCTACGCAGTGAGTGATATAAATGAAATTCAGGAAGAGGGAGCATCGTTTTATGATGAAATCAAGAAGATTGAAAGTCAGGATACGAACTATATCGAGATTTTCAGCGGTAAAACAGGGATGCTTCTTTATTGCAGTGTTATCAACGATGTGCGTGACCACAACATAACAGAGTTTGAGAAAAACCCCGATGTTTTTATGCAATTCGCCAGACCGAGGGTTGTTTCCGTTGTCAGAACACTTGACACGAAGGGCGACGGCGTTTTCTTCATCGGCAGAGATGAAATGAATGATATGGAATATCTTATCCATCGTGCAACTCTTGATTCGGGTCACATAGTTAACATTTATACTCAGATGAATATCATTCAGTCCAATGCGTCTTACACCTCGGATATTCTGCGTATAGTTATCTGCGTAGTAGGTATTGCACTTATGATTGCCTTTTTCATTTATGCGTGGCTTTTTACGAGACCGCTCATAGAAATGAACGATGTTACGAAGCATATGGCAAAAATGGACTTCTCAAAAAAATGTATAACAAGGTCGACAAATGAATTAGGACAGCTTGCAGACAGCATCAACTCTATGTCTGACTCCCTTGCGGAGGCCCTTGGCGATTTGCAGGAGAAAAACCGTCAGCTTGAAATTGATATTGAGCACGAGCATAAAATGGAAAAGTCAAGAAAAGCTTTCGTGTCCAATGTTTCCCACGAGCTGAAAACACCCATCGCAATCATTCAGGGATATGCAGAGGGGCTTAAACTGGGAATCAGCGACAACCCTCAGGATAATGAAGAATACCTTGATGTAATCATAGAGGAATCCAAAAAGATGAATGACCTTGTTCTTGATTTGCTTGAACTTTCCTACTATGAAAGCGGCAGCTACAAGCTCAATGAGGAAATCTTCTCTCTCAATCACCTGATAGATGATTATGTTTCTGCACAGAAAATCAGACTCGCAGAGGAGGGGATAAGCCTTGAAGTTTCTCTTCCCGATAATATGACGGTCTTTGCTGATGATTCGAAAATCGGAATGGTGCTTAATAACTATTTCTCCAACGCTATGTCCCACTGCGAGGGCGAAAAGAAAATAGTAATCTCCGCAGAGAAAAAAGAAGATGTTTACCGTATAAGCGTGTTCAACACAGGCAAAAATATTTCAGAGGAAAATTTTGAAGAGATGTGGCACAGCTTCCACAGGGGAGACGCTTCCCGTCGTCGCGGAGAGGGCAGATACGGTATCGGGCTTTCCATTGTTGCCGCGATTCAGAAAATGCATTCTATGGAATATGGCTGCATAAACAAGCCTGACGGGGTAGAGTTCTGGTTCGATGTAAAAAAATGTGTTAAAAACTTATCAATGTAATTGACAAAGAATGGAAAATAATATATAATTAGTTGTTATTAAAATGAAAGGAGAATGGTTAAATGAACTATTCACATGAAGTTGAAAAAATGTGCATGGTAGCTAAGGGACCCCACCACGGTCCGGCACCGATTCCTGAAGAAGGAAAATGGGTAAAGGCATACGAAATCAAAGACATTTCAGGTCTTTCACACGGTATCGGCTGGTGCGCACCTCAGCAGGGCACATGTAAGCTTACTCTTAACATCAAAGAAGGTATTGTAGAAGAAGCTCTCGTTGAAACAATCGGTTGCTCAGGTATGACACACTCTGCAGCTATGGCAGCAGAAATTCTCCCCGGTAAGACACTTCTCGAGTGCCTTAACACTGACCTTGTTTGTGACGCTATCAACGTAGCTATGAGAGAAATCTTCCTCCAGTTCGTATATGGCCGTACACAGTCTGCTTTCTCAGAAGACGGTCTCCCCGTAGGCGCAGGTCTTGAAGACCTCGGTAAGGGTCTTCGTTCACAGGTTGGTACAATGTTCTCAACAAACGCAAAGGGCGTTCGTTATATGGAAATGGCAGAAGGCTATGTTACAAGAATGGCTCTTGATGAGAACGACCAGGTTATCGGTTACGAATTCGTAAAAGTTGGTAAGATGCTTGAAGACATCCGTCACGGCAAAACTCCCGATGAAGCATACAAAGCAAATATCGGCAGCTACGGTCGTTTCGCAGATGCTGCTAAGTACATCGACCCCAGAGAAGAATAATATCATATAAGGAGGACATAAAAATGGCTAACGAAGTTAGATTTGAAGGCAAAGAAAGAAGAATGGCCAAAATTGAAAAATGTCTTGCTGAGTATGGTATTGCCAGCTTGGAAGACGCACGTGCACTCTGCCTTGAAAAAGGCATTGATGTAGAAGCAATCGTTAAAGGTGTTCAGCCTATCGCATTTGAAAATGCAGTTTGGGCATACACACTTGGCTGCGCAATCGCGCTTAAAAAAGGCGTTACAAATGCTGCAGATGCTGCTGAAGCAATCGGTCTTGGTCTTCAGGCATTTTGTATCCCGGGTTCAGTTGCTGAAACAAGAAAAGTTGGTATCGGTCACGGTAACCTTGCTGCGATGCTCCTCCGTGAAGAAACAAAATGCTTCTGCTTTTTAGCAGGTCATGAATCTTTTGCTGCTGCAGAAGGTGCTATCGGTATCGCTCGTAGTGCAAACAAGGTAAGAAAAGAACCTCTCCGTGTTATCCTTAACGGTCTTGGTAAGGACGCTGCATTGATTATTTCAAGAATCAACGGCTTTACTTATGTTCAGACAGAGTTTGACTATGCAACAGGCGAAGTTAAGATTGTTCGCGAAAAGGCATATTCAGACGGTGAGAGATCAAAGGTTCGTTGCTATGGCAGTGACGATGTTCGTGAAGGTGTTGCAATTATGCATCTTGAAGGCGTTGACGTTTCTATCACAGGTAACTCAACCAACCCCACAAGATTCCAGCATCCTGTTGCAGGTACATACAAGAAGGAATGTATCGAACAGGGCAAGAAGTACTTCTCAGTTGCATCAGGCGGCGGTACAGGCCGTACACTTCATCCTGATAACATGGCTGCAGGCCCTGCTTCATACGGTATGACAGATACAATGGGTCGTATGCACTCAG
>JAZQLC010000008.1:0-76668 GCA_045542485.1 Acutalibacteraceae bacterium
CCATATACATCTGCTGCAAGGAAGAGAGCTGAGCCTTCTTCGATTACTGTATCGCCGTTTACATATGCTGCTACAACTGCAACATCAAAACTGTCTACAACACCGTCTGCATATACATCACCGAAAATAACAACTGTATATGATTCAAGAACTTCACCGTTTACAACGAAGTTAACTACTGTACCTGTACCGAATGAATCTCTAAGGTATTCGTACTCAAGTTCGCCGCCAACATATTCAACATAACCTTCAAGGTCGTTGAGATCTGTTGCAAGACCATAGATGATACCATTCTCTTTATCAACAATTGTTTCTGTACCCTCAGCTGCTTTGAAGTATGCTGTGATTGCAGGAATTACTCTTGTATCAAGAACTTCACCGCAAACTGAGCAATAGAGTGTTTCTTCACCTTCGACGAATACGCCGTTTTCTTTAGTTACAACCCACTCGCCTTCTGTATGGCCGAGTGCATCGGTAACAATTGTTTCTCGGCTGAGTTCTTCACCACATACTGTGCAATAAACTACTGCGTCGTATGAACCATCGTTTACGCAATCTGCTTCGGTTTTGTTTTCTTCAACCGCTTCGCCTTCTGTGTGGCCGAAAGCATCGGTAACAATTGTTTCTCGGCTGAGCTCCTCACCGCAAAGACCGCAATAAACTACTGCATCATATGAGCCAGTGTCTGTGCAGGTTGAATCAGCTTTGTTCTCCTGAACCGCATCTGCACCCTTATGAGTATTGATTGCTGCAAGAGCGTCATTGATTGCCACTGCCGTGTTTTCGACTCTTGCAGTGTTTTCATCGCTGAGTTCGGGTTTTTCTTCAACGATTGCCTTACCTGCCTGAACTGCCTCTGTAAGTAAAGCCATAGCCTCATCGTCACAATACTCATCGAAATTGAGACTGTCTGCTTCTGCAATAGCTTCATTAAGAGCAGTAAGATCAACCAACGGCACTGAGTAGGTAGCCATCAATTCTTCGTGTTTTGCAGTGATTGCACTCGTCATTGAGTCTATCCTGTACTGGTCGTAAATTGTAAGTGTCTCGTCATTATACATCTGGGTACCTGCATCTACAAGATTTCTGTACGCTGCAAGAATATTCTGATTGTAGTAAGCCGTGTTACCCGGAATCGGGGCATCAATCGCTTCCTTAAGTTCGATCTTGTATACACTTCTGATAACAAGACCGTCAATCGTGTTGCGAAGCTCGGCTGTAAGTGCATCTACCTCCGGTTGTCTCAACATAGTCCACGGATTTATATTGTTGTCAGCAATTGCTTCTTCCGCTGCCTCAATGGGAGCAATAAGAAGTGAGCCGTTGATGTAGAGCGTACGGTCAATATCCTTTGCTTCACGGAGAGTAGAAATAAGTTTTGAAAAATCTGCATCATAGGCGTCAAGGTTGTCAATCGCTTCTCTGATTTCAGCTGCCCAGGCATTAACCTTTGACTGTTCAAAGCTTGTAAGAGTATAGTCAACCTTTGCAAACGCTTCATCTACTGCCTTGACAGATTCGGGAGTGTAGACAGAAAGATCCATTGACTTATATTCGCTTTCAAGATCCTTGATTTCTTCGTAATCAGCATCACAAGGAACTGCTCTTTCAATTGCAACACGGAGATTTTCAGCCATTGTGTCAACAGCAGGTTGATAAAAAATAGTATAGCCTGTCTTGACCATTTCCTGAGCCTCAATTACAAGAGCTACATCCGTTGCAGGATAACAATCCCGGTTGCGAACGATTTCGTCTGCAATTTCATTGAGCTCATTTACTTCATCGTAATCAGCACCCTTAACTCTGAGATTGGCGTATGTCTGCTTGAGTGAAGTCGTTTTTGCGTTTATTTCACTCTGAAGAGCTTTGGGGTTGTTGAGAACTCTGAGCGCATCAACGTATGCATTCTGAAAAGACGCAAAGCCTGAACTGTAATACATCTCCTGAGGGTTGGCACCCTTCTTCTGATCACTCAGCATAGGGGTGTCGGGGTCAGAATTCATAACATAGTCAATCATCTCACGAAGTGCACCCTTATCAACAATATGGAAAGTAATTGATGTGGGAATTGTTGCTGAAGAAGTCATATTGTGGTGCTGAAGAAGACCATTCTTAACCCACATGTATGAATAATACTTTGTTGTGATTGTGTAAGAAGAACCGTCAACAAGATTTGCAACAGCACCATTAAGAGCTGCTGTAAAGAGGTGACCGTACTGACCGACACCCGGTGTAAGCGTTGTCATTGAAGTGTTCTGTTCAGCCTGCGTTACACCGTAGTCCTGCTTTTCAGGAATTTCGAGACCGATCGCTGCCTGAGCCGTTATATCGTTTGTTGTAACAAATTCGTCTACATTAGAGCCTGATGAAATCCAGGCATCAGCAAGAGCCGTATAGGGATTGTCGTTGTTTTTGTCTGAAAGAGCACCTATGTTGGCATCAAGTCTCAGATTGATATCAGCAAGTGTTGTTGTTTCTGATGCATCAACATAAACATGGGCGAGTGTTGCACCGGGAACTGTAAACTCGTTAGTCTGGTCATACTTACCTGAAGGTTTGGCGGTTTTGTCATCAGCAAAGAGAAGTGTGTTGTAACCTGCAGAAACATTAACAGTCTGTGCACCCGTTGCTACATTATAAACACCGTACTGACGATAGGGATCAGAGTCACTTGTTTCAATGTTTGCAGGTTGCTCATAGAAAACACCTTTCCCGAGAAGACGAGTTGAAGCAGAGGCCCAGAGTCGATATGTAGGACCGCTACCCGAAAGAGACTGAACTTCGGATTGTGCCTCAACATATGAACCGCCCGTTACTATACTATTTACATAAGACACGCATTTCTGCTGATATCGGTTGCCGTCGGTCCACGTGTAGTCAACTGTAAAAACAAGAGGATCGAATGTGCCGTCTTCATTCTTAGTGACAGTACCGCTCTGGATTTCAGTATAGTATTTACCGTCTGAATAGTTAAGTTCAGAAAAAACAACCGATTCGTTGTTACAGGAGATAGCATTAACCTGGACACCGACTGTGGGTGCGAACAAAGTAACTCTTGTTGCCACGGGAGTTTCCCCTGCATATGCCTGTGCAGCATATGCACCTGAAAGCTCAGGAACGCCCGAGGGAGTTGCCTTAACAATTGTTTCGCCGGGTTCAACCGAATCAACAGCCTTTGCAACACGCGTTATCTCTGTGCAGTAAAATTGTACATCGGGACGGTCAATGGGTTCAAGCACAATCTCCTGGAGAATGGAAGTGCTTGTATTATCAACTGCAGACACCGTAAAACCTGCGCTGCACACAGAAAGAACCGTAAGAAGTGCAAGAACTATACTTAAAATTCTTTTTGTAATTTTCATTATGTATTTACCTCTCTTTTCAGAAGATACAATAAAATTTTAGCACAAAAATTATACTTTTGCAACATTTCCGAACAGACAGTCCGAAAAGCCACTGTCTTTCTGTCAGTTTTTATTTCACAAAAGAAATGGAACAATTCGGCAGATGCGAACGCAGATGAGACACATCCTCATCTGAAAGATTGTTGCCGTCAAGGTTCAGGAACGACAGACCTGTAAGTTCACTTGCAAAGTGCACATCCTTAATATTACCGCAGTGTGAAAGGTCAAGATTCAGAAGCTTTGTCATTCCGTTAAGTGGTGAACAGTCTTCAAAATCATTATAGGAGAGTGAAAGCTGAACTAACTCTGTTTTTCCTTTAAGAGGAGAAATATCTTTTATTCCGTTGCCAGAAAGGTGTAAATATTTCAGATTTTTAAGATTTTTTAAGGGAGAAATATCCGACACCTTGCAGTTGTCTGCAAAAAACTCTTCAATAGAAGTGAGACCTGATACAAATTCAAAAGATTCAGGCGAGTTGTTTGAAATATAAAGTACACTCAATTTTTTGCAGTTTTTCAGAGGCTCAAAATTTTCTACATAACAGCCTTCCATACGGAGACTTTCAAGATTAGCAAGGGAAGAAAGAGGAGAAATATCTTTGACTTCATTTGAAAAAATGTTAATCTCACGCAGATTTGTAAGACCTGCGAGAGGCGAAAGATCTTCTATATTATTCTGTGAAAAATCAATAACCTCAAGCTTCGTGAGGATAGCGAGTACCGAAATATCGCTGATGTTGCTGTCAGGCAAATTTATTTCACGAAGATTTACGAGACGGGAAACAAGATTAATGTCGCCGAAAAGGCTGTTACCGGCAAGTGAAAGAGATGTAAGAGTTGTCAGCTCACCGATAGGAGACGCGTCTCTTATACCTTTTGCCCTGAGATTCAGTTTTTTCAGATTTCTGATTTCTTTGAGAAATTCAAGGTCATAAACGCCTGAATCAATGATAGTAACACTTTCAAGGTTTTTACATTCAGCAAGAAGTGAAAAATCAAGAATCGCAGTACAGTTGTTGAAGGTTACCGATTTCAATGTTTCGAGCTCTGTCAGCGGCGAAATATCCTTAAGCTTTTCCATATCTATAAGCTCTAATTCCTCTGTCTTTGTTTCTGTCAGTGGTGAAAGGTCCGTAACAGGCGACTGAGCAAGAGTAAGTTTTTTCATTGAGGTGAGGGTTTTAACTTTTGAAATGTCAGTAACAGTGCTTCCTGCAAGAACCACCTCTGTCTGATCTGAGGTGATTTCCGTTGTGCCGATTATTATCTTATCTGCACCGCAAGACGAAAGCAAACCGCACAGAACAGATATACATATTATAAGAGATAAAAATTTCTTCACTATCCTCAACTGCCTTTCTCAATCTCATTTTATCAAAGGCACATAAAAAAGTCAATTAATGTTGCCGAAAAGAAACCTTTGTGGTACAATGTTCAGTGGTGATGAGAAATGAAAACCATTAAAGAAAACAACAACCTTATTGTTGAGTGCGACGGTTGCATAAACCTTGATTTTACACTTGACTGCGGTCAGTCTTTCCGCTGGGAAAAGGAAAACGGCATCTGGTCTGCGGCAGCATACGGCAGAAAAATTTCCGTAAAACAGACGGATGAAAAAACAATCGTATTCTATGACACATCGGAAGAAGATTTTGAAAAAATATGGAAAGCATATTTTGACCTTGAAAGGGATTATGTTTCTGTTGTGGAAAGATTCAGAAGTGACGAGCATCTCAGATGCGCATCTGAGGAATATTACGGAATCAGGGTGCTGAGACAAGAGCCCTGGGAAACACTCTGCTCATTTATCATTTCACAGAATAACAACATTCCCAGGATAAAAGGAATTATCAGAAGGCTCTGCGAAACTTTCGGAGATGACCTGGGTGACGGCTGTTTTTCGTTCCCCTCTGCAGAAAAAATAAGCCGTCTGACAGCAGAGGATTTATCCCCTCTGCGTGCAGGTTTCAGAGCAAAATATATTATAGACGCTGCAAAAAAAGTATCATCGGGAGAAATAAATTTTGATGAAATTTCAGAGAAAGATATTTCGTACGGCAGAGAAGCTCTTCAGAAAATATCCGGCGTAGGCCCTAAAGTAGCCGAATGTTGTCTTCTCTACGGTTTCGGAAAGTGTGAAGCCTTTCCCGTTGATGTGTGGGTCAGGCGGATTATGTCCGAGCTTTATGAAAACGGTCTGCCCACCTGCGCTTACCCCGAAATCGGCATAGCACAGCAATATCTGTTCCACTGGAGAAGAAATCTTGATAATAAATTGACAAAGTGATTTTTTTGATGTAATATAAATGTATTATATTAAAGCGAAAGGGAGAGACGCTTATGAAATACAACATGACATTGACCCCTGAGGAAGAGGCTATACTCAATGGCTCACAGGGAGAAACAATGGCAAAAGTTATGAAAACACTTGTGCTCTACGGCGATGCCTTCGGAGCAACAAAAATGGTTCCCGTTACAAGCGAAAAGGGACACCTTGTAACAAGCTTCGGTCTTAAGGTTATGAAACCCGTTTACAGCCTTATGGATCAGCTTATTGAGGGCGGTGCACTTTCAAAACAGAAGTTTTCTGTGGACCCCAAGCCCCTCGACCCCAAAGTTCCTGCTAATTTCCTTCAGAACCTTATTTTCAACAAATTCATGTATTCAATGCAGGACAGCTATGACAAACAACTTTCAGACATGGGTCTGCTTGATGACAAATCCTATACATGCACATGCTATATGGAAGAAGTAGGCAACATCCCCGGCAAAGGCGAAATCCTTTCATGGGCTGAGTCTTCTGCTGTTGTTTTCGCAAACTCTGTTCTCGGTGCAAGATGTAACCGTAACTCAGGTATTATTGAGCTCTTCGGATCAATCATCGGCAAGGTGCCTTACTTCGGTCTTCTCACAGACGAAGGCAGAAAAGCAACCTGGATTGTTGAAGTCAAAACAACAAAGAAGCCCGAGGCTCAGATTCTCGGTTCTGCAATCGGTATGAAGGTTATGGAAGATGTTCCCTTCGTAAAAGGTCTTGACAAATGGATCGGCACAGAGCTTGACGGCGATACAAAAGCATACCTTAAAGACTTCGGTGCAGCTACTGCTTCAAACGGTGCTGTCGGTCTTTATCATATCGAAAACCTTACTCCCGAAGCAGTTGAACAGGGCGAAAGCCTTATCGCTGAAGGTGCTCAGGTTTATGTTATTGATGATGCCGAACTTGAAAGAGTACAGGCAAACTACCCTGTTATGTGGAAAGACAAGGAAGCAACTCCTAAGCTTTGCTTCGTAGGATGCCCCCACCTTTCACACGCACAGCTCATCGAGTGGACTGATAATGTTGCTGAAGGACTTAAGAAAAACGGTCTCAAAAAGGTTTCAATTCCCACTGTATTCACAGCTGCCCCCGGCGTTATTGAAGAATTCGAAAAGACACCTTATGCTGCAAAACTTAAGGAAACAGGCGTTATTCTCAGCTACATCTGTCCTCTGATGTATATGAATAACCCTCTTTGCAAGTCAATGCCCGTTATCACAAACTCAAATAAGCTCAGAACATACACAACATCTCGCTATTACAGAAGCGATGAGATTCTTGATATAATCACAAAGGAGGCAAAATAAAATGAAACAGTTTAAAGGCAGACCTGTTGTTGCAGGCGAATGTACTGCAGAAGCTCTTGTTTCTCACGGTGGTTTCAACACACTTGCCTCATTCCAGAACGCTCTTCAGTTCGGCGATATGCCGCTTATCGGAGATAAGGATAAAGAAACAAAATGCGGCGACCAGAATAATGCTGACCTCTACAACAAGCCTATGGCACGCAAGGCACTTTGCCTTCCCCAGACAATCGGCTCAACAACAGGCGGTATGGTTCTTTATTGCGCAAAGGTTCTCGAAAGAAACCCTGCTTGTATGCTTTTCTCTGAACACATCGACTCTCTTGCAGCAGCAGGTGCAGTTCTCGGTGCAGTGTGGACAGATTCTCCCATGCCCGTAGTTGACTGCCTCGGCGATGAATTCCTCGATTATGTTAAAGACGGAATGAAAATCACTGTTGAAGAAGACGGTACAGTTACAGTAGAATAAGTTTTATAAAACAAAAAGACGCTCATTTCTTTCGGGAAATGAGCGTTATTTTTTATGATTTCTATTCAGGAATCTTTCTTATAATCTTTTTATAAAGATAAACAAAACAGATTGTGCTGACAATAACAGACATAATTTCTGCTATGGGGAATGCCCACCACACATTATTCAGTTCTCCTGTAAGAGAAAGGAAATATGCTGCAGGAACAAGAACAAGAAGCTGTCTTGAAACAGAAACGAACATAGAAAGTGTTCCCTTTCCCAAAGCCTGGAATGTTGAGCCTATTACGATACAGAAACCGGCAAAGATGAAGCAGAAACTTATTGTTCTCAGCGCAGGGACACCTATTTTTACCATATCTGCTGACGCGTTGAAAATAGAAAGAAGCTGTTCGGGGAACAACTGCATCGTGAGAAATCCCAACGCCATAAACGATATGGCATACACAATTCCCAGTTTTACCGCCTTTGTCATTCTCTTTCTCTTCTGAGCACCGTAGTTGTAGGCGATTATAGGAATAATGCCGTTGTTGAGTCCGAATACGGGCATAAAGATAAAGCTCTGAAGCTTGAAATAAACGCCAAAAACAGCGACCGCAGTTTCCGTGAAAGAGATAAGAATTTTATTGAACAGGAAGTTCATAACCGAGCCGATTGCCATCATAAGAATTGAGGGTATGCCGACCGCAAAAATTCTGCCGATAATCTTTCCGTCGGGTCTGAATTTTGTGAGAGATAACTTTATGTCTTTGTTGTATTTTGCATTCAGAATAAGTGCGAGAATGAAAGCAAAAATCTGGCCGATAACCGTCGCCCACGCTGCACCTGCAATTCCCATTTTCGGGAAGCCGCACAAGCCGAAGATAAGAATCGGGTCAAGAATAATATTTATAATCGCACCTGAACCCTGAGTGAACATTGTAAAAATCGTTCTGCCGGTAGACTGCATAAGTCTCTCTGTCATAATCTGTCCGAAAATTCCGAAAGAAAATATTGAACAGATTGACATATATGAATATCCGTATTCGGCAATTTCTGCAATATCTGTCTGCACATTGTAGAAGAATCTTACACCGAAGAGACCGAATGCAAGAAAAATAAGATATTCAAGAAGCATCAGAAAAAGTCCGTTTTCCGCCGTCTTGTTTGCCCTGTCGGAATTTTTCTCACCGAGACTTTTTGACAAAAGTGCATTTACGCCGACCGCAGTACCCGATGCAAAAGAAATCATAAGATTCTGCGCAGGGAACGCAAGACTTACGGCAGTAAGGGCATTTTCTGAAATATACGAAACAAAAATACTGTCAACAACATTGTAAAGTGCCTGAACAATCATTGAAATTATCATCGGAAGTGACATAGTAATAAGAAGCTTATTGACAGGCATTACGCCCATTTTATTTTCACTGATTGCTTTTTCCAAATTTCACAACCTCACTTTCACAAAAAATTGCCGCAGAACCCACAAGTCTGCGGCAAACTTTTTTATATAAACTTAGAAATTACCTGAATAGTTGGGAGCTTCCTTAGTGATGAGAACATCGTGAGGATGGCTTTCGATAAGACCTGCGTTTGTGATGCGGACAAACTGTGCCTTTTGCTGAAGCTCTGCAATTGTAGCACAGCCACAGTAACCCATACCTGAACGAAGACCGCCCATCATCTGGTAAACTGTATCAGCAAGGGGTCCCTTGTAAGGAACACGACCTTCGATTCCTTCCGGAACGAACTTCTTGTTGTCTTCCTGGAAGTATCTGTCCTTACTGCCATTAGCCATAGATGCAAGTGAGCCCATACCACGGTAAACCTTAAACTGTCTGCCCTGATAGATTTCTCTTTCACCGGGAGCCTCTTCGCAACCTGCAACAAGAGAACCGACCATAACTGTGTTTGCACCTGCAGCAAGAGCCTTAACGATTTCACCTGAATACTTGATACCGCCGTCAGCAATAACGGGGATACCGTGCTTTGCAGCTTCGTTTGCGCTGTCAAACACTGCTGTAATCTGGGGAACACCGATACCTGCAACAACACGTGTTGTACAGATTGAGCCGGGGCCGATACCAACCTTAACGCAGTCAGCACCTGCATCGATGAGAGCCTTTGTAGCCTCTGCAGTTGCTACGTTACCTGCAATAACTGCAATATCGGGGAAAGCTGCCTTAACTTTAGAAACAGCCTTGAGAATGTTTTCTGAATGTCCGTGAGCAGAGTCGAGGCAGAATGCGTCAACCTGTGCTTCAGCAAGACAAGCAGCTCTTTCAAGAACGTCTGCAGTAGCTCCGATTGCAGCAGCGCAGAGAAGTCTTCCCTGTGAGTCTCTTGCTGTGTTGGGATACTGAACAGCTTTTTCGATATCCTTGATTGTAATAAGACCTTTAAGGTGTCCGTTCTTGTCAACGAGAGGAAGCTTCTCAATCTTATGCTTCATAAGAATTTTCTGAGCCTCGTCAAGAGTTGTATTTTCGTGCGATGTTACAAGGTTTTCTCTTGTCATCACAGTGCTGATTTTAACATTGTAATCCGTCATAAAGCGAAGGTCACGGTTTGTAAGAATACCTACAAGTTTACCTTTTTCATCGCAAACGGGAATACCTGAAATGCTGAATTTTCTCATAAGGTCATCAGCGTCTGAAACAAGGTGATCAGGAGACAGGAAGAAAGGATTTGTAATAACTCCGTTTTCTGAACGCTTAACTCTGTCAACCTCAGATGCCTGAATTTCCATAGGAAGATTCTTATGAATTACGCCGATACCGCCTTCACGGGCAATAGCAATTGCCATTTTGGACTCAGTAACAGTGTCCATAGCAGCAGTCATAAGCGGAATGTTAAGCACTATGTTCTTTGCGAGTGTTGTCTTAAGACTTACATCGCTGGGAAGAATGTCGGATTTTCTCGGAATGAGAAGCACATCGTCAAAGGTAAGACCTTCTTTTACAAACTTTTCTGAATACTCCATACTCTCTTTTCCTCCTTTATCTTTTCAGCGCCCTGCGCTGTGGGGTACGGTTTTCTATTAAGAGGTATTATAACATTTTTTATGGCATCTTTGCAAGATTTCTTTCAAAAAAAAATTGACGATGTATTTAAGTTTTTGCAGTATTTAGTTGGTTATTTTGCTAAAGTTTATGTTATGCAGTCATTATGCTAACCACAACCGTAATATCATCCCGCTTCTCGCCCTGAGTTTTGTCGCAGACCTTTCCGGCTATTTTCTGTGCAAGGATATCGGGATTTGAAGAAGAAAATTTCTCTATTTCATCCTGTATCCATTCAGTTTTTCCGCCTGTCACCCCATCCGATACCATAACCACAATATCGCCTTTTGATAACATCATTTTTTCTTTTGCAAAAGACACATCCGATAGTATTCCTGCCGGGAGAGATGCACTTTCAACAACTGAGCATCTGCCGTTTTTTCTGACAAAGGAAACTGCTGCACCGGCCTTATAGAATTCGACCTTTCCCGAAAAAAGATTGAAGTGTGCCGCATCAATGGTGGCTAAGGATTCATTGGTAGATTTCAGTTCAAGTATGGAATTTATAATTTTCAGAGCATTGTCATAGCTTATGTTTTTCTCCACCAGACCCCCGAAAAATTCTGCCGTCATAGCTGCGTCAACTGCAGCTCTTCCGCCTGTGCCCATACCGTCTGAGAGCACAAGTGTCCTGTTGCCGAATTCGTCGGTGAAATCTCTGAGGCAGTCTCCGCAGACGGGGGAATCTTCACTGGAAAGCTGTACCTTTCCCACCTTCATTCTGAGCCACGGCTTCTGCCTGAAAACAAGTCGTGTGCCGTTTTCGGTAAAATCAATTTCAGCCTCTGAAAATTTTCGCAGGGATGCACTTTCAATTGCCTCTTTCAGCCTTTTTCTGTCTACTTCCTTATCGATTTTTTTACAATTTGCCTCTATTGTCATATTACCGTCCGCATCAATAATACAGAGCACCTTTGAGCACCTGACCGCAAAAGACAGGAAAATATCTTTCACGCGCTCCGAAAGTTCATTGTCAACGAGGGCGCATCTGCTGAATTTTCCCGAAAAATCACGGAGAATCCCACACATACAGTTCATCTGTTCACTCATCAGTTTTCTCTTTTCCTCAAGACGGATTTCATCTCTTAGCTTTTCATCATATCTTCTGAAATTTTTCAGCAACGAGTCCTGCAAAGATTTGTTTTTTCTGCATTTTTCAAGAAAAAGTTTTCCGAATGGCGTTGCGTCAGGTTCTTTTCCCTGATGATAATTTTTTGAAATTTCTTCAAAGCCGCGCATAGTATACTGGAAACTTGTTTCCCAGCATTTTTCTCTTGACTCACAATCGGTGCACACCTCCTGCTTCACTCTGCAGAAAATATTTTTATCCTGAGAAAAATCAATCTTCTTAAGGTTCTCCGAAATTCTGTTCATACTTTCGCAGATTGTCTCAACGGTTTCTGCCGTCTGAGAAAGCCTTGAGGATACATCCTTTCTGTACATACTTTCCTTTGCGGAAGATTTACTCTCCCGAAGCAGAAACCTTAACTTTTTATAGACCTTTTCAGGTATCAGAAAAAACAGGGCAGAGGAAACTGCAGCCGTAATTATACTCTGTACAGTGTCAATCTCGCCCGTAAACAATGAAGTCGCCGAAAAAGTCAGAAAGAAAGCTATTGCCGTACCTGTTTTACCAAGAGGAGAAAATGCACCTGAAACAACTCCGGAAAACACAAGAGGAAAAATATTATATCCTTCTGCAAAAGCCCCCGACAAAGCCGCAGCAGATGCAGCAGCACATATTCCTCCACCACTTTCCGAAAACAGATGAGCCATTACAAGCACCGCAAAGAAAGCGACCAGCAGCGCAGGTCTGAAAGAAAAAATTTCCACTGTGCCGAGGGAAGCAACGAATGTGGCAAAGGCGATACAGAAACAGGGCATTTCCCTTTTTTCAAAAGGCTGTTCCCCGATTTTCAGAGCTGTGGAGATACATCTTCTGTAAAAGAATGCTGAAAAAGCCGCAAGAATACCCTCAGCCAGAAATACAACCGTCTCATCAAATCCTCCGCCGGTGGGAAGAACAACTGCCACACCCGTCAATGTACAGACGAGAAAACAGGATATTACGGAAAGAAACCATATTTCGCCTAACCTCGAACGGGAAACAAGAATGCGGCTTCTTATGAGCCATAACGCCAACGCACAGACTATGTATCTGAAAAGATAAACTCCTGCCTGTGAAAAAACAAGACCGATGCTTGTCCCCACAAGAGCAAAAAGAGAATATATTCCCGGTGAAGCAATAACAAAAGCAAAGCCGAAAGGATATATTTCACCGAAAATTGCTCCCTGACCGAAAACAATTCCCAACAGAAAAAATACCGCTCCCTTTACACCGTCCCTTACACTTATACCTGTTTTTCTTTCTCTCTTTTTCACACTCTGCAGTTTCTGTAATTTTGTGTTTTCCATTTTTGCCACTCCTGTATGTTTTGTAAACAGTATACCTTCCGTCAATAAAAAAAAGCGTCACATTATGCTGTAAGTGTATGACGAAAAAAACATTTCTTTGTACTTTCCGTGAAAATACTGCGTTTTTCTTGCATTGACTTTCGTTTTATGATAGAATAATATGAATATTTATGTTCAGACGAAAATCTGTTATGGGAGAAGAAAAGATGAAAAACAACGACAACGAAAAAAAGCAACTCCCCGAAGACCTTGTAATCGGCAGAAATGCAGTTCTCGAGGCAATAAACTGCGGCAGGACAATTGACGCCCTTTATCTTGCAAAAGGAGAGAGAGGCGGATCAATCTCCACCATTCTCCGCCTTGCAAAAGAAAAACAACTTGTAATCAAAGAAGTTGACATAAAAAAGCTTGACTATATGTGCTTCGGTGCCAACCATCAGGGCGTAGCTGCAAAATGCGCCGTGAAAGAATATTCAAGCGTTGACGACATTTTCGCTCTTGCAGAAGAAAGAGGCGAAGCTCCTTTCATTATCATCTGCGATGAGCTCGAAGACCCCCATAACCTTGGTGCAATTATCAGAACAGCCGAAATCACGGGTGCTCACGGCATAATAATCCCCAAAAGACGCTCAGTTTCCCTTTCTTTTGCAGTTGGTAAAACCTCTGCGGGTGCAATTGAATATGTACCCGTGGCAAGAGTCGGAAATTTAGCCTCTGAAATTGATGCCCTCAAAGAAAGAGGTGTGTGGATTTACGGAGCAGATATGAAAGGCGAAAACTGGTGCTCCGTTGATTACAGCGGACCATGCGCTCTTGTTGTGGGCTCTGAGGGAAAAGGCATCAGCAGACTCATCAAAGAAAAATGCGATTTTCTCGTATCGCTTCCTATGAAAGGAAAAATCACATCCCTTAACGCTTCCGTTGCAGCAGGGATTATGATGATGGAAATTTCAAGACAGAGAAGCAACATCAAATCAAGATAGGAGGATTTATAATGGCTGACGAAACAGAGGGCCTGGATTTTTTTGATTCAGACCTTGAAGACTATATTAAAAAATACGGCACTGATGACGCCGAAGATGAAAGCCTTTCTTTTGTAGACGAGCTTTTTGAATCCTCAGATGGCTCACCTGTAAAAAACTGGTCAATGGACGACATCAACCATCTTATTGACGAAGTCAGCGACAGTGACGAGTTTGAAGAAGCCGGAGACGACTTTGACTTCGACAAATATGAAAAATATACCGAGCCTCAGAAGCCCGATTACTCTGCATCAGTCAGAAGCGACAAGTCTTCAGACGACAGGGATGTTTTTGAAGAAGGGGCTGTTTATTTTTCAAAGGAATATGCTGAGGGTCTGGCTCCGAAAGGCGCCGTAGAAACCTCAGGCGACGAAGAAATCTTTGAAGAGGATTTTGAATCCTTTTATTCCCCTGCCTTCGAAGAGGACGAAACAGAAATCTTCTTCGGTAAAGAAGACGGCGACTTTTCAGACCTTGAAGGCCATGTCAATCAGGCACGGAAAGACGGCGAATTCCGTGAAATTGATGAATCAATAGACGAAAACGGATACGGACAAACAGATGACGATGTGGTTTATGACGGCACCTTTGACAGGGGTGACTTCCTCAAAATCAAGGACATTTTCAAAAGCTCCAAGGTTCTAAGCAAACGCCGTGCCGCCAGACAGGAGGCGAGAGAATCAGCCTATGAATCCGTAAAAGAACAATACGGCGAAGCCATATTCGACGCGAAAAAGCGTGAAGATGATTTCAACGACATTCTCAGAAGACAAAGAGCCGTAGAAAGAGAAGAAGCAAAAAAAGAAGAGGCAAAAAGAGAAGAAGAAGTCCGTCAGGAAAAAAGAGAAAAGCTCTTTGATGTTGACAGCGAAAACTTCATAACTCCCTCTGAGCCCCGCGAAGAAACTATCGAAATTCAGGAAGACGAGGACTTCAGCGACACAATCTTCATCTCCGACCTTTCTCACTTTGAAGAGGTTGCACAGAGCAGTTCACGCAGAGTTGATGAAGATATGTCCGGCACAAGAATCATCGGCGAAGAAAACGAAACAGAAAAACAGAAAACAAGAGACATTTTCATTTCTCCCCGTGAGCACCGTCAGGATGATGACCAGCTTGCTTTTGAAGGCTTTGAGGTTGTGGCGGATGAGTTTATTCCCGAGCGCGTCAGTGAAGAGGATGTTCAGGAAACTCTGCGCAGAACAAGAGAAGAAAAGAAAAGCCGTTTCAGAATGACAAATCTTCCCGACGACTACGACGACATCGACCCCAACTATTTTTCACCTGAAAAAGGAAAGTATGACGAAGAGGAATACATCGTTCTCAGCGATGAAAACAATCCTAAAACTGCATCAACTGCATTCAGAAAATATTTCATTCAGGAGAAAAACAAGAAATTCACCGAATACACTTCATCAAACGAAAAGCCTCAGATTTTCAAAGAACTTGCAGAAAAGAGACGCAAAGCTGTTTTTGGTCTGATTGCTATGGGCGTTCTGACAGTAATCTATCTTATTGTGACACTCATAACAAATGTTTTTGAAGCTCTGCCCATTGATGCGGCAGCAGCTACAACCGCATCACTTTCAATTGTTGTTCTTCTCGCCACATTCATTTTCGGCTCGTCAGTTACACAGTCGGGAATCGAAAATCTCCGAAAAAAGAACTTCAATTTCGATAGTGCGGTAACCTGCCTTGTTCTTGCAGGACTTTTGTCCTCTTGTTCAATGTTCTTTGATTTATCGGAGATGGGCGAAACATTCCCCGTATACACAGCTGCAATCACATTCCTTGTAATAATCTGCTGTCTTTCAAGAGCCGTTGAAAGTGCAAGGGCGACAAACGCACTGAAAACTGCAACGGTTAAAAGAAAGGATAATCTTTATACTATCCAGAGTATCGATGACGAAAGAACGGCACAGAATATCGGCAGAATTCTTGCAGGTGAAAATCCGGATCTTAAATATTCCTGCAAAACATCTTTTCCTCAGGGATTTATCCACAACGCCTTTGTTCAGAATCCTGCTGACAGACACGCCCGTAGATTCTTCCCCTTTGCCGCAGGACTTTCTGCTCTTGTGGGAATCATAACCGGAATCATTTACAAAGATATTCCTGTGGGAGTTTCTGCATTTCTCGGCTGTTTGCTGACAAGCTTCCCCTTGTCACTTCTGCCCTCTCTTAACATTTCCCTTTACTTCCTCAACAAGAAACTCAACAAGAAAAACGCTTGTATTGTGGGCTACACATCTGCAAGAAACATTGAAAAAACAAATGCAATTGTTATTGATTCCACAGATTTGTTCGATGTTGAAAAGTGTAATTTCCACGGAATGAAGGACTACGGCACTGTCCGTGTTGATGATATCATCCTCTACGCGGCAGCAATGCTGACAAATTCAAAAGGTCCTCTCTCACGCGTCTTTGATAAAGCAATCATCGGTGATAAGGAAGAGCTTCTTCCCGAGGTTGAGAACCTTTGCTATGAAGAAAGACTAGGTCTTTCCGGTTGGATTAACGGCGAAAAGGTGCTCATCGGCAACAGAAACCTGCTTATAAATCACAACCTCGAAGCACCACCCAAAGGGCCCGAGATGGCTTGTCTCAAAGAAGGCAAAAAGATTTTATACCTTGCAATTGACGGAAATCTTGCTGCGATGCTCGTTGTTGAATATGCCAAAAATGAGAAAATGAAAAAACATCTTTCAAGACTGGACAAGCACGGAATAACAACCGTTGTTACAACAAATGACTGTAACATTGACGAAGAATTTCTTTCACTGCAGTTCAATATGCCCCGTGAAAGCTTCAAGGTTATAGGTGATTACGAAGGCGGACTTCTTGACGGATACATCAACAAGGAGCGACCCCTTGCTCCCGCAAAGCTTATTCACGACGGCACAACAGAATCCTTCTTTGAAACGTTCTCTTCAGCTATTGCTTATTCTTCAGCAATAAAAATTGCACTTGCAATCCAGACAATAATGATGTTCCTTGCACTCATCGTAACTGCGATTTTTGCATTTACCGGAACAATAAATCTTATCAGTGCTTCAGTTGTGATACTTGTTGAGCTTCTCAGTTCAGCTATTATGACCTGCATTATGATTGTAAGAAATAAATTTTAAATAAAAATCCCTTTTCCGTACATAATAAAACGGAAGGGGGATTTTTTATGGAAATCTTTTCATCTATGTTAAAAGCATTTATTATCGGCGGTCTTATCTGTGTCGTAGGACAGCTTCTTATTGACCTGACACGACTTACTCCTGCACGGATTCTTGTGCTCTTTGTGCTCACGGGTGTTTTTCTTTCCGCTATCGGAATTTATGAACCTTTTGCAGAATGGGCAGGTTGCGGTGCTACTGTACCGCTTACGGGATTCGGAAACGTTCTCGTTCAGGGAACAAAGGAAAAAATAGCCCAGGAAGGTCTTCTCGGTGTTCTGACCGGACCTCTCTGTTCAGGCTCGGCGGGAATCACGGCGGCAGTTCTCAGCGGACTCGTAGTATCTCTCGTCGCTAAACCAAAGTCCAAATAAATCTGTTAAATCAACACAAAAGAACATTTTTGTATTGACTTTTCGCCTCTCTATGTATTATACTAAACTGTGTAGATGTAATACAAGAAAGGTGGATATACATATGGCAACAGTAACAGGTATTATTTCAAAAATCTGTGACTTCCTCGGTGGTCTTGACTATGCTAAAGCTTTTGACACAATCGAGAAAGTTCTTATCGATCTGGTGGAGTGGATTGCATCTTTGATTGCTTAATCCTGACATAAATAAAAATAAGGAGGTTGCAAAATGGAAGCTGTTACAGAAATCTTCAAGAAGATTGGCGATTTTCTTGCATCTGTTAACTGGGCAGAGGTATTCGAAACAGTTAAAGGTATCGTAGAAAAAATCGTTGAAGTTGTTTCTTCACTCGCTGCATAATTTTATTGCAAACAAACTCAAAACCACTCCCTTCCGGGAGTGGTTTTTCCGTTTATCTTCAATCAGATGTCTTCACCTTTGATTCTTTTCAGCGCTCCCTTTTCAAGGCGTGAAACCTGCGCCTGAGAAATCCCCACCTCTTTTGCAACCTCCGTCTGGGTTTTTCCCTGCATAAATCTCATATGGAGAATTTTCTTTTCTCTGGGAGATAACTTCTTGATTTCTTCCCGCAGCTCTATTTCTCCCAGCCAGTTTCTGTCATCATTCTGGTCACCTATCTGGTCCATCACGTAAATCGTATCTCCTCCATCATTATAAATGGGCTCATAGAGGCTTACGGGCTCTACAATCGCCTCGAGAGACAACACCACATCTTCCCGCTTCACACCTAATTCCTTTGCGATTTCTTCCACCGTGGGCTCCTGCCCTGTTTCGAGAAAAAGTTTTTCTTTCACCTGCATAGCGTGGTATGCCGTATCACGCATTGAACGGGAAACTCTCACCGAATTGTTGTCACGCAGATACCGTCTGATTTCACCGATTATCATCGGAACGGAGTAAGTGGAAAATCTCACGCCTAAATCAATGTTGAAATTATCAATAGCTTTAATAAGGCCGATGCATCCCACCTGAAAAAGGTCGTCGGGGTTTTCTCCTCTGTTTGCAAATCTCTGAATCACCGACAGAACAAGTCTTAAGTTTCCGTTGATAAGCTCTTCTCTCGCGTTTTTATCTCCTTGCTTTATTCTTGTCAGAAGCTCTAGCTTCTCCTTTTCTTTCAGCACCTTTAGATTTGCCGTATTCACACCGCATATTTCTACTTTATTGAACTGCAAAAAAATCCCTCCGTAATCTCTGATAAAAATAGTATGGTCAGATATTACGGAGTTTAAAATTTTTATATTACCTTTTTGCCTTTTATATATACGCCTTTTATTTCCATTTTTTCGTCAACAAGAATCAGGTCAGCATTTTTGCCTTTTTCAATTGAGCCTGTAATTTTGTCCTGACCGATTGCTTTTGCCGGATTTATTGTGCAGGATTTTACTGCGTGTCTGAAATCGATTCCGAATGAGAGAAGATTTCTGAACTCATCAAATATATTTGATGTACTTGCAGCGATTGTACCGTCTGCAAGAAGAGCCTTTCCGTCTCGTACAAAAACAGTCTGGCCACCCAGCATATACTCGCCGTCTGCACAGTCAGCCGCTTTCATTGAGTCACTGATAACAATTGTTCTGTCTTCACCGAGAAGCCTGAATGCCATTCTGAGTGTTTCGGGAGCAACATGGAACCCGTCACAGATGATTTCAGCCCTGACTGAAGGTGAATCGAAAACCGCACCGGCAACACCGGGCACTCTCGCCGAAATACCTGTCATCGCATTGAAAAGATGCGTTGCGTGTGTGATTCCGTTTTCAAAACCTTTTCTCGCCTGAAGTGCATCAGCTGAAGTGTGTGCCGCTGAAACAGTACAGATTTGCGAAGCTTCCTTTGAAAAAGCGTTATCTTCATCTTCTTCAGGAGCAATATCAACAAGAGAAACATTACAGATTGCGTTAAGCTTCCTGAACTCATCAATATCGGGTTTTCTCACGTGCTCTGCTTTCTGTGCACCTTTCTTGGCAAGAGAAATATATGGTCCCTCCATATTGATGCCGTGAATGTAAGCACCTTTTTCATTTCCCTTTACAAGAGCAATCTTCCCGAAGATTTCCTCAAGCTCTGCGGAAGAGAGAGTCATTGTTGTGGGACAGAAGGATGTAACCCCGTGTCTCGGAAGATTCTCGGACATTCTCTGAAGTGATTCCTCCTCTGCGTCACAGGTGTCTGCACCGTTAGTGCCGTGAATATGAATATCAATAAATCCGGGAAGAATTTTAAGACCTGTGCAGTCAATTTCCTCTCCCTGAGACTCATCGGTAAATCCTGCGATTTTTCCGTCCTCAACAATAAGATTTCTTTTTACAAATTCAAAGTTTTCATTTAAAATTTCTGCATTTGTGAAAATCATTTTCATCACCCGGAACTATTGTATCATAAATCCTGAAAAAATTAAATATTTTCTATTGATTTTTCTTTTCAACTGTGAGAAAATTAAGAAAATATCAATTCGAGGTGCATTATGAAAAATTTATATCCTCTTAAAACAAAACCTAACCGTTGCTGGAGATGTTATCTGGGCGGTAAACTCATTGATGTAATGCGAAATGAAAATTCACCCTCTGACGGTTATTTTCCTGAGGACTGGTTGGCAAGTACCGTTGTTGCAGTAAATCCCGACAGAGAGGGAAAACCTGAGTTTGAGGGACTGAGCACAGCAATCCTTGCAGACGGATGCGAAAGATATCTGCGCGATTTAATCGAAGAAGACCCTGAAGCTTACCTCGGAAAAAGTCACATAGAAAAATTCGGTACAAACCTTGGTGTTCTCGCAAAGTTCCTTGATTCTGCCGAAAAACTTCCCGTTCAGTGCCATCCCGACAAAAAAGCTGCGAAGGATTTCTTCAAGTCTGATTACGGCAAAACGGAAGCCTGGTTTATCCTTGACGGCAGAACCATCGACGGCGAAGAGCCTTACATTCTTATGGGCTTCAAGGAGGGCGTTACAAAAGAAAAATGGCGCGAACTTTTCGAGAAGCAGGATATCAGGGGTATGGACGAATGTATGCACAAAATCCGTGTAAAACCCGGTGATGTTTTCATCATTGAGGGCGGATGCCCCCACGCAATCGGCTCAGGCTGTCTTCTTCTGGAAATTCAGGAACCGACTGACTACACAATCAGTATGGAAAAATTCAACTCACAGGGCGAACCCAATCCCGAAGACCTTATCCATATGGGAATCGGCTATGATAAAATGTTTGAGTGTTTCCACTACGACAACTTCACACCTGATGAGGTTCTTGAAAAATACAAGCTTCATCCCGAAATTGATGAAGAAAATGAAAATTACAGAATTGTAACTCACATTTCATACGAAAGAACGCCTATTTTCTCACTTAAAAGACTTGATGTTTTCACCTCATACACAAGAAAAGAGGCAGAAAGGCCCTCTTCACTCTCCGTAATCGACGGCGAAGGCAAAATCAGATGGGACTCAGGAGAAATGAGCGTTGTAAAGGGCGACTGCATTTTCATCCCGAAAGAAACAGTTTCATTCACCATTGAAGGTAATCTTTCTCTTATTGAATGTTTACCACCTCAGATATAAAGGAGATTTATTTATGAAAGTTATAGCAAAAAAAGAAGTCATCAACAAAGCTGGTACTCCCACTGACAACTGCCACTCATCCACAGTTCTCCCCCTCGATAACGGCGAAATCCTCGCTTCGTGGTTCGGCGGAACAAAAGAAGGTAAGGACGATGTAAGAATTTTCGTCTGCAAGAGAACAAACGGCGTGTGGGGTGAGCCCGTAAGAATCGCAGTTGACGAGGAAACACCTCACTGGAATCCCGTTCTTTTTGAATTGAACGACGGACGAATTGCACTTTACTTCAAATACGGCAAATCAATCAATATTGTCTGGAAAACCTATGTATGCTATTCATCAGACAACGGTAACACATGGACTACACCCGTAGAATTGGTTGAAGGTGATACAACAGGCGGCAGAGGCCCCGTTAAAAACAAACCCATCTACCTTGCCGACGGAACACTTCTCGCTCCCGCTTCACACGAGCCTACAAAGGAAACCTGGAAAGCTTTCTGCGACATTTCTGAGGACAACGGAAAAACATGGGAAATGTCACCTTATATCCCCACCGGTGAGGGCGACGATTTCATTCCTCTTATCCAGCCGACACTCTGGCAGGACGACAGCGGCGATGTTCATATGCTCCTTCGCTCTGCAAAGGAGAAAATTTTCAAAAGCGACTCCACAGACGGTGGCAGAACATGGTGCAAGGCTTATGACACAGGACTTCTCAACCCTAACAGCGGTATTGACCTTGTAAGAGACGGAGATGAGCTTTATCTGGTATACAACCCCACAAATAAAAACTGGGGCGACAGAACACCTCTTCTTCTTGCTGTTTCAAAGGATAACGGCAACAACTGGGAAACTGTTCTCACCCTTGAAGAAGCAGAAGTAGGCAGAGAAGAGGATGTTGAATATTCATATCCTGCAATCACTTCTCACGGCGGAAAGCTTCACATTACATACACTTACAACAGAGTAAGCATCGTTTATTGGGAAGTTACCATCGCTGATTAACTCTTGCAACTCCGCCAAGAGCACCGCCAAGCATCATAACAAGAGCCATAATAACTGTTCTGATTCCAAGATTTCCGAAAAGAATCAGAAGAACGACACTTGTTATAACTATCAACGGCAGTGACATCAGAACACCTGTCACAAGACCCTTTTCACGGCTTTTGCCCACCAACAGAAACGCTCCCGTAAAGGTTGCGATAAATGACGCTGACATTGTAAGTATGGTCTGCATAATCTCTGTAAGTCCTGCTTTTGTCATAATGAGCGCCAGGATGAGAAGAACAGCAAAAAATAAAACAAGCGAAAGCAGACTTCCTTTCAGAACTTTTCTGAGAAAAATATTACCGGGATTTTTGTTTTCGGAAGACGATACTCTTCTCTTTCGTTTTTTTGGCATAAAAAAACACCTCCATATCAATATTGATATGGAGGATTTTTCTTTGATATGCAGGAATTCCTGATTAGTCTTCCTTCTTCTTGTTTTTTCTGTCTTTAGCTTCTTCGATTCTTGCCTGTTTAGCTTCTTCCTGAGCTTTCTTAGCAGCTTCTCTTTCAGCCTTGAGTTTTTCTGTTGCTGTGTTGTTTGTCTGAACAGCCCAACGCATAATTCTCATCTTAACTCTGTCTGCGCCTGTTTCGATGATAATAGAATCTTCTTTGATTGTTACGATTCTGCCCATAATACCACCGATTGTTGTGATTTCGTCACCAATCTGGAGGTTTTCACGGAGCTGCTGTTCTTCCTTCTGTCTCTTCTTCTGAGGTCTGATTGATGTGAAATACATAAGAACAAAAAGACCACCCATAAGAAGGAGCATGGGAAGCATTGACTGTTTGCCGCCCTCGCCTGAAGATGAGCCGCCAAAATTAAAAAGGCTGCTGAGTACATTATAAACCATTTCTATTTTCCTTTCTTTTCCAAAGTGTACTATGATAGTATAAACGAAAACCAAAATATAATCAAGTCTTTTTTGAAAATTAACAAAATATGCAAAAAAATACGGCAATTCTGAAGAACTGCCGTATTTACTGCTTTTACGGTTATTTACTTACCAAACGATTGTGTAAGTGAACTTTGTTGCAAAGGGAAGGCTTGTAGCCATCTTATCAAAGTTGATTGTCCAGTGAGCATCGTAAACTGCTGTAAGAACGTGACCTGTTGCTGCATCAACAGTGATAACTGCTGAGCCTGAGGGATAGTTCATTGTTACATCACCTGTGATACCCTTAGCGATACCGGGGATGTTTTCATTGATTGTAGCAGGGAGAACAACGCTGAACACTTTGGGGTTGTGACCCTGACCGTGCTTAACATTAGCTGTTTTAGCGTCATCTTTTGTTACGATTTTAATTGTGTAAACGCCGTCTTTTTCTGTGCATGTAGCAGACTTAACGTCAGCAGCTGTAAGCTTACTTGCCCATGATTCGTTTTCAACGGGATAGTTTTTCTTGATGTCTGCACCTGAGTATGTAGCTGCGCCTGTGCTGTTTGACTGGAGCATACCGTCAAGCCATTCGTCGCCACCGAGCATCTTGTAGATACCGCTCAGACCTTCGCCGATCTTTGTGGGAGATGCAAGATAGTTAACGATTGAGTGCTGCTTAACTGATTTTGCGCCTGTCTTAACGCCGTTTACGGCCTTGTTGAAATATTCAACAACTTCTGCTGTTGTTTCGGGTTTCTTTGATGTGTTCTGTTTCTTTGTTGTTTTTTCTTCGTCAGTAACTTTTTCTGTTTCTTCTTCACCCTCGTCATCAGTAGCTTCTTCTGTTGCTTCTTCAGTTTCGTTTTCTGCTGTGGGTGTGTCTGCTTCTTCTGTTACTTCTTCGCCTTCACCGTTTACGGGTGCTTCTGTTGTAACTTCGGGGTTTGTTGTTGATTCTTCTCCGTCACCGTTACCGCCACATGCTGCAAAGCATACAAGCATAATAACAGCCATAAGAAGTGCGAGTATTTTTTTCATAGTAAATTCCTCCACTGAAATTTTTGCAGTCTAATGCTCATACATTATAACTCTATTTTAAAAAAATATCAAGTCTATTTTTATACTTTGATAAAAATTTAATAATTTACCTTTATGCCTTGACAACAAGCATAATATCAAGCGTAAAAAATTATCCTCCTGAATTACAGGAGGACTTTTTATTTGATGAGCATTAAAGAAGATGTGCAATAATTTCTTCGTGCGATGCCGGTGACAAATCAGCGGGAGCAATATCAAACACGGTTTTACAGCCGGTTTCACCTTTCTTATTAAGCTTATAAACTGCTCTTGCATACGCTACAAGTACACTTGCTGTAAACTCAGGGTTGGAATCAAGATTCAGCTTGTATTCGATAACGTGTTTGTTTTCGCCGTCGAGACCTGTAACACCGGTACGGATAACTGAACCGCCGTGAGGAATTCCTTTGTGGTCACGGTCAAGTTCTTCCTGAGAAATGAAGTTCACTGTTGTATCGTAATCAGAAAAATATTTGGGCATTGTCTTGATTTCGTTTTCAATGCGTGTTAAATCCGCACCCTCTTCTGCAACAACATAGCAGAGTCTTGTGTGTTTTTCTCTTGTTGTAAGCTCAGGATTTTCACCGTTTCTTACTCTTTCCATAGCCTCTTCAACAGGACAGGTATACTGTCTCGCATCAATGACGCCTTCAATTCTTCTGATTGCATCTGAATGTCCCTGACTTACACCCTTGCCCCAGAAGGTATAATCCTTACCCTCGGGAAGGATACAATTTGCATAGAGTCTGTTAAGTGAAAACATACCCGGGTCCCAACCCACAGAAATCGCTGCTGTTTTTCCGTTTTCCTTTGCAGCCTTGTCCACTCTTGCAAAATGAACAGGAATGTCTGCGTGGGTATCAAAGGAATCTATAACATTGAAGTTCTTTGCAAGTGCAGGTGTCATCTCAGGAAGGTCTGTTGCACTGCCTCCACAGATAATAAGCACGTCAATTTCTTCCTTATATTTCTCGATTTCGTCAGCAGCGTATGCCTTTATACCTGTAACAGTCTTAAGAGAATCAGGATTTCTTCTTGTGAAAACACCGAAAAGCTCCATATCATCATTCTGACGGACTGCCTTTTCTACTCCTTTGCCCAGATTACCGTAACCGTAAATTGCTATTTTCATATTTTTCGCCTCTTCGATTTTTTAATATTCTATATTATACTCCGATAAACCTAAATTGCAAGATTTTTTACACATTTTTCATTCCGCCGAGAAATAATTTCATAGTTTTCTGTGAATATTCCTTCAGCGGATACTCTCCGTGATTAAGACACCAATCATACAGTAACGCTCTTTCACTCATAGCGTAAAGTCTGACAATTTCAGAAACCGTGTACTCCTTTGAGATTTCTCCTCGCACCTGACCTTCAGTAACAATCTTCTTGAGAAGCTTGTAATAATATCTGTTATGGTCAAGAAGATGACTCTGACCTCTCGTTGTGAGCTGTGTTGAATAAAGACGGGTAAGCAGGTCAATGTCTATACTGCTCTCAACCATTTCAAAAAGTTCTGCATTAAGATAGAAAAGAAAATCCAGTCTGTTTGTTTCTTCGCCAAGACCTTTTGCGAGTTCTTCGTATTTTTCGTCAAAGAGATATGCAAGAGAGCCGAGAAGAGCATCCTTGCCGTCAAAGTAATGGTAAAAAGAGCCTTTTGATGTGCCCGACTCCCATATGATTTCTTCAACGGTAGTATTATCATATCCCTGCTCATAAAAAAGCTTCCAGGCTGCAGTGACGATTTTACTTTTCGTGTTTCTGTTCATCTTTCTGCCCATAACTTACCAATCCTTTCAGATGTACTTATTCTACCATAAATGAATACAAATTTCAATTGTCCCATTATTTGGACTTTGTTCAATATTTTAAAAATAACTATTGATTTTTTTCAATGGTTAATGTATAATAATCTCAATCGAACATTTGTACACCAAACGGAGGAATAAAAAATGGCTGATAAACAAAAAGCTCTCGAAACGGCTCTGCTTCAGATTGAAAAACAGTACGGTAAAGGTGCCGTTATGCGACTGGGACAGAGTGCAAATGCAAACATTGAGGCTATCTCAACAGGTTCAATCTCTCTGGATGCCGCAACAGGTATCGGCGGACTTCCCAAGGGCAGAATTATAGAAATTTACGGCCCCGAATCTTCTGGTAAAACAACTCTTGCTCTTCACGTTGTTGCAGAAGCACAGAAAGCAGGAGGCGAAGCAGCATTCATCGACGCTGAACACGCTCTCGACGCTGTTTACGCTAAAAATCTGGGTGTAGATATTGACTCTCTTCTTGTTTCACAGCCCGACAGCGGTGAACAGGCTCTTGAAATCACAGAGGCTCTTGTTCGCTCAGGCGCAATTGATGTTATAGTTGTGGACTCTGTTGCAGCCCTCGTTCCCCGTGCAGAAATTGACGGCGAAATGGGTGATTCTCATGTTGGTCTTCACGCAAGACTTATGTCACAGGCACTGAGAAAACTCGCTCCCGCCGTTGCAAAATCAAACACAGTAATCGTTTTCATCAACCAGCTTCGTGAAAAAGTAGGCGTTGTTTACGGCAACCCCGAGGTTACAACAGGTGGCCGTGCTCTTAAATTCTACGCATCAATCCGTATGGAAGTGCGTAAAGTAGAACAGCTCAAGGCTGCTGGAAACGAAATCATCGGTAACAGAACAAGAGTCAAAATTGTCAAGAACAAAGTGGCTCCTCCTTTCACAACTGCAGAATTTGATATTATGTACGGCAAAGGTATTTCAAAGTGCGGCGAAATCCTTGATATGGCTGTTGAAATGGGTATTGTCAAAAAGAGCGGCGCGTGGTTCTCCTACGGTGAGAGCCGTCTCGGTCAGGGCAGAGACAATGTGAAAGATTACATTGAGAAAACTCCCGAATTCGCAAAAGAGCTGGAAGACCTTATCAAGGCAAAGAAACGCGAAGTTGCTGAGGCAGAAGAAAAGTCAGTGAAAATTGTTGACAAAAAAGATCCCGTAACCAAATCAATCACCAAGGAAAAGGCAAGAGCTGCCATCGACATCCTTGTTGAAGATGACGACTGATGAAAATCACCACAAAAAACGGCAGAAACAATAAGATACACATCTTTATTGATGAGGAGTATTCCCTGACAGTAGACAGCGAATACTGGTATACTTCAGAATGGTGCCGTGTGAAAGAAACAGACGAAGAAGGTCTTGAAAAGCTTCGCGACGACATTGAAATGAGAAGAGCGTGGCTCAGTGCCCTTGACCTTATCTCGATGAGAAGTCACTCGAAGAAAGAGCTTATTCAGAAACTTCGCCGTAAATATTCACAAAATACAGCCGAGGCTGTCGCCGAAAAAGCGTCAGCACTCGGCTTAATTGACGATGAGGCTTTTGCGGAAATGTATGCAAAAGAGCTGATCGAAAGAAAAAAATATGGTATCGGCCGTGTAAAAAACGAACTCAGACTCAAAGGTATTTCTTCCCATATAATAGAAAGTGTCCTTTTATCTCTTGACATTGACGGGAAAGAAAGTATAATTAGTTTAGTGGAAAGAAAATATTCACACAAACTGGCTGACGAAAAGGGCAGAAGACAGGTAATTGCCGCTTTGCAGAGGAGAGGTTTTTCATATGCAGACATCAGAGCTGCTCTCTCCGAGTTTGATGCCACTGAAGAATTTGACGAATGGTGAGGAGACTTTATGGATAAACTGAAAGCCGCTTTAATCTCTCTGGGATGCCCCAAAAATCAGGTGGATGCAGAAATGCTTATTGCCCGTCTTGAGGATGGAGGCTTCATTTTTTCCGATATGTCTGACGGCAGCGTGGATGTTGTAATTATAAACACCTGCGGATTCATTGATGAGGCAAAAAAAGAAGCAATCGACAACATTCTCGACGCAATCGAAATGAAAAACGACGGAGAAACAAAAGCCATCGTTATCACAGGCTGTCTGAGCGAAGTTTATAAAGAAGAAATCCTCACAGAATTCCCTGAGGTTGATGCGGTTGTAGGCATCGGCTCAAACGGAGATATTGCTGAAATCTGCAGAAAAGCAGTGGAGGGTAACAGAAATTCTTATTTCAGACCGAAATGCGACCTGCCTCTCGACGGTGCAAGGTATCTTCTTTCCCCCGACCATTGGGCATATCTGAAAATTGCCGAGGGATGTTCAAACAGATGCACCTACTGTGCAATCCCTGATATCAGAGGCGATTTCAGAAGCAGAACAGAGGAAGAAATTCTCAAAGAAGCAAAACTTCTTGCAGAAGGCGGCGTAAAAGAGCTTATCGTTGTGGCTCAGGACACAACACGCTATGGTGAAGACCTTTATGGTGAGCCGAGACTTGCCGAGCTTCTTGAAAAACTCGCTGAAACCGACGGTATAGAATGGATAAGAATACTTTACTGCTATCCTGACAGAATCACTGACAAACTCCTTCAGGTTATGCGTGACAACGAAAAGATTCTCCACTATATCGACCTTCCGCTGCAACACGCAGACGGCAGGGTGCTGAAGCTTATGAACCGAACGGGCGACGACAAAACTCTGCGTGAGCTTATTGCTAAAATCAGAGATTATATGCCCGACGTTGTCATCAGAACGACCTTCATCACAGGTTTCCCCGGTGAGGGAGAAAAGGAATTTGAAACTCTGGCAGAGTTTGTAAAGGATATGCGCTTCGACAGACTGGGCTGCTTTGCTTATTCCCCTCAGGAGGGCACCCCCGCTTACAGCTTTGAAAATCAGGTTGAAGAGCAGACGAAAATCGATCGTGGCGAAAACATTATGGAGCTTCAGAGAACTATTGTTGACGAAAAAAACGAGGCTCTTATGGGCAGAACTCTTAAAGTTTTTGTTGAAGGCTATGACGGATATCTTGACTGCTATATGGGAAGAAGTTATATGGATGCTCCCGAAATTGATACACTTATCTATTTCACATCTGAAAACTCCTATGAAGAAGGAGACTTTGCAGATGTTATGATAACCGACATCAGAGACTACGACCTTATAGGCAGAGAAAACGAAGAGGTATAACAATGAAAATTAACGTGCCGAATTTACTTACAATTATCAGAATTTTTATGTCACCGATTTTTCTGGTGTTTCTGATAAACGAATCAATCCCCCATCACTTTTTATGGGCATTTTTAATTTTTACAGTGGCAAGTATAACTGACTTTATTGACGGAAAACTTGCAAGAAAAAACAATCAGATAACAAATCTCGGCAAACTCCTTGACCCTCTTGCTGACAAGATGCTGACAACTGCCGCCCTTCTCGGCTTTATGCAGTACGGCCTTTGCAACATCTGGGTGCTGATGATTGTGCTGACAAGAGAATTCACAATTACCGGAATCCGTATGATTGCAACTGTTCAGAATGTTGTTATCCCCGCAAACATCTGGGGCAAAATAAAAACTGCTTCTCAGATGACTCTCTCCGGTGCAGTTATGCTTCTTGCTGAATTTTCTGTCTTCACTGTGGAAACAGATATCCTCATTTCAAATATCGCAATGTGGATTATTGCAGCGTTTACTCTGATTTCAGGCGTAATTTATGTTATTCAGGCTGTAAAAGTTATAGATTTTTCAAAATAAGTAGTGAATTTTTTCACGACTTGTGATATAATAGTAATAATAAGTTGTTAAATGCGTTTATCGGGAGAAGTACCCGTATAATCAGACACAAAGAGAGGGCGTCATTTGGTGAAAGACGCTTTGTCTGACACGGCGAAATGCACCCGTCAGCACGGAGTGGGAACAGTTTTTCTCAGTATCACTCTGCGATTCGGCACCGTTATATGCCTTAAAGTTATAAACAGGAGTGGAACCGCGACTATTCGCCTCCGTTGTCTTCGGGCAACGGAGTTTTTTATGCCCCCTGAGGAGGGATGTTATGTTCAGACAAATAAAAGAAGATATTGAATGCGTGAAAAAACGCGACCCTGCGGCACGGTCAGCCATTGAAATACTTCTTCTTTATCCGGGTCTCAAAGCAATCAGAGCCCATCGCTTGGCCCATAAACTTTATCACAAAAAGCTTTATTTTCTTGCCCGTTATGTTTCACAACGCGCAGCAAGAAAAACAGGCATAGAGATTCACCCCGCAGCAACAATCGGAAAAAGGTTTTTCATCGACCACGGAACAGGTGTTGTAATCGGTGAAACAACAGAAATCGGTGACGATGTTATCGTATATCAGGGTGTAACCCTTGGCGGTACAGGTAAGGACACGGGAAAAAGACATCCCACAATCGGCAACCATGTGCTTATCGGCTCAGGTGCAAAGGTTTTAGGACCTCTCACAATAGGAAGCAACACAAATATTGCTTCAGGCGCCGTTGTTCTCAATGATATCCCCGAAAACAGCACTGCCGTCGGTGTCCCTGCAAAGGTTGTCAAACTCAACGGAAACCGAGTCGACACCCTCGATCAGATTCACATCCCCGACCCTGTTGCTCAGGAGCTTTCACGCCTCGAGGGCGAAATAGAAAAACTGAAAAAAATAATTGAAGAGAAATAATGAAAGGACATAAATTATGAAAATTTTCAACACACTCACAAGACAGAAAGACGAATTCAAGCCAATAAACGAAGGCGAAGTTAAAATCTACGCCTGTGGCCCTACCGTTTACAACTTCATCCACATCGGTAACGCCCGTCCCCTCTGCGTTTTTGACGTTGTACGCAGATATTTTGAATACAGAGGTTATAAAGTAAACTTCGTTCAGAACTTCACAGATATTGACGACAAAATTATCAAACGCGCCAACGAAGAAGGCACAGACTATAAAACTGTCAGCGAAAAATATATTGAGGAATTCTGGACAGATGTTAAGGGCATGAATGTGCGCGAAGCTACAACTCATCCCAAAGCAACAGAAAACATAGACGAAATCATCAATATCATCAAGACTCTTGAAGAAAAAGGCTTTGCATATGCAGTTGACGGCGACGTTTATTTCAGCACAAAGAAGTTCAACGAATACGGCAAACTTTCACATCAGCCCCTTGAAGACCTTGAGGCAGGTGCAAGAATCAGTATCGGCGAACTAAAAAAAGAGCCTATGGACTTTGCTCTCTGGAAGAACGCAAAGCCCGGTGAGCCCTACTGGGAATCTCCCTGGGGTAACGGCAGACCCGGTTGGCACATTGAATGCTCAGCTATGGTACACAGATATCTTGGCGACACAATTGATATTCACTGCGGCGGTCAGGACCTTATATTCCCCCATCACGAAAACGAAATCGCACAGTCAGAATGCTGCAACGGCAAACCCTTTGCAAACTATTGGATGCATAACGGATATATCAATGTTGACAATGTTAAAATGTCAAAATCCCTGGGCAACTTCCGTACAGTCCGTGATGTTGCAAACGAATACGGCTACGAGCCTATCCGCTTCCTTATGATTTCATCTTCATACAGAAGCCCCATCAATTACAGCCTTGATATCATCAATCAGTGCAAATCATCTCTCGCAAGACTTTATACATGCCGTGACAGCCTTGATTTCGCTCTTGAAAACGCTTCGGCGGAAAATGCTGACACAGACGCAGAAATCCTTGAAATGCTCTCAAAACGCCGCGAACAGTTCATCAATGCTATGGATGACGATTTCAACACTGCAGACGCAATTGCAGCCGTTTTTGACCTTGTAAGGGACATCAATACAAATGTTATTGAAAAGAATCCCTCAAAATCTCTCTGCGAAGGTGCAGCAGCACTCTTTGACGAACTGACAGATGTTCTCGGTCTTGTTTACAACAGAAAGAAAGAAAGCCTTGACGAAGAGGTTGAAGCACTTATTGCAGAACGTGCAGAAGCAAGAAAAAATAAGAACTGGGCAAGAGCTGACGAAATCCGCGACACACTCAAAGCTATGAACATTGTCCTTGAAGATACTCCTCAGGGCGTAAAATGGCACAAAGCATAAAAAACCTGAACTGATTTTAAAAAACGAATAACAACATCCCCACCGTGTCATTCCCGAGCGAATCGGAAAATCCCGGTGGGGATATCTGTTTTTATCGAAAATATTTTACTCCTGTTTCCCGTTGCACAAAATGAAAAAATGTTGTATAATCTCTTTACTGAATATTTCCGAAAGAGTGATATGTACTATGGATAAACGCAGAGACAAACATAATTATTATCTTGACATAGCTGAAACCGTGGCCAAGCGATGCACCTGCCTCAGAAGACATTACGGCGTTGTTATCGTAAAAAATGATGAAATTATATCAACCGGATATGTTGGCGCTCCCAGAGGCAGAAAAAACTGTACCGATATGGGAGTCTGCGTTCGTGAGAAAAACAATATTCCCCGCGGAGAAAGATATGAACTTTGCAGAAGTGTCCACGCCGAAGCCAATGCGATAATCAGTGCCTCAAGAAAAGAAATGATAGGCAGTTCGTTATATATGGTCGGAACAGACATCACGGGCGAAAACTATGTGGAAAACGCAAACAGCTGTTCCATGTGCAAAAGACTCATTATAAACGCAGGAATTGAAAAAGTTTACATAAGAGACAACAAAGATGATTTCAGAGTGATATCCGTTAAGGACTGGATAGAAAACGATGAATCTTTAGATTGTCAACTTGGTTATTAAACAAAAAACAGCACCTACTGATTTTCAGTAGGTGCTTGATTTTTAATAGTCGAGAATATAGATTGTAACTGCACGTCTGCCGAACTGGATGCATTCATACTCTGAGTTGAAGTAAAGGTCAACAAGTGTGCCGCTACCATTCCATGTAAATCCGCCTGTATCCGCTGCGATTGCATAACCGTAAACATATCTGCCGTCGTCAGATGTTATCCAGAGCTTTGAGCCGTAGGGGATAATATCAGGGTCAACTGCCACATATCCGGGTTCAGGGATTTTGCCTGTTGAAGTTCTGTAACCACCGTTGTATGCTGTACCGGGACCATTAAACTTCTGTTTATACGAAGTGGGAACCATATTCTCACCGATTGTATACTTTGAAGGAAGCTTGAAGTTGGAGATTGTTTTAATGTTTTTCTTACCAACTGTTACACTTGCTGCAGTGTGTCCGGGTGTAGGTTTCTTTGTTCCTCTTACAACAACCTGATTTACAGGTTCCTTTGTAATTGTTTCAGAAACTGCCTCTTCACTGACTTTTTCGCCTTCAACATATTTGATTCTGTAAACTACTTCCTTTTCGCCCTTAACGCCTCTTGATTTCACATAAGTTGCGCCTTTGTACATTCTGGAAGTGTTTTCATAAGTTGTACCGTAATCAGCCTTTTCTTTTCTTGTAACCTCTTTATAGCTGACACGACCGATTGTGATTGTTGCGTTCTTCTTGATGATTGTACCTCTTTCAGGTGTTACAACATCATCTTCACCCAGCTCAATGCCACATCTTGAAAGAACTGTTTCTACATCTGCTGAAAAGGTTTCGCCTCTGATAACCTTGCCGTCAACCTTGACTTTTACTTTGATGGGGTTTTCGATAATAATCTTCATACCGTCTGAAAGCTTTTCTTCGAGAGGATAGTTGATTGTATCTGTTTCGGAAACCTCAAGTTTTTCCTGTTTCAAAACATTGGCAACATCCTTGTAACCAACAGTTCTGAAAAATTCACCGTGGTAAGAAACTGTGATGTTGTAGCCTCTGTTGATTTTGATTACACTGTTTTCACCGGGAACAAATCTGTCTGTGATAACGATATCATTATCATCTGTTTCGATGTCAGCTTCTCTGAGCACATGAGAAAGTGTTTCTGCTCTTGTTGAGATTGTCACACTTCTGTCTGCGTCAATAATTGTTACGTCATAAGTTGCACCCGAAGCTGCTGCAACAACTGTCATTGCACACATAACAACAAGAACAATTGCGATTACTGCACGAGCAATAAGCCAAGCCTTGTTTTCGTGGTTTACCTTAATCATAAATAACTCCTTTTGCGGTTTTTTATTACTGCCGCCGTAATTGGTCTGAGAGGTTATGGTTACCCCTTCTCTCACGCCACGCCTCACATTATAGTAAGATTTTTTCGCCTTGTCAAATAAAACATTTTTATATTTTTGTGTATTTTGCACAAGCGTCTTTTTCTTTTCGAGAAATAAAGCTTAAAAAAAGACCTTTTTTCGACTTTTTCAGACTGTTCAAGAAAACTGTTTTGTGAAAAATGTAAAAATTACAAAACTGTTACAATCTGTTACAATTCTATGCGAAACCGTGGAAAATATACCAAAATCCATAAAAATAACCATTTTTGTCCCTTCGGCATAAAATATTCTGAGGTGATAAATATGTGCTCAATTGCAGGAAAAATCAATTTCGAGGGCAATCTGAATAAAGAAAAAGGGACATTTACCAGAATAAAAAACACCCTTTCAAGGCGCGGTCCTGACGATAGCGGTACTATGTGTTCCGACTATGCCGCTCTGATACATACGCGCCTTGCCGTAATCGATATTGAAAACGGAAGACAACCTATGGAAATTGACCACTATATAATAGTATACAACGGTGAACTTTATAACACGGAGGAAATCCGTTCCGAGTTGAAAAGCTACGGAGTTACCTTTAATGGACACTCAGACACAGAAGTGCTTCTGAAAGCTTACATCCGATGGAAAGAAAAGTGTGTTGCAAAATTCAACGGAATTTTTGCCTTTGCCATCTGGGATAAAAAAGAAGAAAAGCTTTTCATCGCCAGGGACAGGATAGGCGTAAAACCTTTCTTCTATTATAATAGAAAGGGAGATTTCATTTTTGCCTCGGAAATCAAGGGTATTCTCGCAAGTGGGGCAGTAGAAGCAGAGGCCGACACAAACTCCGTTGCCGAGCTGATTCTGTTAGGTCCCGGCAGAACGCAGGGACAGGGAGTTTTCAGAAACATAGAAGAACTGCCCCCTGCCACTTGCGGTTATTATGACAGGAAAGGTCTCAGAATGTGGAGATATTGGCATCTGGAGGACAAAGACCATACTGACAACCTGAGCACCACCATAGAAAAAGTCAGATTTCTGGTAACCGACTCCGTCGAAAGACAGCTCGTTTCTGATGTGCCGGTATGTACCTTTATGTCAGGAGGTCTTGATTCAAGCATAATTTCATCAATTGCCGACAGATATTTTAAAGAAAGAGGAGAAACTCTTCACACCTTTTCTCTCGATTACAAGGATAACAGCCTCTATTTTAAAGAAAGCAAATTCCAGCCGAACAGTGACAGTCCTTTCATTAATATAATGAAAAACTATCTCAGCGGAGAAAATCATCTCATTGAACTTGATACTGACAAACTTTCTTCAGCCCTTTACGATGCAGTTGATGCCCGTGATTTGCCCGGTATGGCAGATGTGGATTCATCCCTTCTTTTATTCTGCAGAGAAATCAAAAAATATGGTACCGTGGCGCTCAGCGGTGAATGCGCAGACGAAATTTTCGGAGGATATCCCTGGTACAGAGATGAAACAATCAGAGAAAAGGAGGGCTTCCCCTGGGCGCAGTCCACCTCATATCGCTATAAGTTCCTTATGCCTCAGTTTGCCGAAAAAATAAATCCCCACGAATTTATTGAAAGCCGTTATAAAACAACGATTTCTGCGGCTGATACGGGCAAAACAAAATCCCCTTTGAACAAGAGGATGAAGGAAATGATGAAGCTGAATCTTGACTGGTTTATGCAGACTCTTCTTGACAGAAAAGACAGAATGAGTATGTACAACGGCCTTGAAGTGCGTGTGCCCTTCTGCGATTACAGAATTGCAGAATATCTTTACAATGTGCCGTGGGAGTATAAAGACTATAACCACTACGAGAAAGGGTTGCTGAGAAAAGCTATGGAAGGATATCTTCCTGATGAAATTCTCTGGAGAAAAAAGAGTCCCTATCCGAAAACCCACAACCCCTCATATCTGAAAAAGGTATCAGAAATGCTGACAGAAATAATAAACACCCCCTCTTCTCCACTGCTTGAAATTGTGAAGAAGAAGGAGCTTGAAAAACTGCTTGCCGAAAACCTTTCACAGCCATGGTACGGCCAGTTGATGACAACACCACAGACAATCGCATATTTCGTCCAGCTTGATTACTGGCTTAGGAAATATAAAGTAAGACTTGTCTGACTTTATTTGTCATATTCTGCAGTAAACACATCTGCAATCTCGCTGATTGTTATAAACGCGTGAGGGTCTGTTTCGTGCACTATTTCTTTTTCATTATAACATATAGCAGACATTCAGAAAATAAAAACTTGCAAAAATCAGAAACGGCATCTCTGAGGAGATGCCGTTTCGATTATCTTTAATTCTAAATTATACAATACCCTGTGCCATCATTGCTTCAGCAACCTTGAGGAAACCTGCAATATTTGCACCTGCGATGAGATTGTCTTTCTTGCCGTATTTTTCAGCTGCATCTGCACAAGCGTTGAAGATGTTAACCATAATGCCGTGAAGCTTCTCGTCAACTTCTTCTCTTGTCCATGAAAGACGCATACTGTTCTGGCTCATTTCGAGAGCTGAAACTGCAACGCCACCTGCGTTAACTGCCTTTGAGGGAGCAACAACTACGCCGTTTTCACAGAGATACTGAACTGCTTCGTCTGTTGTGGGCATATTTGAAACTTCGATGTAGTATTTAACGCCGTTAGCAACGATTTTCTTAGCATCTTCAATCTGAACTTCGTTCTGAGTTGCACAAGGCATAATAACATCAGCCTTAACACCCCAGGGTTTTTCGCCGGGGAAGTATTCTGCACCGAATTTAATTGCATAATCTTCTACCTTGTCACGGCCTGATGAACGCATTTCAAGCATATAAGCTGCTTTTTCTTCTGTGATACCGTCTGCATCGTAAACATATCCGTCAGGACCTGAGATTGTAAGAACTTTACCGCCGAGCTGGTTGATCTTGAGAGCTGCGCCCCAAGCAACATTACCGAAGCCTGAAAGAGCAAATGTCTTACCTTTGATATCTTCGCCCCACTTTTTGAGAACTTCGTTGCAGAAGTAAACTGCACCGAAACCTGTTGCTTCGGGACGGATAAGGCTGCCGCCGTAAGAAATGCCTTTACCTGTGAGAACAGCATTTTCGAAGTTGTTGCAAACTCTCTTATACTGACCGAAAAGGTAACCGATTTCTCTTGCACCAACGCCGATGTCACCTGCGGGAACGTCAACGTGTGAGCCGATGTGGCGTGAAAGTTCTGTCATAAAGCTCTGGCAGAATCTCATAACCTCGCCGTCTGACTTGCCTCTGGGGTCGAAGTCTGAACCACCTTTACCGCCGCCGATGGGGAGACCTGTAAGTGAGTTTTTGAAAATCTGCTCGAAGCCGAGGAATTTGATGATACCTTCATAAACTGAGGGATGGAAACGAAGACCACCCTTGTAAGGACCGATTGCGCTGTTGAACTGTACTCTGAAACCACGGTTTACCTGTACTTTGCCGTTGTCGTCTACCCACGGAACGCGGAATTTGATGATTCTTTCGGGCTCTACGATTCTTTCAACCAGGTTAGCCTCTACATATTCAGGATGTGCTTCAATAACGGGCTCGATTGATTCGAGAACCTCTTTAACAGCCTGATGGAATTCGGGCTCACCGGGATTTCTCTTTTTCATGTTTTCATAAACATTTGACAAATATTCGTTCATGAGATTTACTCCTTTTCCTGCTGAAATTTGTAAAAAAATGTACTCCTTCAGCAATAAAAATTATTTCATTCTACATTCTATTATCAACTTGTTAAAAAAATGTTGCGAAATAATTACCGTTCTGTGAACAATGAATTATTCCGCAACAAATCTTTCATATCATATTACGGGAACTCCCGGCGCTTCCCGAAGGCAAATCCCCTCGTAAAATCGCCGATTATGCCCGAATTTTCTTGAAAACTGAAATTATTCTTCAGCGTTTGCCTTTGCCTCATCAATAACTTTCTGAGCAATATTTGCAGGAGCATCCTCATATCTTGCAAATTCGATTGAGAAATATCCCTTACCGTGAGTTACTGAACGGAGGATAGTAGCAAAGTCACCCATTTCGCTCATAGGAACTTCTGCAACGATTTCGCTCATCTTGGGCTCTTCAGCAGGACCCATACCGAGAACACGGCCTCTGCGCTTTGTGATATCACTCATAATATCACCCATCTTGCGGTCCTGCATATATGCTTTAAGTGTGCCGATAGGCTCCTGGATTGTAGCCTGTGCATTGGGCATAGCGTTCTTGAAAGCAAGACTTGCTGCAGTCTTGAATGCCATTTCAGATGAGTCAACGGGATGGTAAGATCCATCATAGAGAACAGCCTTGACACCAACCATGGGATATCCTGCAAGGAAACCACGAGCAACGCTTTCCCTGAGACCTTTTTCAACTGCGGGGAAGTAGTTCTTAGGAACTGAGCCGCCGACAACTTCTACTTCAAATACAAGATCCATTTCTTCACAGGGCTCAAATCTTACCCATACATCACCAAACTGACCGTGACCGCCTGACTGTTTCTTATGTCGGCCCTGAGCCTCAACCTTTTTACGGATTGTTTCTCTGTATGCAACTCTGGGAATCTGAAGGTCGATTTCAACGCCCATTTTGTTGAGCTTTGAAACAACAACATCAAGATGCTGCTCACCGAGACCTGCAATAATCTGCTCTCTTGTTTCGTTATCTGTATAGAACTTGATTACGGGGTCTTCGTGCATAATCTTTGTCATACTTGCAGCAACTTTTTCTTCTTCACCCTTCTTGCGAACTTTAACAGCGCGTGAAAGACAAGCTTCGGGGAATGAAACGCCGTCAAGGAAGTAAACCTTCTTCTGTTTGCAGAGAGTGTTACCTGTTCTGAATCCGCCAAGCTTTGCAATAACACCGATGTCACCTGCAGGGATACAAGCTGTTTCTTCCTGCTTTGAGCCTTTGACAAAGATGATTTTACCCATCTTCTCAAGCTGTTCTTTGTTTGCGTTATAGGGCTGAACGTCGGGAGTAATCTTACCGCTTACAACCTTAAAGTATGACATTTTACCAACATAGGGGTCAGCAACTGTTTTGAAGCAGATAGCAGCAAGATCGCCGTTTTCATCACATTTGAGCTCAACTTCATTACCGTCAGCATCTTTTGCGATTTCACCTGCAGCAGTCTCAGCTGAGGGAACATCGTAAACCATAGCGTCAAGAACAAGGTCAACAGCTTCCATATTGTAACCTGAGCATCCGTATACAGGAATAACATCACCTGCTGCAACGCCTGTGCTCAGACCGCGTACGATTTCAGCCATTGTGAATTCTTCGCCCTCAAAAAATTTTTCCATAAGCTCATCGTCTGCAGTAGCAACTGATTCGATGAAAGCTTCTCTCATCGCGGTGATTGTGTCATCAGCAGGAACTTCAACCTGTGTTGCAACACCGTTATCATATGTATAAGCTTTGTTTGTGATGAAGCTAACATAACATTTAACTTTATCGTTCTCATAATAAGGAACAACAACGGGACAGATTTTTGTGCCGTATTCTTCCTTGAGAGCGTCGATTGTCTTGTAGTAATCAGTGTTTTCAGCATCGCACTTTGTGATAGCAATAATCTTACTGATGCCTCTCTTTGTTGCTGCTTTATATGCTTTTTCTGCACCAACATCGAGTGCTGAACCTGCAGCAGTAACGATAAGAGCGCAGTCAGCTGCGCGCATACCTTCACTCATACCACCGGCGAAATCAAAGAATCCGGGAGTGTCAAGAATGTTGATTTTTGTATCTTTCCATTCAACAGCTGCCATAGCCATTGAAACTGATGACTTTCTTTTCTTTTCTTCTGCGTCAAAGTCAAGAACTGTATTTCCGTCAGTAACTCTTCCGAGTCTGTCTGTACCTTTTGTAAGATAAATCATTGCTTCACAAAGAGAAGTTTTGCCGCGTCCACCGTGACCTGCGACTACGATATTTCTGATGTTTTTTGCGTTATAGGCTTTCACCTAAATTCCTCCTTTGTATCCTCTTTTGCTGCCATACAAATTTATTTTGCAGCTGTAATACCCGTTCATTATATCACGGGTTTTGGAAAATTTCAATAATTTATTTCAAAAAAGATGAAATAAATTATATATTTTTTGCAAAAATGCACAAAAAACATGTATTTTTGCATTTTCAGAAACGAAAAATTGACTTATCCCTGTCAGTGTGATATATTTTTCAGGAGGTGATACTTATGAAAACAATCAAAAAGGATGTTCTGTTCGATATGATAAAGCAGGTTCCGAACTTTCTCGTAACCGATATCTGCAATATTGACGAGTGGCACACCATTGACGGCATACATAGTGACTACGGCGTTCTGGAAAAATGGGAGGGCACCGAAAAAGTCAGACATCTCGGTGACACCTGGGAAACCGGATACCACAGAACAACATGGTTTTCTGCAGATTTTGTTGTTCCCAAGACTCTCACAAATAAAAAACTCTATCTTGAAATCAATTTCGGCGGAGAAGCAATTGTAAGACTTGACGGCAAAATTATCGGTGCAGTCAGTTCAAATATGAAAGCCGGATGGGTAAACCGTGACCAGATTTTCCTGCCCGTTTATGAAAAAGCAGGACAAACTCTGCACATTGAAATTGAAGGTGCACTGAACTCCGCAGGTTTCTGCGATTTTGCTATGGAAGGCGCAACAACAGAAACATATATTATGGAAAAGGCAAGAATCGTTGCCGTAGACCCCGTGTGCGAAAGTTATATATACGACATCAACACATTATGGGGCGCTCTTGACTTTGTTGAAGACAGATACATAAACGCCCGACTTTACGAAGCTCTTGACAATTCTGTACATATGGTTGACTTTGATTTCGACAAAGAAAGAGGCAGACAATCAATTGTCAACGCAAAGAAATATCTTGATGAGCAGGTTAAGAAAATTTCATATATCCCCACTTCAACCGTTTATATGATGGGACATTGTCACATTGACATAGCATGGCTCTGGGAAGTAAGGGAAACCGTACGCAAAACTGCCCGTACAATGGCAAACAACCTTGAACTTATGGACAGATACCCTGATATGGTTTTTACACAGAGTCAGGCAATTCTCTACGATTTCCTTAAAAACCATTACCCCGAATTATATGAAAGAATCAAGAAAAAAATCAAAGAAGGTAAATGGATTATCGAGGGCAACTCCTGGGTTGAAGCTGACACAAATGTTGCAAGTGGCGAATCACTTATCCGTCAGCTTCTCTACGGAAGAGAGTTTTTCAGAAACGAATTCGGAGTTGAAAGCGACACCTACTGGCTCCCCGACTGTTTCGGTTTTTCCTGGGCATTACCTCAGATTATCAGAAGAAGCGGAATGAAATATTTTGTCAGCGCAAAACTTGCCAATCAGGATATCAATCCCTTCCCCGTCTCTACTTTCAAATGGAAAGGTCAGGACGGCAGCGAAATTCTTGCTCACATCGTAAAGGGCAACGGATACGGCGGTGAATGCGAAGCAAATGATGTTATTGCTTTCGACAGCAAAAATTCACAGTCAGATGTGTTACCTGCCACAATCGGTATGTACGGATACGGCGACGGTGGCGGTGGCTGTACATACAGTATGGTAGAAAGAGCGGAGCGTTACGGCTCTGTCCCCGGAATGCCCGTCATAAAACAAGCCGGTGCATCAGAATTTTTCAGAGAGGCTGAGAAAGTAAGAGAAAAGCTTCCTACATGGTATGACGAAATGTATTATGAAAACCACAGAGGTACATATACTTCTCAGGCAATCATCAAAAAATACAACAGACAGAGTGAGTTTCTTGTGACAAGAACAGAAATGCTTTCATCTTTCCTTGAAAATATATCAGGCGAAAAATACCCCAAGGATGAGCTTGAAAAAATCTGGAAGCTTCTTCTTAAAAACCAATTCCACGACACTCTCCCCGGCACATCAATTCACGAAGCTCACATTGACGCAAAGAATGTTTTTGAAAAACTGATGTCTGACGCAGAAAAAATCAAAAATGATGCTCTCGGAAAAATCAATGCAAAAGTTTACGCAGATGAGGATTCATTTATTGTGTGGAACCTTCTCTCCTTTGAAAGAAGCGGGTATGTAACCGTTGACGGCGTAATCTTCTACGCGGAAAATGTTCCTGCTATGGGTTACAAGGTTTTCTCAAAAAATAAAGTGAAAGAAAAATTCAGAAAAGTCAGGGCAACGGAAAAACTTCTTGAAAACGAAAAGCTTCGTGTGCGTTTTGACAGAAACGGTCTTATCACCTCAATCTTCGACAAAGCAAACAGCAGAGAAACACTTTCAGGAAAGAGCAATCTTCTGACGATTTTCCAGGACAAGCCCATTCACGAAAGTGCGTGGAATCTTGAAATAAATTATCAGAAAAAATTCTGGGAACTGACAGATGCCGATGAAATCATCGTTCTTCCCGATGACGGCGAAAAGGCAGGACTTCAGGTAACAAGACACTTCAATAAATCAAGAATCACCCAGAAAATCATTCTCAGAAGAAATTCGGGTCGCGTAGATTTTGAAACCGAGGTCGACTGGCACGAAACAGAAAAAATTCTCAAAGCATCTTTCCTTACAGACATCCTTTCAACCAGAGCAACATATGAAATCGCTCACGGTGCAATCGAAAGACCTGTTCACTACACAACCTCTTATGACCTTGCAAAATTTGAGGTTTCTGCTCACAAGTGGGCAGACCTTTCGGAAGGCAATTACGGTGTAAGTATCCTCAACGATTCCAAATACGGTTATGACATTTTTGAAAACAGAATGAGAATCACGCTGATGCGTTCTCCCAACTGTCCCGACAGAACCTCTGACCACGGAATAAACACATTCGTATACAGTTTCTGTCCCCACACGGGCACATGGACAGAAAAAACAAGCGAAGAAGCATTCTCGCTCAATCTTCCTCTTGAGGGCTTTGCAAAAGAAAAAGGCATAGGCTCTCTTGAAAAAGAAAAGTCTTTTATCAGCTTCGACAAAAGCAATATCGTCGTAGATGCACTGAAAAAATCACAGGCAGAAGACGGCTTTATTCTCAGACTTTATGAGAGCAAAAAGCAGAGAGGAATTGTCACTGCTTACCTTGGCTTTGATGCTTCCAAAATCATCGAATGTAATATGATGGAAGAGGAAGAAACTGAAATTTCTGTCACAAACAACTCTTTCTCATTCTTACTTAAACCGGGTGAAGTAAAAACATTTAAAATTTGTAAATAAATATTGTATTTTCTCTCTGAATGTGATATCATTTATAGGTATAATAATATCCTAAAATGTAGGAGGTAAAAAGATGAAAAAAATTATTTCAATCGTGCTCTGCATTACAATGCTTATTTCAACATTCGCAGCAGCAGGTATGTCAAGCGTTTTTGCAACAGAGGTTGATTCTCTCAACGATGTTGCTGACCTTGCAACAAAAGAAAACGGAAAATATACTCCCGTTGTTTTCCTCCCCGGTATCGGTCAGTCTGAAACATATGCTTACGCTGAAGACGGCAGCATCATTTCTCACTGGAACCTTATCGGCGTGAATCTTGACCTCGGATCTTTCGAGAATATTCTTACTCTCGTTAAAGCAGCAGGTCCCCTCATTCTTACTCTTCTCGTTGGTAAGAATATGGTTTCAGATGCAGCTCTTGCAGACCTTGTTGATATGCTCTTCGAGTTCTGTAAGCTTGATGCAAACGGCAATCCCCCTGCAAATGTTGAAACTCCCAACTTCAGAACATCTATCGCTAACTACGAAAAAATGTACGGCGAAAAAGGTGTTGAAGGCAAAGAAATCTTCCTTAAGAGAATTCCTTGCCAGGAGCTTGTAGACATCATCGGTGAAGAAAATGTTTACTGCTACAACTACTCAGCTTTCTCTTACACACTCAAAGAAGCTGACGGCCTTGACGATTTCATCACAAATGTTGTTAAGAAAGAAACAGGCGCAGACAAAGTTATCCTCGTTCCTATGAGTATGGGTGCAACAGTTACAAGTGCTTACCTTGCTAAATACGGCGAGAAAAAAGACGTTGAAAAAGTTGTTTCAATCGTTGGTGCATGGGACGGCAGTGATGTTTTCGCTGACCTTCTTGAGCTCAAATATACAGATAAGGCTCCCGATCTCCTTTACAACGGAATCATCGCAGGTCTTGTAGGTGAACCCTACGGCAACCTTGTCAATATCGCACTCAGACTTTTCCCCAAGCCTGTCCTCAGAGAATTTATTGACCAGGCTCTTACAGCAGTTATTGAAAACCTTATCTGCACAACAACTTCTTTCTTCTCACTTGTTCCCCAGAACAGATACGATGCAATCGCTGAAAAATATCTTTCCGGCGACGATATGAAGGCTATCCGTGAACAGTGCGACGAATACCACAAGATTCAGGGTAACCTTAAAGAAACTCTTTACAAATGCCGTGACGAGTATGGCGTAGAATTCTACTTCATCTGCGGTTATGATATGGGATTCGGCGAACAGACAGGAGACTTCGTATTCTTCCAGTTCTTCCAGTCATCAGAAACAACAAACTCTGACGAAATCATCCAGATTTCTTCAACAGGCGTAGGCACATCTTTCGTTCCTGCAGGTACAGAGTTCCCCGTTGACTACAAGGCTAAGAACCCAACATGTACAGACCCCAGTCACAACCATATTTCACCCAACAAATCAATCGACGTTTCAACTTCACTCTTCCCCGAAACAACATGGTGCTTTGTTGACGAAACACACGAACTTACATGGAACGATACAGCTCTCGAGCTTTGCTATGCTATCGTATTCAATGAAGTAAAGGATGTTCACAACGATAAATATCCTCAGTTCAACGAATCAAGAAACATCAAGGATCTCAAGAGAGACTATCTCCCCGATGCAAAGGCTCTTCTCAACGGTGAATATGAAGGTATTACACTTACTGCTGAACAGGCTGAGAAGCTTTCAAAGCTTGTTGCTGACGCAGAAGCTATGATGGACAGAACAATCAACGACCGTGACGAAGACGATAAGATCATTCAGGCTCTCTACGATTACCTTGTAGAGCTCGGACGTTACGATGCTCCCTCAGAGCCTTCAGATCTTGACAAAGCTCTTGATTTCATTCTCGGTACTCTTAACGATATCGTTTACGCTATCGTAGGTCCCAGAGGTTTCTCAGATTTGTACAACGAATTCCTGAACAACCTCAAGGCTGAATAATTAAACACAAAACTTTGGTGGGTGGGGCTGAGCAATTAGTCCCACCTTACTCATTTAAGGAGAAATTTTTATGGCTGAAAAAAACAGTTGCCATAAAGTGAATATAACTTCAATCAACTCTTCAGGCTTCGGTGTGTGCAGGGTTGACGGCGTTGTCTGCTTTGTTGTGGGTGGCGTTACAGGTGATGAGCTTCTCATAAAAATCATCAAATCAAAGAAAAATTATAACATCGGCAAAATCGAAGAAATTATTACCCCATCTCCCAAAAGACAGGAAAATGATTGTAATGTTTTCAAAAAATGCGGCGGTTGTTGTTATCGCCACGTGAAATATTCAGATGAGCTTGAAATAAAAGCAACCGGTGTGCGTGATGCTTTTACAAGAATCGGACACCTTGAAAATATAAACTTAAAACCGATAATACCTGCCGAGCGCAGTTCAAGATACAGAAACAAGGCACAATATCCCGTAAAAAACGAAAACGGTAAATTCTGTGCAGGTTTCTTTGCAGCAAGAAGCCACGACATCATCCCCTGCGAAGATTGTCTTCTTCAGCCTGAAATTTTTTCAGAAATTGTGAAGAAGGTCTGTGCATGGGCAGAAAAAAACAACATCCCGTCTTTCGATGAAAGAACGGGCAAAGGTGTTCTCAGACACATTTATCTGCGCATAGCAGAAAAAACAGATGAGATTATGCTCACCCTTGTTTCAGCTGTAAAGAAAATAAAAAATCAGGACGAGCTTATAAAAATAATCACATCTGAATTCCCCAATGTCAAAACAATTGTCCTCAACATTAATCCTGAAAAAACAAATGTTATTCTTGGCGAGAAATGTATAAACCTCTATGGTGACGGATATATCACAGATATTCTCTGCGATACAAAAATCAAAATCTCACCCCTTTCTTTTTATCAGGTCAACAGACGACAAGCTGAAAGACTTTATGAAAAAGCCAGGGAATATATGGGAAATGTTTCGGGTAAAAATGTTCTCGACCTTTATTGCGGAACGGGCACAATCGGACTTTGTACGGCAAAGGATGCCAAAAGATTAATCGGCGTGGAAATTATTCCCGAAGCTATTGAGGACGCAAAAGCTAATGCAAAAGCAAACAGCAGAGAAAACACAGAATTCATCTGTGGCGATGCCGAAAAAGCTGCGGGAATTCTGAAAGAAAAAAACATCACTGCTGATATAATCATCGTTGACCCTCCCAGAAAAGGTCTCACGCCAAAGCTTATTGAAACGATTGCAGAATTCAATCCCGAACGCGTAGTGTATGTCTCCTGCGACCCTGCGACACTTGCCCGTGACTGCGGGATTTTCAGGGAATATGGCTTTGAAGTCGTGGAAGCCACACCCGTTGACCTTTTCCCACGTACGGCCCATTGTGAGACGGTAGTTTGTCTTAAGAGGTGATTTTATGAAAAAATTAATTTCTGTTCTTCTTTGTATCACAATTATTTTCTCATCTTTTTCCTTTGCTGTTTCGGCAACAGATGAGACAGAACAAATTCCTCAATTTATAAACTTTTTTGAAAAATACGGCACGGGACTTATCAGTCTTTTCGGAAGGCTTTGGGATATGCTCTTCGAAATTGATGAAACAGAGCTTCCTTCTGCCCCGGAGTTTACTCCCTCATACAAAGAATACACGGGGGAAATAAACATCGTTCCTGAAGAAATTTATGAGTCCGAAACATGGGTTTCAAAAGAAATTTCTTTTGAAAGTGACAAGCAATATGCCGATCCCTTTAACGATGTTGATGTAGACCTTCTCCTCTACGGAAACGGCAAACTCTATACCGTACCCGGTTTCTGGGACGGGGGAAATGTATGGAAAATCCGTTTTGTATGTCCCGAAAAAGGCGAATGGTATTTTAAAACCGTGTGCACAGATGAAGAAAACTCCTCTCTTCACGGAAGAACGGGTAAAGTTATCTGTAAAGAATATACAGGTGACCTTGATATCTACAAGCACGGCTTTGTCACAACATCTTACGGCAAAAAATATTTCACATACGCTGACGGCACTCCTTTCTTCTATCTGGGCGACACTCACTGGAGTCTCGGCGGCGAAACAGCAGATATGGTGGACACTATCTGTGCAAAACGTACATCTCAGGGCTTTACGGTCATACAAAGTGAACCTATTGACGCGACCTTTGATATGACAGACGGTATCACCGAAAACGATATGGACGGTTTCAGAATCAACGATGAAAAATTCAGAAATATCGCCTCTTACGGACTTGTCCACGCAAACGCACAGTTTTTCTTCCCTTATTTTATGGAAGTTCTCATTGAAAGAAACGGCGGATATTCTGACACAATTTTTGCCGACGGAATGAAAGACCTTTCCGACGAAGCTAAAAACTATCTCGAAAAAATTTCCCGTTACTGGGTTGCACGATATGGCGCTTACCCCGTAATGTGGACTTTGGGTCAGGAAGTAGACAATGATTTTTATTGGAACGACACTACTCACCCTGACTGGAATTATGTAAACAATCCCTATAAGCTTGTTGCGGAATATATTTCGCAATATGACTGCTATGACCATCCTCTGACGGCTCATCAGGAGCACAGCGGCGGTACTGCTGCTTACGGCAACGGCAAAGGTGCAAGTGACAATCTGACCGTCTACAACTCTGACACTTTCCCCTCATGCTTCCGCGATGTAAAAGCTCATAACTTCTATGCGGCACAGTGGACACCGTCGAAAACGGAACAGAGTGATTTCACCCGCGAGAAAGATTTCTGGTATAATTCTCAGGGTAAGCCCGTGGTCAATTATGAAGGTCAGTACTGCTATCTGTGGACAAAGAATTTCGGAGCGAGAATGCAGGGCTGGACCGCGTTTTTAAACGGTATGTACGGCTACGGCTGGGGTGGACACGATACCTGGAGTTACCTCAATATCTATGACGAGGAAAATGACAGCTCCGACGGTGTTGACACAATAACAAGTGAAGAAAAGAAAAACGCTACCTGGCGCGATTCTCTTGAGTATGAAAGCTCATACCAGACAGGTTATATGCGTTCTTTCCTTGAAAACACAGAATGGTATAACCTGATTCCCCGTTTTGATAACCTTGCATATTTTGCTCCGTCGACAAATGTTTATTACACATACGCAAGTAATACCGACAATACTGAAATTGTTATCTATTTCTACTCTTTCACAGATAAGTCAGTGGCAGAAAAAGCAAACACGGGAAATTACGGCGGAATCAAAACAGGCACAGTGGGTAACCTTGAGCCTGAAACAAAATATATCTGTCAATGGTTTGACCCCATAACGGGCGAAGTATCTGAGAAAACGGAATTTACATCTTCTCGCTTCGGCACACACTATATCGGCGAAAAACCAAAGGCTACTGATATGGTACTTAAAATAGTAAAAGGAGAATAATAATGAACGGAATGACAAGAAGAGAAAGAGAAGTTACAGACATAAACAAGATTCTTGAAATTCTCGACAAGGCAAAGGTTGTAAGACTCGGTCTTGTTGACGGAGACGAGGCCTATGTCGTCCCTATGAATTATGGATACACTTACGAAAACGAAAAGCTTACACTCTATCTTCACGGTGCAAGAAGAGGCAAAAAAATTGATTTAATGTCTGCAAATCCCAAAGTTTTCTTTGAAATGGATTGTGATATCGTACCATTCGAGGGAGATGTTGCCTGTAAATACGGCATAACTTATTCTTCAATTATGGGAAAAGGTCTCGCAACAATCCTTGATAACCCTGAAGAAAAAATGATGGCTCTGACACACCTTATGAAAACACAGACCGGTAAGGATTTTGAGTTCAACGAAAAGCTTGTCAGCGTCGTTGCGGTAATCAGAATTGATGTTACGGAATTTACTGCAAAACACAGACCTGCACCCACAAAATAAGAAAGGATGGTTTAAATGAAAAAAGTATTGAGTTTTGTTATGGCACTTATTATTGCCGTAGCAATCCCCGTGAGTGTTATGGCTGATTCTGCCCACTCCTGCAACTGCGGTACTCCTCCCGTGGTCTATGTAAGAGGCTTCGGCGGAGGAATCTTCAAGGTTGAGGAGGACGGCTCTCTCACAAACGCATTTGCTTTTGACAGTAACAAAATCATCCCCCTTATTGACGACATCATTGTGGCTGTTGTTTCTCTCTTCTCAGGTAACGCACAGTCTTTAAGCAAAAGTGCCGGTGCAATCCTTGACGGAATTATGGGTGACCTTACCTGTACATACGGCGGTGAATCTCTTTACAATATCATCCCCGCGCCGTCAAGCCCCACAAATGTTGATAAGCACAAAAATTTCACTATGGAAAACGATGCTGAAACAAGAGAAGAGGCTATGTACAGCTTTGAATATGACTGGCGACTTGACCCTATGGTTATTGCAGATGACCTTAACACCTACATTGAAGAGGTAAAAGAAGTAACAGGTCACGACAAGGTTGTTATCAAATGTCACAGCGAGGGCAACTGCGTCACTGCTGCCTACCTTTACAAGTACGGTCACGACTCGGTTGAAAAGCTCTGCTTTACCGCTGCAGCCTTCAACGGAATCAACCTTGTAGGTCATCTTTTCACTAAAGACCTTTCACTCAAGGACAAAGGCACACAGATTTCCGCTTTCGTTTCTTCTCTTGTTGAAGGGACAGAGTCAGGCACAGTAATTTCTGCACTTATGGAAATTCTCGACGACATTGGTCTTCTGAACTCTGTGGGCAACTGGCTCAACGATGCTCTCGTCGGCGAAACTCTCGACACTCTCTACGATGAGGTGCTTATTGATTCCTTTGCTACCTGGCCCGCTTTATGGACCTTTGTTCCCGATGCTTACTACGAAAATGCCAAAAAGGCTATGTTCGGCGATGACAGTAAATATGCTGTTCTTATTGACAGAATTGACGACTATCACTACAATGTCCAGACCCGGCTTGAAAAACTGCTGAAAGACGCAAAAGCAGATGGTGTTGACATCCTTTTCTTCTCACAGTATAACTATGCACCTATTCCTGTTTATGAAAACAGCATACATATGGGTGATATGCTCGTTGAAACAAAATACACAAGTTTCGGTGCAACAACAGCTCCCTACGGCGAAAAACTCAATCTCGATTTCAATTCACCTGATGCAAAATATTATTCCAAAGATAAACTCATCGATGCTTCGACCTGTCTTTTCCCCGACTATACATGGTTCATTAGAGGCATCAATCACGCGGTTTCTCCCGATCCCTATGTAGATTTTGCAGACTGGGCGATTCTTTATGACGGTCAGCCAACAGTTTTCTCTGACCCTGCCCATCCTCAGTTTGTGCATCTTGAGGGTGACACCCTCGTTCCCGTGACGGAGGAAATCCCCGTAGACAACACCAACAGTTTCATCAAATTCATAAAGGCACTCGCTGCATAAAAATTCAATTTTCCTATTGAAATTTGTAAAAAACTGTATTATAATGAAACTAATAATGTACTTCTCGGTCCACTAAAAGGCAAAACAAAGAAAGGGAGTATACAGAATGAATATTGCACTTATTGCTCACGACGCAAAAAAAGAACTTATGACACAGTTCTGTATCGCTTACTGTGGAATTCTCAGCAAACACAATCTTTGCGCCACAGGTATTACAGGAAAACTTGTGGCAGAAGCAACGGGACTTAATGTTGTCCGTTTCCTCAGTGGCGCCCAGGGTGGCGACCAGCAGATTGCCGCAAGAATCGGATATAATGAAATTGACCTTCTTCTTATGTTCCGTGACCCCCTCAATAAGAAGCCCTCTGAACCTAATGAAGAAAATCTCTTAAGACTCTGTGATGTTCATAACATCCCCGTTGCAACAAACATCGCAACTGCGGAAGCTCTTATCCATAGCCTTGAAAGAGGCGACCTTGACTGGCGAGATATCGTCAATCCCAAATAATCTCATAAAGTCAAAGAGGATGCATCATCAGATGCATCCTCTTCTTTTATTTCTTCTGTTTCCATATTGACCGTAATTTCCAGAATTTCTCTGTCGAAAACATCCCACACTCCATCTTTATTCAGGTCTCCCGCAAAAAATTCAGGTGAAGTGCTTTCAAAATCTGTTTCAAAATTTGAAACTGCAATACTCATTGACAAATCAATTACATCAACATATGAATCGCCGTTAATATCTCCGTCAATCACCACATAATATGTACTGATTACTGTTTTTCCCAGAACAAGCCTTACTTCTGTTCCCGTACCGTAACCGTTTTCGTTTTCTTTTATTTCTATGTGTGCCAGGCCTGAAACTTCGAACATTTCCTCTGTTACGGGTGTACCGCTTTCAAGCCCTGTCAGCATATTGTTTTCCAAAGTCAGTTTTTCATCTGTGACAAAAACCTCGGACTGCGTTTTTTCTGCGAAGTCGAGCACACACCACCTGCCCTCGTCTATTCTGCCCCAGGTGTACCCGTTGCCTTGCATTTTTGCAGTTATATGTATTCTTTCCCCGTATGGAAAAAATCCGGTTTTATCAAATGATGTTCCTGCACCTTCGCGCACATTGACTCCGTTTGAAGATGTGATTATCCATTCCTCATCGATTTCTTCAAAGACTGCATTGAAACCGTTGAAACCACCGTTTTTCATTATGGTGGGATAATCTTTATACGCAACATCAAGGTCTACTGCCGTGCTGATTCCGTTGACCTTGCCCGAATCCGTATACTGCCACAAACCGTAGTCTGCACTGTAATCTTTCGACGGAAGACCCGAATTCATCCAGGATGCAAGCCACAACTCATAATTTTCCCCTAAAGAAGCCTTGTCAAGATAGTTGCTGAACCAGTTTCCGTTGGCATATGTGCCGCAGTACCAACCCTTTTCAGCCATTTTGTCAAGAAACGCAAGACACATTTCTGTTCTCATTTTCGTAGTGATTCCGTTTGAAAGCTGCGCTGAGTTTTCCATATCGTAAAAGACCGGGTACTCAAGCTGTTTGCCGTCAAGCCAAGAAAGAACAAGCTCTGCGTCCTTTTCCGACTCTTTTACAGTGGTAGCGTATGTGTAAAAATAACAGCCCACATTAAGCCCTGCATTTTTAGCATTTTTATAATTTTCTTCAAAATATGTATCTTTTTCCTTAGTTGTGCCTATTCTTAATATAGCAAAGCTTTTTCCGTCATTTTTAACTTTCTGCCAATCCACCTTGCCCTGCCAGGAAGAAACGTCAACTCCGTAAGCAAGAATTCCGTTACCGTCACCACCGGAAGAAAAAACTCCCGTTACGCCAAAGAGCGAAGCAATCACGCAGAGTGATAAAAATAGCGATATAAATTTTTTCATATATTTCATTTTATTTTACCTCTTAAAACCTTATATACCTATTATATATTCGCTTTTATCCTCTGTCAATTGAAAAGACGGTGTTAAATTATGGAAAAGTTTATTACATATTTGTAAATATTTAAAAATTCCCTTGATTTTTTCCAAAAATAGTCTACAATATATTTTAGCACTCAAAGTTAAAGAGTGCTAAAAAGAAATATGTTTAATATTCATTATTTATAGGAGGTAATTATTATGACACTCAAACCCCTTGCAGACAAGGTTGTTGTTAAGCTTGTAGAAATTGAAGAAACAACAAACAGCGGAATCATTCTTGCTTCTGCTTCACAGGAAAAACCCCAGGTAGCTGAGGTTGTTGCAGTAGGCCCCGGCGGAATTGTTGACGGTAACGAAGTTATTATGACAGTTAAAGTCGGCGACAAGGTTATCACAAGCAAATATGCAGGTACAGAAGTCAAGCTTGACAAAACAGAGTATACTATCGTTCGTCAGAGCGACATTCTTGCAATCGTAGAATAAGAGGAGGTACACAGAAATGGCAAAACAGATTATTTACGGCGAAGAAGCCAGAAAAGCATTACAGAACGGTATTGACAAACTGAGCAATACAGTTAAAATCACACTCGGCCCCAAAGGCAGAAACGTAGTTCTCGACAAAAAATACGGTGCTCCCCTCATCACAAATGACGGTGTTACAATCGCAAAAGAGGTTGAACTTGAAGATGCATTTGAAAATATGGGTGCACAGCTCGTTAAAGAGGTTGCTACAAAAACAAACGATGTTGCAGGTGACGGCACAACCACTGCTACTCTTCTTGCACAGGCACTTGTCCGCGAAGGAATGAAGAATGTTGCAGCAGGTGCAAACCCCATGGTAGTAAGAAAAGGTATGAAGAAAGCTGTTGAAACTGCGATTGAAGCAATCAAAGCAAATTCAAAACCCGTTTCAAGCACAAAAGACATCGCAAGAATTGCTACAATTTCTTCTGCAGACGAGGAAATGGGCACAATTATTGCAGAGGCTATGGAAAAGGTTACTGCTGACGGCGTTATCACAGTTGAAGAATCAAAGGTTGCAATCACAGACAGCGATGTTGTTGAAGGTATGCAGTTTGACAGAGGCTATATCTCTCCCTATATGGTAACTGATACAGACAAGATGGAAGCTGTTATCGATGACGCTTACATCCTTATCACTGACAAGAAAATTTCTTCAATTCAGGAAATTCTTCCTCTCCTTGAGCAGATTCTTCAGGCAGGTAAAAAGCTTGTTATCGTTGCAGAAGATGTTGAAGGCGAAGCTCTTTCAACAATTCTTGTAAACAAACTCCGCGGTACATTCACTTGCGTTGCAGTAAAGGCTCCCGGATTCGGCGACAGAAGAAAAGAAATGCTTCAGGATATCGCAATCCTCACAGGCGGCGAAGTTATCACATCAGACCTTGGTCTTGAGCTTAAGGATACACAGATTCCCTCTCTCGGCAGAGCAAGACAGGTCAAAATTACAAAAGAAAACACAATCATCGTTGATGGTGCAGGTGACAAAGACGCTATCAAGTCAAGAATCGGTCAGATTAAAGCACAGATTGAAACAACAACATCTGACTTTGACAGAGAAAAGCTTCAGGAAAGACTTGCTAAACTTGCAGGTGGTGTTGCAGTTATCCGTGTTGGTGCAGCAACAGAAACTGAAATGAAGGAAAAGAAACTCCGCATCGAAGACGCTCTTGCAGCTACAAAGGCAGCAGTTGAAGAAGGTTGCGTTGCAGGTGGTGGCGTTGCACTTATCAATGCAATTCCCGCAATTGAAAAACTTCTCGGTGAAATCGAAGATGCAGACGAAAAGACAGGTGTGAACATTGTTCTCAAGGCAATCGAAGAACCCGTTCGTCAGATTGCAGCAAACGCAGGTCTTGAAGGTTCAGTTATCGTAAATGAAATCAAGAACTCAGGTAAAACAGCATACGGCTACGACTTCTCAACAGACAGTTTCGTTGATATGTTCGAAGCAGGTATCCTTGACCCCACAAAGGTTACACGTTCAGCTCTTCAGAACGCATCATCAGTAGCATCAATGGTTCTCACAACAGAATCACTCGTTGCTGACAAGCCCGACCCCGCAGCAGACGCAGCAGCTGCAGCAGCCATGGCTTCACAGGGCGGCGGAATGTATTAATCCATCAATAAAAAATCAGGCGTTGTACTTTTTGAAAGTACAACGCCGTTTTTTATTGAGTTTCAATTAAATCATAGCAAACAATGTTCTGAAAATTGAAACGAGAATTGTAAAGCAATTTGCTTTGGAATCCGAAAGGTTATCTGTCACTTCAAAGGTGTCAATAATTTCATCTGTGTCCGTTCTGTAAGTGGAAACCTCAAGTTTGTCACCGGAGAAAGTAAGTGCTGTGAATGTAGGCACTCTTGTGTCAAAGGCTGACACGATAAAGGATGCTGTTTCTTCGGGAAGCGGGTCATAGTTACTGCCGGATGCAGAGGATGTTTGCAGATAAACCGTGCCCTCATCTGCCTCTTTACCGCCGTACATTATATTTGTCCTTGAATAGAGATGGTCGTGACCTGCAAGTACAAGGTCAACATCATAGCAATCGTAGATTGAAGAGAAAAGAAGTCTTATATCTGAAAAATCACTGTCTGAAAGTGATGCAGAATAAGGATTGCGGTGCATCGTCACAATTCTCCATTTTTTATCCGGGTGAGCCTTTACCGCTTTACTGATAACTCTTTCTGTATCTGTAAGAGAAGTGTTTTCTGAGTTGATTGTGATGAAAAGTGCATCGCCGTAGGTGTAGAAATATCCAGTACCTGCTTCAGAACTGAAAAGTTCGGGAACCTCGTTTGGGTTATTGAAAATGTCTCCGTAAAGGGTGGAATCGTCGTCGTGGTTGCCGATTGTGTTGGCAATCGGAAGTGAGCGGAGTTTTTCGGGAGAAAGATAAGCTTTCATCTGAACAAAACTGTCCGGTGACTGAAACTGGTCACCACCTGAAATCAGAAAAGCAGCATCGGGATATGCCGACATCATTTTATCGACAGTATAATTCCATCCGCAAGTGTCTCTGATAAGCACTTCTTCAAGTTCTTCATCACCTGAACGACCAATCTGTGCATCAGAAATATAGAGTGCCGTAAAATTATCGTCAGGCTGTACTTTTATTTTTTCGGGTACGGAGAACACGCCGTTTTCCGTGTAGGAATAATAGTATGTTTTTCCCTCTTCAAGACCCGTTACAGTTACATTATTTGAAATAAAATCGTTCAGTGCTTCCTTTTGTTCCACCTGAACCGAAACAGAATCGGACATATCTTCGTTTTCGGAAAGCCTGAATTGCTCACCTTCGGTTTCCGAAAGCCAACAAAAATTGATTTCCCCCTGACATTTACCCGGGGCAAGGGAAATGACAGTGTTGTCCGCCTGAATATCTGCCCATCCGGGTGCGAAATTATTCAGGTCCTCTTCCGTGTATGCATAGCCCGACTGCGCTGATGCGATAACGCTGAAAAGTATCACGAACGCGATGGCTAATGACAAGATTTTAACTGATTTTTTCATATAAGTTCCCCCTTTTTCACTATTTTAATACGATTATACGAAAAATGTCAACAAATTAATCAAAATAAGAACAATTTATGAATAAATTAGCAAAAAAATTTGACAACTTGTGGAATATATTATATAATCGGGTTGTAAAACAATTGATCGAGGTGCGGTTATTACTGCAAAAGGCATACAATCCGGGCAAGAGTGCTTTTTGTGAGAATCATCGCCGAAGTGCCGTGGTAATTGCCTTGATACACGGTGCTGGGACATTACAGAATATGTAATGTACTGTCACGGCAAATGTCGTGGAGCGCTGTCAGTTTTCAGTAATAATTTTCCTCTTACAACAAAGGGAATTTTATAGATAAACAGACAGCCCTTACGGTCTGTCTGTTTTTATTTAACCCCAAAATGAAAGGACGGGTAATAATGAAAAAAATAACTCCAAAAAGAATTTTAACCATTGTTATTGCTTCTCTCATTCTGCTCGGTACAATGACTTTCGTTGCAACTGCAACAAGTACCACATCTGCAGAAGCAGCAGTAATGGTTGAATGTCCCGACTGTGCAGGTTCACTTGCTTGTATGTCCTGCTACGGTAAAGACGCAGAATGCGCAGACTGCTCAGGTGAAAACATCTGTGCAACCTGTGAAGGTTCAGGTGAAGTTCCGGCAGATAGCCAGTTCTACTCAACTTTCTGGGCACTTGTTCCTCCCATTATCGCAATCGCTCTTGCACTCATCACTAAAGAAGTTTATTCATCACTCTTTATCGGTGTTGTGGCAGGTGCTATGCTCTCTGCAAACTTCAAGCCCCTCGGCATTGTTGACAACGCAATCGGCGGCGGTATTATCTCAGCAATTTCAGACACTGCCGGTATTTTCCTCTTCCTCGTAATTCTCGGCATCATCGTTGCTCTTGTTAACAAAGCAGGTGGCTCAGCAGCATTCGGAAGATGGGCTCAGAAAAACATCAAGTCAAGAACAGGCGCAATGTTCGCAACTTTCGTTCTTGGTATTCTTATCTTCATCGATGACTATTTCAACTGTCTGACTGTCGGCTCTGTTATGCGTCCCATCACAGATACTCACAGAGTTTCACGCTCAAAGCTTTCATACCTCATTGACGCAACAGCAGCTCCTGTTTGTATGATCGCTCCCATTTCTTCCTGGGCAGCAGCAGTTTCGGGCTACGCGGAAGAAGGCGAAGGACTTAAGCTCTTCATTCAGGCTATCCCCTTCAACTTCTACTCACTTCTCACATTTGTATTCATCATCACTATCGTTCTTATGAAGTTTGACTTTGGTCCTATGAGACAGCACGAATACAATGCTGTTGTCAACGGCGACCTCTTCACATCAGGCAAAGAAGAACAGAAAGAAGAAGAAGCCCCCAATCCCAAGGGTAAAGTTATTGACCTGGTTCTTCCCATCGTTGTTCTTATCGGAATCTGTGTATTTGCTCTCGTTTATAACGGCGGCATTCTCGATGGTTCAAACTTCATCGATGCTTTCTCAAACACAGACGCAACAGTAGGTCTTCCCTGGGGCGGTCTTGTAGCTCTCATCGTTATCGTTGCTTATCTTATCATCAGACGCGTTGTTTCATTCAAGGACGCTATGGCATGTGTGCCTCAGGGCTTCATCGCAATGGTACCTGCTATCACAATTCTTACACTTGCAACTGCTCTTAAGAATATGACAGGTCTTCTCGGTGCAAAAGAATTTGTAGGAAATCTTATGGCTAACTCTGCAGAAAGCCTTGACAAATTCCTTCCTGCAGTTATCTTCCTCGTAGCTTGTGGTCTTGCTTTTGCAACAGGTACATCATGGGGTACATTCGGTATCCTTATCCCCATCGTTACAGCAATCTTCCCTGCTAACTCAACAATCCTTATCATCGGCATTTCAGCTTGTCTTGCAGGTGCTGTCTGCGGTGACCACTGCTCACCCATTTCTGACACAACTATTATGTCATCAGCAGGTGCTCAGTGCAACCACCTCAACCATGTTTCCACACAGCTTCCCTATGCAATTTCAGTTGCAGTAATTTCATTCCTTATGTACATTATTGCAGGTTTTGTTCAGAGCGCATGGATTACACTTCCCATCGGTGCTGCTCTTACAGTCGCATTCCTCTTCGTAATGAAGACAATTTCAAAGAAGTCGGACGCAAAATAAAACACAGCATATATGATAATAACCCACCCGGCGTTCACCGGGTGGGTTATGTTTTTTGCTTTTTTATTTTACACCGTATTCTTTCACATCAATAATATCATTATCAATTGTGACAACATAGTGCGCATAATCGTCTTCAAGACAGATTGAACGGAAGGTTATGTAGCCAATCCCGTTGTGAAAAACTCTGTCACCATAGTGATAATGTCCTGCAAATACTGCCCTGACCTTACCGCTGCTTTCTATGAGATTGATGAGTTTTTCTCTGTTTCTGATAACGTGGTCATCATCATTCTCTCTGTTTTCGAGAATCAGAAGTTCGTGCGAAAGAATAATCACATCGCATTCTGCTTCTTCGATTTCCCTCTTCATCCACTCAAACTGCTCATCATCTATAAAACACTCTGCCCATCTGATTTCTTCTGACGGGTAAGGATTTTTTTCATCATTCTGATTCGGGTCAAGAACAAGAAATTTTATCCCTTCACGAACAAATGAATAATACCTTGAGGGCATATTCATAATTCGGCACCACACCGCTTTGTCTGTTGATGTGTCGTGATTACCGATAAGACAATAGTAGTCCTTACCACAGTTTCTGAGCACTTCTGCAGTTTCTTCCCAGAGAACAGTCTGTTCTTTGCACCCTTCAAAAAGGTCCGCTGTGTCGCCGAAATTCACAACAAAATCGCAACCCTCAAGATGCTCCGACAAGGCTTTTTTCACCTTTTCAAGAGACATGGGGCGTTTTCTTTCGCCCGGCATCTCAATGTCGGAATAATGCATATCGGTAAAAGCGAAAAACTTCATATTTCTACCTCGAAAGAAGATTGCCGATTTCAGCAATATAGAAATTTGTCATTTCTCCGAGAGATGCACTCTGTGACATTACTGCGTCAATGATAAGGGCTGCAAGTGCGCAGAGAGCCACAATAACAAGCACCCAGATAAGAATCTGTGTTGATGCGGTCATCTTTCCTTTGTTTGAGGGAACAATTTTGCCCATAGGTGCAGATTCAACCACTTCCATTTTCTGCGGCACTGCTTTTGTTTCAAGTCTGTCAAAAACTCCTTCAAGACCTGCTCTGTAAAGCTCTTCAAGTCCTTCGTCTTCTTCAGATGAATAAATCTTGTAAACACTTGCTCTGTTGCCGTCTGAGATAGCAGCGAAGATATATGAAACATCATCCTCTGAAACAAAAACATCTGTCATAGCCACTGCATAGTGAGCATCTATGCCTCTGAGTGCATTTTTTGCAACTGATGCCAACATCTCTTTGCGCTCTGCATCCTCGGTGGGATATTCTTCCATAGCTCTGTCTACAATAATAACTGCTGAAGAATTTTCGATATCTTTAAGAAGCTCTGTATAAATCTGATTTTCCTTATGACGGACAACGGCAATTTTTGCGCCTTTTCCTTCAAGTGAATTGAGTGCTCCTGCAAAAATTCCTGCATATGCTCTTCTGTCAATATTCAGCTGTGCAGTTTCTTCAGGAAGGTCTTCAGAAAGAGAGGATGAGCTGATGTCCTCAAAAGCTTCCTCTTTTGTTTCTTCCACAACCTCTTCTTCTGTGGGAGCTTTGTAAATTTCTTCATACTGTTCGCCTACAAGCTCATCTGTCGTCTGAGGCTGCTCAAAATTCTCGATAGGCTCAACATAGCCTTCCATTTCTTCGGGGATATCTGTCTGCACGGGTGCTTCCTGAGGAATAACCTTTTCAACACCCTTTGAAAGGAATGCAATCATACCGTTTTCAAGGATTGCACCGATTCTCTTTTCGTCAATGGGAACAAAAATCAGTTTCTGTTTTCCTGCCTCAATACCGAAGCCTGAGAAAAGACCGTCGTTTGTAACGAAAGCCTCACCGCCAACAGGGATTGCAGCGTGAGCTTTAACCTGATTTTCATTAAGTGTTGCCATACACTGCTCACTGTTTATAAGATTAGTGATTTCAGCGTTAAGTCTGCACTTGAAACCAAGTGCTCTGAAAAGAGCTGCTTTAGTTGAAATAAAACGGGAAACATCAACTGCAAGAACAATTACATCTGCCGTTTCGACGCCTGATTTTACACCATTAAACATTTCTTTCTGTGTCTGACAGAAAAGGAAGCCCTCTTCAACGCCTGTGATTTCTTCCACCTTGTCAGCGATTACGCCGTGAGTCATATTCATAGCGACCAACTTGCTCTCACTGAAGGAAATAAGTTTAACTCTCACCTTTACCATCCTTTCACTGTGCTATCCATTTCACTGAATTTTCATACGGGTTTGTTTTATTTTTCTTTTCATACCAGGCTGCAGGGAATTTCTGTTTGCTGTTGATTGATACAATATCAGTGTTAACAGCTTCCTCTTCATTTTCCCTGACAAGTCTTGCAACAAGCACAAGTCTTCCGTTCTTCATAACCGTTCTGTCACAGGTTGAAAGAGTGATGATTTTGTCGCCCTCCTGATAATCAACGCCGGTGTCATAGTAGGAACGGGTTTTGATTTCTTCCATAAAACTTGCAAAGTTCACGCTTGAAGAAAGATTTATAAAATTATATGCAAAAACATATCCGTTATCGTCGCTTTTTACTGCACTTGTCAGGAAAACCGAATAGATTTTATAAACATAGTTTTCATTTTCAGTGTAGACATAGAGAAGCGGGTTTTTCTTGAAAGTATCTACATTTTTATAATTTTTAATAAGGCCAAACATTGAGCCGTCGCGCATATTATGACCGTAAATGACAGTGTTCATATCGGAAAAGGCTGATTTGTTGTTGCAGTCAATAAACGCCGTACCGCCTGAAAGCCATTTGCCGTTAAAGCCGGTATTGAGATATTTATCGTTGTTTGTTGTCTGAACAACGGGAAGGCTGATTTTTGCACCAGGAACAACAATCCACGCTTTGAAATCCTTATTTTGACCTTTGAGAGATTCAAATGTTACTGTCTTCTCCTCTTCATCAAGGTTGTTAAGCTTTTCAACAATTTTCTCAGGCTCTGTTTCTTCGCCGTTGATAAGCTCTGATGCCTGAGTGTTCTGCTGTTTTATAAGATAAGGCTGAATGAAATAGTCATTCACAAGCCACGCAGCACTTGCCAGAAGAGCGATAATTGAAACGATAAAAACAATCTTTCTGATTTTTTCTCCGGTTGAATCGCTCTTTTTAGGGAAGAGTGAGCCTTTCTTTTTCTCAGGCTTTTCCTCAACCTCTTCATCTTCAGTTTCTTCTTTCACTTCGGCTGCCGGAACAATTTCTTCAGTCTCTTCTGTTTCAGCTTCTTCGCTGTTTGAATAAACATCTTCAAATTCCTGAGGCTCTTTATCGCTTTCTGAGTAGATATCCTCGTATTCAGCAGAATCCTGATCTTCTTCTGCTGCTTCTTCAACAGATTCTTCTGCGCCGAATTCCACGCCTAAAATTGCAGCCTCCTGTCTGAGGGCCTCCTCGTCAACACCTGCAATTTTTGCATCAACCTCTTCATAGAGTGCAGCGTATCCTTCCTCTGCCTCTTTGAAGAAATCGTCAATTTCGCTGTCTGAAGAGGGGTCATAGAAGTTTTCCTCTTCTTCTGCGGCTTTTGGCTCTTCTTTTTTCTCTTCATCATTTCCGCCAAAAGGCTCAAGATTATATTTTTCTCTCAGACTGGAAAATATGTCTTCAAAAGACTCTTCTTCGCCGGGGAGTTTCTTTTCGTTATCGCTCATTGTTGTTCTCCGTCCTTTCGTAATCGTTTATAATTTTTCTTCTGACTAAATCAAATGCACGGGATGCATTCACATATCTGTTGTAATCTCTGTCGTGCCTTGCCGTCATAATTTCAATACATTCTGTGCCGTTTTTGTCGCTGACTGCCACATAGCTCAAGCCTACCGGTTTGTTTGTACCGTCGCTGAGGGGCCCTGCAATACCTGTAATTCCTACTCCGTAGTCGGCACCGCTGAGGCTTCTTATTCCTTCTGCCATCTGTCTTGCTACGCTCTCACTGACAGCGCCGTATTTTTTCAAATCCTCTGCACTTACACCGAGAATTTTATTTTTGATTTCGTTTGAATAGGAAACAACACCACAATCAAAAACCGATGATGCTCCCGAAATATCTGTAATTCTCTTTGCTGCAAAGCCGCCCGTGCAGGATTCAGCAAGAGAAATTTTAAGAGAGTGTTTTCTGAGAAGCTTCACAAGTGCACTCTCAATATTTTCTTCGTCAATGCCGTAAACATATTCTTTGAATTTTTCCGTGATTTCGTCTATCACGGGTTTTGCCTTTTTTTCTGCTTCTTCAGGAGTTGAGCCACTTGCAGTAACACGAAGGAAGCATTCTCCGTCTTTTGCATAAGGTGCAACGGTGGGATTTTCGCCGTCAAGCAATTCACCCGCTTCTTCCGCCATCACTGATTCGCCTATCCCTATCATTTTTATGTTGTGAGAAACAATTGATGCTGTGGAATATTTTCCGAGAAGTGGTTTTACACACTCTTCAAACATCGGTTTCATTTCTCTGGGTGGACCGGGCAGAGCAATAATACATTTTGAATTTTTCTCAATTGCGAAACCCGGCGCCGTACCGTTGTGGTTTCTGAAAACAGTGCCGTCTTCCGGAACCATAGCCTGACGGATGTTGCTTTCAGCCATTCTGATGTTTTTGCTTATGAAATAGCTTTCAATTTCTGCCTTTATGTCCTCGTTCAGCACAAGCTTACTTTCCATCACTTCGCAGCATTTATCTCTTGTGATATCATCTGCAGTGGGACCGAGACCTCCCGTTGTGATAACAATATCGCTTCTTTCAAGCGCCTGTCTGAGCATTTCAGTGAGACGGTCGTTATTGTCGCCCACAACACTTTGTCTGAGCACACTGATTCCCATCAGCGCCAACTGTCTTGAAAGATAAACGGCATTTGTATTCACAATGTCGCCTAATAAAATTTCTGTGCCTACGCAAACAATTTCACAAATCAAAGCTTTTCACCAACTCAGTCAATAAGAATAAATCTTGCGCTTTCTGCCGCCTCTTCAATCATAGGAGCAAAATCAACTGCACTCTCTGCCTTTATAACTTCTTCAAGTGACGGTCTTGTTTTGGGATGTCTGGGTGTAAACACCGTACAGCAATCCTCATAAGGCAGAATTGATGTATCAAAGGAATCGATATCCCTTGAAATTTTAACAATTTCACCTTTATCCATACCGATACAGGGACGGAACACAGGAAGGTCTGTTGCACTATCCGTACAAGCGAGAGCTTTCAGTGTCTGACTTGCAACCTGACCTAAGCTTTCGCCCGTGATGAGAGCCTCGCAATCTTCTCTTCTTGCAATCTTCTCTGCAGTTTTCATCATTATTCTTCTCATAATTATGGTAAACAATTCTTCAGGACATTCATCTTTTATTGTTTCCTGAATTTTTGTGAACTCAACTACATAAAGCTTGATTCTTCCACTGTATGCAGCAACCTTGCGTGTCAGCTCGTGAACTTTTTTCTCTGCAAGTTCGCTTGTATAAGGGGGTGCTGCAAAGTGAATACCCATCAGACGCAGACCTCTTTTTGCCATCATCCAACCTGCTACGGGGCTGTCAATACCGCCTGAAATAAGCAGTGCCGCTTTACCGGCAGAGCCTGAAGGCATACCACCTGCACCCTTATGCTGATTGCCGTGGATGTAAACTGCCTTGTCTCTTACTTCTACCGTAACGATAATATCCGGCTCGTGTACATCTACTGAAAGATTGGGGAATTTTTCGAGAAGATATCCTCCCACCTCCATACAGATTTCGGGAGATTTGAGAGGGAAATTCTTGTCACTTCTTTTTGCGTTAACCTTGAAAGTTTTTGCAAACATAAGCTCTTCAGCAAGATATTCCTCAGCAACTGCCTTGATTTTTTCAATATCCTTTTCCGTTTCTGCTGCGCGTGAAAGACCTGCAATACCGAAAACTTTTTTCAGTGCAGAAAACGCAGTGTCAAAATCAGCATTTTCCTCGGCACTTTCCACCATAATCGTAGACTGAGAAGCAGTGAAAGTAAACTTGCCTACATGCTCAAGTCTTCTTCTCATATTCTTAATCATCATATCCTCAAAGGTTCTTCTGTTAAGACCCTTCAGAGCAAGTTCGCCGTTTTTGATAAGTATAATCTCTTTCATCTTTAAACCTTCCTGAGCTCTTTCAGAGCGTTTTCTATGTTTTCACAAAGTGTGTTCAGTTCTTCTTCTGTATTGAATCTTGAAAGGCTGACTCTCAATGCGCTGTCGATTCTTTCCGTTTTCAATCCTGCTGCCACAAGGGTGCTGCTTCTGTGACCCTTTGCACAGGCAGAGCCACCTGAAATATAAATTTCTCTTTCAGAGAGATAGTTAATCATCGGCTGTGAGGGTATGCCCATAACTGAAAAATTCACAATGTAGGGAAGATTTTCATTCCCTGAGTTTATTTCAACTCCCTGAATTTTTTCAAGCCTTGCCACAAAATTATCTCTGAGAGTTTTTGTTTTTTTCAGATTTTTTTCTATATCTCCAAGTTCTTCCGCCGCCGCTGCAAATCCACAGATTGACGGCATAGCCTCTGTCCCTGAGCGGATGCCCTTTTCCTGACCACCGCCGTAAACAGGTGACACGATGTTTACGCCTTTTCTGATGTAGAGCGCACCTGCTCCTTTAGGTCCGTGGATTTTGTGTGAACTGATGCTCATCAGGTCAACGCCAAGCTTTTCAGCTTTTATTGTCATCTTTCCGAAGCCCTGCACCGCGTCACAGTGGATAAGGGCTGGTGATTTTTTCATCATCACTGCTTTTCTGATAAGCTGAACGGGATTTATGCTTCCCAGTTCGTTGTTGACAAGCATCACACTGACAAGGATTGTCTTTTCATCAACCTCACGGATTAAATCCTGAATATTGATGCTTCCGTTTCCCCCTACGGGAAGACGCACAACATTGAAGCCTTTGTTTTCAAGACATTTCATCGCATTCTCCACACTGGGATGCTCCGCAGAAGTGGTGACGATTTTATTGCCTCTTCTTGCCATTTTTTCTGCTGCACCAAAAATGGCGATATTATTGCTTTCCGTTCCGCCCGATGTGAAGAAAATTTCGTCCTCACGGCAGGAAAGAAGTTTTGCAATTGTTTTTCTGGAATTATCCAACTCTTCCTTTGCAAGAACACCCATATGGTGAATTGAAGAGGGATTTCCCCAGCATTCATCAAGGACAAACGCCATTTTTTTCTTTGCACTTTCGCACAAAGGTGTTGTTGCACTGTTGTCAAGATAAATGCCCAAGGTCGCTCTCTCCCATTTTAAGATATATACATACATTATATTACAAAACGCCGAAAGTTTCAATACGGTTACGGCTTTTTTCAAAAATAAAAACCACTGAATTATGACGCTGACATCACATAAGGAAGTATTTCTTTAATATGTGAACTTACGGCACAATAATGCGTTAAAAACCACCGATACGCGACAGCGTAATCGGTGGTTTTCGTCTTTTCTTGTACGCGTAATTTCGCATTTTAAAGTGCTTCGCAGTTTTGTAGAAAAGCAAAATTGCTTGAATTGAAGCCAAAAAGGCAGCAAGGCTGACGCCTTGCGAGGCTTTTGGTGATAATACAAGGAATTTTGTTCGAGAAACAAATACTTCCTTATGTGGTGTCAGCGGAGCCAGTGGTTCCGTTATTTTTATCTTCCTTTGTTTCTCCGTTGTCAACTTTTTCGAAAAATTTCTTATAGACAAATGTGCCGAGTATTGTCACAACAAGTGTTGAAAAAAACACGATTGCCGCAAGTCTTATGTTCTTCTCTCCCAATGCCGCACCACACCATGTGGAGGTGATAATTGAGGGAATACGGGCAATACCCGTGATTATAAGAAAATGCGAAATTTTAATTTTTGTCTTACCGATGAAATATGTTATCAGGTCTTTAGGTGTTCCGGGAATAAGGTAGATGAAAAATAATGTAGTTTTCAGTTTCTTTTCATTCTGCAGAAACTTGATTTTGTCTATTCTTTCCTGAGGCACGAAAAGATTTATTGCCTTCATACCAAAGAGTTTAGTTATAAGCAGAATAATAAACGAACCGATTTCCGTTCCCAGCATACAGTAAAAAAGTCCGCCCCATATGCCGTAAACATAACCCGAGCCGATTTCAAGAGGCTCTGCGGGAATAAACTTCACAACGGTCTGGAGAGCTCTGATTCCCACAAACACAACCTCATCCCATCTGCCGAATTGCTCCAGCCACTCAAGAAGATTTGTGTTATCCGAGAACATATGGTAAAACTTTCTGCCGACTGTAAAATACAAGCACAGCACAACAGCTCCCACCGCGAGAAGCCCACAGATAACGGCTATTCTCTTTGCTTTTGTAGTCTTAAAAATTTTATCCATTTTCTATATCCTTATCAGCAAGTGCCTTATAGTGAAAATAAAACTCAGCCATCTTACCTTTGTATTTTTCTTTCCACGGTTTATTTGAACCGTTGTAATGTATAATCGATGTGTTTTTTCTGACCCAATCCAGGTCGATTTTCTTCTCGCGTCTCAGCACCTTTTCGTCAAGATTGAAGATTCTCGTATCAAAGTAAACTGTCTTTGCGCCAAACATCCCATTAATAACATCCTGGTCGGAAAGCCAGAGCTTTTTGAGATTCTTTTCGATATAATCAAAAATGTCCTGAGTAGTGCAGAATTTTCTCATCTCTTCAAGATTGAACATCAGAACTCCTGCGTTCACATACTGAGAATCCTCGGGCATATCAAGTCTTTTCTTATTATACCATTCCACACAGCCTGTGGTGTGTCCTGCACCTGCAATAATATTGCCGTCAAAAGACACATTATAAAGGTCCTTCATACTTTTGTTCACAACAATGTCCGGGTCCATATAAAGGATTCTGTCAACATCCTCAGGAATTATATCGAGTACAAGGAGTCTGTAATATGTTTCTTTTGAAATTCTCTTGAGCACGGGAGCGTGTTCAAGCAAAGACGGGTCAACAGAAATCGGGTGAATTATTGTTCTTTCTTTATCTATGACTTTATCTATAATCTGAAAATCTTCTTCTGTCAGTGATGAATGAGCAACATAAAGATGAATTTCTTCACCGGGTTCATTAATCATTATGGATTTCAGCATTACGCTCAAAGGCCCTATGTATCCCGAATTGAGTGTTACAAGAATATTCATTTCAGACCTTCTTTCATTAAAAAATCAGGCAAATGCCATACACAGATATAATACCTTTTTTGCTCTTCAAAGTCAAGAAAAACAGAAAAACTTAACAAATATTAAAGCTCCGTCAGTTAATCTGACGGAGCCTCTGATGAAATTTTTATTAGCCGAATACCATAAGCAGGAAACCTGCTGCAACGGCTGAGCCGATAACACCTGCAACATTCGGTCCCATAGCGTGCATGAGAAGGAAGTTTGTGGGGTTATACTTTTTGCCTTCAACCTGAGCAACACGTGCTGCCATAGGAACGGCTGAAACACCTGCTGCACCGATAAGGGGATTGATTTTTCCGCCTGTAATGAGGTAAAGGAGTTTGCCGAAGAGCACACCACCTGCTGTTGAGAATGAGAAAGCAACAAGTCCGAGAACAATAATGAGAATTGTGTCGGGGCTGAGGAAAGCGTCACCACTTGCTGTTGCACCAACTGTAAGTCCGAGAAGGATTGTTACGATGTTTGTAAGTGCATTCTGAGCTGTGTCGCTGAGTCTGTCTGTAACGCCGCATTCTTTGAAAAGGTTACCGAGCATAAGCATACCGATAAGAGAAGCACAAGAGGGAATAAGAAGTGCGCAGATAACAAGAACAATGATGGGGAAAAGAATTTTCTCTGTCTTGCTTACTTTTCTGAGCTGCTTCATTTCTACTTTTCTTTCTTTTTCAGTAGTGAGAAGCTTCATAACCTTAGGCTGAATGATGGGAATAAGAGCCATATAAGAATATGCTGCAACAGCGATAGGTGCAAGAAGATGGTCGGCAAGTTTACCTGTAAGAAGGATAGCCGTAGGACCGTCTGCACCACCGATGATGCCGATTGCTGCTGCTTCTTCGGGAGTAAAGCCGAGGAAGAGAGCAATAATAAATGCTACATAAATACCAAGCTGTGCTGCTGCACCGAGAAGAAGGCTGACGGGGTTTGCAAGAAGAGGACCGAAGTCAGTCATAGCACCGATACCGAGGAATATGAGGCAGGGGAAAATTGAACTTTTAACACCTGCGTAAATAAGTCTCAGTACGCCTGAATCATACCAATGTGCGCCCTCCTGCGCAACGCCTCCGAAAAGACCGGCAGGGTCAGCCATAAGCTCTGCTCCGGGTAAGTTTGCAAGAAGAATACCAAACGCAATCGGAACAAGAAGAAGTGGCTCAAATTTTTTGGAAATAGCAAGGAAGAAAAGAACAAATGAAACAATAATCATCACAAGTTCTTTCCAGCCGAGCAGGGCAAAACCTGAGCTTTCCCATAACTGCTGAACAATTTCCATGTGGAAACCTCCTTAACCAATAACTGCAAGAACAGCGTCTGTTTCTACTGTTGAACTTTTCTGAACAAGAATCTGTTTGATTGTACCTGCGCAAGGAGCTACAATATCGTTTTCCATTTTCATAGCCTCAAGGACGATAATAACGTCACCTGCGTTTACGCTGTCGCCAACGTTTTTGTTAACTGCCAGGATTGTGCCGGGCATAGGAGCTGTAACATTTGTTCCACCTGCTGTGGGAGCTGCTACGGGTGCTGCAGGTGCTGCTGCGGGAGCTGCTGCCACGGGAGCTGCTACGGGTGCAGTTGCCTCTGTTACACTTGTGATAACGGCTTCAGTCTTTTCAACTTCAACCTCATAATTTTTTCCGTTAAGTGTTACGATGTACTTCATTTTTTAGTCCTCCACTTTCTTGATTGATTTAAAGCTGAGTCTGTTGAGGGGAATACCACTCTGCTCACTGACAATTGCCATAATTACTGCTGCCGTAGGTTCGTCAACATCCACAAGGTCAAGCTTACCTGCTGAATTTCCGTCTGCAAGGGGTGCAGCTGAAGGTGCTGTAACGACAGGAGCAGTTTCTTTTGCTTCTTCTTCATTTTCTTTCTTTATTGTGACTTTTGCCATAACCTTTGAGAAGATAAGGATTGCAACAGCAATAATTGCCAACATAGAAAGAACTACTATAAAGCCTGTAAGTGCTGTGGGAAGCTGATCAAGAACAAGAGATGTACGTTCCGGAATATTCAAAATCCTGTCCTTGAATTCGTTGCCGATCGCAACGATATCTGTTTTAAATTCCTGGAAAAAATTCATATTCGTCCTCCTTAGTCAACCTGCTTGATGGAGTATGTGAATGTGTTCTTTTTCTTTTCTTCACGCTTATCAAAGAAAGCCTCTGCCTGTGCAGGGAAAGCGATGTAAGAAAGAACATCTTCGTCACTTTTTGCTTTATCACCAATCTCAGCTTTTGCTTTTTCAAAGCCGTCTTCAAGTGTATCAGCAAAACGCACTTTGAGGGGCTCTTCGTCGCCGAGAATAAGTTTCTGTACATCTTCGTTGATTTTGCCGGGTGCTGTACCGTATTCACCCTTGACATAGTTTCTGATTTCCTTTGAAACGTTCTTATATCTTTCACCTGCAAGAACGTTTGCAGTTGCCTGAACACCAACCATCTGGCTCATAGGAGTAACAAGCGGAGGATAACCGAGGTCTTCTCTTACTCTGGGAGTTTCTGCAAGAACTTCCTCAAGTTTATCAAGTTTCTTCTGAGCAGTAAGCTGTGCAACAAGGTTTGAAAGCATACCGCCGGGAATCTGATAATTAAGAGCATCTGTTGATGTTGCAAGAACAACGGGGTTGAGAAGTCCTGATTTGAGAGTTTCTTCTCTGTAAGGCTTGAAGAAATCGTTAATCTTCTTAAGCACGTCCATATCAAGGTCAACCTCATAGCCCTGCTGTTTAAGAGCATAAGCCATAGTTTCTGTTGCAGGCTGAGCTGTACCGCCTGAGAAGCAAGAAATTGCTGTATCGATAACGTCAGCACCTGCTTCAACAACTTTCTGAAGTGTGAGGGGGCCGAGACCTGTTGTGCTGTGTGTGTGAACAATAACGGGCACCTTTACGTTTTCCTTGAGAGCTTTCACAAGGTCGTAACCGTCCTGAGGACCCATAATACCTGCCATATCTTTAACGCAGATTGTCTGAACGCCCATACCTTCCATCTGCTTTGCAAGTTTCACATAAGATTCAAGGTCATGGATGGGGCTGAGTGTGTAGCAGATTGTACCTGATGCGATTGCACCGTTTTTAAGTGTTTCATCAACTGCAACCTCAATGTTTCTGATGTCATTGAGAGCGTCGAAGATTCTGATAATATCGATGCCGTTTTCAACGCTCTTCTTTACAAACATTCTTACCACATCATCGGGATAGTGCTTGTAGCCGAGAAGATTCTGACCGCGAAGGAGCATCTGAAGCTTTGTGTTAGGACAAGCTGCCTTGATTTTTCTGAGTCTTTCCCAGGGATCTTCACTGAGATATCTCAGACAAGAGTCAAATGTTGCGCCGCCCCAGCACTCAAGTGAATAATAACCTGCTTTGTCAAGCTCGGGGAGAATACTTTCGAACTCTGCAAAAGGCATTCTTGTTGCGATGAGCGACTGATTTGCGTCTCTTAAAATTGTTTCTGTAAACTGTACTTTCATCGTATCTTATCCTCCTTGGATTATACAAAATCGGTATTCGGTTTTTTTGTGAAAAACCTTCTTCCCCATTTTACATTGATTATATGATATTCTAAATATTTCCAAAAATCAATAGTTATTTTTATTTTCTCCCGAATACCCTAAAAAATAAGTTTTATTTTTTCTTTTTTGTCTATTTTTTAACAATGCCTTGACGAGGCAGTTATATTTCTGTAATATTAACTTACAAAGAAAGGAGATGCTCTCTATGGATTTCGCAACATTTTTAAACAACGCGGCAAACGTTGTGCCGTCAGAAAGACAGCTCAGGTGGTTTGACACGGAGTTTTACGGTTTCATTCATTTCGGCGTGAATACGTTTACAAACAAGGAATGGGGCGACGGTACGGAAGACCCTGCTATTTTCAATCCGGAAAAATTTGACGCTGAGAAAATCGTGGAAATTTTCAAAAAAGCCGGTATGAAAGGGCTTGTTATTACCGCAAAGCATCACGACGGCTTCTGTCTTTGGCCCAGTAAATTTACTGAACATTCAATCAAAAACAGCCCATACAAAAACGGAAAAGGCGATATTGTAAAAGAACTTGCTGACGCCTGTCATAAAAATAATTTCAAATTCGGTTTTTACCTTTCACCGTGGGACAGAAACTCAGAATTTTACGGCACTGACGAATATAACACTTACTATAAAAATCAGCTCACGGAGCTTCTCACAAATTACGGGGAAGTTTTCCATGTGTGGTTTGACGGTGCCTGCGGAGAAGGTCCCAACGGCAAAAAACAGGAATATGATTTCCCGGGATACATAGAACTTATCAGAAAATATCAGCCTGATGCTACAATTTTCAACGACCACGGTCCCGATGTACGCTGGTGTGGTAATGAATCGGGCTCCTGCCGCCACAGTGAATGGGCAGTAGTGCCTCATGAGCTTGTTTTCAGAGCAGAAAAGCAGACCGAAGGCTCACTTATTGAAAGCAGACTCAGATACATCAACAACACCGATGCCGAGCTGGGCACACTTCAGAACATCATCCATTCACAAGGCCTCGCGTTCTGTGGAGGCGAAGTTGATATGTCAATCCGTCCAGGTTGGTTCTATCACGAAAACGAAGAACCGCATTCTCTTGAAAGACTGTGGAAAACATACCTCAATACAGTCGGAGCAAACTGCTGCTTCCACTTGAATGTGCCTCCCACAAAAGAGGGACTTATCGACGCCAGAGATGAAAAAAGACTTTATGAGCTGGGAGAAAAAATCAGCAGAGCTTTTGAAAACAACCTGGCGGAAAACGCTGTTTTCACAGAAGCCGAAGAAGACAAGGAACTCTATCACACAAGCTTTGACCTGATTTTTGACGGCGAAAAAGAATTCAACTGCATCGTTCTTGAAGAAGATATCTCAAAAGGTCAGAGAATTGAAAACTTTGCCTTCTGCACACGGAACGATTTCGGCAACTGGGCTCTTCAGTTTTTCGAAGGCACCTGCGTCGGCCACAAAAAAATATGCACCTTTGACACTGAAAAAGCATCTCAGGTGCGTGTTGTAATCATCTCCACAAGAGGTGAGGTTCATCTCAGAAAACCAAAGGTATATAAAATCAATGAAGACTAATCCTAAAATTTTGCTTTGTGCACTGAATTCAAAATTCATCCACTCCTGCCTTGCCGTATATTCACTTAAAAAATACGCGGTGGCAAACGGATATGATAAAGAAAAAATTGCGGTGAAAGAATTCACCATCAACGATACAACCGACTTCATTCTGAACGGAATTTTTTCAGAGAAATACGATGCGATTGCATTTTCCGTTTATATATGGAATGTTGAATATATTTCGAAGTTGTGCCGCCTTATCAAAAAAAGTTCTCCCGGAATGAAAATCATTCTGGGAGGTCCTGAAGTATCCTTTATTGAAAATCACCCCTTTTTCGGGGAAAATGATTTTGATTACATTCTCAGGGGCGAGGGCGAAAAAAGCTTTTACACACTTCTGACAACAGGAGAAATAACCGAAGAAAAAATTGTATCGCTTGACGAAATCCCTTTCCCTTATGATGAAGAAAATATTTCACTTTTCAGGAACAGAATAGTCTACTATGAATCTTCAAGAGGTTGTCCCTTTTCCTGCGCATACTGTCTCTCTTCTCAGGAAAAAGGCGTAAGATTTCTCAGCATCGGAAGAGTAAAAAGTGACCTTGAATTTTTCTCTTCTCACGGAGTAAGACAAGTGAAATTTGTTGACAGAACTTTCAACTGCGATAAGGAAAGAGCTTACACAATCTGGAAATTCATCATTGACAGTTTTGCAGAAAAAGATATGAATTTTCACTTTGAAATTGCAGCAGATTTACTTGATGAAAAACTTCTCGGACTTCTTGCAGAATGTCCTCCGGGACTTATTCAGCTTGAAATCGGAATACAGTCAACTAAAGATGAGACTCTTTCTCTCTGCTGCAGAAAAACCGATACGAAAAAAGTTCTTGCCAATACAGAAAGGCTTGTTTCCCTGAGCAAAATTAATATTCATACGGATCTTATTGCAGGTCTGCCCGGTGAAAGCCTTTATGATTTCAAAAAATCATTTAATGATGTTTATCCGCTTCGCTCACATCAACTTCAGCTTGGTTTTCTGAAAATTCTTCACGGCACAAAAATGGAAGAGATCGCAGAAGACTTCGATTTTGTTTTTTCTCCTTTTTCACCCTATGAAATTTTATCAAACAAAAATCTGTCCTGTTCAGAAATTCTTTTTCTCAAAAGATTCGAAGATGTATTTGAAAAAATTCATAACTCACAGAGATTTATTTTAACGCTTTCTGAGCTGGAAAAACATTTTGAAAATGCCTTTGTTATGTTTGAAAAAATCACTGAGTTTTTTGAAAAAAATTCTCTTTCTTTTGTATCGGTATCAACGAAAGAAATTTATAATCTTCTTCACAGATTTTTCAGAGAAAAAATTTCTCAGGACACAAAAGCCTTTGATGAAAAGCTTCTGTCAGATTTTTATTTTTCAGAAAAATCTGAAGTTGTTCCCGATGAACTGAAATACCTTTTATGGCCGCATAAAACTCTCTCCGCTTTTTCATCCAGACTTCTGCATTTTCTTAATCTTCAAAGAGAAAAAGGCTATATGGTCCGATGCATTTCAGATTCCGTTTACATCGTCAACTATAATGAGCGAAGCAAAATCACTCAGAGATTTGATTACTCTGTCTGCACTGCAGATATGCTCTCAATATAAAAAGATTTTTTGTTTTTTGAAAGAGTTATTTCAATCATTTTATCAGCCGCGGGAAACACTGTTTTTCCGTGGCTGTCTTGTTTGAAGCTCTCTCTTTCAAGACATCCTACGGTAATTTTTGTTTTTCCTTTTTCAGCTTTGACACTATGTAGCAGTGCCGAATACTGCGGAGAAAATCCCATAAGCGGCACGGTGTACATTTCTGCTTTTTCATCATATATTATTTCGTCTGAGGATACATTTTCAAAACTGATTTTTTCGGAGAAAAGAAGCTTCACTCTCTCTTCGATCTCCTCTTTTTTTATGGTCATCATTCCGTCGAAACTTTCATATTTTTCTTTTTCCTCTGTGCAGAGAATAGACCACACGGCAAGTTTTACCAGAGTTTTATCTTCAACCTTGTCCCCGCACTCATATGAAAAAAACTCATTGATAACTACGGGATTGTAATACGCCGAGTAATCATCAACGGTTTTGAAAGTCTGAATATCAACTGATGTGTTTCTTTCGCTTTCTGCTTCATCTTCTTTCAGAAAAAACGAAACAAAAACTGAAAAAAACGCAATAAGAATTACAGGCAGAAGATAAATAATTTTCCGCCTGTTTTTCGTTTTTTTATATGGATATTTTCTTCTTTTCTTTTTCAGCACAATGGTAAAACCTGTCATATTTTAACTCCCGAAAAATAATCTTACTGTCCATGCAGAAGCAACAAAGCTCGTAAAATCTGCAGCAAGTCCTGCAAAAACCGTGTGTCTGCTTTTCTTTATCCCTACTGAGCCATAATAAACGGCAATAGCGTAAAAGGTTGTTTCCGTCGCACCCATCATAACGGAAGCAACTCTACCCAGATACGAATCAGGTCCGTGCTCTTTCAGAATCAGTTCATACATAGACAGCGCACCGCCACCTGAGATGGGATTGAGTACGGCAAGAGGCATAATCTCCTCAGGTATACCCGTAACACCTGACAAGGGTGAAAGAATTTTTACGATTATATCTAGACCTCCCGATGCTTTCAACATTCCCACTGCCACCACAAGACCGATAATTGACGGAAGAATATTTTTAACCGTTATGAGACCTTCTTTTGCGCCCTCAAGAAAGCAATCAAAAATTTTTACACCCTTGGCAAGACCGAAAATCACAACTGCCGTAATTACAAAAGGTAAAATCGCAGAACCGATAAGCTTCATTTCACTGCTCCCTTTCTTCTGTTTACTACCCTGGTCAAAAGTTTTGCTGTAACAATTCCTACCGTAAGGGACAAAAGTGTACTGAGCCATGTGGGCACCATAATTTCCAGCGGATTTGCGCTTCCCGCTTGTGTACGAAGCGCTGCAACTGTTGTGGGAATCAGCCTCATTGCAGCAGAATTCATTACCACAAAAAGCACCATATCGTCCGTAGCCTTTTCTTTGTCGGTATTTGCTTCCTGCATTCTTCTCATAGCTTCAATTCCCAGAGGTGTTGCTGCGTTACCCAGCCCCAGAAGATTTGCCGTGATGTTCATAGACATAGCTTCTGCCACGGGAGATTTTTTGTCGACCTTTTTATATACAAGAGAAAAAAACGGTGAAAGAACTTTACTGATTATTCTTGTCAGCCCTGACTTTTCTGCAATTTTCATAACGCCTCCCCACAGACACATCATACCCGTGAGACTGAGAATAAGATTCACTGCGTCCTGACCCGATGTGACAACAGAATCGGAAAGAGTCTGCATATTCGAGTTGAAAGCTGCTGCAATAAATGAAAAAACAATCATTCCGCCCCAGATGTAATTCATCATTTCCATCACCCTTGTATATTGATATACTCGCACTCTTTGTTTTATGACCGAAAAAATCTGTCGCATTTAATTTATTCGTGTAGTTGCGTTGACTTTTTTGCCAATTTGTGGTATTATTCCAATGATAAACTCGGCTGGGAGGGATGAAAAATGAAAAAGGAAAAGGACTATTTTTATATCAGACAAATCGACCCTCAGGGAAGACTTGTTCTGCCGAAAGAAATCCGTGACAGAATGGGAATCGTAGTCGGCACCCCCCTTCGCCTGTCAATTGACGGAAATCTCGTTGTAATGAAAATCGCATCACCCTCCTGCTTCTTCTGTGGCGATACAGAAAATCTTATTACTCTGAAAGAAAAGCATGTATGCTGTACTTGTCTTGAAAAACTCAATATGAAAAAACAGATTGAAGAAGAATAAAAAATACACTCAGCGAACGTGAACAAGTCCAGTAAAAACGGACAATAGAAAAAAGACACCCCTTATGGTAGAATAAATACCATAAGGGGGATTTTTTATGCCACGAGAATACAGACATATAAGTCAATACAAAGAAG
>JAZQLC010000009.1:0-20416 GCA_045542485.1 Acutalibacteraceae bacterium
GTTATTTGCCAACTTTAAGGCGGCTGCAGTAGGTCTGAATTTGAGAGTCGTTGCACAACAGCCGACAGCGATACTTCGCACTTTTGATATGATAAATCCTAAATATTTTGTTAATCTTAAAAATTCAATAAGTGGTTGGAATAAAGCTAAAAGATATGCCCCAATCGCTCAATGGAAAGATTGGGGATATTTTGACATCAACACTGGTTTGTCAGCAAAAGAAATAGCATTTGGCAATGATAACGCCTTAAGTTTTGTAAGAGAAAAATCTATGGCCTTAGCCGGATTGGCAGATAGCGTGTCTTGGGGAATGTTGTGGAATGCATGTGAAGCCGAAATAAAAGACACACACAAGGAACTTAAGGTGGGTTCTGAAGAATTTTATAAAACGGTTGCACAAAGGTTTACAGAAATCATTGACCATACTCAGGTTGTTGACGGTGTATTACAACGTAGTCAGATTATGCGTAAAAAAGACTCGTTAACTAAAATGTCAACTGCTTTCATGGGAGAACCAACAAAAATCTATAATATGCTTCGCTCTGCATGGTATGATGTCAAAAACGCTAAGGATAACGCTTTGATAAAAAAAGCAAGAGTAAAACTTGCACGTTCAGTAGTTTTTTTGTGCATTTCAAACTTTATTAACGCTGCAGTTCAGTCACTTGTTGATGCTTTCAGGGATGATGATCGTGACGAAACATATTGGCAAAAGTTTTTACAGGCCTTCTTCGGTTTTGAAGGGGACGAAAAAAAGACCTTGAGTTATATTCAAAGCTTTATTAGTGGCAACATTGAAAGTGCATTTATTCCATTTAATTATTTTCCGTACGCGAAGGATCTTATTTCCCTTTTTCAGGGTTATGACGTTTCCAGAACTGATATGCAAGGTATGTCTGATCTTGTAAATGCTTCTATAACTTTAGTTAACGCTTTAACTTCTGAAGAAGGCGATAAATATAATACTGTTGGATTGTTTGCGAATTTCTTTGCAAAAGCTGCTAACGTTCTTGGTATTCCTGTTGCGAATCTAAAAAGGGATATAGAATCTATTGTCAATACAGTGTCACTTTTATCTGAAAATTACCTGTTCCAATATTATTCGAAGAAGCTCACTTTAAATGTTAATCATATCGGTAACGCTGCTCTATTCAAGGACATTTTGTGGGATGCATATCAAAACGATCCTGTGGCATACGAAAAAATATATTCCGATCTTGAAAAAGAAGGATTCAAAATGGAGAGTATAAAAAACTACTTTGAAGACCGTATGAAAGAGGCGCAAAACGTTAAAAGCGTCGATGACTTGAAAGAACGCTATCTTTCTCCCACGCAGGAAAGGAAATACGATTCTTCACTTAGCAAGGTTAAGAAGAGTAACGTTTGGAAATCTGCTTCTTCGAAATATAAAAAAGAGGTAGAAACCGACATTTACAATCTTACCGTTCAAAATTCTGACGGCGAAAAACTTCAAGAAAAAATTGATGGTGGCAAACAGTATGGAGTAGACGAAACAGAATACTTGTTATTCCGTCTTGCACTTGATATGGTAGATAAGCCAACAGATTCAGGAAAATTAGGCGGTCCGCCTACAAACGAAGAACGTGAAAATGCTCTCAAACTTCTTGGATTGAGCGAAGAAGAATCAAGTTATTTATGGCTCTCAAGTGGTGGACACGAAAGTACGAACCCGTATGATTAAAATGCATACTAAAAAATAAAGCCATTGACTTTTATTTGCAATAATATTAAAACGGTAATGCCTTGAAAGAAGGTAGAAAAGCAATCGCGAATTTGTTTACTCAAATTTGTGGTTGATTTTTGCACGAAATCTAAGGCAGTATGAAGACAACCACGACTAATAAAACAGTCGTGGTTGTTTTTTGGATAGGTCGAATAAATTCTTTTAAAAAATAAATTTTTTGAAAAATTTTCAAAAAAGTGTTGCAAATATTAATTATGAGTAATATAATATGCATAAAGAAGGTGGGATATGGGGACAATAAGCGTAATAGAATTACTTAATTTTAAGTATGGAAACAAATTTGATTTTCATCCTGAAGTAAATGACGATTTTAATAAGTTAGTTGTTGGTTCTGGTTTGGAAAATAAGTTTATCAAACGACTTATGGTTTTACTTGATATGATTATTCAATTGAAAGATATTGATCATGGATGCCGTTGGATAGAGCATTTGAAGAAATATGACAACATATATTCTTTACATGTCAATGTGGATTCCAAAAATTACAGATTGATTTTTTCCAAAAATAAAAAATCAAAATTGTTTTTACATATGTTTTATGAAAGGTCTGGTAAAAGGAATACCTCTTATGAAAAGCATGTAGAAATAGCTATAAAAAGACGCAATAATAATTAGGAGGAGTTCGTATGTTAAATAGCAAAAATCAAATGTTTGAATTAATGGCTAATTATATTTCGAAAAGTGATGTATATGCTGCAAGTGCAATAGCTAAAATATCGGCGTTTATTTACAAGTATAGGCAAGATAAAAAAATGACACAAAAGGCTTTTGCAAAATTCATGGGCGTGACACAAGGCATGGTTTCAAAATGGGAAAGTGCAAGTTATAATTTTACTATCGAAAACATAGCTCAAATTTCTGAAAAACTTAATGTTACGTTTGATATTGAATTTTTCCCTGAAAGTGAATATCTAGCAATTAATTCTGAGACTGATTATATAAAATCTCCCAAGATAAAAGAATGGACTGCAGTAATAATTAAAAATGTTAATCAGGCAGCCTAGGAGGATAGAAATGAACGATCAGTATTTATCTAAGTTTCAAATTGTTGGCACGTCGGTAAAAAAATTAAAGATAAAAAATGATTTTATTATATTTGATAATAACAACAATTTAAAAAGAAAAATCGATGTTTCGCATGAAATTATTTCAATAGACATTCTTGACGAAAGAAAAACTTTTTTTGGAATACTTTTATTGAACATTCAAGCGTCTATTTCAAGTGGCAAGAAAAAATATGTTATAGACGTGTCTATAGAAGGCTGTTACGAAGCACCTGTTGAATTAGGAGAAGAAAATTTCAGAGAAATGTTGCAATTGAACGGAATAACTTCTTTATATTCCATTGCCAGAGGCTTTATTCAGAGTGTTTCTTCTCAAACATTGGCATCTGGTAGTATCTTATTACCTATGTTTAATGTTGCTTCTTATAGTAAAGATTTAAATTTAGAAGAAACAAAAAAATAAGTTCTCTTGAAGTTTATTGACTTTTGTGTTTTTTTGAATATAATATAGTTGTAGCATAAAAACAAACTTGTTTTTATCGGACCGGTGCCTGCGCTGGTCCGAGTTTTTTGTTTTGTTCAAAATTTTGCACGAATTTTGCACGAATTTTGTAAAACCAACTCTTTTTTGAAAATAAATAAAAAACAGTAAAAGACCACAAACATACTGTTTGCACGGTTTTTCAGACTTTTTTAAAAATCAAAAAACAAAATAAAAAGCTTCTTAAAATTCCCCTCGCCTCCACCAAAATAAAAACAAACCGCTATTTTAAGCGGTTTGTTTTTTCTTTGCACGAATTTTGCACGAATTTTAGAGATTTTCTAAAATTGATATAGCACGTTCTTCTTCTTGGGGATATAAGTGTGAATAGGTGTTCCAAGTCATTTTGATATCAGAGTGCCCTAAGCGCCGAGCAACCTCTTGGATGTTGATTCCGTTATTTACGAGAAGGGAAGCGTGTGAGTGTCTGAAATCATGAATTCTGATGTGAGGTAATCCTGCTTCATCTGCAAACTGTATGTTTCTGTTGCTTATACTTGAATCACGTAGCGGGGAAGGTCCACCGCATATTCTAAAGTCTTCTGAAAACCCTTTAATACTTTTTTGGATTTTCCGTTGTTCTTTTAAAATTTGAATCAACTGTTTTGGCATTTGAATATCGCGATAAGAGGATTTGTTTTTTGGCGGCGTTTCAATATCGCCTTCTTTAAGTTTTTGAGCAATACTACGTCTGACGTGAATAATATTGTTATCTATATCAGACCACTTGAGTGCATTTATCTCTCCTTTTCTCATACCGGTTAAATAAGCGATATTAAAAAAGACGTAATATCCGTGTTCTTTAATACTGTTACAGTTGGCTTTTGCTATAGTTATATATTTTTTGAACTCTTCAGGAGTGTAATAGTGTAATTTATCTTGCGGTTTTTCAAAGTATACTTCTTTAAAGTTTCCAATTATTAAAAGCGGATTTTTAAAGATAAATTCCATTTTAACCGCGTAATTTAATAGTGCTCGTAATTCTTTGTATGCGTTTTGCTTTGTAGATATCGATAATGGCTTTTTTGAAATAGAGTTTTTCCATTCTTGTAACAATGGAGTGTTAAGTCTATCAAGGCGAATATCTTTTAGCATAGGGAGTATTTCACGTTGAAGTATGCCTTTTGTTTTTTCTAAACTTGTTGCGCGGACTTCGTGTTTTTTGTGTTCGATATACTGATTATATAACTCTTGAATAGTAAGTCGCGAAGTTTGATTCTTTTGAGGGTCCGATAGATCAGCGAGAAGTTCGAGTTCTGTTTGCTTAGCTTCAGGAAGGCCGAGAACGAGTTTTGATTTTTGACGGTACTTCCCTGTTTTGTCAACATAATTAATTTGTACTTTATATTGTTGTTTTCCGTCTTTCGATTTGCCTGTTTTATATAAAGGCATAAAAACAGTCCTTTCTTGACAGTTAAGAAGTGACGTGCTAAAATAAACACGAACACTTTAGTACTTTTATTTTGGAATGGGTATGCGGGTGTTTGCTCTGAACTGTCGGTGTTGGCGCACCGGCAGTTCTTTTTTTATTTAAAGAGTAGTGGGTAACAACTCTTTTATTGCTTTACGCATCTGTTGCAAGGGTCGGTTTTTCCTTTTTCAATAGCTTGTTTTAATGTTGTGTTATTAATTTTTTTGGACCTTGCAAGAGAGGGGCAAGATTTTGTAGTATGGTATGACTTCCCGTTGGGTGTCCAATATACACTGCTTTTATTTACAGTTTTAGCTATCGAGGTGCTTGTTTGTTTTTGACTACTTACAAAACTTTCCTCATTTTTCGAATTTTTACAAGATGTGCCCCCTAAAAGAATAACAAAACATAATAATAAAGCTAACATACGTTTTTTCATTTTACATTTACCTCCATATCCAACAAGATTCAAAATATTCTTTCAATTTTTTATAATACTGTTCATTGATTACTTCTTGTACTTCTTGGTTCTCGTTATCAGTAACGCCAAGTTCTTCAGCTTCGTTGTCATATATGCCATCGATTTTAAAATGTCCGTTGTAATATCCATAAGTATATATTTTTTGTAAATCCTCTGCTTCATGTATAAGAAGAACATCCATATCGTTCAAAAATTCTTCCAGTGAGCCGTCATTGAACAAATCCTCGAGAAAATACCATTCTAAATGCTCGTAACAGTCGTCACATAACTGGGAATAATCAAAAGGACAATATTGCGTGGCTTCGTTTTCTTCACAATGATCGCAAATTGGTGTTTTTGGTGCAAAAGCTGCTATAAGCACAAGGATTGCGCACAAAATACAGCAGCTATAACCTATAATTTTAAGGTAGTTTGATTTAACATAAGATAAAAAATCTTTAATTTTATTCATACTATTACCTAACGTTACTCTGGAAGGCGACTGCCTTGCCGAGAATTTTAATTTCGTTGAGTTCTTCCCCGACATAAACAAACGGTTCGTATTGTGCATTTTCGGGAGAGAGAACGATTTTAGCTTTATCTGGGTAGTAATAAACTCTTTTGAGAGTTGCTTCGTTGTCTATGAGTACAGCTGCAATTTCTCCGTTTTGTACCATTTCTTGCTTTTTGATGAAAACAATATCGCCGTCAAGAATACGAGCACCGATCATACTGTCCCCTGCAGCACGAAGACAAAAATCAGCGACAACATCAGATTCAATATATTCGCCATATTGTTCTTCGGCAAAGATTGGCACTCCACAAGCAATATCTCCAAGTAGCGGGACTTTTTTCATTTTCGGCATAGGAATTATGTTATCGATAGAAGAAATATCTTGATTAAAAGTCCTTTCCATAGGAACATCAAACCCCATCAACCAAGCCTCAGAAACATTAAACGTTAAAGCTAAAATAAAAAGTTTGCGTTGTCCGGGTTCTACCTTACCGGATACATATTGACTTAAATCATTTTTTTCGAGCTTTACATTATATTTTTCACAAAAGGGTTTTGCTTTTTCGAGAACATCAATTTGTTTTAATTTTCTCAAGCTTAATAATTCCTTCAGTCTTTCGGAAGTACTAACTTTAGACATTTTATCAACTCCTTGCAAATGATTATAACACATAACGAACAAAAGTTCAATAGAATAATGAAAAAAAGTTCAAAAAAGTTGAATTTGAGTATTGACAATTAATTTTAAGAGTGATATAGTTAAATTAAAGTTCAAAACATTGAACAAAAGAAAGGAGAAAAAGATGGAAAAACGACAAATAAGTTTTGATTATCAAGAATTAGACAAAAAGATAATCGAAGTTTTTAGAACACATGGCAAGTTTGCTGAAAAAATGGGACTTTCTTCGCGTTCGGAATCATTGAAAATGAATAATATACGTGAATGGAAACAAAGCGAAATGCTTAAAGCTGCTAATTTGTTAGGATTCGCTAAAGCAGAAATCCCCTTTTATTTTTTTACTGCAGAAGTTCAATAGTTTGAACCAAAAAGGAAGTGAATTAAATGAAAAGTCCGGATATTGAAAAAGCGGTTCAGACGTACTGGAATAAATTCGAATTAGAGTCTGCAGATATCAAAGAGTTGTTCGGCGCATCTTCTTCTGCGGTCGCTAAACTCAAAAACACAGCAAGGAAGCTTATGGCGGAAAGAAAAATATTACCTTTTTCTGCTACTGCTGTTGTAACTGAAGTTGCTTTTGAAGCGTGGGGATTGGATATCAGAGCGTTTGAAGAACGGTACAAAAAACTTAAAAAGATGGGACTGTTAAAAAATGAAGAAGAAAGACAAGATTGATTGGTTAGTATTTTTCGCGTTAATTCTGTTTGGCTTTATTTTAGGAATGACGGTGTGTTGGTTTGTGCTCACAATAGCAGTATCAGGGGGAATGACAATATGAAGAAAACAATTTCAAGTACGTTATATATTTTAGCTTTCATAGTTCTTCTTTTGGCTGCAGGTGGTAGTGACTTCGGCGCCGGAGTTACAGAATCGGTTAAGTACATATTTTTAGCACTGGTTTTGGCCTTAAGCGGTAGAGCGTTAAGTTATGGTAAAAGAAACAATTAAAACAACACGACAACCGCCACCGCTTGGGTCAAGAACGTGGACTTCAGAGGAACTTTCCTATTTAGAAGAACATTGGGGCATTGTTTCCATTGCATCGATAGCTAAAAAGTTAAATCGTACAGAAAACGCAATTATAGTCAAAGCTCGAAGATTAGGACTTGGTCCTGCACTGGAAAGTGGAGATTACATAACGTTTAATCAGTTGGCACATACGCTATTGGGACATCAGAGCAATTCATATCAAGCTACAAGCTGGATTAAAAATCGAGGTTTTCCTGTACATTTGAAGAGAGTAAATAAAAACAGTTTTAAGATAGTTTATTTAGAAGAGTTTTGGAAGTGGGCAGAAAAAAACAGGTCCTTTATTGATTTTTCCCGTTTAGAACCGTTTGCACTCGGCAAAGAGCCGGAATGGGTAAAGGAACAACGCAAAAAAGATTATTATGCATTTTCTCTTCAAAGGAAAACGGCTTGGACTGCAGATGAAGATTCCAAACTAAAATATTTACTTTCAAAACAAAAATACGGGTATAAAGAACTGTCTGAAATGCTACATCGTTCTGCAGGAGCGATACAACGCCGATGTTGTGATTTAAAGATAAAGGACAGACCTGTTAAAGCGGACAACCATAGCGTAGAAAGCGCGTGGACAAAAGAAGATTATGACATTCTTGCTGAAGGAATAAGTACTGGCGACAGTTATACAGTTATCGGAAACAAGATAGGAAAAAGTGAAAAGGCAGTGCGCGGTAAAGTATATTTCGTTTATCTTACTGAAAACGCTGATAAGGTCCGTTCTATGTTACAGAACAGAGAATGGGGATACGGCGCACCGGAGCCGACTGTAAAGCAAGGAATCAATTTGTCGCGTACACGTTCTCAGGTTAAGAACAATCTTTCTCTTTTAGCGGGCATTTTAAAGTACCATAGAAATGAACTTGGATATGAACCGTATTGGCAACGGTTTATGTGCATGAATTGGGATGACTTCGAAGGGTGCTTAGCGAATTGCACCGACTGTGATTCCTGCACTGAGTTCAGAAGAATAAGACCGCAATACTGTGCAAGATGTGGCGGAACGTTTTTGGAACGAGAAGAAAACCGATTCTGTTTAAGTTGCCGAAAAGCCAGAAAAAAACAAGCCCAAAAGAAATGGGCCATTCTTAATAGAAAGTGAGGTGTAGAAAAGTGAGCAGAAGAAAAATAATTCGCAAGTGTAAACAGTTTTACTGTGACGTTATGGGAGAAAGGGTGTGTTGCTTCAGGTGTCCTAACCGCAAGAAATGCAAGAATCCTTGTTTAAATTCTCCCGATAAATGTGGATTAGAAGAAAAAGGAGTCAAATAAATATGACAACCGAACAGTTAAAGGAAGCGCTTGTTAATAAAAAGCCGATAATCGTTAATTCTCCCGGACTTGAAAATATGGAATATTTGTTTGTGTCTGCAATTATATATCGTCATTCAGATGGTAAGTACATAGTTACTGCAGAAGTGCAAGACCGAAGTTCACGTTCTGTTACGATAGTCAATCCTCGCCACATTAAATATAAGGAAGAAAGCGAGGTAGCGGGTACCGATGAAAAAGAATAAAAAAAGGTCCGTTCGGTTCTGACCCCGAGCGGACCGCATAAGCAACTTTCAGTCACTTATAAATGCAGGTAAATTATAACACTTTTTTGGCTGGAAGTCAACATTTTTAAAACGATACCAAAGTGTCGTTTTGTGGCCTCGTATTGTATAGTAACATTTCAACGAAAAAAGTATCGAATAGCTTTTAAAAAAGGGAGTGTTATAGTTGAATTCATTAAATGATTTTTCTTTTGAAGAATCACAGTCACTTTTCTTGTCAGGTCAAGTCAAGTTTTTATCTTTTTCGGACATTTACAAGTGTGTGAAATCGAAAATGGAAATTGATTGTTTTGAAAAAGGAAACAAAGCTTTAGCAAATGAAATGTGTTTGATTATATGCGAAGTGTTAAAATTGCCGCCAATGGCACTTGTGAGAATTTCAAGAAATGATATTCCGGCCGAAATGGTATCGGATGTATTTTTGTATTTAACACACGAACATATCGAATTCGTTATCGAAAAGTTTAAAAATATCACGTATGAGATAAAAAACAAAAAGACTTATCTTCGAACGGCGCTGTATAACAGCGTGTTTGAACTTGAAACACATTACGAAAACAAAGGTAATATAAAAAATGATAAGAGAGAAAAGAACAAAATCGGGGAAATTGCTTGAGGTGGATTTTTATCCAATATTCAGTGACGGCCGACGGTTGCCTTCAAGAGAACCGAGAGTCAAACGATCCACGTTGGCGCAGGCGGAGTATAACAAAAAACAAGCGGTTAAAAAACTTATTCGTCTTATTAACGTTAACTTTGACGAAAATGATATCATTATGCACCCCACGTATGCGCAGGAGAACGCGCCCATGAGCGAAGAGGAAGCAAGACGTGATATTGTCAATTATCTAAGACGTGTAAAGACAAAGAGAAAATCCGAACTGAAGAGAATTGAAAAAGTATTAAACGCTTTGCCTGAAGGTAAGATATTCGATTCTCAACGAAAAGAACTTATTAACAAAAAGAAAAAACTCGCGGAAGAATTCAAGTACATATACTGCATTGAAAAAGTGACTTATAAAACGGGCAAACGTGCCGGGTGCGATAACTGGCACTTTCATTTGTTTTTAACTGGCGGTTTGGAACGTGAAGAACTTGAAAAAATGTGGCCGTGCGGAATAAGAACCAATGCTGACAGATTCCAACCCGAAAAGTACGGACCTGAAGCAATAGCAAAATATATGTCAAAAGACCCGCAAGGCACAAAAAGATTTTCTTGTTCAAAGAATCTCAAGAAGCCCACAGTGATGAAGCCGAAAGATACGTCAGTTACCGTGCGCGGTGTTTCTAAAATGGCGCAGGAGAGAGTTGACGACCGTGACTTCTGGGAAAGAAAATATAAAGGTTATAAATTCTTGAAATGCTATGCCAGATACAACGAATATAACGGGCATTGGTATGTGTCGGTGGTTATGTATCGGCATAATAGCGGAACGCCTGTTATGTGGGATGTTAAGGACTGGATAGACGATTTTTGAAAAAGGAGTTGTGAAAAATGAATAGCGTTGTATTGAGTGGCCGACTCGCAACAGAGCCGGACTTAAGGCAAACGTTAAAAGGAGACAGTGTATGCAGTTTCAGAATTGCAGTGAAACGACCGAACTCTGAAAAGACAGATTTTATAAATTGCGTTTCTTGGCACGACGTTGGAGAAACAGTCGGCAAGTATTTTACAAAAGGACAATGGATAGAAGTTGAAGGATTTATCCAAGTAAGTGAATTAAAATACAGCGCCGAAAAAAAGAACTACATAACCGAAGTCAGATGTGAAAGCGTTTTGTATCGCGGTAAAAAAATTGAAAATAATTCAGTAAGTAATAAAACCGAACAAGAAAACGGTGCTGCGTTTTCCACTCAGTTCACTGTGGAAAAATGTGATATGCCGGTATAGACAAGGAGAAAAAATATGACAAACTACGAAAAAATCAAAAATATGAGCGTTCAGGAAATGGCGGATATGCTCGATGATATTGACGATATCTCAGCTCAACCGTGTGATCCTCGTTACTGTGAAGGATACGGAGACGGAATCCACTGCTCTCACGAGAATCGTGAAAAGCACTGTAGACAAGCAATAGTCAACTGGCTTAACAGTGAAGTGGTTGAATCTGATGAAGGGGATACAAAAAATGACACTTAATAAAGCAATAAAACTTATCGAGTTTGAATACGAGAAAGCAAAACGTCTTGAATGGGTGCATAATCCTCTTGCTTATGCTTTGTATCAAGTGTGGAAAATGGCAGATAAAGAGAAAGGAAGATGAGGGAAAATGAAAAAGATACCAACATTATTTGAAAGAGAATATGAAAATCACAGAGTCGTAGGAATTAAACCAATTATTACCGAAGGCATGGAGTGGGTGTTTGAAGGCGACGGAACTGCAACGGTCAAAATTGATGGTTCTTGTTGTGCGATTATTAACGGAGAATTTTACAAGAGGTATGATGCAAAGAAAGGCAAGAAAGCACCTGAAGGAGCAATACCTTGTTGTGAACCAGATACAGTTACAGGGCATCATCCGCATTGGGTAAAGGTTGACGAAAATAACCCTGCTGACAAGTGGTTTGTGATTGCGTATCAAAACACAGACAACCGAACAGACGGCACTTACGAAGCAATAGGAATACATTTTCAAGGTAACCCACACGGGCTTGATTGCGACATTCTTGTAAAACATGGTCAAGAAGTTGTTGAAGTTGAACGTTCTTTTGATGGAATAAAAGAATGGTTAAGAACTCACAACGAGGAAGGACTTGTGTTTTGGAAAGATGGAGAGCCAAAATGTAAAATTAAGCGTTCAGATTTTGGGTTCGGATGGAACGCCTACCCAACCGAGAAAGGCGGTGCGCAGGAATGAATTTTTTGACTTCAAGTGAAAAAAGAAAATGCGCCTGCTGCCAATCGAGAAAAACAAATGAAAATTACACTTTTGATTATTGCAATATACACATACAAATTCCGCTTTGTGAAAAGTGCAAGAAAACGGCAACATTCATTTTGTGGCTACAATTAAAACCATTATGTACGGCAATAAGCAGGGCAGTTACTATGTCGCACATTGTTGGATGTGACGAACACAAAATTAGCCAAATGCAAAGGGAAATGAGAACTTTGAAAGGCGGTGTTGAGGAATGAAGAGCAATGTAGTGATTTTTGACAAGCCGTATTCAGAGAATAAGATTGCAGAGGGCAGAGCGATACAATGGGCAGTTGCAAATGGGATTTGTAATGAGTGCAAACATTTAAGGGAATGCGAAAACAATAGCAATTTTAAGTTTCCCAGTAATGCCCCTTGTATGATTAAAAAATCCGAATTATTGAAAGGCGGTGAGGGGTGATGACTTGTAAAGAGTGTATACATCGCGATGTTTGTTTTGTTGTTAGACATAATGGCGATGATAGGGTATTGAGAAATTCACCGTGTAAGTATTACATACCCACTGCAGATGTTGTGGAAGTAAAACACGGATATTGGATAAAGGGAAAACGCATAGGTATAAATGTGCCACAATATACTTGCAGTAAATGTGGGAAATGGGAAGATGCCGAATTCCCGTATTGTAATTGTGGTGCGAAAATGGACGGCACACCAAAAGAAAGAGGTGGGGAGAAGTGAACTATTGCGATAGTTGCGAATATTACGACGAATGTGAACTTGCAGGTGGAATAAACTTCTGTGAGGATTGCAGAGATTATCATAATTGCAATATTAAATATTGTTCTTGCGAAGCAGGGCACGAAATCGAATGTAACAACGGATTTGAAGATAAAAACGATTATTGCAGTGAAGATGAAGAATAAGAAATGAGGTGTGTAGCTTAATGGATTATTGGCACAAGTTTTGGGCGTGTCCGTTCTACAAGTGGAACGATAAAACAAAAGTTGCGTGTGAGGGCGGGTGCAGATTATCTTTTCCTGATAAACCTACCGCTTGTGAATACATGGACCGATACTGTGCAAATAATCCGGGTTGGAAAGGCTGCACATTGGCTCAATGTTTATTAAAATACCATGAAAGGAAGATTGAAGATGAAAAAGAAAAGAACAAAAAAGATGCTTGAGAATCAAGTAAAAGAACTTCTGCTTGAGAGACGTGAACTTAAACTCAAAGAAGCAAAAAACAATAACGCTTTAACTGAGATAAAAACAGCACTCGATTTAGTACTTATCGAACTTGCCAAGAAATATGGCGAAGAAGTAATTGAAGACGGAAAAACGATAGGATATCGTCTTATAATCCCGGCACCTAAAATCAAAGAAAAATATACCGTTAAAACTACTAAAAACGTAATGACAGAAGAAGTTACAATAGGCGTTATAAAAGAGCAATAATACATAAAAATCCCCGAAAGCTTAAAGCGTTCGGGGAATTGTTTTTTCATTTACGGGGTGAAATCAGCAAAAACAGCAGTTAAGATTGAAGTATAAAGGTTCAGAGAGGACGAAAAAATGAAAGATAAATATAAAACTCATGTCCTTTCGAGGTTTAAAGAAATCGAAGCGTGGTGCCGGGATGGTATCAGTGAAAAGAAGATAGCGAAGAATCTTGGAATAGCTTATTCTACCTTTCGCGAATACAAGGATAAATATTCGGCACTTTCGGCACTCCTCGCGCGCACGAAGGATTATGTCGATTTAGTTGAGATGGTTGGAGCTTATAAAAAGAGGGCTGAAGGATATGACACCATCGAAACGAAGAAGGAATATGCGTATATATTTGACGAGGCCACCGGCAAAACAAAAAAGGTGTTAGTAAAAGAAACTGAACAAACAAAACACGTGCCGGGAGACCCACGAGCAATGGAAAATTGGCTCAGAATTCGTCAACGCGCGTTATGGGGAGAAACTATTGTCATTAACGATGAAAACGAAAATAAGGTTGTTTTAATACCCGAAAGACAGGTGCTTTTGCCCGATGGCGAAAAAGAAAACGAATAATAAGAGTATTTGGACCCCACAACCTAAACAGGCGATATTCATGCAACGTGGAGAGTATGAAGCATTGTATGGCGGTGCTGCAGGTGGTGGTAAAAGCGATGCTCTGATTATCGAAGCGTTAAGACAAGTACATATACCGCACTATAAAGCGTTGATTCTTCGAAAAACATATCCACAACTTGCAGAGCTTATAGATAAAAGCCTTAAGTATTATAAAGCGATATACCCAAAAGCACAGTATAACGTTTCAACACATACTTGGACTTTTCCAAGTGGCGCTAAGATTGTTTTCGGTTCTTTGCAATATAAAAAAGACCGCGAAAAATATCAAGGACAGGCATTTGACTTTATAGCTTTTGACGAGTTAACACACTTTTCTTTTGAGGAATACAGTTATTTGTTTTCGCGTTGCAGGCCGAACGGTCCGGGTACGTTGTGTTATATCAGAGCGACAGCCAATCCCGGCGGAATAGGTCACGGTTGGGTTAAGGAACGATTTATAACAATAGCGCAGCCGATGCATACAGTGTGGGAAGAAAACAGTTGGATAGACCCTGAAGGAAAAGAACATAAGACAAAACTGAGCAGAATTTTTGTTCCTTCGAGTGTGTTTGATAATCCTGCACTTTTAAAAAATGATCCCGGATACGTGCACCGTCTTGCAAGTTTGCCAACGGCCGAAAAAAACGCACTTTTATATGGCGATTGGGACAGCTTCTCAGGACAGGTATTCACTGAATGGCGAAATGATATAGAACACTATTCAGACCGTATCAATACGCACGTTATAAATCCGTTTATTGTCCCGCAGGAATGGGGAATATGGTGTGGCTTGGACTGGGGATATTCTCGTCCGTTTTCTGTTGGGTGGTATGCAGTAGACCGAGAAAGGCGAATATATAGAATCCGTGAACTGTATGGCACTAACGGAACGCCGAACGTGGGAGTTAAGTGGGAACCTACAGCACTTGCGAAGGAGATTAAACGCATTGAAAACGAGGACCCGAACCTTAAGGGTCGGAGAATAAACCGAGTGGGAGATCCTGCAATCTGGGGAAGTGACGGTACCGAAAGCATTGGTGCTCTGATGGAACGCGAAAGGGTTTATTTCGAAAAGGGAAACAATGCTCGGATAGACGGTAAAATGCAGGTGCATCATCGTTTTGCGTTTGATGAACGCGGTGTTCCGATGGTGTATGTATTTAACACCTGCAAACACTTCATCAGAACTGTTCCAAACTTGGTGTATTCGCAAAGTAACGTTGAAGATATAGACACTGACGGAGAAGATCATATATACGACGAATTTCGGTACGTGTGTATGAAAAATCCGATAGCACCGCCCGAACAGAAAAAAACTGAACCTAAACGCTTTGACCCGTTATCAACTGATGACGAGATTAAATATGACCAATATGATTTTTACAGAAGGAGTTAATTTTTTATGAGAATGTTTTTTGGAAAACAAAAGCCCACACAAGAAGTAGCGGGGACACCGGGTGTAAAACCCAGTGATGCGGTTTCTGATGAGATGTCAGCTCATCTTTTAACGCGCAAAGAAACGCAGAAAGTTATAGGCGAAAAAGACATTAAAAGCGCCACGAGAATTCTGTCTGAATATAAGCGTGGCAAAACAAATTTAGAAGACAGAATTGTAAAAGACGAAATGTGGTGGAAGGTTAGACATTGGGAAGTAATCAATTCAAATGAAAACTCTGTTACGCCTTCAAGCGCATGGCTTTTTAACAGTATTTTAAACAAACACGCCGATGCAATGGACAACTTCCCTGAACCGATTGTTTTACCGCGCGAAAAAAGTGACGAAGAAAGCGCTAAAACTCTTTCAAGTGTTTTACCGGTAGTGCTTGAGTGTAACGAATTTGAAGATACGTATTCTTTGAACTGGTGGGAAAAATTAAAGCACGGTACTGCCGCATACGGAGTGTTTTGGAACACCGAAAAAGAAAACGGACTCGGAGATATTGATATCCGTGAAATAGACCTTTTAAAATTGTTCTGGGAACCCGGTGTTACGGATATTCAAAAGTCGAAAAACCTTTTTATTGTTGAACTTTGTGACCGTGAGATTTTAGAAAATACATATCCGCAATACAAAGGCAAATTTAAAGGCAACGCTATTGACGTAAAAGAATACATACACGACGATACAATCGACAATTCTGATAAAGTTGTCGTGGTCGATTGGTATTACAAAGTAAAGGCAAGTAGCGGGAAAACGCTTGTACATTACGTTAAATTCGTTGGCGATATTATTTTATACGCTTCTGAGAATGAACCTGATTATCGTGAACGTGGATTCTACGATCACGGTATGTATCCGGTACATCTTGACGTTCTTTTCCCCGAAAAAGGCACTCCGGTTGGCTTTGGATACGTTGCTATTTGTAAAGACCCGCAATTATATATCGATAAACTTTCCGCGAATATATTGCAAACCTCGCTTATGAACACTAAGAAGAGATTTTTCGTTTCAAGTTCAACCGCAATTAACGAAGAAGAGTTTCTCGATTGGAATAAACCGCTTGTTCACGTTGAAGGCGAAATAAGCGATGCGCGAATTAAAGAAATAACTCTTTCTCCTTTAAACGGAATTTATGCTAATATAGTGCAAATGAAAATTGAGGAAATGAAAGATACTGCCGGCAACCGAGATGTCAACTCCGGCGGTACAGGTAGCGGAGTAACTGCTGCAAGTGCAATCGCTGCTCTGCAGGAAGCAGGAAACAAATCCTCAAGGGATATGATAAGCTCGTCTTATCGCACATACCGTAACGTTTGCAAAATGGCAATTGAACTTATGCGCCAGTTCTATGACGAAACTCGTTCGTTCAGAATTACAGGCGATATGCCCGGCAGTTATGAGTTTAAAGAAATTAATAATCTAAGCTTTAAAGAACAACCAATAGGCGTTGACAGTAATAATGTTCCACTTTATCGTGTCCCGGTGTTTGATCTTAAAATTAAAGCTCAAAAGAAAAATCCGTTCAGTCGTATGGAACAAAACGAACGTGCTAAGGAACTGTATGCTTTAGGATTTTTCAATCCTGACCGTTCTCAAGAAGCACTTAATGCTTTAGAAATGATGGATTTCGAAGGAATTGATAAAGTCAAAGAACAAGTAGGACAGGGTCAAACGCTCATGAACCTTGTAAAACAAATGGGCCAACGTATGAAAGAACTTGAAGCTGTAATAGCAACATTCGCCGGCACAGGAAAGACTATGGAAAATAAAGATGTTGAAGAACCAAAAGGTGTATTACCTGAAGGTAAAAACGACGTAGCGGGAAGTATAATGAACGCACAAACGCCTTCACTTGACTTTGGCACACGTCTGATGAAAAGAAGTGTACCTGATATGAATGTGAGTGGTAATCAATGACGGTTGTATATGCTATTAAAAACGGCAATAATTACGCTTTATCCGTTAGGGGACATGCTACAGGAAGTGAAAAGGTGTGCGCAGGAATAAGCGCAATTGTTTATGCGCTGGAAGGTTTTTTTATTAACTTCCCTGAATGTATCAAAGAAAAGAAAAGTGAATTTAACGACGGAGAAGTTAATATAGTTTTTTTCGGCAATAAAGAAGCGTATTACGCTTTTATGATGACCGTTATAGGACTAAAGCAAATTGAGGCCTCACACCCGGAATATATAAGAGTTAATTTCAGTGAAAAATAATATTTTTTCATTTACGGGGTGAAATCCGCAAAAACAGCAGTTAAGATATAAGTGTATGATACATATACCGATGCACGAGGGCGTTACTCTCGCGATATAAAAGGGGGAAACCTTATGAAAAAATTTAATTTGCTAAAATGCGTTTTATCACTTTTTGACGGCGAAGGCTCTTCCGCCGCAAGTGTAGGCGCTGAAGGCGAACAGGGCGAAGTCAAAGGCACAGTGCCCGGAAGCACCCGCCGGGCAAAATCGGGCGAATTTGAAAATGTTATATTTGGCAAACAGAACTCTGATTCAAAGGCCACGAATACGGAAAATGATTTAGCCAATGAAAAATCTTCTCTTGCCGCCGAAGAGAAACCAAAAGACGTTAAAGAAACGTCAAGCGCAAAGGACCGTAGAAAAGCATATTCAGACTTTATTAATGGCGAATTTAAGGATATTCACACAGAAGAAACACAACGTATCATTGACAGACGTTTTGCACAGACGAAAGTTCTTGAAGAACAAGTCGGTAAAAGTCAACCTATTTTGGATATGTTGATGTTGCGATATAATATCGCCGACGGGGATATTGACAAACTTAAAACTGCTATCGAGAATGATAATATTTATTTCTCGGAAGCAGCAGCTGAGGCCGGTATGGACACTGAGCAATTTAAGGAATTACAAAAATTAAAGCTTCAAAACGCCGAACTTGTTAAGCGCGAAAAAGCGCGTTTGGGAGAACAGTCTGCCCGTGAACAACTTAACAAATGGTACGGCGAAGTAGATTCTGTTAAAGAAAAATTCCCTAATTTTGATATAAATGCTGAAGTTAAAAATCCGTCATTCTTGTCTATGCTTAAATCCGGTGTTCCGATGGAACATGCGTATAAAGTTTTACACATGGACGAAATTGTTTCTGATGCTATGCACGCAACTGCTGTTGATACAGAAAAAAGAGTAGTTGAAAACGTCAGAGCAAAAGGTACAAGACCTATTGAAAACGGCACACAGTCCCAAAGCGCTTTTACTGTTAAAGATGATGTTTCCAAACTGACCCGAAAGGAACGTGCGGAAATAGCAAGAAGAGCGATGCGCGGGGAGCATATAGAATTTTAACTCCCCGTTAAGAAGGGAGAAAAAATGAAAAAACTTTTAATCTTGCCCGTCATTTTAAATCTTTTTGACGGCAACACAAATACTACTGCAGAACTTACTGCAGAAATGAAAAAATATTACAGCGATTTTCTTATTGATATCGCTGAACCTCTTTTGATTCACGACCAAGTCGGACAAAAAGTGGATATTCCCAAGAATGGTGGTAAAACCATTCAATTCCGTAAATACGATTCACTTCCTAAAGCTATGACAGCACTTACAGAAGGCGTAACACCTGACGGCCAGAAACTCTCTATTTCTACCGTTGAGTCCACTGTGGCACAGTATGGTGGATATATTGAATTGTCTGATATTTTGTTACTTACTGCAGTCGATAACAACCTTGTACAAGCTACAAGAGTTTTAGGCGGTCAGGCAGGAAGAACACTTGATGCTATTACACGCGAAGTAATTAACGCCGGTACAAGCGTTCAGTTTGCAGATTATCAGGTTTCTTCTCGTGAAGAACTCGTTGGCGGTTCTTCCAACGCTTCAGAAAACCACTATCTTACTGTTGATGCAGTTCGTAAAGCTGTACGTGCACTGAAGGTTATGAACGCACCTAAAATCAACGGATACTATGTAGGTATCATTCATCCTGACTGTGCTTACGATATTATGAACGATCCTAAATGGATTAATGTTAAATCATACAGTGACCCTGACGGTATCTACGAAGGAGAAATTGGTAGAATCGAGGGCGTTAGATTCCTTGAGACATCTGAAGCAAAGGTGTTTAAAAAAGCTGCTATTGATAAGAGTAGCGGTTCAGAAAAAGCAAATGCTCGTGACGTATATTCAACTATTATTGTGGGCGAAAACGCTTACGGTGTTACAGAGATTGAAGGCGGCGGTTTACAGCATATTGTTAAACAGCTCGGCTCTGCAGGAACTGCCGATCCTCTTAATCAACGCGCAACTGCAGGGTGGAAAGCTACAAAAACTGCTGAACGTCTTGTTGAAGCATATATGGTTAGAATCGAAACCACATCTACTTTTAACGACGTAGCGGCAAACTAAAACTAAAACTATAATATGCCCGAGTAAAAACTATTCGGGCATATTTTAAAAAAGGAGAGTAAATATGTCTAAAGCAACACAAACTCCGGGTGAAAACGAAACAAAAATTCCGAACGCTAATAATGAAATCAGCACGGAGATACAAGAACTTTTAAAACAAGCAAAGGCGGAAGCTGAAAAAATCGTAAATGATGCTAAACAGGCCGCCGAAGATATTAAAAAAGCTGCTGAATCCGCAGCAGTAACAGTGCCTTCTGAACCGCAAAAAATGAGCGATAACGAAGAACTTGTAGAAGTTGAACTTTTTAAAGATTCGGGAAAATACAAAGATGATGTTTATGTCGCTGTTAACGGCGAAAGAGTTCAGATTCAACGTGGCGTACCCGTTAAAATTAAAAAGAAATTCTACAAAGTTTTAGAAGCAAGTAGAAAACAAGACATTGCAACTGCAAAATTCATTCAAGAAAAAGTTGATGAATTTGAAGCAGAAAGCAAACGAAGAAACATTTAAATAACTTCCGCGATACCCAATTAAGCGGCTACGACACGGCGTGGCAAGCGTGAGAAGGCGTTATCCTTCCGGCTTGTCGCGCCTTTTTTAATTAAGGAGTGAGAAAAATAGAAAAAAGAATTATTTTACTTAACGTAATCGACGAATACGT
>JAZQLC010000010.1:0-93671 GCA_045542485.1 Acutalibacteraceae bacterium
CTGCTTCTCTCTCTTCAACTGTATCTGCACAGATCATTTCACGGAATGCTGCGATTCTTTCTGCTTCGAAGAACATATGCTCTGTACGGCAGAGACCGATACCTTCAGCGCCGAGCTCACGAGCTTTCTTAGCGTCTGCGGGTGTGTCTGCGTTTGTACGAACTTTAAGTGTTCTGTATTTGTCAGCCCAATCCATGATTCTGCCGAATTCACCAGCGATTTCAGCGTCTACTGTGGGGATGATACCGTCGTAGATGTTACCTGTTGAACCGTCGATTGAGATGTAGTCGCCTTCGTTGTAAACTTTACCAGCGAGTTCGAACTTCTTGTTTTCTTCGTCCATTTTGATTTCGCCGCAACCAGATACACAGCATGTACCCATACCACGAGCAACAACAGCTGCGTGTGATGTCATACCGCCACGAACTGTGAGGATACCCTGAGATGCTTTCATACCTGTGATATCTTCGGGAGATGTTTCAAGACGAACAAGAACAACTTTTTCTCCTCTTGCATTCCATGCTTCTGCGTCTTCAGCTGTGAATACAACTTTACCGCAAGCAGCACCGGGAGATGCGCCAAGACCCTTACCTGCAGGTGTTGCAGCTTTGAGTGCTTTTGCATCGAACTGAGGATGAAGGAGTGTGTCAAGGTTTCTGGGATCGATCATAGCAACTGCTTTCTTTTCGTCGATCATGCCTTCGTCAACGAGGTCACAAGCGATTTTGAGAGCTGCCTTTGCTGTTCTCTTACCGTTTCTTGTCTGAAGCATATAGAGTTTACCAGCTTCGATAGTAAATTCCATATCCTGCATATCTCTGTAATGGTCTTCAAGGATGCCACATACTTTTACGAATTCTGCGTATGCTGCGGGGAACTTATCAGCCATCTGAGCGATAGGCATGGGAGTTCTTACACCAGCAACAACGTCTTCACCCTGTGCGTTTACAAGGAATTCACCCATAAGGCCTTTTTCACCTGTTGCAGGGTCACGTGTGAAAGCAACACCAGTACCGCAATCGTCACCCATGTTACCGAATGCCATTGCCTGTACGTTAACTGCTGTACCCCATGAATAGGGAATATCGTTGTCACGACGGTAAACGTTTGCACGGGGGTTGTCCCATGAACGGAAAACAGCCTCAACAGCGCCCATAAGCTGTTCTTTGGGATCTGAGGGGAAGTCCTTACCGATCTTTGATTTATATTCTGCTTTGAACTGACCTGCAAGTTCCTTGAGGTCTTCAGCTGTAAGCTCGATATCCTGAGTTACGCCTTTTGCTTCTTTCATTTCGTCGATGAGCTGTTCGAAGTACTTCTTACCAACTTCCATAACAACGTCTGAATACATCTGAATGAATCTTCTGTAACAGTCCCAAGCCCAACGGGGGTTGCCTGATTTTGCAGACATAACTTCTACAACTTCTTCGTTAAGACCGAGGTTGAGGATTGTATCCATCATACCGGGCATTGAAGCTCTTGCGCCTGAACGAACTGAAACGAGAAGGGGATTCTCTTTATCGCCGAATTTTTTACCGACAACTTCTTCCATCTTGATGATGTATTCCATGATCTGTGCCTGGATTTCATCATTGATCTTTCTGCCGTCTTCATAGTACTGTGTACATGCTTCTGTTGAGATTGTGAAGCCCTGGGGAACAGGAAGACCGATGTGTGTCATCTCTGCAAGGTTTGCACCTTTACCACCGAGGAGTTCTCTCATGTCAGCGTTGCCTTCTGAGAACAGATAAACAAACTTTTTACTCATGTTTCTATACCTCCAAAAAAATAATTAACAAATTTTCTCCCGTCTTCACGGGACTTCCATTATAACATATAACGGAAGATTTTTCCATACATTTTTCAAAAAATTTTAAATGTACATTTATAGAAAAAGCCCGTAATGGAATATTTTCCCACACAGGCGTTTTTCATCATATTGAATTATTCAGCAAAACCCGATTCAACGAGTGCAACAAGCGCGTTGACTGCCTCTTCCTCGTCTGTTCCACCGGCAATAATACGGATGTCTGTACCACCCATAATACCGAGAGAAAGCACACCGAGAAGGCTCTTTGCATTTACTCTGCGCTCTTCCTTTTCAACCCAGATTGATGATTTGAATTCATTTGCTTTCTGGATGAAAAATGTTGCAGGACGAGCGTGAAGACCTACCTGATTCTGAACTGTAACGTCTTTAACAAACATATCCGTAATCTCCCACCAAATAAAAATTCTTATACAAAGATATTTTATATCTTGCAATTATTATATCACAAAACTTGTCTGCGTCAACAAAAAAAATCCGTTTTTCAAATAATTCATAGAGAAAAACAAAGTCGGTCAAAAACACAACCCATTGTTTGTATAAATTGACCATTTGCAGAGTATCTTTTGTGATATGTAACATAGACGGGTACTATATTCTATTCAGATTACACAAACTTTGTACCTGTGAATAAAAACTCAGCTGCTTTTTATGTGCAATCTGTCACTATTGAAATGCTGTGGTTTTCTGTTATAATAGAGTACATAAAGGAGTGTTTTATATGAACAGAATCGTTTCTCTTATTTTGTCTTTTATCGCTGCGTTTTCCGGCCTCTTTACTATGCCCCAAAACGAAATCCCCTCGTATATTGAAAACATCAGCGAAGAAAACATTTGCCTTTACACCGAAAACACGGGCTTCGTGAAGGACACTCTTCTTGTGATTTTTGAGGAAGACGCGACATTGTTTGATAAAATCTCTGTTTTTTCAAAGGCTGACGGAATGTGCGCGGGAAAAATCAGTGATCTGGGGCTTTACATACTGAAAACTCCCCTCTCTGATAAAGAAAGCGCCGACAAGCTTTCAAGAAATCTCACATCTCTTGACTGTGTGCTCCTTGCAAGTGTTTGCCCTGCAAAGAAATATGAAGAACAGTATACACCGAATGACCCCTTCATTGACGATAGGGGCTACGGCACAAACGATTGGGACGACGAAAATCCCGAGGGTAACAACTGGCACATCGAGGCCACAGACACACGCTCTGCGTGGGGTTACAGAAGCCTTTTCACAAACATAAACCTCGGAGTTATTGACGGCGGTTTCGACACCTCACACGAAGAACTTGAAGGAAAAATTTCTTTCCCCTCAAAGCGCGAGGAAAGAAGAAACAGACCTAATCACCACGGCACACACGTAGCAGGTATCATCTCTGCAAAGCAGGATAACGGTGTAGGCATCAGCGGTATATGTCCCGCATCTGCACTGATCTGCGTTGACTGGTCTCCCAGTACCAATCAGCTCTGGATAGGTGACCTTGAAATTCTCACAGGATTCAAAAAGGTTGTCAAATCAGGCGCAAAGGTTATCAACTTCTCCTTAGGAAATTCCGGCTCTGTGGGTGAAGAAAAACATTCTCACCCGTCATTTGTAAGAAACCTTGACGCTCTGCTTTACTCCTATGCTATGGGAAATCTGCTGAAGAAGGGCTATGATTTCGTTGTCGTTCAGTCTGCAGGTAACGGAAACGACGGCGGCCACGCCATTGACGCTTCACAAAACGGTGTTTTCTGTGCTATCGACGAGAGTAACGCATTTCTTCCGTTCAACGGCATTGAGGCCGAAGATTTGCTTGACAGAATAATCATTGTAGGTTCTGCAAAAAACACAGAAAACGGATATATTCAATCCGATTCCTCAAATATCGGCAACAAGGTTGACATCTGTGCTCCCGGCTATGACATTTACAGTTCCACCAAGGATAATACATATCTTTCAAAATCAGGAACATCAATGGCAGCTCCCGTTGTAACCGGTGTGGCAGGACTTGTGTGGTCTGTAAACACTTCACTTACAGGCAAAGATGTAAAGAAAATCGTCTGTGAAAACACAAAAGATGAGGTTTTACCTGCTGAGGAAAGATATTTCGATTTCCTTGATTATCAGACTTACCCCTTAGTCAACGCAAAACTCGCCGTAGAAGCGGCACTGAAAGCAAAAGGAAACTTTTACGACGTGAGAATTTCAGCAGGTGAAAAAGAAGAGGTCACTTTTGTCAGTGAAACAGGCAACAGATTTACTTTTGAAACTGATTCCTCAGGTACACTCACCTGTGTCCTCGAAAGCGGAAAATACACAGCAGAAACAGAAAACGCTGTGAAAGAAATCACGGTAAGCGGTGAAACAGTAATTGAATTTTAATCCTCTCACGGTCTGCTGAACAGCACAATCCCCTTGTGTTTTCAAGGGAGGTTTTCAGCTCGTCATAAAGATAATTTATTAATCACAAAACGCATCGGAAGTTTTAAATCTTCCGATGCGTTTGTTTATTCCGTGTCAGATCAGGTTTTTATTTTTTCTCGATGGTATATCCGAGAGAAAGAATCAGTTTGAGAGTTCCCATAGCAGTGTTTCGGTCATATTCCTTCTCCTGCTCGGGAAGATCCTCGTAAGGAACAAGGCAGGGCGTCGTCTTTTTCTCGTCGTTCCTTTCTTCTCCGTAAATCCAACCCTGAGAAATTCTGCTTTCTGCCCAGACATCGTGGACATTTTTAGCCACAAGCTCCGTCAGCTCCAGCAAATCCTCAGATAACCGGACAGAATCTGTATTTACAGGTTTCGGTGTGTACATAATTGTTTCTCCTTTTATTCAAAATCGCAATACGGATAATCATACACCTTATAATCCGTCGTACTGTTCTTCAGCTTACAGACCCTCACATTTGCCTCTTCCAGCATATCTCTGTGGGTAGATGTTGCATAGTTTCTGTCCATAGCCTCTTTGTCACTTTCAACAAGGAACGGATGAAGCTTGAGAGTAAGATTTTTGTGATTTTTCGTAATTGCAAAATAGTTTTCAAGCACTTCGTCGGATGGCTTCTTATATCCCATAGTACGGAGAAATGCATTCCATCTTCTGTGTTCCATCCAAGCAAGATGCTTCTGCATTTCATCGGCGTTTTCATATCTTTCAACAGCCGCTTTATATCTTTCCCAATCTTTCGCGAAGCTTTCGTCATCACTTTTGCTGAAAACCGATTTTGTAATATATTCCGCCGCAAAAGCCTTATATTTTATATGCCGTGCTCTTGCATGGTCAGCCCAGTAGTTATAGTCGCCACCGCGTCTTCCTCTGATTTTTTCAAGCGTATTCTTTTCATTTGCCTTTTCAACTGCTTCGTTTACACCTGAAATTGCATCATATTTTTTTCCGGTAGCCTTTGCATCATTTTCGGATTTTTTCATAAACACATTCTCGTAACTGTAAAGCTCACTGAGAGATGCAAACGGGTACATATAAACACCCGAATCCATTCCGTCTTTTTCTTTTTTGTATTCTTTTCTGCGGACTGTTTCGCAAAGGTCACTGTCATAGACTGAAAATGCGATAACCGTTTTCTTCTTTTTGGACTCCAGATGGTCAAGAGCAAAATATCTCTTCATCTGACTTGCAATTTCGATGTTTTCTTCGTCTGAACCGATAGCAATTATCACATAGTCCGACTGCAGCAGACAGAAATCGTCGTCTTTATTCTTTTGTTTCAGTGTGCTGTGCAAATCATCTTTTTTCAGGTCACATTCATAATATCTGTATGTAAAATACGGGTCCGCTGTTTCATTTGTATCGGGATAAATTCTAAGAAGTTCTGACGTGGCTTCTTCACCATATTTTACGCCCGTTTCAAAAATATCGGTGTTGATGTAGCCGATACGCTTTTTAAAAGCTTTCTCCTCTTCGTTGGTAACAAAGTTGATGTAAAGGTCCGTGCCGTAAATCTGACCGTACCAATACGCAGAGAGAAAGACCTCCGTGCCGATAGAACCCGTGCCCACAACAGTAACATTAAGTTTATGCTTTCCGTCTTCACCTTTTTCTCTGCCGACAAGAGGCTCATACAAAGGCAGTTCAAAGAAAAGGTTGTTCGCTATGTGTTTATATGTTTTAATCGGCTTGATTACGGGAAGCAACTCGCCGGGTGTGACTTTTCCCGAAACACACCTTGAATCCTTCTTGTATTTTTCTTCAAGCGTATCAAGAATTTCATTTTCAACAAGCTCGTGAACATCGCTCTGCATAAACAGATAAACGAATGATTCTTTCAGACCCACAGGATTTTCTTCCGCAAGAGTGGAAAGTGACTGAAGATTATTGATTTCCACATCGTCAATGAGAAAGAAGTGGTTTGAGCCGTGTTTTGATGTAAGTTTTTTTCTGATGCGGACGTGACGGATATCTCGTTTGAGAATAATCGCGCTCATTCTCTTTGCTTCAAAAAGCCTTTCGTTTTCACTTTCTTCGTCGGAATCTGAGTAAACATCAGTAAAAACAATAATTCTTCTTGTGATGGGGTTTGTATCCTCCTCTGAAAGACTCTTTGCCATAGCAAGTGAACGGTCATTGAGTTCGCTGAAATAGCAGAAATCTTTCCAGAATAGAAGAGTAGCCATGCTGAGCTTCAGTGACGGGAAAATCGTTGTTATTACCTCCAACAAAATTGCTCCGCCGAAGACAGGTGCAATAACACCCAGCGTATATGCGTATCCCAGAGTCAGAAGTGCCAAAATTGAATTTTCAGGGAAAAGTTCTCTGCCCAGGTCTTTCACATTGAACAAAAATTCGCCGTAATTAAGATCCATACTGAAAGATTGCAAAGTGTTTATAAAACTTACGAACACCCTTTCGCCAACAGACTCAATGCTACCAAAGAGAGATGCAAAATGCAGAAATCCCAGAGCAAGAATTACGAACGCCGTTGAAATGAGCATTCTGATTGTGCCGGGGATTCTTTTACCCTTTCTCATATTATGTATAACTGAAAAATAAATGCATATCGCAAACATCCCGATTGATGCAATCAAAAAAAACAAATTCATTTTCCGTCTCCTCCGTCCCGGTTTTTTTTACATAATACCACTAATTATACCTTTTTTCAATGTTTTACAACATATATAACAAAAAAAATCAGGCGTTTTCGCAGAACGACAACGCCTGATTATAAGTTTATTTACCGTTTGTTACTGAGCCACAGCATTTTTTGTATTTTTTACCGCTTCCGCAGGGACAGGGGTCATTGGGACCTACCTTCTTCGCCTTGTTTCTCACGGGCTCTTTCTTGAGAGTGCCGTCTGAAGATGAGCTTGTTTCAGAAGTTACTTTCACTGTCTGCTCACGCTTTGTGTCCTCTTCGCTCTTGACTCTTACGGTAAGTGCGAGACGGACTGTATCTTCACGGATTGAAATACGCATTTCTTCAAACATATCATAGCTTTCATTTCTGTAAGCTACAATGGGCTGCTGCTGACCGTAAGCACGAAGACCGATACCGCGTTTGAGTTCGTCCATAGCATCGATGTGATCCATCCACTTTGAGTCAACACTGTAAAGAAGCACTTTTCTTTCAAGCTGACGCATAATCTCTGATCCGATTTCCTCTTCACGCTGTTCGTAAAGGTCCGTTGCTCTCTGGATAAGTGTTTCTTTCATTTCCTCAGGGTCAAGATTCTTCACATCGGTGAAATCGTCATCGTCTGTAAGCCAACCCTTGAACTTATCCTTAAGACCTGCTACGTTCCAATCCGCAACACTGTTTGCTGCGGGACAATAGAAATCAACTGCATCGTTGACACATTCCTCGAGCATACCCATAATTGACGGTTTAAGCTCTTCGCCGTCGAGAACTTTGTTTCTCTGTGCATAAATCAGTTCTCTCTGACGGTTCATAACATCGTCATATTCAAGAACGTGCTTACGGGCTGCAAAGTTGTTACCCTCTACCCTCTTCTGAGCATTTTCGATTGATTTTGAAATCATCTTTGCTTCAATGGGCATATCGTCGGGAGTTTTGAGAGTGTCCATAATTCCCGTCAGTCTGTCGCCACCGAAAAGACGCATAAGGTCATCCTGAAGCGAAAGATAGAAACGGCTGGCACCCGGGTCACCCTGACGGCCCGAACGACCTCTGAGCTGGTTGTCGATTCGTCTTGAATCGTGACGCTCTGTACCGATGATAAAGAGACCACCCGCTTCCCTTACCTTATCAGCCTCGGGAGCGATTTCAGCCTTATATTTGTTATAGAGATTTGTGTATTCTGCTCTTGCACAGAGAATTTCTTCACTGTCTGTTTCTGCAAAGCCTGTTGCTTCGGCAATCAGCTCTTCGTCATACTGAAGACGGCGCATCTCAGCCTTTGCAAGATATTCGGCGTTACCGCCAAGCATAATATCAGTGCCTCGACCTGCCATATTGGTTGCGATTGTAACTGCACCCAGCTTACCTGCCTGAGCAACAATCTCAGCTTCCTTGTCGTGGTATTTCGCATTGAGCACTTCGTGCTTTATTCCTCTCTTTTTAAGGAGAGATGAAAGATATTCTGATTTTTCAATTGAAATTGTACCTACAAGTACAGGCTGACCTTTCTTGTTACACTCTTCAATCTGTTCAATAACTGCGTTGTATTTTGCACTTTCTGTCTTGTAAACCGCATCGTCAAGGTCTTTACGCTGTATAGGCTTATTTGTGGGGGTTTCAATAACATCAAGGCTGTAAATTTCCTGGAATTCGGCACTTTCAGTTTTTGCAGTACCTGTCATACCTGAAAGCTTTGCATAAAGACGGAAATAGTTCTGGAAAGTGATTGTTGCAAGAGTTTTGCTCTCGTGTTCAACCTTTACGCCCTCTTTTGCTTCAATAGCCTGATGAAGACCCTCATTGTATCTTCTGCCCAGCATAATACGGCCTGTGAACTCGTCGACGATAAGTACTTCTCCGTCTTTTACAACATAGTCGATATCTCTTCTCATAACACCGAGAGCCTTGATTGCCTGGTTGATATGATGCTGGATTGTCATATTCTCAGCATCCATAAGGTTTTCGAGCTGGAAGAAGCTTTCAGCCTTTGCAACACCTGATTTTGTAAGAGTAGCTGTTCTTGCCTTTTCGTCAACAACAAAATCGCCGTCAGCTGCTACTTCTTCAGCACTTGACTTGGAATCGATTTCCTTAACCTTTGTCATTTTAAGGCTCTTTGCGAAACGGTCAGCAAGTTTATAAAGCTCTGTTGATGCGTCTCCTCTGCCTGAAATGATAAGGGGTGTTCTCGCCTCGTCAATAAGGATTGAGTCAACCTCGTCCACAACGGCAAAATTGTGACCGCGCTGAACTTTCATTTCCTTATACTGAACCATATTGTCACGAAGATAGTCAAAGCCCATCTCGTTGTTTGTACCGTAAGTGATATCGGAAGCATAAGCCTCTCTTCTCTCTTCGTTTGTAAGGCCGTGAACGATAAGACCTACACTCAGACCCATAAAGCGGTAAAGTTTGCCCATCCACTCAGAGTCACGCTTTGCAAGGTAATCATTGACGGTAACGATGTGAACGCCCTTGCCTGAAAGAGCGTTAAGATATGCGGGAAGAGTAGCAACAAGTGTTTTACCTTCACCTGTTTTCATTTCTGCGATTCTGCCCTGATGGAGAATGATACCGCCGACAATCTGAACGGGGAAATGACGCATACCGAGAACTCGGCTTGATGCCTCACGACAAGCAGCGAATGCTTCAGGGAGAATATCGTCGAGAGTCTCACCCTTTTCAAGACGGGATCTGAACTCAGGTGTTTTCGCCTGAAGCTCCTTGTCTGTAAGCTTTTTATATTCCTCTTCAAGAGCTAAAACCTTCTTTTTCAAAGGCTCAATTCTCTTAACTTCCTTTGTAGAGTAGTCACCAAAAATGGCTGATAAAAAAGACATTTAGTGTTTCTTCCTTTCGGTGCATAGATTTACATTATACATTCTAACACATATAAGTCTAATTTTCAACTTCAAGATAAAATTTTACAATTTTGCAATTATTTAATTGATAAATAAAATGATTTATGATATTCTTTTATAGAGGTGAAGCAAGGTGACAGAAAAATTATATTACACCGACCAGTATTTAAAAGAATTTGAGGGAACTGTTGTTTCCTGCGAAAAGGATGACGACGGAAAATATCGTGTTATTCTGGACAGAACTGCTTTCTTCCCCGAAGGCGGAGGACAGGATGCAGACTCCGGCACACTGAACGGAAAAACAGTGGAATATGTGTGTGAAAAAGGAGAAGATGTTGTTCACATATGTTCTGAATCTTTTGAAATCGGAGAAAAAGTCAGAGGTATTATAGATTTCGCAAAGAGATTTCTTATTATGCAGAAGCATTCCGGTGAGCACATTTTCTGCGGAGTTGCCCATTCTCTCTATGGAGTTGAAAATATGGGATTCCACATCGGCAGTGAATGCATCACTGTTGACTTTGATAAAATACTGACTCCCGAGGAAATCAGAAAAGCAGAAAAAATCACAAATGAAATCATCTGGGAAAACAGAGAAATTACCTCCTCTTTCCCCACTCACGAAGAGGCTGAAAAGATAGAATTCAGAAGCAAAAAAGAAATCGCAGGGCAAATCAGACTTGTTACCATTGAAAACTGCGATGTCTGCGCTTGTTGCGGTACTCACGTGAGAAGAACAGGCGAAGTAGGATGCGTAAAAGTTACCTCTCTTTCAAAGAAAAGAGCAGGTGCATCAATCACAATGCAGATAGGCAAAGACGCATTTGAAGACTACTCAGCAAAGCACGATGAACTCGCCCGTCTTTCAAATATGCTCGCACTCAAGCCTCTTGAAATTGCAGACGGTGTGCAGAGATTAAAGGATGAAATTGCAAACCTGAAATATGAACTCCAGAAAGTAAAGCTTGATTCATTCGCTGAAAAAATCAAAGACCTCTCAGGTGAAGTCGAAGTTATTTTCGAGAAAGATTTATCACCCGATGAAGTGAGAAAAATGTGCGATTTACTTGCAGACAAGGTCACTGTTGCAGCAGTGCTCAGCGGAAGCGATGAAACAGGCTACAAATACACTCTCGCCTCAAGGACAACGGACTTAAGACAACTTGCCAAGGATTTCAACACCGCACTCTCGGGAAGAGGCGGCGGAAAGCCTGAAATGGTACAAGGCACGGTATGCGAAAGCCGTGAGAAAATAGAAAGCTTTTTAAGGAGTGAAGTAAAATGAAAACATTCGTATTTCAGGGCGACTCAATAACTGATTGTTCAAGAAACAGAGATGATATAAATTCTCTCGGTCACGGATATCCCCTTGTGACTGCAGCAATCATCGGCACACAGTATCCTCAGAAATTCCATTTCATCAACGAGGGTGCCAGTGGTGACAGAATTGTAGATGTTTACGCAAGAATTAAGCGTGACATCATCAACAACAAACCCGATTACATGAGTATTCTCATCGGTATCAACGATGTATGGCACGAGCTCGGTAACAAAAACGGTGTTGCAGCACCTAAATTTGAAAAAATCTATTCAATGCTTATTGAAGAAGTTATAGAAGAGCTTCCCGAAATAAAGATTTTTATTCTTGAGCCCTTCGTAACACCCGGCACTGCAACAGATGACAACATTGAATATTTCAAAGCTGAAACTCTTCTTCGCGCAGAGGCTGCGAAGAGAATTGCTGAAAAGTATGACCTGACATTTATCCCGCTTCAGGATAAATTCGATAAGGCTATGGAATCAGCACCCGCATCATACTGGACACGCGACGGTGTTCATCCCACATCAGAAGGCCACGGAATCATCGCAAACGAGCTTGTTAAAGCTATTATATAGTTTAATAAAAACATAACAAAAAACTCCTCTTGAAAGTCAAGAGGAGTTTTTCTTTCCTGTCAAATATTAACTTTATCTCTTATTTTTCAGGAACAAGAAGATTGTTTTCGATATCGTTCTGCAGGAACTGGGGATATGCAGGGTTTGAATAGATAGTCTGGATACTGTCATCGTTTTCCTGGAACCATCTGTAAAGAGCCTGATGTCCGTCGTGAGTTGTGCAGTGCATCATATCTTTTACAAACCATGTCTGCTCGGGAAGAGCACAGGTTGAAGCGTCAATTCTGCCATCGGGTGAAATGTGGTTGTGACCGCAAACAGTATTCTTCTGCTTGTAATCTGCAGGAAGCTTTTCGCCGTGGTCTGCAACTGTTGCACCAACAGATGAATATTTGGAGTCAACTGTTCCGTCTGAATCGTTTCTCCATGCTGTTACAAGAGGTGTTCTCTGAACATTTGTTGCTGAAACAATCATAACGGGAACTCCGTCAGCAATAAGACCGTTGAGAATCTTGTCAGCATTCTGCTGAACGCCGTAGTGGTAGCCGTCAATTCTCTTTACAAGGTCTGCGTTGGGGTTGTCACCAAGCATAAACTTCTTTGCATCCTCGTAATATTCATCGGGAACAAAAGACCAGATACCGCAGTTTGCTCTGAACACGGGAATAAGTGCGTCTTCAAAAACCTGATCCACAAGCTTATCAACAAGTCCACCTGCAAAGTCTGTGAGTGATTCAAAAACACCAAAAGCATTGAGTGCCTTCACAAGAACTGAAAGGATGTCGCCACCTACACCGGGTACCATTGTTGTGATTGCAGTTGAAGCGTATCTGTAAAGTGCTGTGGGGTGAATTTCTACTTCACCGCAGAAAAGAGCACCTGCAACTGCTGTACCTTTGATGGGGCAGTTCTGGAAAATTACTGATTTGATGTCGTCATGGCCGTATTCTGCAAAATATGCCATAGCCATTACGCCACCCATTGATGAAGCTTTGAAACGAACTTTATCGTGACCTGTGAGTTTCTTAACGTGCTCAACATATTTGTTCAGGTCATCAGCAACATCCTGAGGGTCCGCACGGAAATCGTAGCCGAAGTAGTAGCTGTAATCAAGACCGTGTGTGGGGTCTGTGGGAAGCTCTTCCTTTGTTGTGATGTCAGGTGTTGATGAGCCGTCGGGAGCATTTGCAAGTGAACCGAAAACATCGTTCACTGCACCGGTAAGACTCTTGCCGAATGAGTTGTAGTCGCCATCAATGAGAAGTTTGCCGATGGGAAGAAGAAGTGATCCTACCATCTTGAGGTATGCTTCTGTCTCGGGACGGAAAACAACCTGCTCGTTTTCTGTGTCTGCATCCTTGTAAAGTGTTGCACTGCCGAGGGCTGCAACATAGATTACGGGTTCTTCTCCGCAGTCACATTTTTTCTCTGCTGCAAATGAGGGTGCAGCAAGTGAAAACATAACTGCAAGTACGAGAAGAATTGAAACTGAGATGCGTGTGATTTTTTTCATCTTTTTTGCCTCCGTTACTTTTTAGATTTTGAATATTTTTCCGTCGTTTTCCCTTGATTGGTCTGCAAGGAAAACAACGAGATGTCCGAGTAAAGAATCTCCAAGGCTTGTGCAGGAAATTGACATTTTGTCATCTCTCACATAATGCACAAAATCTCTCACAAGTTCAAGGTCACCGCCGCCGTGAGCATCACCGTCAACCATAGTGTTGATGGTTTCCGTGTCGTATTCGCAGCCGGGTGCAGGATTGATTTTCTGAATGGTGAAGGTGCCTTCTTCACAGTTTCCGAAAATCTCACCCTTTGTTCCTGTGATATGTATTTTTCTCATACCTCTTGAAGCACCGCCAACCATATTGTGAGTACCCGTTGCACCGCTTTCAAAGTTCACGAGAACGCTCTGGTGGTCAACAACGTTGTTGTCGCTCTTATATGCACAGATACCATAGGGTGATGTTTTAAGAAGTTCAATTTTATCTTCAATTGTGGGGTTTTCAAGGTGTTCAAGCTTGTCCCACACATAGAATGACCATCTGTCAGGGTGGTCAATATAAATTCTCTTTGCCGAGTAAAGACAGGTGTCCACACAGGGGCAGTCCACAAGACAGCGTGTGCCTGAATTTTCAGGTGCATTTTCGGGTCTGAACTGAATGTTACTTCCGAAAGATGACACTGAAACAGGTTTGTTTTTACCCATCATCCACATCATAATATCAATGTCGTGACAGCATTTTGCAAGAAGCATTGATGTGTGGCAACGGTCCGAGTTATTCCATTTGCCTCTTACATGGCTTGTTGACATATGGTGGTAGCTGACAAACTCCGATGTCTGGATGTTGAGAATTTCACCGATCTCTCCCGCTGACACTCTCTCCTTGATTTTTCTGTAAAAGGGAGCATATCTCAGGACGAAGCAGACCATTACTTTTCTGCCGTATTTTTCCGCTACCGCGTAAAGCTCTCTTGCTTCCTTTTCATTTACCGCAAAGGGTTTTTCAAGAAGTACGTCATATCCTGCTCTGAGAAGAGGAATTGTTGTTTCCACATGGATGTGGTCCATTGTGCCGTTGATTACAGCGTCTGCAAACTTAGGCACTGCGGCTAATTCATCCGCTGAAGCAAACTGATATTGTTCAGGAATCGAAAACTTCTCGGCAATCATTTTCCTTCTGTTTTCATCAGGGTCTGCGACGCCCGTGATTTTAAGCATTGAAGGGGCAATCACCGAAAGCTCTGCGTAATTCATACTTCTGTGGCCGCCACCGACAATGACGGCTTCAAGTGGTTTTTGCTCTGACATTCTTTCGCACCTTAATTCTTTGCCTTATAATTCTTTATTGAAAAGATTTCCTCCGTGGCAGTCAATCGCTACAACAAGGGGGAGATTTTCAACAGTCAATTTCTTAACGCTTTCACAGCCTAAATCCTCATAGGCTATTACTTCGCAATTTTTAACACTCTTTGCAAGAAGAGCACCTGCGCCACCCACTGCGCAGAAATATACGCCGCCGTTTCTTTCAATTGCACGGCAGACCTCTTCGTTACGGGGGCCTTTGCCAATCATAGCAGAGATACCCTTATCAAGAAGAAGAGGTGAATACGGGTCCATTCTCGAAGAGGTTGTCGGTCCGCAAGAGCCGATGGGAAGTCCCTCAGGAGTAGGGGTCGGGCCCACATAATAAATCACTGCGTCCTGAAGGGCATAGGGAAGAGTCTTCCTCTCTTCGATTGCTTCTTTTATTCTTTTGTGAGCCGCGTCTCTCGATGTAAAAACATCGCCCGTCAGGTAAACTCTGTCACCTGCTTTAAGATTTCCGCTCATCTGTCTTATTTCACTGACTTTTATACTATATTCCATCAGATTATCACTCTTTTTGGCTCGGGCTTCTGTTTTCTGATTATTGAGCCCGGTTTTACTTCTCTCTCACTGGAGAAAGAAAGCTTCATTGTGGCGTGGGGTGCACTTTCGATTTTCTCCCCTGCCTCGTTTTTAAGGTTGCTGACAGTCACTGTGAAAGGCTCTTTTCCCGCTTCCACAATTTCAAGCGTGTCACCGTCAAGGAATTTGTTTCTCTGTACTGCGTAAAGAGTACCGTTTTCCCATTTTTCGCAGACAGCCACAACATCCCATTCTCTTCTGTAACCACCCTCATAATAAATTTCTGCATTATCAAGGGGTGAACCGAAATAAAAGCCTGTACAGTATTCACGGTAGCTTACTTTTCTCATCTCTTCACGAATCCAGTCAGAGATTTTAAAGTCCTCAGAGGGGTTTGCCATAAACTCGTCAACCGCCGCACGGTAAGCATTTGTGACGGCTGCAGTGTAGTAGGCAGACTTTGCTCTGCCCTCAATTTTCAGAGAGGTTATACCTGCACTGACAAGCTCAGGAATATGCTCAATCATACACATATCCCTTGCGTTCATAATATATGTTCCTTTGTCATCCTGCTCAATAGGGAAATAGACGCCCGGTCTTGTCTCCTCCATAATGTGATATTTCCATCTGCAGGGCTGTGCGCAGTCGCCTCTGTTGGAATCTCTGCCCACAAGGTAGTTTGAGAGAAGACATCTTCCTGAAAAAGACACACACATAGCACCGTGGACAAAGCACTCAATATCAAGGTCTTTGGGCGTTTTTTCACGGATTGTCTTTATATCATCAATGGACAATTCTCTGGCAAGAACAACTCGCTTTGCACCCATTTCATAGAATGCGTTTGCAGTTGCGTAGTTTGTGATACCTGCCTGAGTTGAAATGTGAATTTCAGTATCCGGAGCATATTTTTTCGCAAGAGTCAATGTGCCGATATCCGAAATTATCAGTGCATCAACACCTGCTTTTTCTGCCATCTGAAGAAACTCAGGTAAAACATCAACCTCATTGTTTCTGGGCACGGTGTTGCAGGTAAGATAGACTTTGACCCCCTTTGAATGGGCGTATTCCACTGCACGGGGCAGCTCCTCATCGGAGAAATTTGACGGAGACGTTCTCATACCGAACATTCCGCCGCCTATATACACAGCGTCTGCACCGAATGAAACTGCCGCTTCAAGCCTTTCAAAGTCACCTGCCGGAGCAAGAACCTCAGGTTTTACAAAATCTTTAATCACGTTGAATATACTCCTATCTTATCTTTGCTACATTCTGCTGATGCTCGAAATCTGTAACTGCATAGTAGACATTACCGTTCTTATCGTGGCAGAAATAGAGATAGTCTGTGTCTGAGGGATAAAGTGCCGCGTGGATTGCATCAAGTCCCGGATTGCAGATGGGACCTTTGGGAAGTCCCAGACACATATAGGTGTCATACTCTTCAAGATAAGGACTTGCCTTTGCATCACCGAACACATCCTTAAGATGGTTTGTCACATACAGTGCCGTTGAGTCGCACTGAAGTGTGGGATAGTTTGTTGACTTCTGAAGTCTGTTGTGGATTACAGAAGAAATGTCCGCCATCTGGGCAGTACCTGCAGCTTCCTTCTGGATGATTGATGCAATTGTAATGATTTCAGTTGTTGTGAATCCCAATTCCTTGGCTCTCGCATCGTACTTATCCGTCCACTTTTCATTGAAGTTATCAAGGAATCTCTTGACAATACTTGAAGTGCTCTCTCCGATAAACATATCATATGTGTCGGGGAAAAGGAATCCCTCAAGTCTGAGAGGTGTCCCTGAATTCTTGTCATCAAGGAAAGCATAGTTATAGTCATAGTTAGCTGCACTTATAAACTTTTTGCTGTCAGAGATAACCTCGTAATCCTCAAGGCGTCTGATAATCTGAGCGATTGTGTAGCCTTCCGGGAAGGTTACGCTGACAGTCTGCTCCGAACCTGCAGAGTTATCGAGAATTATATTAAGCATACCCTCAATACCCATTGAGCTTGAGAGATAATATGTTCCTCCCACATAAGGCTGGAGTTTTTCCTTGCCGTTTGAATAGTAGACAATACCTTCCTTATCGTAGCCTCTGAATGCTGCGAAAAAACGACAGAACCATTTTACATTAATCAGGTCGTGCTCCTTGAAGATTTCTATCGCTTCTTTCGTTGTGATTCCGTCGGGGATTGTAACCTCAACCTCTTCCTCACTGGCAGAAAGAGCAATAGCATCGTTGACACACTGTATTCCCACAGTTGAGAGAAGAACTGTCACAACAAGAACGCATACCATAGCGATATAGAATGTTCTTGAATACGCTTCGCCCATTTTCTTAAGCTCTTCTGCCGAAAACTTTTTCTTTTTCTGCTGAGCTTTTTTCTTTTGTGAGGGAGTTTTCTGCTGAGATCTCTGCTGAGGCGCTCTTTCAGTACCCCCACCCGTAAACATATCAAGGTCCTGGCTTGTTGTTTCATCGTATGTGCGTCTCTGTCTCTGGTAGTTTGTGAAATAAATTTCACCCTTTCCCTGAGGTCTGTTGGAGGTTTCCTCGTGTCTCTTCATCTGAGGCTCGACGGGGTCCTCGTCAAACTCTTCGATGTGAACAACAAAATTTTCTACCTTTTTTCTTCTTGACTCGGGGTTGTATCCGGCAGGTCTCCTATCGTCCTTTGAAGGCTCTGTAAAATCCGAAAGTCCGCCGTTTTCGTCATTTTTAAAGAGGTCGTCCATAATGACTCTCCTTTCTGTGTTTCAGAAATAACACTTCTGTATTCTCAGAATTACATCTTCTGGATTGACATATAAATTTTTTCCGCCTCGTCTTTTCCTGCAAACTGCTCTGCAATCTTAAGACCGAATTCTATTGCTACACCTGCACCCTTCGCAGTGATGATGTTGCCATCCATTACAACGCCCTCATCCACAAATTCTGCGCCCTCAAGCTCTTTTTCAAAGCCGGGGAAGCAGGTAGCTTTTTTACCTTTAAGAAGTCCCTTATGTCCCAGCACGGAGGGTGCGGCACATATTGCACAGATAAGCTTTCCGTTCTCATTTGCATAGTCAATAAATTTCTGTGCATAAGGAGATTTTTCAATATTCAGTGTGCCCGGCATTCCTCCCGGAAGTACAACTGCCTGAAGAGTTTCATCAGGCTCTATATTTTTTGCATCTGCGTCGCACACAAGACCGATTCCGTGAGAGCCCACAATCATCTGTGAGCCGATTCCTAAAGTCATCACATCGAGCTCTGCTCGTCTGAGCATATCAATTGTGGCTACCGCTTCTACTTCTTCAGTGCCGTCTGCCATAAATACATAAATCATTTTTATCACTCCAGATTAAGAGAAAGAAAGGTGTCTTCCCTTAAATTTAATCTCAAATCTTTATTAGAACAGTATATCATACCACGGGGGATTTTGCAACTATCGGCAACCTCATTTCTGCCCACAGGTACATAAACCTCCGTCTTTTCTTTTCCGAGAAATTCAAGCACTGCAGATACGAACAAATCATCGTCCTCTTCGCAACAGAGTTCGGCAATATTCCTGCCCATAAGTATTGCGTAGGAGATGATTTTTCCGTCCTCCTCCCTTGCAAAAACCCAGTCTGCAAATTTCAGAGCAAATTGAAAATGATCTCTGGGGAAAGAAACAAAACTGCCTTTCCCGAAGATTCTTTCTCTCGCTTCAAGAAGTCGGTCTGTACCGCCTGACAGTGTAACGGGAGTTTTCTTTACAAGGCGATGATATTCCTTCTTCTCACAATAGAAGAAATCAGAAAAACCAAGCTTTGAGTAATAATTTCTGTTTTTTTCGTTACTGGGAGTAAGAAGAAAAACTTCCGCACCCATTTTTTCTTTGTAGTCAATGAGGAAACGGATTTCCTCTGCGGCAAGTCCCTGCCGTCTGTAATTCTCGTCTGTGGCAACGGCATAAAAATAAACACCTTTATGTTCCCCTATGCTGCAATTGAGAGCATAGACTGCACTGACGATTTTTCCGTCTTTTTCGCATATATAAACATTGTCAGCACTCATAAATCTGCGAAGAAAATGGAACACAAAATCTCTGCTGTCACCAAAGCAGGAATTCCACAGAGTGAAAAGCCCCTCTCTGTCATCCCATGTTGCAAAACGAAACATAATTTTACCTCTTTACAGCGTTGTATATAATACCGAGCTTTACGGGTTTATAGCTGAGTTTTGCCTTTCTCAGGCCCTCAAGTCCCATATCCTCTTCACGGTTGACAAAAGTATAGGACAAAAGCTCGTTTCGGGCAAATTCACGGTTAATCATAGGATAGGCTCCACGGTAAGAGGAAAAAGCCTTTTCAAAGTGAGTACAGAAAGTGTCCTCACTGAGTTTTTCGCCAAGTGTCCATGCAACAACCTCACCGTCAACGCGGATAACTCCGCCCGTAAATCCGAGAACCGTGAAATAATCAAAGGCTCTTTTTATAACATCAAGCTCAGCGTCCACACCGTCTTCGATTTTCTCTTCATTTTCTTCAATCCATTTTTCCGTCATTCTTATGCAGTCGGAAAGATTTTTCTCAGTGAGAGTTTCGTATGTCCAGTTGTATGTCTTTTCGAAAAATCTGATATGGTTACGCTTTGAATGATATTTTTTGCCTTTAAGCTCTGCTAAATCCTCTGTAAGATAGATATAGTCAGCAGAGTCTCTGTTTTCCCTGAAGTCAAAGGTGTCGGGAAATTCCCTTTCAAGGAACTCTACATCCTCGGGAAGGAGACCGTAAAAGTGAAGATTTTCTTCAGTGAGCAATTCTTCGATAATCCTGCATCTGCCTTCCTTTCCCTGAGGAAAGCAATAGTTGACCTTGCCCTTTTTTCCGCCCTTTGTCACAAGTGCGCCGTAGGCAAAAGCAATTTCAAGATTGAACTCAGGTCCCCAGTTGAAGAAAGAACCCAGACACATCTGACAGTTTTCACCTGTATTATGTTTTAAAATTTCTCTTATTTTGTCAGCGTCATCAATTGATGGCGTTTTAAATTCCAGCATAAATTAAAGAATCCTTTCAATGCTTGTCCTGATATCGTTTGCAATATCTTCGATGCTTCTTGCCTCATCGCCCTCTGAGCAGGAAATTTTCACCCAACCCATTTTATCTGCTGCGTAAGATGCAGCCCTTCTACACGCGTTGAGATATCCCACATTTGCCTCGTGCACGTCCTTTTTGCTCTCGTTACCCTCGTATCTTCTTGTCATAAGCTTCTGTGAAATCTCAACGGGCATATCGAGATAAATTACAAGGTCAGGCTTAGGGATTCCGATTTTTTCATATTCAAAATCTTCAAGCCATTCAATATATGCATCCCAGTTTTCTTCGGGCTGTTTTATCATCTGATGGTATGCGTTTGAAGTTGTGTATCTGTCAGCGAGAATAACATATCCCTTTTCATATTCATTTTTCCAGATTGTCTTGAATGAAGCAAAGCGGTCAACTGCATAGAAAGCAGATGCAGCATAGGCGTTCACATCCTCGGGATTTTTGCCGAAAGTACCCGCAAGATACATCTTCACAAGTGCAGAAGAATCGCCGTCGTAGTTCGGGAGTTTTATCTGCTTGTACTCAAGTCCCCTTTTCTTTACTTCCTCTGCAAGAAGGTTAATCTGTGTTGATTTTCCGCTGCCGTCAAGACCTTCAATAACAATAAGCTTTCCTTTCATACGCCATACTCCTCTGAACATTTTTTCTCAATTTATTATTATAGCAAAACTTTTTATTTTTTACAAACATTTTTTACTTTTTCTTCCATTTTAACAATCCGTTAATAATTTCAACTATATTGTTTAACAAATATGGTTTATATTTGTTTTTAGCACTCACAGCTCGAGAGTGCTAAAACATTTACGGAGGCAGAAAAAATGGCTAAAAAACAGTTCAAGGCAGAGTCAAAGAGACTTCTCGACCTTATGATTAACTCAATCTATACTCACAAGGAAATTTTCCTGCGTGAAATCATATCAAATGCAAGTGATGCAATAGACAAGCTTTATTACCGCGCTCTTTCCTCAGGTGACACAGGTCTGTCCCGTGAGGATTTTGAAATCCGCATTGAAAGAGACGAAGAAAACAGAACAATCACAATCGCCGACAACGGTTGCGGTATGACAAAAGAAGACCTTGAAAACAATCTCGGCACAATCGCAAAGAGCGGTTCACTCTCTTTCAAGCAGGAGAACGAGAAAAATGAAGAAATCGACATCATCGGTCAGTTCGGCGTGGGTTTCTACTCTGCATTTATGGTGGCAAAATCTGTCACAGTTTATTCAAAGGCTTACGGCGAAGAAACCGGCTGGAAATGGTATTCGGAGGGTGCTGACGGATACTCAGTAACTGAGTGTGAAAAGGATTCATACGGCACAAAAATCGTTCTCTCAATAAAAGAAGATACAGAGGAAGAAGATTATTCATCTTTCCTCAGCGAATACACTCTCAGAAGACTTGTGAAGAAATACTCCGACTACATCCGCTACCCCATCAGAATGGAAATCACCGTCGGCGGAATGAACGAGGAAACAAATGAATACGAAGAACGCAAGGAAATCACCGCAATCAACAGTATGGTACCCTTGTGGAAGAAGAACAAAAACGAAATCGAAGAAGAGGAATATAACGAATTTTACAAAACCAATTTCGGTGATTTCGCAGAGCCTCTGAGAGTTATCAATACTCAGGCAGAGGGTGTTGCAACATATAATGCTCTCCTCTTCATCCCCTCAAAGGCTCCCTATAACTACTACAACCGCGATTACGAAAAGGGACTGCGTCTTTACGCAAGTGGTGTTCTTATTATGGACACCTGCAAGGACCTTATCCCCGACCACTTCAGTTTTGTGAAAGGTCTTGTGGATTCGCAGGATTTGTCTCTGAATATTTCCCGTGAAATGCTCCAGCACGACAGACAGCTCAAGCTTATCTCATCACGCCTTGAAAAGAAAATCAAGTCAGAGCTTCTCTCAATGATGAGAAATGACAGAGAAAAGTATGAAGAATTCTACAAGCAGTTTGGTCTGAATCTGAAATACGGTCTTTACAGCGGCTACGGCGAAACAACAGATTTGCTGAAAGATCTGCTTATGTTTGAATCAAGCTTTGAGGGAAAACTCGTGACACTTGAAGAGTATGTTTCAAGAATGAAAGAAGAACAGAAATTCATTTACTACGCAACAGGCGAAAGCAAGGAAAAAATTGCCCGTCTGCCTCAGGCCGAAGCAATCATCGACAAAGGATTCGAGATTATTTATCTGACTCAGGATGTTGACGAATTCACCCTGAAAATTATGGGCAAATTTGAAGAAAAGGAATTCCGTTCAATCTCTGCTGAAGATTTAGGTCTTGAAACAGAGGAAGAAAAAGAAGAGGCAAAGAAAAAGGAAGACACAAGCCGTGAAATGCTCGACTTTATGAAAGAAAGCCTTGACGGCAAGGTTGCAGAAGTAAGACTTTCTTCGAGACTCAAGAGCCACCCCGTGTGCCTGACCGCGAAAGGTGAACTTTCTCTTGAAATGGAAAAGGTGCTCTCCTCAATGCCCACAGATGCAGGTGTTGTGAAAGCTGAAAGAGTCCTTGAAATCAACGCAAATCATAAGATTTTTGATTCACTTACAGCTCTTTTTGAAACAGACAGAGAAAAGGTTGCAAAATATGCGCGTCTTCTCTATTCTCAGGCACTTCTCATCGAAGGGCTCACAGTTGAAGACCCGGTTGAATTCTCAAACTTAATCTGCGAACTGATGTAAATTTAATAAAAAGCACAGCAGAGAGTTCCATTGAGCTCTCTGCTGTGTGTTTTTTATCAGTATAAAATTTCTTTCAGTCTGTCTGCAAACTGTCTTGTGTCAACAGCTTCAAGTCTGTGAGCATCAGTTCCCACATTGAAAACTGCTCCCACTTCCTTGCCTATCTGAAAATATCTGTGATAAAAATCAGGGTATCTGAGAATTGCACTTGTATTAAGCTCCCACGCAATCTCTTTTTTCGTGGCTTTCTCCATAATATCCCCGAGTTCGTTATCTGTATAAGCCTTTGTGATGTCGTCTCTGTCAGGAATTGTCTTTACATAACCGGGCATAAAGGGATGTGCAAAGCAATCTGCCTTTCGCATTTCGATTACGCTCTCTGCCATTTTCAGCATCTGAACTGCGTAGCCTCTGGGTGACATATCTTCCGGCTGATCCCAGAAACGAACATGGAAATGGTTCATAGTATAAAGCTTATAATCCATCTCAAGGTCGCACCATTCATCGTTGACGAATTTCCCGATTCCGTTGCAGGAAAGCTCTGCACCAACAAGGACTTTTATTTTCGTTTCACCCAGCTGAGAAAGAAGCAGTTTTCTTCGTTCTGCAACTGCGTTTTTCTCTTCGGGACAATCGTGGTCTGTCAAAGCAATCATGGTAAGTCCCGATTCCTCTGCAGTTTTCACGATGTCAAGAGCCTTCATTTCAGGCTTTGCGCAACCTGAAAATGTGGTGTGAATGTGCATATTGAACTTTATCAATTCATCAACATCATAGGTTTTTTCGTGAAAAAACATTAATCCTCTTTCCCTTCCTGTTCAAACTGTATTTCTTCATATGCCGAAAGCATAGGTGTGAGATTTTTTTCACCCCTGAATTTTCGTCTGATATAGTTTGATGTAACTTTTTTTACAACCCCCGACAGAAGCAGAACACCTATCAGGTTAGGAATTGCCATAAGTGCATTGAGCGTATCTGAAATTTCCCACACAAGACTCAGCTTCATCACGGAGCCTACCAGCACAAAAAGTGAAAATATAATTTTGTAGGGCAGAACTGCCTTTTTACCCAAAAGATATTCTGTGCTTTTTGAGCCGTAGTAGGACCAACCTAAAATTGTGGTGAATGCAAAAAGCGTTACCGAAACAGCCAGAATCGCACCAGATGCTTTACCGAAAACACCGGAGAAAGCTTCACCCACCAACGGTGCACCCTCAAGGTCTGATGTTCCGAGAACACCTGTGGAAAGAATCGTGAAAGCAGTCAGTGTGCATACAACGATAGTGTCAAAGAACACTTCGAAGATTCCCCACATTCCCTGGTGAACAGGCTCTTTTACATCAGAAGATGCATTGACGATAACACCTGAGCCGAGACCCGCTTCGTTGGAGAAAACGCCTCGTTTGAAGCCGAGTGTCACTGCCTCTTTCAGGAGATATCCGCTGATGCCACCTGCCACAGATGACATACCGAATGCACCTCTGAAAATTTCAGAAAACACAGACGGAATTTTCTCTATGTTGACTGCAACAACAACAAGGGTGAAAATAATATAAAGCAGAGCCATAAAGGGCACAAGCTTTTCTGCTACACTGCCGATTCTTTTTACACCGCCGATGAGGATTATAAAAATACAAACCATCAGCACCACGCCCACTGCCGCAGCAGGAATACCGAAAGAATTATTCAGAGAAACTGCTATTGAATTGACCTGGGACAGATTTCCGATTCCGAAAGATGCAAGAGTACAGAAGAGCGCAAAAAGGATTGAAAGAAGCTTTCCTGCCTTTTTGTTTTTCAGACCCTCGCTTATGTAATACATAGCTCCGCCTGACCACTCACCGTCCTTGTTTCTTTTACGGTAATAAATACCGAGAACATTTTCTGCAAAGCTTGTCATCATACCGAAAAAGGCTGAAATCCACATCCAGAAAACAGCACCTGCACCGCCTACTGCCACTGCCGTTGCCACACCTACAATATTGCCTGTACCGATTGTGGCCGCAAGAGCCGTTGACATAGCCTGAAGCTGTGAAAGTGCGCCCGTGTCTTTCGACTTGTTCTTTTTACCGAATGCAGAAAAAATCGTAGAAGAAAGAACATGTCCGAATTTCACCACCTGAAAGAATCCGAGTCTTACAGAAAAATATATGCCTGTGCCGATAATGAGAATCAGCATAGGAACGCCCCATACCACTCCGTTTACAGCATCATTTATTGTTTTTATAAGTTCCATCCAATCACACCTAATTAATTATCGTTCTTTTTGCGTGTACGGATTACGGGCAGATCCCATCTGAAATGGGCTGCAAGAATTCTGATGACAACCACAAGAAGAATTGCCGACACCGTTGACAGCGCATAGCTGATATCCAGCTTTTCAAGATAGTAATAGAGAAGTCCTCCCATAATCGCCGCCAGAGCATAAATCTGCTTGACAAGAACAAGAGGTTTTGCGTGGCTGAGAAGGTCACGGAGAATGCCTCCGCCTATACCCGTTGTCATACCCAGGAAGACGCAGAAGAAAACATTGTCGCCGAAACCTGCGCTCATACCTGCCCTGACACCGACAATGGCAAATGCACCGAGACCTACTGCGTCAAAGATGTTGATAACCTTGTCAATTGCAACACGGTTTCTGAAAAATCTCTCCTTAAGGATTGAGACTGTAACTATTACCGCTACGGCACTGACCGCCACATAAATTATATATTCATAGCAGTAAAACATTTTCGGTGGAATTTCGCCGATAAGCAAATCTCTCATCATTCCTCCGCCGAATGCATTTACGAAAGTAATGAAAACAACGCCGAAAAGGTCAAGACCTCTGTCAATGGCAATCATCGCACCTACAACGCCGAAAGCCACAAGACCTATAACCTCTGCTACATAGAAAAATATGTCAACAATTTCCATAGTATTACTCCTGACTTGTGCAGACTGCAACGCTCAGCGCTGCAAGGTCTCCTAAATTTTCTCCAAGTTCTGCCGGAAGAATTTCACATACCTCTGCCGAAAGCGAAAGACTTTCTTCACGGAGAGTTTTTTCCATTTCCTCACGAAGAAGGTTTTCACTTCGCTGAAAAATTGAGCCGATTACGATTTTCTCAGGATTGAGAATATCTATCAGCACACTGAGTCCTCTGCCAAGCTGTCTTGCGCATATCTCATAAACCTTTTTCGCAGTTTCGTCGCCCTCAAGAGCACTCTCTGCTATTGATTTTGCAGTTACTTTTTCAAGCTCTGAAAGACTTCTGCAATAAAGCGTACTTTTTCCCATCTGAAGCTTTTCAAGAGCAAGTGTTCTTCCGAGCTGAGCAATTCCGCCACCTGAACAAAAGCCCTCAAACGAGCCCTTTTTTCCGTAGCCTACGGGTCCGAAGGAATCAAGTCTTATGTGACCGACTTCACCTGCCATATCATTGGTACCGCTGTAAAGTCTGCCGTTAAGGATAAGTCCTGCTCCGAGTCCCGTGCCGAAAGTGAGAAAAATCATATTTTCCGAGCCTCTTCCCGCACCGAATTTCCACTCAGCAAGAGCACAGGCATTGGCATCGTTGCAAAGATAAACAGGCACCGAAAACTCTTTGTTCAGAATTTCGCAGATGGGCACATTATCCCATCCTACAAGATTAGGTGGCGACATTATCACACCTTTTTTTGAATCAAGGGGACCGCCACAGCTTATTCCTATCGCCTGAAAAGCCCCCATTTCGTGGGCAGAAGAAATCAGTTTTTCAATGGTTTTTTCCTTATCCATTGTTTCAAAACGGATTTTTTTCACAATGTTACCCTTTTCGTCACCGAGAACAAGAGCACATTTTGTTCCGCCGATATCTATTCCCAGATACATATCTTACACCCCTGTGCTGCCGAAGCCACCGTTTCTTTTTTCTGTCACATCGTCATCCTCGGTTATGCCGAAAGGAAGAAAGATTCCCTGAGCGAAGCCGTTTCCTGCTTCCACTGACACGGTTTTGTCCTCATAAGAGCAGTTTGTCACCTTGATAAATATATGACCCTCATTGTCAGAATTATAATAGTCTGCATCAATAATTCCCACAGTATTGTCAAGCTGAAGTCTGAATTTGAAACCAAGACCGCTTCTCGGGAAAACAGAGAGAACCCAACCATTGTCAATTCTCGCTCTGATACCCGTAGGGATTTTCGCCGTTTCACCTGATTTCAGCACAAACGAAACAGGCGTACAGAAATCGTAACCCGCTGAGCCTTCCGTAGCCCTTACGGGGAGCTTTATGTTTTCATAGATTTCCCTTATTTCATTTTCGGGCAAATCAAATGATTTGCTGAATTCCTTAAAGCTGACTTTTTCAAATTTTGCGATTCTGTTCAAGACAAACACCTCTCATAATAAATCTACTTTATATTCTACAATATATCGCCCTCGGTTTCAAGGCAAAAATACAAAAAATCGGCACAGCTTAACGCTATGCCGAAAAATATCAGTCATCGTCATCATCATCGTCCTCTGGTGGGTCAATGAAGCAGACGATTGTCTTAACAATTCTGTGTTCTGCGATTTCAATAACCTTTATATTCAATCCCTGAGACTGAACCTCAACCTGTGTACCGTCTTCGGGAATTGAGCCGAGAACACCGAAAACATAACCGCCGAATGTATCGTTATCGTAATCATCGTCAATATCAATTCCGAGAGCCTTTTCCACATCCTCAACCTCGGCGTTACCGCCGATGAGCCATGTTTCGGAATCAAGCTTTTTGATTTCTTCTTCAGGCTTTTCTTCAAACTCGTCGTCGATATCTCCCACAAGCTCTTCAAGAAGGTCATTAATAGTCACAATGCCTGTCACTCCGCCGTATTCGTCAAGAACAACGGCAAAATGGTCTCGTGAATGCTTCATTCTCTCAAAGAGAACGTCTGCTCTTGCACTTTCGGGAACAAAAACAGCAGGTCTGACTGCCTCTTTCATAACATTTTCACGGGACTTATCCCTCAGACGGAAATAGTCCTTTGTATTAAGAACGCCTATAACATTATCGACGCTTTCATCACAGACAGGATAGAGTGAATGACGGCTTGAGAAGATTGTTTCTTCCCACTCCTCATCGGTTTCCTCGTTCCAGAGGAACGAAATTTCCGTTCTGTGTGTTGCAACCTCACCAGCAGTAATGTTATCAAATTCAAATACATTTGTAATAATTTCCTGCTCATCAAGGTCAATAGTACCGCTTTCAGTACCGGCATCAACCATCAGGCGGATTTCCTCTTCAGTTACCTCATTGTCCTCTGCGTTGGGGTCGATACCGAAGAGTCTGAGAATAAGGTTTGTGGATTTGGTAAGCACCCATACGATGGGAGCAAAAATCTTTGCACAAACACTCATAAGACCTGAAACGCCAAGCGCCATTTTCTCTGTCTTTTTCATAGCAAGTCTTTTGGGAACAAGTTCACCGAAAACAAGAGTGAAATAAGACAATATAATTGTAATTAAAATAACAGCTACTGTGTCAAGCACCTTTTCGGAAACGGGAAGATTGAAATTAAGTGCCCACTTAACAAGCTTCTCCGAGAAGTTGTCTGCAGCGAACGCACTGCCTAAGAAACCTGAAAGAGTAATTGCAACCTGAATTGTTGCAAGAAACTTTGCAGGCGGATCTGTAAGGCGCATAAGCTTCTTTGCTTTTTTATCGCCCTTTGAAGCCATCTGTGCCAACTTGTTTGAATTGAAAGAAATTACTGCAATTTCTGCACTTGCAAAAACTGCGTTAAGAAAAATGAGTACAATTTGTAAAAGAATCTGCCATATTAGCGGGTCCATTTAGTAAAATCAAACCTTTCAAGAATGTATTCGAATAAAACTTTCCAGATTAATCTTATTCATCATACATTCTAACACATTACAAAAATTTGTCAACAACATTATGCAAAAAATTAAAAAATTTCCCACATAATTCTTTGACAGATTTCCTTGAAAACGGGGCCGCAATCTTCACCACCGCTGACACCGTCTTCCTTGAATACGGTTATTGTATAAAAATCCTCCCCTTTCTGTGCAAAGCCCGAGAACCACGAGTGAAGAATTTCCCTGCCCGTTTCATCCACCCATCCCGTTTCTGCAGTTGATGTCTTTCCTCCTGCAACACAGTTTTCAGGTTTCGCCGAAACGCAGGTACCCTCCGTAAAATTGTGCACAAGAAGATTTTTTAGTTTTTCTGCACTTTCCTCAGATATTGCTCTGTATCTGTATCTGACATCAGTCGCTTCCCTTCTTGTGTTTTCTGCTGACATCACCCCTTTTACAAGCCTCGGCTGAATAAATTTTCCACCGTTGACGGCAGATGAATAACACGAAGCCACCTGAAGGGGTGTTGCAAGAAGTCCGCCCTGACCGAAAGAAAAATTTGCAAGCATTCCGTCAGATGTAATTTCCTCAGGCAGTTTCCCCGACGGAGAGGAAAACCCCTCTGCCAAAGTGACACTTTTACCGAAACCCAGATTTTCTGCCATACGCAGAATTTTCTCGCTTCCGGTTTTCAGTGCAAGGCGGATAAAATATGTGTTACAGGAGTGTGCAAAGGCATTCTCAATATTCACAACTCCGTGTGCTTTACCCTCAGAGCAGGAAAAGGTTGTTTTACCAACGGTCACACTGCCGGTACAAAAGCTTTCAAAATCATCTAAATCCTCCTCTATGGCGGCTGCAGCCACAACAAACTTAAAAACCGAACCTACACTGTAAGATGAAATAGCTCTGTTGACAAGTGCTGAATCTTCATCATTCAGATAAGACACAACATCATTCTGATTGAAAGACGGTGCAGATGCCATAGCAAGGATTTCACCCGTCAACGCGTTCATTACCACGACTGCACCTTTTCTTATTTCATAAAGTTTCATAGCGTTTTCGCAGATTCGCTGTATACGCGAATCAACAGTCAGCATTACACCACTGCCGGTATCACGGCCGGTTGACACAAATCTGTTATCTCCTCCCGGAAGAAAACCGCTGACCCCTGTTTTATTATACTGAAAAATCAGTCTGCTTCCTTCCCTTATCAAAAAATCATCATAGCTTTTTTCAATCCCCGAGACGCCTTTGTTGTCCACGCCGTTTATATATCCCACAATATGCGAACAGAAGCCGTCATCGGTGTATCTTATATATTTCTTCTCCGATTTCACATAGATGTTATCCGAATCAATAGCTGTATCACAGATAAAAAGCTTTTCATTGTCTATACAGCCGAGAAGTCGTGCGTAGTCCTCATCTGTTATGCGTCCCCGAAGAATTTCTGCAGACTCCTTCACCGGCAACGCCACCAAAATATCAGAACTTTTTCTGTTGACCAGCTTCTCTCCGCGACAATCATAAATCTCCCCTCTGCCGGAAGAAATAACAATTGTGTGAAGTGAATTTGAAACATCGGGATATGATTCCTTTTCAGTAACAAGATAAAACAGTCTTACGGGAAGAGAGGCAAACAACATCACAATCAGAACAAGAACGGTGGCAGATCTTTTCAATTTTTTCACTCCAATGGGCAATAATACTATTCTAGTATTCACCTGTGTTTGACAGATAATCAAAGAAAAGGTATAATATATATGAGGTGACCGAAATGTTTTTGGATCTGGTAAATAAAAGAGAAAGCTGCAGACGCTTTCAGAAAAAGGTAGTAGAAAGAGAAAAGCTCATCAACTGTATCGAGGCTGCACGTCTTGCACCGTCAGCCTGTAACTCACAGCCCTGGAGTTTTGTGATAGCCGACAAAGAGGAATTGCTCCCTCTCGTTGCAAAGGCTACGCAGAAAATAGGTATGAACAAATTTACCGACAACGCAGGAGCTTTTATCGTTGTCTGTCAGGAAAAAGCCAATTTCACCGCAAAGGTAGGCTCAGTCCTCCAGGAAACCGCCTTTCAGGATATTGATATAGGTATAGCTGCATCACACATCTGTTACGAAGCAACTGCACAGGGACTTTCCACATGTATCCTGGGAATGTTCGATGAGAAAAAACTCATAAGCGCCCTCTCAATGCCTAAAAACAAAAAGATAAAGCTTGTGATTGCAGTGGGATATGCAGAAAGTGATAAACTCAGAAATAAAGTGAGAAAAACATTCGATGAAATCGCAAATTTCGCCGAATAAAAACTTTTTTAAAAAAATTGAAAAAATTTTCAAAAAAGTGTTGACATTTTCTTCAAACCGTGATATACTAATCGAGCGTTGAAGTTGCTGGTGTAGCTCAGTTGGTAGAGCAGCTGATTTGTAATCAGCAGGTCGGGGGTTCGAGTCCGTCCACCAGCTCCACTTTTATGCCTAAAATTCAATATGTGGGTGAGTTCCCGAGTGGCCAAAGGGAACAGACTGTAAATCTGTCGTCAGTGACTTCGGTGGTTCGAATCCACCCTCACCCACCAGAATCAAATTATCCGAACTTTTGTGTAAATGACAATTCGTTCGGATTTTTTGTTTATCTGAATTGTATTTGAATAATATTAAATCCATGGAAAGAACAACACCGCCGAGATTTTTCTCGACGGTGTTTTACTATATCCGATATTCTATTATAGATTGATTGACATAGAGCGTATTTTGATATAAAATGTATTTGTTATTTTGATGTTAGGAATGAATATTTGATAAAATCAAATTGATTTGGAGAAGTATTAAAATGTTAAGCCCAAGAATTGAAACAAACAGACTTATTTTAAGACGATACAAAGAAAGTGATATTGATGCTATTTATGAAATCATAACTGATGAAAGATTGGCAAAATATATTAAATATCCTGCTTTGACAAAAGATGAAGAGTTGGAATGTATCAGAAAATGGATAAGCGAGGCTGACGAGAATAAATACGAGAAGTGGGTTATGGAATTGAAATCCACGGGTGAAGTTGTCGGCAATATAGATGTGAATACCGTTGTTAAGAAGCATAACTATTGCAACGTAGGATATACAGTACGATATAACTATTGGGGCAATGGTTACGCTACCGAAGCATTAAAAGCAGTTGCTGACCATTTGTTAAATAATCGTGACTATTACTTGGTTGAATGCTCGTGCAACGAACTTAATGTGCAATCATTTAGAGTAATGGAAAAAGCGGGATTTAAAAAGGACGGATATATTGCAAACAGAAGACTAAACAAAGACGGAAAATATTCTGGTGTTGTTTATTATAGCAAATCTAAATAAGGTAACCGTATATGAATTTTAAAAAATCAGCGGAGATGTTTTTAATCAAACATCTCCGCTTTATAGTTTTTATATCGCATTCGTTTATACATGGAACACTCTTTCAAAGCGTTTACTGAATAAGAGTTTCTGTCTGATGAGTTTAAGTTTTCTGTCTTTCCTTGTAGGAATAAATACTCTGTCAGGATAAGTATAATTCTCCTCTTTTGTGACACCGTCCATACCGGCAAAAATATCTCCTCTGTTTGTTGTTACTGCTACGGGTATTCCTAAAGTGTCCAATCTTCCGAGAAACTCTTTTTCTATATCATCTTCTTTGTAGCAGTTTGAAAAGGCAAACACTAATTTTTCATCAAAAGTAACTGCTCCGCACCTTGCCCCATTAACTATGCCGGGGCCCGTGAAAAAGAAAAATCTTTCCACGTGTTCTTTCATATTTTCAGGGAGTTTTATAATACCAAGATTTGAAATAAGCACTGATGTTGAAAACTCCGCATTTATTCTGAAGCCTATATTCACAAAGAAGTTTTTGATTACCCTCGGTACAAATCTGACTACATTTTCTTCGACGTTCACGTTGCGCGTCATAAGCACATTAAGTTTTTCTTTGTCATTGACTTCTTTAAGTTGCTGACTTACACTTTTCAGGATATCTTCAAATGTATATTCGCCTGATCCGGGATCAATTTTCACCATAAGACAAAGAACAAAGTTTCGGAGTGTCTGACTCGGGAAGGCCTTTCTCAGGTTGACGGGAATCTGCACACTGACCTCTTTGTTCGTTTTCCCCTCGGAAAGTTGTTTTCTGTAATGAATATCAAGGAGAATTGCCGCAAAAAGTTCTGTTATTGTAACACCGTATCTTTTGCTTAAATCACGCAGTTTTTCAAGAGGCATCGTACAGATTGTGTAATTACACATATGTATGGGAAGCTTCGTTCCGCGCTTATGATACACGCGTGTTTCCTTGACATCGTATTTTGTTTTTGAAGAAGAGTATCTTCTGTAAGCATCCTCAAGTTCTTCTGTTTTCACATCGTCACTTGCATCAAGAACAAACTGATTATGCGACACCTCATACCCTTTAAGACGGAGATACTGCCCTGCGAGAGTCGAAAGGAACACTGCACCTGCATGACCGTCACACAAGGAATGGTATATATCTACACCGATGCACTTTTCGTGATAATAAACTCTGAAAAGATAACCGTTGTTTTCTTTAAAATTTATTCTGTAACAATGATTTTTTATATCGGGATTTATCGGACATTCCATTTCGTTTGTTTCAAAATAATTCCAGAAAAAGCCCTTTTTCATCCTGACTTTAAGGCTCGGTATTCTTAAGAGCACTATTTTCAGTGCTTCCTTTAATATTTCAGGGTCGATTTCTTCTTTCAATTGAATTCCCAAACGAAAAACATTTGACCAGCGTCTCATATTCTGTCCGGGAAAAATTTTTCCTGCATTGTCAATCTTTATCCATTCAAATGAATTTTTTCTCATATTTATAATCCTTTTATAAACATATTAAATTCATTATACTATTGTTTCCGACTGTTTGCAACAAATTAGTATTTCTTTTTGTATACAGATGTGATATAATTACAGAAAAGCGGTGAAAAAATCAGACTTGCAGAAAAAATGGGCATCACCGTCTGCGACTGTTATTCGGAATAGAAAAAGTTGTCGGAAGTAAAAGATGTCATTTTGCTTCTCGTCAACTGAATCAACCATCCCGTAAGAGAAACGCATCAGCTTTTTGCTGACAAATTATACGAAGTCATTATGAAAGAAGGAAAATGATATGATTTTTGAAAATATGGACAGAATTATTTTTGCAGGTGACTCCGTTACCGATATGGGCAGCGGACAGCCTGTTGGCGAAGGTCTCTTTGACAATGTGGGCAGAAGTTATGTGAGAGTTATTGAGAATATGCTCTCTGTTTACTACCCCGAAATCAAGGTAAGAATCACCAACTCAGGCACGTCAGGCAACACAAGCCGTGACCTCCTTGCCCGTTTCGACAGAGATGTTGTGTCACTGAATCCCGATTGGGTTTCAATCTGCATCGGCATCAACGATGTGTGGAGACAGTTTGACTGCCCTGCTATGCCCGACGCTCATGTTTATCCCGAAGAATACAGAGAAAATGTTGAAAAGATGATTCTCACCGTCAAGGACAAAGTCAAAGGCATTTTCATCCTTTCTCCCTACATAATGGAGCCTCTCCGCGAAGATATGATGAGAAAAAGAATGGACGAATATGTAGCTGTCTGCCGTGAACTGGCTGAAAAATACGGCTGTATCTTCGTGGATTTCCAGAAAATGTACGAGGACTACTGCTCAGTGCGTCATTCATCTTATATTGCCTGGGACAGAATCCATCCCAATCAGGTTGGCGCGACACTTATGGCAAGAGAATTTTTGAAGAAATGTGAGTTTGATTATAACAGATGAAAAGACTAAACTTTATTGTAAGTCATCCCGGATGCGTCAGAATCAGGATAAACGATGATGCGGGAGAAAAGTTTTTCTATATAGAAACAGAGGGTGTTGCAAAATCATTTTCAGCGGATATTTCAGGGGAAAGCTTTAAGCTTACTCTTACTCCCCTTATTCCTGCCGAAAAGAAATCATCCGGCAATAAATTAGGCGAGAAAATAGTTGACAAGCTTATCTCCGCAGGTGAAAAATACGCAAAAGACCTTTTCTTTTTCACCGAGTGCGGTTATCGTGTGGAGAATTTTAATGACGGAGACACAATGAATCTCGATATGACCGTCTATTCTTTCCGCTCTAACGACGCAGCTGACGAGCTGTGGATGTGGACCGATGTTGTGCTTTTTCCCGTGCAGTATCTGTTTTATGATGCCTTACTGAATGGCAAAAGACTTAATCCTGAGAAAACAAACTGTCTCAACAGAAAGAAGGTTCTGAAAAGAGCAAGACTCTTTATGCTTATGGGGAATGACGGATTTCAGATTATTTCCTACCCGATTCAGGCAATAAGGAACCGCCTTTTATCAACACCGAAGAAGATCTATTCGACTCTTCTGAAGTTTTCGGAAATGGACACGGAAAACAGATTGAAGCATACAGAGGACAACAATGTCTTCGACACCGTTAATGAAGCTGTATTTGAAGAAACTACGGAAAAATGGGTTTAAAAGCTTACAAAAAGAGTGAAATAAAAAATCCCTGACAGTTCTACGACCTGTCAGGGGTTTTAATTTTATTCAACTTATGCGTTGTAGCCCATTTCAATTGCACCAAGGTTGATTTCGAGCATATCCTGGTGTCTTGCTGAAACTACGTGTGAAAGTGCGTCTCTTACATTTTCGTAAGAAATAACGTCGCATTCTTTCATAAGCTTACCTGCAATAATCATATTTGCAAGTTTAGGAATATTGTTCTTGTTTGCAAGTTCAGTTGCAGGAAGATAGAAAACTTCAACATCATCTCTTTCAACTTTTCTGCCGATGAGAGAGCTGTCAAGGATAATCTTACCGCCCTTTTTAACTGTACCCTCGTACTTATCAAGTGAGGGAAGGTTCATAGCAACAAGGATATCGGGTTCACTGATGATAGGTGAGCCGATGGGGTCATCGCTGATGATAACACTGCAGTTTGCTGTACCGCCACGCATTTCAGGGCCGTATGAGGGAAGCCAACTTACCTGCTTACCTTCGTCGAGACCTTTATATGCAAGGAATTTACCTGCGAACAGAACGCCCTGTCCGCCGAATCCTGCAAAGAGGATGCTGCAAGATTTACTCATTTTGTTTCCTCCTCTGCATAGATATCTTTATAAACACCTAAGGGATAATAAGGCATCATATTTTCTTCGAGCCATGTGAGTGCCTTTTCAGGTGTTACGCCCCAGTTTGTGGGACAAGTTGAAAGAACTTCAACAAGTGAGAAGCCTTTGCCGTCAATCTGATTCTGGAAAGCCTTTTTGATTGCTTTCTTTGCTTTGTTGATGTTTTTAACGTTGTTTACTGCAACTCTTTCGATGTATGCTGCACCGTCAACATTTGAAAGAAGCTCTGCTACCTTTACGGGATAACCAGCTACGCTTACATCTCTGCCGTAGGGTGAAGTCTGTGTTACCTGACCGGGGAGAGTTGTGGGAGCCATCTGGCCGCCTGTCATACCGTAGATTGCATTGTTAACGAAGATAACTGTGATGTTTTCTCTTCTTGCTGCTGAGTGTACTGTTTCAGCAGTACCGATAGCTGCAAGGTCACCGTCACCCTGATATGTGAAAACAACCTTTGAGGGGTCAGCGCGTTTGATACCTGTTGCAACAGCAGGTGCTCTGCCGTGTGCAGCCTGAATCATATCACAACCGAAATAATTATATGCCATAACTGAGCAGCCAACAGGTGCTACACCGATTGACTTGCCTTCAATTCCGAGCTCGTCCATAACCTCGGCAACAAGACGGTGGATAATACCGTGAGTACATCCGGGGCAGTAATGAAGAGGAGCATCTGTAAGTGCGTGGGGTTTATCAAAAACTACCATTATTTGTCGCCTCCTTTATCTGCTGCGATGATTGCTTCGAGTACCTGCTCAGGTGAAGGAATCATACCACCTGCACGGTTGCAGAGTGTTACGGGTTTCTTGCATTCTGTTGCAAGGCGTACATCTTCAATCATCTGTCCCATTGACATTTCTACGCTGATGAATGATTTTACTTTATCAGCAGCTGCTCTGAATGCCTTTTTGGGGAAGGGCCAGAGTGTGATAGGTCTGATGAGACCTACTTTGATGCCCTGTTTTCTCGCCTCGATAACCGCATTCTTTGAAACACGTGATGCGATACCGAATGCTGCGATACAGATTTCTGCATCTTCCATCATAAATTCTTCCCAGAGTGCTTCGTTTTCTTCGATTGCCTTATATTTTTCAAAACGCTCAAAGTTGAATTTTTCAAGTTCTTCGGGAACAAGTGAAAGTGAGTTTACAATATTGTGCTCTCTTTCCATTTTTGTACCTGTAAGCGCCCAGGGTTTCTCATATGTTTCAACTTCACCCATATCAAGGCTTACGGGCTCCATCATCTGACCCATTGTACCATCTGCAAGAATCATTGTGGGCATACGGTATTTGTCACCGAGATTGAATGCCTTGAATGTGAGAGACGCCATTTCCTGAACTGATGCAGGAGCAAGAACGATAAGGTGATAGTCACCGTGACCGCTGCCTCTTGTTGCCTGGAAATAGTCAGACTGTGAAGGCTGAATACCGCCGAGACCGGGGCCACCACGCTGTACGTTTACGATAAGTGCGGGAAGGTCGCAACCTGCGATGTATGAAATACCTTCGCTCTTAAGTGAAATTCCGGGGCTTGAAGAAGATGTCATTACTCTCTTACCTGTTGCAGCAACACCATAAACCATATTGATAGCTGCAATTTCACTTTCTGCCTGAAGGAAAACGCCACCCTCGATTTTGGGCATACGCTTTGCCATATAAGCAGCAACCTCTGTCTGAGGAGTTATGGGATAGCCGAAGTAATGGCGACAACCTGCCATAATAGCAGCTTCAGCGATTGCTTCGTTACCTTTCATCAAAACTTTTTCTGCCATTATACTCACCTCTCAACCTTAATTACACAATCAGGACACATTGTTGCACAGAATGCGCAACCTACACATTTTTCACTGTCTGTGATTTCAGCAGGATGATGTCCTTTTACATTAATCTTGTCTTTGGAAAGTGCAATAATCTTTTTGGGACATGCAACTACACAAAGACCGCAACCTTTACACAAATCTGTTGCGAAAGTTACCTTTGCCATACTATCTCTCCCTTAATCAAATTACTTGTTTAATCATATTTTCTGACGTGTTGTAATTTAAGAGGCATTATATTTTCTATTCTGCCTGACAATTCATCATACAACTCGTTTTTAACTGTTGTCATTTTCACGGGAAGTCCCGTAATACGCGAAATTTCCTCTGCATAAGCCACAGATGAAAGCACATCCTCTGCCGTTGTTTCTTCTCCTAAATTGGAGTTGTTCACAATAGCCGTGAATTTCATTCCACCTGCAATCTCAACCTCTCTCATAACCTCCACAGTGCTCTCGGCATCGGGAGTGAGTGGTCTGTATTTGTTTATGACGAAGAACATTTCGTAGTTGTTTTCCTCAAGGATTGACGGCGCATATCTTCCAAGAGCAAGTGCTCCTCTGTCGTCACCGCCGATATCCATAACTGCATATGCATCAGTGTTATGCACAATTGAATACATCTGCTGAGGAATTGCAGGAAGGTCAACGTTTGAGTTTGCATACACTGAAGAAATCAGCGCAATTCCCCTTTTTTCAAGCTCGTCCTCACTATCCTTTGCACGGTAGTAGGGATTGACTATATCAAGGTCTGCAAGGCAAACGTCAAGACCTGCTTCTTTTATCTTCACTGCATAGTTTACGGCAATATTGGTTTTACCCGAGCCGTAGTGACCTGCAAAAAGAGTTACTCGTTTGAAGTTCATTGAATCACCGGTTTCGCACAATCTTACAGTTTATTTCTCTGAATCTTACCGCTTACTGTCTTGGGCAACTCGTCTTTGAAAACAACGATTCTGGGATATTTGTAAGGTGCTGTATGTTCCTTAACATATTTCTGAATCTCTTTCTTAAGCTCTTCTGTACCCTCTGTGCCCTTTGTGAGAACGATACTTGCCTTAACAACCTGACCTCTCACTTCATCGGGTGCGGCTGAAACACCGCACTCAAGAACATAGGGAAGCTCCATAATAACATTTTCAATTTCGAATGGTCCGATACGGTAGCCTGACGACTTGATAACATCGTCAACTCTGCCCACATACCAGTAGAAGCCGTCTTCATCTCGCCAAGCTGTATCGCCTGTGTGATAAAGACCGTCGCACCAAGCCTCGTTAGTCTTTTCTTCGTCAAGGTAGTAACCCTTGAAGAGACCGCAGGGAACTTTCTCTGATGTACGGATAACGATTTCGCCTGTATCACCTACATCCACTGAGTTACCGTCGGGATCAACGATGTCCACATCATAGAGCGGTACGGGTTTACCCATTGAGCCGAGTCTATGCTCTGAGCCGAAGAGGTTACCGATAACGAGAGTTGTTTCTGACTGACCGAAGCCTTCCATAACCTGAAGTCCTGTAAGGTTTTCAAATTGTCTGAATACTTCGGGGTTGAGAGCCTCACCTGCGATAGTTGCGTGTTCAACTGATGACATATCGTACTTTGTAAGGTCCTGCTTGATCATCATTCTGTACATTGTAGGCGGTGCGCAGAATGTTGTAATCTTGTATTTTGCAAACATGGGAAGAATATCTGCTGCGTCGAAACGGTCGAAGTCATATACAAAGACTGCTGCTTCACAGAGCCACTGACCGTAAAGCTTACCCCACATTGACTTTGCCCAGCCTGTGTCTGAAATTGTAAGGTGAAGTCCCTGGGGATTTACGCAGTGCCAATAGTTTGCTGTGATGAAATGTCCGAGAGGATATTTGTAGGAATGTGCTGCAATTTTGGGGTAGCCTGTTGTTCCTGATGTGAAGAACATAAGCATATAGTCATCACCGCAGGGTGAATCCTCTGTTCTCTCGAAAACATTACTGTAAAGTTTGAATTCTTCATCGAAATTTCTCCAGCCTTCACGGCTTTCACCAACGATGATTTTTGTCTGAAGTGACGGCGCGTTCTTCTCTGCAAGTTCAACCTGCTCCGGTGTGCCGTCGTCTGATGTGCAGACAATAGCCTTGACATCTGCTGCATTGAAGCGGTATTCAAAGTCGTGGTCCTTGAGCTGATGGGTTGCAGGAATAACAACTGCGCCTAACTTGTGAAGTCCGAGAACTGCAAACCAGAACTGATAGTGGCGTTTGAGAACGAGCATAACCTTGTCGCCCTTTCTGATGCCGATTGATTTGAAATAGTTCGCAGCCTGTGATGAATATTCCATCATATCCTTGAATGTGAAGATTCTCTCTGTCTTATCCTTGGATACGTGGAGCATAGCCATTTTGTCGGGAAGCTTCTTTGCGATACCGTCAACGATATCGAAAGCGAAGTTGAATTTATCTTCATTCTCAAAGTTGAGTGAAAGAAGTGCGCCTCTTTCATCCTCTTTGGGATGAATGAAGTTATGATAAATTCTTCTGTTTGTCTTTATTCTCTTGGGTGCTGCGTTCATCTCGGTCTTAGCCTGTTCAAGCTCAGGGATAGGCTCACCTGAGGGGTTAAGTACCATCGCATAGAATTCGCAGTCTTCACCACCGACTGCAATCATACCGTGAGGTGTTGCACTGTCGTAGTAGATGCTGTCACCCGCTGTGAGAATAACTGTATGAGAACCTACCTGAACTTTAAGTGAACCGCTGATTACGATATCACATTCCTGACCATCGTGAGATGTAAGCTCGATTTCCTTTTCCTCATCGCCGGGGTTATATTCGCATTTGACATAAAGAGGCTCTGCAATTCTGTTGACAAATGAGGGAGCAAGGTTGTAATACTTAAGGCCGTGTGCCTCCTGAATTTCCTGGCCGTGTCCCTTTCTTGTGACAACATAGGATTTAAGAGTGGGGCTGACACCTTCAATGATATCTGTAACGTCAACACGGAAAGCCTGTGAACATCTGTAAAGGAATGCGAAAGAAAGGTCTTTGCGTCCCTCTTCACAGAGTATATACTCTTCAAGGCTCACACCTGTTTTTTCAGCCATTTCAGCCTGTGTCAGATTTTCGATTTCACGAAGTTCTCTGATACGCTGAGCCATCTCCATAATTTTAATGTCGAGTGTGCCTGTTTCTTTCATAACGAAATTTCTCCTTTTTTCTTTGAGGCGAAATAAAAGCCCGTCTCAAAGATATAATCCTTTGAGACGAGCACCAATATCTGTTGCCCGCGGTACCACTCAAATTGCGTTTTTCACGCCACTCAGGTTCCAACAAACCTTATGCATTAACGCAGCAATCACGGAAAAGTTCTACTCACACAATGTATGCTTTCTTCTTTTCAGCTCCGGAGCTACAAATTATTGCCTCACTCTGCCACACTCACACCGGACGGCGGCTCTCTTTGAAAGCAAAAGCAACAACACTCTCCATCAAAGCTATTAACATTGGAATTATATCAAAATTTTAATTTTTTGTCAATATATTTAAATGAAAAATCCCCTCCGACAGAATCACAGATTCTGCCACCTCCCCTTGCGTTTTCAAGGGGAGGCTGTGAGTAATTTTTCTGTCACAACAGTGTACGAAGATACTCCGAGGAACAAAAACGCACACTGCCGACTTCACCTGTTTTATCTTTCGGGAAGATTGATGAAAAATCGCGGAGGATAGCATTTTTCTGTCTCGACGGTGTACGAAGGTACTCCGAGAGACAAAAAATGACATATTACCGATTTTACACAATCTTAAAGCTTGTTGCGCTGGATTTTGCCACTGATTGTCTTAGGCAGTTCATCTCTGAACACAACAATTCTGGGATATTTATAGGGAGCTGTTTTCTCCTTAACATAGTTCTGGATTTCCTTTTTAAGTTCCTCAGTACCCTCTGTGCCTTTAGTAAGGACGATACTTGCCTTTACAACCTGACCGCGCAGTTCGTCGGGAGCAGCAGAAACGCCGCATTCGAGAACATAGGGAAGCTCCATAATAACATTTTCGATTTCGAAGGGTCCGATGCGGTAGCCTGATGACTTGATAACATCGTCCGCTCTGCCCACATACCAGAAGTAGCCGTCTTCGTCACGCCATGCAACGTCGCCTGTATGGTACATTCCGTCGTGCCATGCTTCCTTAGTTTTTTCTTCATCGTTATGGTAGCCAAGGAACAAGCCGTTGGGTACTTCCTTATCAGTACGCACAACAATTTCACCGTTTTCGCCGACACCAACAGGATTACCGTCAGAATCAACAAGGTCGATATCGTAAAGCGGAATAGGTTTACCCATTGAGCCAACTTTAGGCTGCATACCTGCAAGGTTTGCGATAGAAAGAGTTGTTTCTGTCTGACCGAAGCCCTCCATAATACGCAGTCCTGTTATTTTCTCAAACTGTTTGAAAACTTCAGGGTTAAGTGCTTCACCTGCTGTTGTTGCGTGAACGATTGAGCTTAAATCATACTGTGAAATATCCTGCTTGATGAGCATTCTGTACATTGTGGGCGGTGCACAGAATGTTGTGATTTTATATTTAGCAAACATAGGAAGAATGTCTGCTGCGTTGAATCTGTCAAAGTCATATACAAAGACTGCGCCTTCGCAGAGCCACTGACCGTAGAGCTTACCCCACAGTGCTTTACCCCAGCCTGTGTCAGAGATTGTGAAGTGAACGCCGTCTTTTCTTACACAATGCCAGTATTTTGCGGTAATGAAATGACCGAGGGGATATTTATGTGAGTGTGCTGCGATTTTGGGATAGCCTGTTGTACCTGATGTAAAGAACATAAGCATAGGATCGTTACCGCAGGCTGTGTCTTCTTCTCTTACATACTTTCTTGTGAAAAGTACGCTTTCGTCGTCAAAGTTGTGCCATCCCTCTCTGTGGCCACCGACGATGATTTTCGTTTCAAGGGAAGGTGAATTTTTCGCAGCAAGGTCAACCTGCTCAGGTGTATTGTCTGTTGCAGTACATACAATAGCCTTTACACCTGCTGCGTTGAAGCGGTATTCAAAGTCGTGGTCTTTAAGCTGATGTGTTGCAGGAATTACAACTGCTCCCAGCTTATGCAGACCGAGAATTGCCATCCAGAACTGATAGTGACGCTTGAGAACAAGCATAACCTTATCGCCCTTCTTGATGCCGAGAGATTTGAAGTAGTTCGCTGCCTGTGCAGAGCCTCTCTTCATATCATTGAAGGTAAACTTTCTCTCCGTTTTATCGAGACCTACATGAATCATTGCAAGTTTGTCAGGATACTTGTCAGCGATTTCGTCAACAACATCAAAGGCAAAGTTGAATTTTTCGTCGTCTGTGAAAGAGATGCCCGTGAGCATTCCGTTTTCGTCCTCTGTTGTGTGGATGAATTTTTCACAGATAAGATTCTCTGTGTTTCTTGCAGAGAGGATGCTTGAACGCATTTCCTCTTCAGGCAATTTCTCGTCACCCGCAAAGACAACTGCAAGGAATGTACAGTCCTCACCGCCGATTGCAATCATACCGTGAGGCTCTGATGAGTTATAGAAAATACTGTCGCCGGCACTGAGAATTTCAGTATTGTCACCAATCTGTACCTTAAGAGTACCGCTGATAACCATATCGAATTCCTGACCACCGTGAGTTGTTGTGTGGATAGGCTTCTCCTGCTGTTCAGCTGAATATTCATATTTTACGAAATAGGGCTCACCTAACTTCTTCTTGAAACGGGGTGCAAGGTTTTTGATTTCGATGCCGTCTTCACTTGCAGTTACCTGACCTTTACCTTTTCTGGTGATTGTGTAAGAAGTAAGGTTTGCACTCTGGCCTTCAAGGATATCTGAAAGCTCAATACCGAATGCAAGAGAGCATTTGTGAATAAATGTGAAGGGAAGGTCTGTTTTTCCCTCTTCATAGTTCAGATACTGTTCTACCGAAATGTCTGTTTTTTCTGCCATTTCTTCCACAGAATAACCTGCGTCAAGACGCATAAGTTTAATTCTCTGAACAACCTCAAAAAGTTTGTCTGATGAATGATTTTCCATTTTCATAACCTCCGATGAATAATGATATGGGGTTTGAAGTCTGAGACAATAAAAAAACCGTCTCAAAGCTTCTGAAAACTTTGAGACGGAATAAATTCTAATCCGCGGTACCACTCAAATTGCGTTTTTCAACGCCCCTCTGCAGAGCCCAACAGCTCCTTCGCACTAACGCAGCGTACACGGAAGACACTACTGGGTAAAAAACTTTTTGCATCTTCAGCTCGGAAGTGATAGGACCTGAAAAGCCTTACTGCAGTTTCGCACCTGACAACTGCTCTCTGAAAGTCAGTACAATTCGTCCGTCTTCGTCATCGCTTTTTAAATGTTGATAGAATTATAACACCGTTGAAGATATGTGTCAATAGTTTTTACTGAAAATTTTACACAAGAATAAGCACAAGTTCTGCCCCGAGGAAAGCAATATTTACCAAAGTAAATACAAGGATATATTTACCTGAACCGATTTTTTCTTTCTGAACAAGCTTGAACGAAATAAGACTTGCCATTGACGCAATAAGTGTACCTAAACCGCCCAAGTTGACACCTACGAGAAGGTCTTTCACATTATCTGTAAAATTTGAAAGAAGAATCGCCGCAGGGACATTTGAGAACACCTGACTTGAAAGGATGCCTACTGCCGCTTCCCTGCCTGAAACCACACTTCTGAGGAAATCGCTGACAAGAGTGATTCTTCCCAGATTTCCGATAAACACGAAAAGGAAAACAAATGTCAGCAGAAGGCTGTAATCTGCTTTTGCAAAAGTTTTTCTGTCAAATATCAGAAGAAGCAGAAGTGTAACCACAAGCAGTATTCTGTAATCAACCACTCTGAAAACGCTGAGAAGCGAAAGGACAAACAAAGCGGCATAGACAATCATATTTTTATCAAATACAAGCTCTGTCTTCTCTTCGGGAATTTCGATTTTCTCCTTACCCGTAAAGAGAGAACAAAGAACTGTCAGCACAAGTGCCAGAACGGCATATGGTGCAACTGCCGTAAAAAAGTCTCCCATTGACATTTCATATTTTGAGAAAAGATAGAGATTCTGAGGATTACCTATGGGTGTCGCCATACTGCCCAGGTTTGCCGCAACAGTTTCAAGTGTGATGAGTATAACAGCCTTATCCTTACGGTTTATCATACCAAGAATCACAAGCGTAAAAGGCACAAATGTTATAAGCGCTACATCATTAGTCAGCACCATTGACGAGAAGAAGCAGAGCATCGTGAGGACAAGCGAGAGGGAATAAAATTTCTTCACCCGCTTGAGCATTTTCTCCGCCAGCACACGGAAGACTCCCATACTTCCCAGACCTGCCGTCACACACATAAGGCTGAAAAGCAGAACAAGGGTTTTGAAATCTATGTAGTCAATATATCCCTTGTCGGGAGTGACAAGAAAACAGGACACTACCGCAAGAACAAAGGAGATTACAAGTACCGTTTCCTTTTTGAAAAACTCAAGAATCTTTCTCATACCATCACCAGAATTTTTTAGCATATTTACATAAAAATCATACCATATTTTTTACAAAAAATAAAGACTGAAAATTCAATATTTTATTGATTTTTAGTTTGCCTTCTTGTATAATTTACTATATATGGTATAAGGTAGGTTTTATATGGATATTATTTTGACTTTGTGCGATGAATTCAAACTAAAGAAATGGCAGGTTGAAAATGTTGTTTCTCTCATCGACGAGGGAAATACCATCCCGTTCATCGCCCGTTACAGAAAGGAAGCACACGGCACTCTTGACGACCAGACACTCCGCGCAGTCAACGACAGACTTGACTATCTCAGAAATCTGGACAAGCGCCGTGAAGAGATTTTCTCCGCAATCGAAAAGCAGGAGAAAATGACAGAAGAAATTGCCGAGGCTATCAGCAAGGCTATGACCTTGGTTGAGCTTGAAGATATTTACAGACCTTTCAAGCAGAAGAGAAAGACAAGAGCCTCCGTTGCTAAAGAAAAAGGTCTTGAGCCTCTTGCTCTTGATATACTTGAACAATACGAGGATTTCCCCGCACCTATTGAAGAGGCTGAAAAATATGTTGACGCCGAAAAAGGCGTTGAAACTGCTGAAGATGCCCTTAAAGGCGCTATGGATATTATTGCTGAAATCATTTCAGACAATGCAGAAATCAGAAAGAGATTGCGTAACCTTTTCACCGTATCAGGCACAATAAGCACAGTTGCCACTGACGAAAACGCAGAAAGTCCCTACACTCAGTATTACGATTACTCAGAGCCGGTAAGCAAAATTGCAGACCACAGAGTTCTTGCTATTGACAGAGCAGAGCGTGAGGGCTTTATCAAAGTGAAGCTTGAGCTTGACATCGCGAAGGCTCACGGCGTTATCAATAAGATTTATCTGAAAAACAGCAACTCTCTTGCAACGGACACTGTCCGTGAGGCGGGTGCAGACGCTTATTCAAGACTTATTGAACCCAGTGTCCAGAGAGAAATCAGAAATATGCTCACCGAAAAGGCTGATGTTTCCGCTATCAAAAACTTTTCAACAAACCTGAAACAGCTTCTTCTCCAGCCTCCCGTAAAAGGCAGAACGGTTCTCGGTCTTGACCCCGGTTACAGAACGGGCTGTAAGGTTGCGGTTGTTGACTCAACAGGCAGAGTTCTCGACACGGGCGTTATTTACATCACCCATTCAGAGGCTCAGAAAGAAAGCGCAAAAGTTACAATCAGAAAACTCATTGAAAAGCATAAGGTTGATACAATTTCAATCGGCAACGGCACAGCATCAAAGGAAACCGAAATTTTCACCGCCGATTTACTTAAAGAAATCGACAGAAAGGTTTCGTATATGGTTGTCAGCGAGGCAGGTGCATCTGTTTATTCCGCATCGAAACTTGCAGCAGAGGAATTTCCCCAGTTTGATGTTTCACTGAGAAGTGCCGTTTCAATTGCAAGACGTTTACAGGATCCCCTTGCAGAGCTTGTGAAAATCGACCCGAAAGCAATCGGCGTAGGACAGTATCAGCACGATATGCCTCAGAATGAACTGGGTGCTGCTCTTGACGGCGTTGTTGAAGACTGCGTTAACAATGTGGGCGTTGACCTTAACACAGCGTCACCCTCACTTCTTTCCCGTGTATCAGGCATTAATTCATCCGTTGCTAAAAACATCGTTGTTTACCGCGAAGAAAACGGTGCATTCTCAGGCAGAAGTGAACTGAAAAAAGTTCCCAAGCTCGGCGCAAAGGCATTCGAGCAATCTGCAGGTTTCCTGCGTGTGTCAGAGAGCAAAAATGTTCTTGACAACACAGGTGTCCACCCCGAAAGCTACAAAGCAGCAGAGGAACTTCTGAAAATCTGTTCATACACAATGAACGATGTCAAAAACGGAAACATTTCCGAAATCGCAGAGCGTGTAACCGAATTGGGTGAAGAAAAAGTGGCTGAACATCTGGGCATAGGCGTTCCCACACTTCAGGATATTATAAAAGAATTGTCCCGTCCCGGCAGAGACCCCCGTGATGAGCTTCCGCCTCCCCTTCTTCGTACAGATGTTATGGAGATGAAAGACCTGAAAGCAGGAATGAAATTACAGGGTACTGTCAGAAATGTAATCGACTTCGGCGCATTCGTTGATATCGGTGTTCATCAGGACGGACTGGTACATATTTCTCAGATTACAAACCGCTACATCAAGCATCCCTCAGAGGTGCTTAAAGTGGGCGACATTGTAACTGTATGGGTGCTTTCGGTTGACGAAGCGAAAAAGAGAATTTCACTGACAATGAAAGAACCTAAAGCGGAGTGATTAAATCAAGTTAACAATTTCCTTAAAGGAGGAATTTTATAATGGCAACATACAATGCACCGTTCAGAGATAAAAACTCCGAACGCTACATGTATGCAGGAAGAATCGAAAGAATGATTGAAACAGTTGAACAGAAACTTGTTCTTCGTTCACTTGTTCTTGATGATTACTATTTCTGCGAAGGACAGGAAACTGTCGAAAACAAGGATTCAGGCAACTGGACAGAGTTCCCCGAAGGCTCACGCTGGGGTGCTCCCGAATACTACTGCCGATTCAAACACAGCTTTGATATTCCCGAAGATTTCAAGGGCGGCAACGTATTCTACGAAGTAATGCCCTTGTACGGCTCAGGCAGAGACGGTTGGAGAACAAGCGACGCTCAGTTCATCATCTTTGCTAACGGCAAACTTATTCAGGGCTGTGACTCAAACCACAAGGAAGTTCTTCTCCTTGACAACGCACAGGGTGGCGAACATTACGATATGCACCTTAACGCATATCTTGACAAACACGAATACAGAGGTCAGAGAGTTTTCAAGGCAAGAATCAAACAGATTGACCCCGTTCTCTGGAAGCTTATCTTCGACCTTAAAACTCCTCTTGAAATTGCAGAGCAGTATGGTCCCGATGATATGGACCGTGTTGACATCATCAAAGAGCTCAACACTGCTGTAAACCTTCTCGTTATCGACGGTACTCACGAAGAGCTTGTCGAAAGTGCAAAGGCTTGTATGGAATATCTTGATGCTAACCTTTACGGCAAGATCACTCTTGATGTTACAACATCAGGTATCGGCCACACTCACATCGACGTGGCTTGGCTCTGGAGACTCCGTCAGACAAGAGAAAAAGCAGGTCGTTCTTTCGCAACAGTTCTCAAGCTTATGGAAGAATATCCCGAATACAAATTTATGTCCTCACAGGCTCAGCTTTACGAATATGTAAAGGAAGATTATCCCGAAGTTTATGAAGGCATCAAAAAGATGGTTAAAGCGGGTCGTTGGGAAATCGAAGGTGCTATGTGGGTTGAGCCCGACACCAACGTTCCCTCAGGCGAATCACTTGTCCGTCAGTTCCTTGTAGGTAAGAGATTCTTCAAGAAAGAATTTGATGTTGACTGTAAGATTATGTGGGAGCCTGATGTTTTCGGTTATTCTGCTGCACTTCCCCAGATTATCCGTAAGAGTGGCTGCGACTACTTTATGACAACTAAAATTTCATGGAACGAATATAACCGTGTTCCCTTCGACACATTTATGTGGAGAGGTATCGACGGCACAGAAGTTCTTTCACACTTCTCACCCAGCCGCAGCGGTGATGACATCGGTACTCGTTTCATGACAACATACAATGCTTATCTTTCACCCTCTGATATGATCGGCGGTTGGCACAGATATTCACAGAAAGACCTTAACAACAATGTTCTTATGACATTCGGTTGGGGTGACGGTGGCGGCGGCCCCACAAGAGAAATGCTCGAATACGGCAGACGCCTTAACAAAGGTCTTCCCGGATGTCCCAAATTCGTGAACGAGCCCTCACTTGACTTCTACAAACGCCTTGACGAAGAAGTCGGCTCATCTTCAAGACTTCCCACCTGGGTAGGCGAACTTTATCTTGAGTTCCACAGAGCTACTCTCACTTCTCAGGCTGCTAACAAGAAGAACAACAGAAAATCTGAAGTTCTTCTCCACGACCTTGAAACAATTGCTTCAATCGCTAACATTGAACTTGGCGAAGAATATCCCCACGATGAATTCACAGCTGACTGGAAATGCATTCTTCTCCACCAGTTCCACGACATCCTCCCCGGTTCTTCAATCAACGAAGTTTACGAGGATTCAGATGTAGCATACGGCAATCTTCTCAAGGAAGGTAAGGCAAGACTTACAAGAACACTTGAAATCATCGCTGACAATATCGCAACAGACGCAAACTCACTTGTTGTATTCAATACTCTCGGCAAGATGAGAAATGATATTGTTATCACTGATATGCCTGAGAACGAAAACTTCATCATCGTTGACGCTGACGGAAACGAAATGAAGTGGCAGAAGACATATGACGGTAAGCTTTGCTTCCTGGCTGAAAATGTTCCTGCAAAGGGTTATAAAGTATTCTCAATCAAGGATGGCGCAAAGGCTGACACATCAGTTATCAACGCAACTGCATCAGGCTTTGAAACCAAATTCCTCAAAGCAGAATTTAATGCTGACTACAACATCACAAGCCTTATCCACAAGGAAACAGGCAGAGACGTTGTACCTGCCGGTGAAGTTATCAACAGACTTATCGCTTATGATGACAGACCTCACAACCACGAGGCTTGGGACGTTAAAGCATACTACAAAGAAATTTCCTGGACAATCGACGATGTTCAGTCTGCTGAAATCATCGAAAACGGTGCAGTCCGCGCAGTTTATAAGATTGTAAGAAAGTTCAGAGAAACAATTTTCAACATCTACATCATCGTATATGCTGACACAGACAGAGTTGATGTTGCTTACGACTTCGACTGGAAAGAAACTCACATCCTTATCAAGGTTGACAACCCCGTTGATGTAAATGCTGCAAAGGCAACATTCGATATCCAGTTCGGTAACATCGAAAGAAACGCTCACGACAACACTCTCTGGGAGTTTGCACAGTTTGAAGTTTGCGGTCACAAGTGGATTGACCTTAGTGAAAACGGCTTCGGCTTCTCACTTCTCAACGATTCAAAATACGGTCACGATATCAAGGACGGCAGAGTAAGAACATCTCTCATCCGTGCATCAATGGAACCCTGTCACGACCAGGATAAGGGTCAGCAGTATATCCTTACTGCACTCTATCCCCACGCAGGTCTTGTTTGCGAGTCAGACGTTGTTGACCAGGCATTCTCACTGAACGTGCCTCTCCACTGCGTAAAGACATCTGCACACGCAGGTAAGCTCGACAAGATTTATTCACTTGTTTCATGCAACAAGTCAAACATCGTTGTTGAAACAGTCAAGATTGCAGAGGATTCAGACGAAGTTGTTATCCGTGCTTATGAAACATGGAACAAGAGAACAGCTTGTGAACTTGCAATCAAGGGTGACATCAAGGAAGCACACATCACTAACCTTATGGAAGAAAACGAAGAGGAAATCAAAGCCGTTGACGGCAAACTTTCTCTTACATTCCATCCCTTTGAAATCAAGACAATCAAAATCAAGCTCTGATTTCATATTACATACGGTATAAAAAAAGTGGCTGACACATCAGTGTTAGCCACTTTTTTTCAATTAAAACGACAAAGTTTTTGTTTGAATTATAATTTACCCTCAAAAAAACGGCAGAAGGTTTTCTCTTCTGCCGTTTTTTCCTTATCTAATCAGAATACAAATTTAATCTTATATGTTTTGTATGTGCCATCCGACTGAAGGAAGTTAATTTTCGCATTTACTCCCTCAGGATTCTGTGATTTGTACACATAGTAACGGGTATCATTTTCTGTGATTATTCCGTCTGCATCTGTGATTGTGTAATCCACAAGACAATCCTTGTTAATACCTACGCCCGATGACAACGCATTGGCTTTAACCTCGATGTAGTCTTCTGTGCCGTCATTCTGATAGCTTACCGTACCTCTTACACCTGTAAGTGTTTCCAGCGGATCGGGGTCTGATGCAAGTCCCATATCAAAGATGATTTTCTGCTCTTTTGTTGTACCGTCAGGAAGTGTGAAAATCATTGTTGCAGTTATGTTTGCTTTGTTGTTTGTCATATAGAACATAACCGAACTGGGGTTATTTGTCATTTTTCCGTTTTCGTCAACAATCCGGAATGTTGCACCGTTTGCCATTGTCTTATAAAGACCAACCGATGTCTGACCCTTTGTCATCTTGATTCTGATTGTGCCGTCAGCATCGAACAACACAGCACCACGGACAGGTCTCAGACCTTTTGCAGCATTCACATAAGGATCCATTTCATACATTTTGAAAACTGCTCTGTAAGTTTTTGTGCTGCCGTCTGCTTCTGTGACTGTAAGTCTGCCCTCAGGGTTGAATGTATTCTGTGAGCCGTAGAAAATGTAGAGCTTTTCTTGCTCTGTGAACACACCCTCTGCACCTTCAAGAGTTGCAGTTGTACCGTCAAGTGATGCTTTGTAAACACCTACGGATGATTGTCCGTCAGCCATTTCAAGAAGAATATAATCGCCTTTTTCATCAGTTGCAAGTGAAGCCTTACCTCTGATAGGTTTAATCTTTGTTGCGGGATCAAAGTCAATTTCTCTTTCCATTCCGTAAAGCTCGAATACTACGGGGAAAGTTTCTGTTGTGCCGTCAACATAAGTTACCTTCATTGTTGCCACGGGGTTTGTTTTATTCTGTGACTGGTATGCAACATAATCGTTTTCACGAATCTGAACGTTGCCACAGATATCTGTAATTTCAACCGTGCTGCCACTTGTCATATCTTTATAGATACCTGTCATGGTTCTGCCTTCATCCATTACAATTGCAATATACTCTTCGCCCTTGTATGTTTTTGTCAAAGCTGTACCACGGAGAAGTTTAAGCTGTGAAATGTTGAAATCTTCTTTTACTTTCTGCTGTTCTGTTGCGCCGCAGGAAGTACATACGCGTTCTGAAATGCCGTTCTGAGGAGCACTCCATTCTGTCCATGTGTGACCGTATGCATCACCGTTATGTGCAGTTTTCTTGTCGCCGCATACTGTACATGTATATGTTATAAAACCGTCATTTACACAGTCAGGAGCAGTTATTTCTTCTTCATAGCTGTGACCGTTCGGCTCGGTTTCGTTTTTGTCTCTCCTGAGTTCTACGCCACAGTATCCGCAGTAAACTACGCTTTCGTAATAGCCTTTGTTTACACAATCAGGATAGATTTCATTTTCTATTACTATCGCACCTTCCGAATGACCATTTGCAGGAAGAACGCTCTGTGACTCAATTACTTCACCACAGACTGAACAGTGCGAACCTCTTGTGAGACCTGTGTTTACGCAGTCGGGTTCAACTGCACTGTCTTCTACTACGCTGTGACCGAGAGCGGGAAGTGTTTCTTCTGAAATTGTTTCACCGCAAACTGTACATACTGTTTTAACAAGACCGTTTTCGTCACATGTTGCGTCAACAGTTGTTGTTTCTTCTGTATGACCGAGAGCAGGAACTGTCTCCTGAGCAAGTGTTACTTTGCCACACACTGTACAGTGTTTACCTTCTGTAAGACCTGTTTCCTTACAAGTTGGCGCTAACGCATCATCAATTACTTCTGTGTGACCGAATGCAGAAACATAATCTGACACATACCTATCGCCACATTCTATACATACATAAGTTGTATAGCCTTCGCTCTCACAGTCGGGTGCAGTTGTTTCTGTTTCATAACTGTGACCGTCTGCAGCAACGACAACCTTTGTTCTGCTGATTTCTTCACCACATACTGCACAGTAAACAACACTGTCATATGATCCGTCATTTTCGCAGTCGGGATTGATTTCATTTTCCTTAACCGCTTCACTTTCCGTATGACCGAGAGCAGGAACTTCTTCCTGAGCTACAATAATTTCACCGCAGGCTGAGCAGTGTGAGCCCTCTGTGAGACCTGTGTTTTCACAATCGGGGAAAACTGCTTTATCTGTCACGATTTTGTGACCGAGAGCATCAACATAATCTGCAACATACTTGTCTCCGCATACAGAACAGTTGTATGTTGTGAAGCCCTTATCTTCGCAAGTGGGAGAAGTTATTTCCGTTTGGTAGCTGTGACCGAGAGCGGAAACCTCTTCCTGAGCTACAATGATTTCACCACAGACTGAGCAGTGTGAGCCCTCTGTGAGACCTGCGTTTTCACAATCGGGAGAAACTGCTTCGTCGACCACCTCAGTATGTCCCTTGGCAGAAATTTTTTCTGTTTCTGTATTACCGCAGACTGTACAAGCTCTTGTTTTTGAGCCATCGACTGTACAGGTTGAATCCGTTACATTCCACTGACCGTATGAGTGACCTTTTGCATTAACATAATCTGCTACATACTTATCACCGCACACTGAACAAGTGTAGGTTGTATAGCCCTTGTCCACACAAGTGGGAGCAGTTACTTCTGCTGTATAAGAGTGACCTGTTGCAGGAAGTGTTGCTGACAGGTGAGCATCACAACCCTCGCAGGTGCAGATATATTTACCTGTACCTGACTCCGTACAAGTGGGAGCCTTATCGGGAGTAGCAACAGTGCTGTATGTATGCTCTTCAATTACAAGCTGATTGCCTGACCATCTTGTATGATAACCTTCAGGAGGAATGAATTCTGCATCATTGACATAAGTTTCTGTTGCTTTATCACTGAGCTTTGCAGATTCCTTTGTTGTTACCGAGAAAACTGCATTATCGCCTTTTGTTACAACTGCGTTCTCGTCAATGTAGATTTCACCGCCGATTTCACCGTCAACATAGAGTTCGCCACCGTCTTTAACGAAGAATTTAGCTGATGGTCTGCCCTGAGGATAGCGATAGTTTGTTGCGAACTGAGAATCGGTAAGCTCTCTGTAAGCTACTATTTGTGAATATCTGTCGCGGGTAGTTGTCTTGTATCTGTCAACGCTGAATTTTGCACCGTCATAGATTGTGAGTTCACAGCCGGGAAGGAATTTCATACTTATTGCTTTACTGTTATAGTATGTATTGAAGTCACCGCTGCAAAGGTGAATCTCGTTGTCACCGTCCATTGAAAGAACAAAGCTTGAAGAGTTGACAGTTACAGGAAGAATACTTACATAAATTTTGATGGAGATTGAACCAAGGTATCCGCCACCATACATTTTATAAACTTCTGCTTCTTTTTTGATTCTGTCTCTGTATTCGACCGTTCTTACAAGCTTTCCGCCCTCTTTGAGAACAAAAATACCGTCCGATGCGCCTATAAAAGGAACAACATTGTAAGAGAAGCTGCTGTTGAAATACATAACACTCTGCACGGTAAATTCAGCACCGTAGTGAATGGTTATCTCAACTGTGATATTACGGCAATCGTATTCGTTGGCAATCCACACACCCTGTGTTCTCATATATGATGAGTGTGTTCCGCCACGGAAATGTTCGATAACAAAAAGGTCTCTCACCTCTGCTCCTGAAAAAGCTTCAATTGCACCCGAGCCCTTTATATAACCGTTCGCAACCACGATACCGCCGTTATTTACATTAATTTTACCGTTAAGAATCATCTGTGCATAGTTACCGTTTACCTCGTGACGATAATGTCCGCTCTTTTTAAGACCGAGCAAAGCAGAAACAAGAATGTTACCGTTTACTGTAATTGTAACACCTTCATTAACAGTAAGCGTTCTGTAAAGAACATCTGTCACATACTCAGTGGCAGATGAGTTTACATCGGGATTTCCGTTTGAGGGATCATATCCGGTATAACCGTCTTTGTGCGGAACAAGCAGAGTAACACCCGCTTTGACCTCAACACTCTGAGTAATCGCAGTGTCTTTCTGCACGATAACCGTGTCACCACTTACCGCTGCATTAAGAGCATCTTCAACGCTGTTGTAGAAAACATCGCCGATACTTGCAACATTTTCTTCTGCTGCTGAAATGTTCATCACAAAGCATGATGAAATCATAATCAGCGTCAAAAGGATGCTCAGAAATCTTTTCACATTCTTTCTTACCATTTCTTATATTCTCCTTCCGGGGACTTAGTGCAACATACGCTGTATTTCAGGGCACTATATTACAATATATATTATAAATCATCTGCACACAACAGTCAAGAAATTTCACACTTCATAAGAATTTTTAATCATATTTACCAAAGAAATTCCCGATTAATGTTTTTTCACATTTAAATCCGGTTAATTTTTTAACAGATTTGACAAAAGGCGCTTTTGCATATATAATATTAAGGTACATTTTTTCGGAGGTGAGAATATGCCAATCAAAATCGACAACCAGTTACCTGCCCATCACAGCCTTGAGCTTGAAAATATTTTTGTGATGACTGAGGGAAGAGCAAGTAAGCAGGACATCCGTCCTCTGAGTATAATCATTCTCAACCTTATGCCCACGAAAATTGTAACAGAAACACAGCTTCTGAGACTTCTCAGCAACAGTCCTCTTCAGGTTGATATCGAGCTTCTTCAAATGGCTACTCACAAATCAAAAAACACCTCTGAACAGCATATGCTGAAATTCTATAAAACTTTTGATGAGATAAAAAACAACAAATATGACGGTATGATTATCACCGGTGCTCCTGTTGAAAAGCTTGACTTTGAAGAGGTCGACTACTGGGATGAGCTTTGTCAGATTTTTGAATGGACAAAGACAAATGTATATTCAACCTTCCACATCTGTTGGGGCGCTCAGGCAGCACTTTATTACCACTACGGTGTGCCCAAATATCCTCTCAAAGAAAAAATGTTCGGAATTTTTCCGCACATATCTCTGGATAGGTACCACCCCATTATGAGAGGCTTTGACGATATTTTTTATGTACCTCATTCCCGTCATACCGAGGTAAAAAGAAATGATATTGCTCTTGTCAAAGACCTGCAGATTCTTTCCTATTCCGAAATGGCAGGTGTTCACCTGATTTCCGATATGGATTGCAGAAACTTCTTTGCAACGGGACATTCGGAATATGACTGCGACACTCTCGCAAAGGAATACTTCAGAGACAAGTCTCAGGGTCTCGATATAAAAATTCCATATAACTATTTCCCTGAGGATGACCCCGAAAGAATCCCGAAGGTTCAGTGGCGTTCAACGGCTAATCTGCTGTTTACAAACTGGCTGAACTACTTCGTTTATCAGCGCACACCATATGACCTTTCAAGTCTTTAAAAATTTTTCAGATTTTTTTTAAAAACCTATTGACAAAACGGTGTTATTGTTGTATAATACCGTTTGTTCGTAGGGGATTTGTGTAATGGTAGCACAGCAGACTCTGACTCTGTATGTAGAGGTTCGAATCCTTTATCCCCTGCCAGTATAAAAAACCATCGACAATATGTCGGTGGTTTTTTGTTTAGTGTCTTAAGACAACAAAGAACTCCCCTTAAGTTTTCATTACTTAAGGGGAGTTTTCATTTGTGTTTACATTTTGGCGATTTTCCTCAGCTTATCTACAAGTATGAATATGATGGGATAAGCAACAATACTGAGTGTTACACCCTTGACAACATTTATGATACAGGCATATGACAGATAACCGATAAGGAATTCGTCCGTAATAATCTGACCGACAAAATGCTTAAAATAAAGGGGTGCCACAAAATAGTTTGCAGCAGCGCCTATACCGATAAGAGCAATACAGCCGATAACGGCAGAAACAAGAATCGCAACACTCTTTTTGATTTTCTTTGAAAACTCGTTGTAGCAGAGAACAAAAGGCACTATGTACGCACTGCCCACTATGAAATTCATCAGATCACCAAAACCCATTGTGGAGCCAAGCCCCTTGATAAAAACGTGGATAAGATTTTTCAGAAATTCAATAAGTACACCGGCACCCGGTCCGAAGCAGATTCCGCCGATAAGAGCGGCAATATCACTGAAATCAAATTTAAGGAAAGCAAAGGGTCCTACAAAGAGAGGGAAATCCAGAAGATAAAGCACCTCAGCAATAGCCGTAAGCATAGCCACTGCCACCATTTTGTAGATATTGAGTTTCTTGTTTTGTTTTCTGATTGCTGACATTTTACATTCCTCCGTTTATAAAAAGAAAAAGCCCTGTGAAAAATCACAGGGCAAAAGTTTTGTGCAAATCACTTTCTTCCATCCGGACTTTACCGTCGGCTTCGGAATTTCACCGAATCAGCCAAAAGGCTCGTGGGCTTTACCACCGGTGGGGAATTTCACCCCGCCCTGAAAGTTTAAATTTTAATTCAACAATTACATTTCTTCAATATATTTAACGATGTCGCCTACTGTCTTGAAGTTTTCAAGCTCCTCGTCGGGAACTTCAACCTCAAAGCAATCTTCAAGTGACATAGCAAGGTCGATAAGGTCGAGACTGTCTGCATCGAGGTCTTCAAGGATAACTGTGTCCTTTGTGATATCATCTGCAGGGATACCAAACTGCTCACTGATAATGTTTTTGATTTTTTCCAATGCCATAGTATTTCATCCTTTCTGATATAAAGTAACGAAAAATTTATCTGCTAATCATAATATAATAATCCGCACCCGATTTGTCAAGGCTTTTTCTGAAACTCAGGAATAAAAATTTTTGCGATTTTGTGATTTTTGTTGAAAGTTACAAAAAAATATTTTTTTACAAAAAGTGTTGACAGGTTTTCGGTTACAAAATTGTAACTTTTTGCTTTGCAAGATTTTTTTATTTTCTTGCATTTTGGTTTTTCAGCCTGAATTTCACTCTCGGAAAGAAATGAATAAAAATTTTTATTTTGTGCAAAAAATTCAAAAAACAGCTGAATTTTTGGAACTTTTTGCAAGTGTGGAAAACTCTGTGGAAAATGTGGAAACAGCCCATCAAATCAAGGGTTTTCAGAATTTTAAACAAAGTTTTCAACACTTTTAATTCTAAATTAGCACTAAAAAGTGAATTTTTATAAAGTTTTCAACAATTCAAAATTTGCAAGAATACTGAAAATTGTCCGTTTTTGTTGCAAAAAATATGAATTTTATTTTCTTTGCGAGAAATAAAAAGTGCAAGTCAAGAAACAAAATAGTTACAGTTTTTGCTAACAATTCCGATTGTTATTTTTTTGTCATTTTTAGTTTTCACGAAATTTATTAAACTTGCACAAAAATTTCAAAAGACAGGATTTGACAATAAAATTACACACGGAGTAACGGTCATACGAACACCAAACTGTCAGTACAAACATCACTCATCTCTCGACTTTCACTGAAAGACAAAATAAACCGAAGTTCCTTTTTTCAAAGAACTTCGGTTAGAACAGACTTTCATCGTAATCCAAATCACATATCTTTATAAAAGTGAACCATATGCGTTCGCCAGAATAGAAAGTGCAAAATTCTCCATATAAGAAAAGTCTCCATCAGCAATCATTACCAGCGTTATGAGTTTACAGAAAGCAAGATAATCTTCTGTTGTTTTTACATGCTGCGCTATTGCATCACCGACTTCTTTACCAAACTCTGCTGATTCAGCAGCGCCAACAGTCATATGTTCTTTTACTCTTTGAGCCATTCTTTCAACAACACTGATAGGGTCTTCGATAACATCTGCCATAAATTCAATTTCTTTTGCTGAAAAAACATTGTCTCCAAAAGAGTACATACACATATTAATTAATAAAACTGCAATTTTTTCAGTATAATCCTGTTTTGCTTCACCTAATGTTGCTGAATCCATCAATGAATTGACAGCAAAATTCTTTACAAAAATTCTGCCTTCCCTCACGCGTTCATCGTAAGTCAAACCCTTTGCATAATTAAGATATTTTTCAATTTCTTTTTGCACAAATATCACCTCGTGAATAGTGTAACACACCACTTTTAACTTGTCAAGCTACGTTCTTTGAACAAAAAAGGCATAGGGTCGCCCACCAAAAGAGCAACCCTATGGTAAAATTTGTGTATTTTTTCAACCTCTGTAATACACTTTACCCGCTTCCATCTCTATGCCTTTTACAGTAAGAAGCTGAGAAACCGTCACAAGCTGATAACCTCTCTTTATAAGGTCAGGAATAACCTTTTCCATAGCGTCAACAGTTGTTCCGTGCAAATCATGACAGAGAATAATCGCCCCGTCGTATGCAGAATTCATTACAGCCCGGTAGACAGCATCTGCATTTCTTGTCTTCCAGTCAAGTGTGTCCACCGACCAGGTTATGACTGATTCCTTACAGGTGTGTGCCACGTAGCACACCGTCTCGTTATATGCGCCATAGGGTGGGCGGATTATTTTCGGCTCCACTCCCGTGATGTCGTAAATCTTCTGATGGGTTTGCGCCATTTCATCCCGAACTTTTTCAAGAGAAATCTTACTCATATCGGGGTGTGACCAGCTGTGCGAGGCAATTTCGTGACCCTCTTTCACAATTCTTTTTGCAGTCAGCTTGTTATTATCAAGAAGATTGCCCACCACAAAAAATGTTCCTTTTCCGCCGTGTTTCTTGAAAATATTCAGAAGCCGCGGTGTATGTACGCTCGGACCGTCATCAAATGTCAGTGCAATCATAGGCTTTTCCGGGTCTATTTCATCACAAATCAGATCCGAAACATCAATCGTTATCTTTCCTTCCGTTTCAGGCACGGTCGTTGTAGGTTTTGCCGTGGTACTGACCGGCTTCCGAGTGGTTGTTTCCGTCGTTTTGTTTTCAGTCGTTTTTTCTATGCGTGTTGTGGTTTCTTTTATTGTTGTTACCTCAGTAGTTATCTCTTCCGTCGTGGTTTCTTTTGTGGTATCTGACGCAGTGGTTGTTGATTTCTCTTCTTCGTTATTCACACATCCGCCCAGACACACAAAGATAAGAACAAAGGCAAGAAACAGTACAGTTACTTTTTTCATTCTGTTTCGCCTACTTTTTACTTTTTTCGGGAATTATATGATAACACTAAGATTGCATATTTTCAATATCAAAGCAACAACAAAATATTACAAATTTTTAAATTTTTTTGCTCATTTATAAAAGAAAAAATCTTCTCCCCGACTGATTCTCCGGGAAGAAGATTTATCTTCAGGAAGCCTTTTTCGGCATTCCTGTTTTTTCCGCAGCAGACAGCATATTTTCAGCAAAAATTGCATATCCCTCCTGAGGGTTTCCTATAAACACGTGGGTTATGGCTCCCACAAGCATACCGTTTTGTATAAGTGGTGTTCCACTCATCCCCTGAACGATTCCTCCGGTGATTTCAAGCAGTCTTTTGTCCGTGATTTTTACGGTCATATTTTTCTGCTCCGAATTTTCATCAATGATTTTCGTAATCTCCACATCGTAATACTTTTTGCCCGTATCATCCGTACTGCAGAGAATCTGCGCTTTGCCCGTTTTCACCTCGCCTTTTGTGGCTACGGGAACAACGGGTGCATTTCTGTCGAAATCCGAAAGTCTTCCGTAAACACCGCAAAGAGAATTCGTATACAAATCCCCTATTTCCTCTGCTGTGAACACACCGGTTAATTCACCTGCGTCGGTATCTGTTCCCCGCGAAACACCCAGAATTTTTGCACCGACTGCAACACCCTGATATACAGGCAGGGTTATGCCCGTGTCGATGTCACAGATTGCATGACCGAGAGATGCAAAAATTCCCGTTTCTCTGTCGAAGAAAGTCATCGTTCCTATTCCTGCGGTGCTGTCGCGCACCCATAATCCTGCTTTAAAATCTCCACTCTGTTTTTCTTTTTCTGTTTTCAGCGTCAGCGTTAAGGTTTTTCCGTTTCTTTCTATTGTAAAATCCAATGCATTACCTTCACTTTTCTTACAAATCTCTGAAACTTCTCTTATGGAATTAACTTCCTTTTTCCCTATCTTTTTAATGATATCACCCGACCTGATACCTGCTTTTTTGCCGGGATTCACCCTGCCTTTTGGGGTATCAATTTCTTCGACCGAAATCACCAACACTCCGCTTGAAAAAATCTTGATTCCGAAAACTTCACCGCCGAGACTTACATATCGTCTGTTTTCAATTTTTACGCGCGTCTTTCTCAGCGGCATGATTTTGAACAGGCTGACATTCAGGTTATAGCTATCTTCAGCATTTTTTGTTTTTTCCGCTCCTGCTGTCCTTTCCTTTTCCTCCGGGGAAAGCCGAAACACCTTCAAAGACCTGAGTTCGCTTTCCCTTACCGTAGTTATTTCGTCAGGTATGAGCACATAGCTGTAACATACAAGCGAAAAAAACAGTACAGAGAATACAGAAAGGCACAAAGCAGTAAACTTTATAAATTTCTGCATCCCGACCAGAACCTTTCCTTATGAAAACATTCTGTCGCTGCAATAATAATTTGCACATTAAATTTAAAAATATTATTGCAAATTTTTTCAAAACTGTGATACAATTAATTAAAATGAATGTGAGGTGTTTTTATGCCCGATATTAAATGGTTGAAAGGAAATGAAGACTTATCTTCCTGCCTTAATATAAGAAAAAATGTTTTCTGCGACGAACAGAAAATCAGCGTAAAAACTGAATTTGACGGACTTGACGGAGAATCTTTACATTTGCTTATCTGTGAAAATTCAGTTCCTGCAGGTACCGGCAGATTAACGGTAAAAGATGAAAAAACCGTTCACTTCGGACACATCGCAATTGAAAAGAATTTCCGCAGCAAGGGCTTCGGCAAAGTCCTCATTGAAGAAATGATAAAAAAAGCTGAAGAGCTTGGATGCGAAAGAATAACCTTGAACGCGCAGTGTCACGCGGTGCCTTTCTACGAAAAGCAAGGTTTTGCCGTAGACGGAGTCAAGAGAGATAACGGTGAATTTTCTTTTGTGCCTATGGTTTATGACCTGATTTTTGCTCGTTGCGGTTGGTACGGTTTTGAAGAAGGTCTCAGCAGTGTTTTTGTCAGAAAGACTTTTCAGTGTCAGGGCATAAAGAAAGCTAAAGTGCAGTTCGTTACTCTCGGATTCTGTGAGCCCTATTTCAACGGAAACAAGCTGACAGAGTATAGGTTCATCCCTGCCTGGACAAACTACGAAAAAAGAGATTTGTCCTCAGCCGCTTACCCTATCCGCGATGTAATGACACAGCGTTGTTATTTTCTCGAATATGATATATCTCATCTGATTGAAGACGGCAGTAATGTCTTCTCTCTGCACATAGGCGACGGCTGGTATGGTCAGTATGAGCAGAAGGCTGAAAATATGCCGCCTTACGGACAGATAAAATATTGTATAAAAATCACACTCACTGACGAAAATGGAAATGAAACCTTTATTCTCTCAGACGGCAGTGAAAAATACAAGCAGAGCCATATTCTCAAATCAAGTCTTTATCTTAACGAAACAGTTGACGCGAGACTTTATGAAGAGAATATCCACAGCATTTCTTACGACGACTCAGATTGGCTCTGTCCTATTCAAATGGAAAAGCCGCTCACCGTACTTGAAAAGCAGTATTTTGCAGGTGACAGCATAAAATACTCTCTCACCCCTACCTTGCTTTTTGAAAAAGACGGCAGAAAAACATACGACATCGGCGAAAATGTTTCGGGTCTCGGCGTAATCAGATTCTGCGACGACGCCAAAGAGGGCGATGTTGCAACAATAAAATATTGTGAAATTCTCGACGAAAACGGCGAGATGTATCTTCGTACGACAGGTGGCGACTGGCGTTTACAGTGCGACAAATTCATCTGCGGTAAAAACAATTGTGAACTGACCACCACTTTCACCTGGAGAGCAGGTCAGATTGCAGAGGTTGAGGGCAATGCAGAGCTTATCCGTTTTGATGTGGTCAATTCAGATGTGCCTCTCACTGCCGAATTTTCATCAGACAACGAGACGCTCAACTGGCTTTTCAAGGCTTATGCGTCAACGCAGAGCAACAATGTACACTCTTTTGTACCCTCCGACTGTCCTCACAGAGAAAGACTCGGTTATACAGGTGACGGTCAGCTCTGCTCCGCTGCAGTTATGACAATGTATGACGCTGAAGACCTTTACAGAAAATGGATTCAGGATATTGCCGACTCTCAGGACATTTATAACGGTCACGTCCAGCACACTGCACCTTTCTACGGTGGCGGTGGCGGTCCCGGAGGATGGGGCGGAGCGATGGCGATTGTACCCTATCACTTCTACAAATTCTACAAGGATAAGTCACTTATCGAAAAATATTACCCTGCAATTCTTGCCTACATCGACTATATGGAAAAGCATTCCGAAAACGGCATTGTAGTGCGTGAGGAAGATGGCGGATGGTGTCTTGGTGACTGGTGTGCACCCGATAACAAAAACCTTATCCCTGAAAAATTTGTAAATACGTACTATATGATTAAGTCAATCCTTATGGCTATTGAAATTGCCGAGGAAACAGAAAATCACAAGGACATTCCTCAGCTTGAAGAAAAACTCATTTTTGTGCAGAACGCATTTATGAACGAATTCTTCGACGAGGAAACAGGCTCATTCCTTGACGGTATTCAGGGCACTGATGCATATGCAGTTGACATAAATATGGGTGACGAGAGAACACTCAAAAACCTTGTTAAAAAATACAGTGAAACCAAAACCTATGATACAGGCATTTTCGGCACTGACCTTGTGACAAGGGTACTCTTTGAGCACGGCTACGGCGAACTTGCACTTGAACTGATGACAAACGAGGGTGAAATTTCATTCTATAATATGAAAAAGCAGGGTGCTACAACTCTCTGGGAAAACTGGGACGGTTGTGATTCTCATTCACATCCTATGTTCGGTGCAGTGTGTGAATATCTTTTCAAATATATTCTCGGCATCAGACAGCCCGAAAATTCTTACGGCTACGAGAAGATAACCATCTCCCCTGCCTTGATTCCCTCTCTGAATGTCAGCGGCAGTATTACTACAAAAAAAGGTAAAATATCTGTCAGTGTCAGATACACAGACGGCGTACAGTCAATAAAATACAGTGTTCCCGAAGGAATTGAAATAGTATGACCAATCCTAAACCTATTATAAAAGAACGCGAATCGGGTATAGAATTACTGAGAATTATACTTATGCTTCAGGTAATTTATCTGCATGTAAGTAATTTCGGCGAATTCGGCAGTATAAACAACAGCCTTGGCGGTCTTAACGAACTGACTTACAGAATTCTCCAGACCTTGAATCGTTGTCCCGTTTATGTGTTTATGATTATCAGCGGATATTTTTCAGTGAAGTCAAAAAGCACTATGAAAAATATATGGAAAAAGGCAGGAAATATCTATTCCTCCATGGCTTTCTATTCCATCCTCCTGACAGCAGTTCTTTGTCTGTCAGGTCTTGCTGAAGCAAACCCATATAATGTTTTAAAAGCCTTCTTCCCTCTGACATCGAGAACCTGGTATTTTATGACAGTTTATCTGCTTGTACTGATACTCAGCCCGGTCTTGAACCTTGCGCTGAACAAGCTTGAGAAAAACGATTTCCGTATTCTGCTTGTTGTTCTCTTTGTTCTTTTCAGTCTGTGGCAGGTTGTTGCAACGATAAACCCAATCATAAGCGTGGACAGTGTTATCGAAACCACAAAAGGCAGAGGTCTTTACGGTTTTCTGTTTATGTATATTGTCGGTGCATACATCCGTCTTCATACAAAAGAGGAAGAGAAAACAAATTGGAAATATCTGATTTTTTTCTTCGCTCTTGCTATATTCGACATCATTCTTGTTTATTTACTCAAAGATTTTCCCGTTCTTAAAAGCTATCTGAAAATTGTAAACTACAACAACGCACCCGTCGCAGTCATTCAAGGTATTATGTTGTTTATGTTTTTCAGAACACTCCGTTTTAGATCAGGAATCATCAACAAAATCTCTGAACACAATCTCGGTGTTTATATGATTCACGAACACTGGCTTATGAGACCGGTTATATGGGACAAAATTTTTGTTACCACTCAGAATCCCCTGTTCTATTCCTCTCCGGTTTTCATTCCGGCAATCTTCGGAATAATTCTTGCAATTTACATTTCCTGCTGGGCCATTGATTTACTGAGAGGTTTCATTTTCCGGGCAGTTAAAAACAAAATACAATCAATAAAAAACGGAGCAAAGCAATAGCTTTGCTCCGTTTCACTTATTTTACTTTGTTGTATATACAAAATTCATTTTTACACTCTGTTAATATTGCTGATTTTCTGGAAGGAACGGGAGAAATAATGCTTGTGAAATCTATGTGGGGTGCTGTTTCAGAAATCTTAAAGTTTTCACCGAGCTTTACTCTCTCTTCAGCCGTTACGGCTGTTTCAAACTTATCTGCATCCAACGGAACAACTCTCTCCACCTTGGCCTGAGTTTTACCTGCCGATACGCTCTTTACGGGAGCCTTTGGAACTTCCTCACCACTGTAAGCAGGAACACCGAAACCGATAATAACCATATCACCCGCATAAGAATATCTCTGACGGACACATTTGTCTACACCTCTTGTACCCTTGACAGTAACATTACCCTCGATGGTTGTAACTGTGTTTGCGTCTGCCGAAAGGACAAAACCGATGTGTGTTGAGCCCGATGTACTGCGTGAAGAATTATAAAAAACAAGGTCTCCCTTTTTAGGAGTGTATGACCCGTCATTTTCAAAGAATCTTCCCTGACTTCTCAGCGCTGACATATATAGATAACAGTTGCCGTCATAGCCGGGAGTACCTGTTATCGCCTCTGCGGAAACACCTGCGCGTTTTGCACACCATACAACAAAATAGTTGCACCACGCTGTGTAGCCGTTTCCGAATTCGGCAGAATATTTATTGTAACCGTTTTTCTGAGTGTATCCGACTTCACTTAAAGCAATATCAATAATCTTGTCTCTTTCTGTGTAAGCGGCACCTGCAAAGGGAAAAAGTCCTATGCACATTATAAGTGCCAACACAAAGGAAAGAACCGTGATTTTCGCTTTCTTCAATTTGTTCAAATAATCACCTCTTGTGTTGTACCCCGAAAGTATACCATACATATTGTGTGCATTTGTTACAAAATTGTAAACTTCTGTAATTATTATGCAATACATTGAAGTTGTTATGCATATCCGCTCTTTTTTCGTTATATGTCACAAAGAGTTTTTGATTATTTGTTCGGGGTACCCTATGTGGGCAAAAGAACAAACAAAAAGGCACTAATGTGTCAAACACATTAGTGCCCTTAATTATGCAGTATTATCTCAATTATGCGAGTTCTGCGAAGTATTTGATTGTTCTTACCATCTGGCTTGTGTATGAGTTTTCGTTGTCATACCAAGAAACAACCTGTACCTGATATGTGTCATCATCAATCTTAGCAACCATTGTCTGTGTTGCATCGAAGAGTGAGCCGTAACGCATACCGATAACGTCTGAAGATACGATGGGTTCTTCGTTGTAACCGAATGAATCGTTAGCAGCAGCCTTCATAGCAGCGTTGATGCCTTCAACTGTGATGTCGCTACCCTTAACAACAGCAACAAGGATTGTTGTTGAACCTGTGGGTGTGGGAACTCTCTGTGCAGAACCGATAAGTTTGCCGTTGAGTTCGGGGATAACAAGGCCGATAGCTTTAGCAGCACCTGTTGAGTTGGGAACGATGTTAGCAGCACCTGCACGAGCGCGGCGGAAGTCGCCTTTTCTGTGAGGACCGTCAAGGATCATCTGATCGCCTGTGTAAGCGTGAACTGTTGTCATGATACCGCTCTGGATAGCTGCATAGTCGTTAAGAGCTTTAGCCATGGGAGCAAGGCAGTTTGTTGTGCAAGAAGCAGCTGAGATGATCTGATCATCTGTAGTAAGGATGCCTTCGTTTACGCTGTAAACAACTGTTTTTGTTTCTTTATCAGTGGGAGCTGAAATAACAACTTTCTTAGCACCAGCGTTGATGTGAGCCATTGATTTTTCTTTTGAGCAGTAGAAACCTGTGCATTCGAGAACTACGTCTACACCGATTTCGCCCCAAGGAAGGTTGTTAGCGTCTGCTTCCTTGTAGATTGTAAGAGTTTTGCCGTCAACAGTGATTGTACCTGCTTCATCATCAGCAGAAACTGTGTGAAGGTCTTCACCGATAGCGCCGCAGTAGCCACCCTGAGCTGTGTCGTACTTGAGAAGAGTAGCAAGCATTGAGGGTTTTGTAAGGTCGTTGATAGCAACTACTTCATAACCTTCTGCGCCGAACATCTGACGGAATGCGAGACGGCCGATTCTGCCGAATCCGTTGATTGCAACTTTAACTGACATGTTGATTACCTCCAAAAAAGTAATTTTTAATTTTTTTACTCTCTTATTTTAGCCCTTTTTCTTCAAATATGCAACTGTTTTGTTATCTTTTTAACTAATTTTGTCAGTGTGTACAAATTTGACAAAATTTGTTAGCGTTGATAGGTAAATATGACATCAATAGTATCTTAAAAGTGCCACAACCTTGCCCAGAATAATAACCTCGTTGCAGATAATCGGCTCAAAAGCGTCGTTTTCAGGCTGGAGACGGAAGTGACCGTTTTCCTTGAAGAATCTTTTCACCGTAGCCTCATCCTCAATCATAGCAACAACAATTTCACCGTCACGGGCAGCAGGTGTTCTTTCAACAAAAATAATATCGCCGTCAAGGATACCTGCATTTATCATACTTTCACCTCTTACGTGAAGAGCGAAAAGAGGCTTATCCTTTGAAACGTATCCTGAATAAGGCACATAGCTTTCAATCTGCTCAACAGCAAGAATAGGCATACCGGCAGTGACTGTACCGAGAAGAGGCACGTGCGTCACATTTTCCGCCTGACCGCAGATTCTGATTGACCTCTTGAGCATCGGGTCACGCTCTATGTATCCGCTTTCCTCAAGAATATCAAGATTTGTCTGGACTGATGAAGTGGATTTCAGACCTACTGCGGCACAGATTTCGCGGACTGAGGGTGGTGCCGTGCCCTGCTGAGAACGTTCAACAAGAAATTCATAAATCTTTTTTTGCGTTGAATTTATGGGTTTCATAGTGTATAATCCTTTCCTTCTATTAAAGTTATGTTACACTTTTTTACTTCTTTCTGATACAGTATAACACATATCAAGCAAAAAAGCAAACATTTGTTCACATTTTTTGAAAAAATTTTTCACTGCATAAAAATTGTGTAACAAGTCCACACTAATTCTGATATCAGAAACAGGAAAGGAAAGTCAGAATGAGTATTGATAAAGAAACAAAAAGCAAAGTAAAAGAATATTTTTCTTCCAAAAAATTTATTGCGATGGCAGCAGTTTTTCTCCTTGCCATCGGAACAGCTTTCGCTACGGCAAACAGTGTAAACAGACAACTCCGTGAAACTCTCACCGTACCCTCCCGTGAAGAAAATTCATTTACTGTCAAATCAACAGAAAACGCAGCAAACGATGTAACTGGCGTAACTGTGGGCGAAACCCAAAACAAGAATAAAGAAGAGGTCTCCGTGGTAAAGGAAGGCGCTTTTCTCTACCCTGCCGCTAAGAAAATCGTCAAGGATTACAGCGGCTCAGTGGCCGTCAAATCAAAGACCATGAATGACTGGCGTGTACACAGCGGTGTCGACTTCTATGCCGAGATAGGACAGGAAATAAAAGCCGTACAGTCCGGTGCCGTACTTGCCGTTTATAACAGCAGTCTCTGGGGCACCATTGTGGAAATCGACCACGGCACGGGAATCGTCGCAAGATACTGCGGTCTTGACAGTAAGCTGAAAGTGGGTGCAAACGATGTGGTTGAAGCCGGTCAGGTAATCGGTTATATTTCATCAATCCCCATAGAATGCGAAGACGGCACACACCTTCACTTCGAAATCACTAAAAACGGGGAAATTACTGACCCTCTGAGTATATTTGAATAAAGCCCTCACCTCAAAACAATTACAAGGATGTTATACTATTGTAACCTTAGTGTTTCTTGACACAACGGTGTATTTTTGCTAAAATGTAGTGTAAATAATCTACAATGGAGTTATTATAATTATCTTTGTAAGAGGTGATTTTATGATTAACACAGATGAATTATGTATGAGTTGTATGCGTGAAATCGGTGACGAAAAGCAGTGCCCTTACTGTGGCTTCCACGCAGATTCACCTCAGATTGCTCCCTATCTTCCTGTCAGAAGCACAATCTCAAACAGATACCTTGTTGGCAAACTGATTGAGTATAACGGAGACGGTGCTTCATATATGGGTTGGGACCTGAGTTCAAAATCAGCCGTAATCATCCGTGAGTTTATGCCTGATGCAATCGCCGTAAGAGAAGCAGGAAAAACCGAAGTCACTCCTATGCCCGGCAAGGAAGACATTTATTACGATTGCCTTCAGAGTTTTATGGAAATGTGGAGAAAGCTTATGCGTCTTACGGGGCTCTCCGCTCTCGTTGAGGTTTTCGGAATTATCGAAGAAAACAATACGGCATATGCTATTCAGGAATACGTAGGCGGCATCACATTGCGCGAATATCTTCTCAGAACTCCCACAGGCTACATTTCCTGGGAAAAGGCAAGACCTCTGTTTATGCCTATCCTTTCAACCCTCGGAAATCTTCACACTTCGGGAATTATCCATAGAGGTATTTCTCCCACAACACTCATTCTTGCTCCTGACGGAAAACTTCGCATTACGGGTTTCAGCATAAACAGAGTAAGAAGTGCAAAGAGTGAGCTCACTCCACAGATTTTCAATGGTTATGCCGCAATTGAGCAGTACGGCTTTGATGGTCAGCAGGGACCCTGGACTGATATATACAGTTTTGCCGCAGTACTTTACAGAGCACTCATCGGCTCCGACCCCATTGAAGCAGTAAAGAGAGCTACTAACGATAAGCTTATGATTCCCGGAAAATTCGCTGAGCAGCTTCCCGCATATGTAATCAACGGTCTGATCAATGCCCTTCAGATTTACCCTGAGGACAGAACAAGAAACGTTGAGCAGTGCAGAGCAGAACTCACAGCTGCTCCCAGTGCTGCAGTACAGTGGGATGACAACCCCACTCAGCTTCTGCCCAGAGAGTCAAGCAAAATCCCCGGTGATTTTCTTGACGGAAAGAATGACCCCGATGACTACTCTTCAGATAAAAGCAGCAAAAAAGAAAGCAAAAAAACTGCACTGATAGTAATTATCAGCCTTCTTGTTGTGATTGCAGCTCTTATCATCGGAATTTCAGCTCTGAATTCAGACGGTGAAGAGGAAACAACAAGCCCTGACATTTCCGCTGACGATTCAGGATATGTTGAAGTGCCCGAGCTTAAAGGTTGGCTCTACACAGACAGACAGTCACAGTTAGGTGCGATTTTCAACTTCAGCCTTAAATACGAATTCAGCGACGAATATGAAGAAGGTCAGATTATCAGCCAGTATCCCGAAAGCGGTACAAAGGTTAAGAAGGGCTCCACAATCAGTGTCATTGTAAGTAAGGGTCCCAAGTCAATCAAGCTTATAAATGTTGTAGGTCTTCAATATGAAGAGGCAAAGAGTAAGCTTGAGGAAATCGGCTTCACAGTTGTTAAAGCAAGTAAGCCCATACAAAATGACGGCTCACATGCTGAAAATTCAGTTTACAGAATGAGTCCCAGCAATTTCGACGGCGAATACAGTAAAGGCGACGAGGTTATGCTGGAGGTATGGGGCGAAATCACAACCACCCCCGAAATACCTGAAGAAACGGAAGAAAACAACAGCAGCGAAGAAAACGATAACGGCTATTTTCCCGGCTTCGATTGGTAAAAAAGCAAACAACAAATCAAATCTGTTATTTTAAACTTATAATTTATGAAAAGACCTCGTAAGGCTTATCGCCTTACGAGGTCTTTGTAATTTAAAATATCTGACTTTAAACTGCGTCGCGTCTGTCAGCTTTCCACTGTTTCTTTTTCGTTCATTTCGTCAAGTGTCTGCTGACGGCGTTTATTAAGTTCTTCCACCATCTGCTTCTGCTGTTTGCCACCCAGTTTATAGAAGAACATAGGCACGATAGCCATCAGTGATGAAATTGCTGGGAAGATTGCAAAAAGTGTGATAAGCCACTGTTTTGTGTCAGTTGTGATGTTTGCAACCTCTGTGCCGTGCTGAACATAGCCGATGAGAACAAGGCACCATGATGAAGCATAGTTTCCGAGAGAACTGATGATTTTTGTCAGTGTTGACTTCAGTGCGCTGACTGTCGCCTCGTTACGCTGACCGAATTTGTATTCACCGTAGTCATATGCTGTAAGCTGAAGCATTCCGGGAACAACTGAATAAAAGCCTGTTGTGAGACCGTGGAGTGCATACCAGAATGTGATTTTCAGGAAAAGCGTTGTTGCATCCATTCCTGTGATGGGGAATGTTGAAATGAACAGACCTGTGTAGCAGAAGAATGTCCAGAATTTTGTAAAGATAAAGAGAGGTTTATCGGGAATCCATTTTCTGATTATTGGTGCCAGGAAAAGCGATGTTGCCGTAGGAACAATCGTTGCCGCCGAACAAGCTGCCATAATTGCCTCATAGCCGTGGAGCATATCGCCAATCTGAAAACCGAAAATATTAATCTGAAGTGTAACCTCTGAGAAACAAGCTCTGAAAACATAGATAAGGAAGCCGTAGCCGATACCCATACCTGATGAGAGCACATCGGCAATTGTGATGAGCACAAGAGGTTTGTTCCTGATAACCTGAGAATAAACATCGCGGAGTTTCGGCACTTCCTGACGGGGAGGCTCTACTATTCGTTCTTTTGTTGCGATGATGTTGAAAAGTGTTGCAGGAACAGAAATCAGACTGAAAAACACCATTCCGTAGAAATATCTTTCAGCCTCAGGCACACCGGGAATTACTGCAGCCACGATTGCCGCAATATATGTACCACTACCGCCGATGAGTGAGCCGATAATTCCACCGATACCTGAAAGGTATCCACGCTCCGTGTTATCTGTGGACTGTCTCGCAGAGAGAGCCGTAAGGGCTGAGTTATAGAATGTTCCCACAAGGTCGTTGACAAGGTAAAGAATCACAAGATAAATAACCTTGAATGTGTCGCCCATAGCAGGAAAAAAGTCCTTGAGAGGCACAGCACCTGCAATTGAGAGAAATGCCGTGGGAATAAGCAACCAGAGGAGTACCGGCTTGAAACGCCCCCATCTGGGATGATTTTTTCTTCTTCTGTCGATTACATTACCCACAAGAATATCATTGAAGATATCCCAGAAGCTGAGCACAAATGCAATAGATGTATAGGTAAGATACGCGCTTTCACTCAGTCCCAGATAGGTTGAAACAACAAGTCCGCCGAAAACGCCTGAAAGGGCAGATTTCAGGTTTTGTCCTACTCTGTCCACTGTGAATGCACTGTACTCTAAAAGTCCTAATTTTTCTCTGACATCAGTTGCCTTTGCATTTTTTATCCTCATAATAACACCTCTTTATGTGTCGTTTTTGTCACGCTCTCTGATTACATAGTTGGTGGGTGTACCCTCAAGACCGAAAATTTCTCTTATCTGGTTGTCAAGGTATCTCTGATAACTGTAATGGAACAAATCCTTACGGTTTACAAAGCAGACAAACGTTGGCGGTCTTGTGGAAGCCTGAGTCATATAATAAATCTTAAGTCTTCTGCCCTTGTCCGTAGGCGGCTGAACTCTCGCAGTTGCCGCTGCAAGGACATCGTTAAGCTTACCTGTCGAAATTCGCATAGCGTTCTGCTCATCAACAAACTTGATAAGCTCATAAAGTCTGTCAAGGCGCTGACCTGTTTTTGCTGAAATGAAGATTATGGGAGCATAGGGCATAAATGAGAAATCATTCATAAGCTTCTTTCTCTGCACATCCATTGTTTTGCCGTCTTTTTCGACTGCGTCCCATTTGTTGACAGCGATGATACACGCCTTACCCATTTCGTGGGCAATACCTGCAACCTTGGAATCCTGCTCCGTAAAGCCCTCCGTCGCATCAATCATAATCACGCAGACTGTTGCTCTTTCAACTGCCATTTTCGCACGGATTACGCTGTATTTTTCAATAGCATCATCAACTCTGCTCTTTCTTCTGAGACCTGCAGTATCGATGAAGACAAACTTACCGTGCTCATTCTCTATGATTGTGTCCGTTGCGTCACGGGTTGTACCTGCGATATTTGAAACGATTGCTCTTTCTTCACCTGAAATTGCGTTGACAAGTGATGATTTGCCTACATTGGGTTTACCGATAACTGCAACCTTGATATATTCACTTTCAAACTCGTCCTCTTCTTCCTCTTCTGCGGGGAAATATTTACAGACTTCTTCAAGAAGGTCGCCCGTGCCGTGGCCGTGAACAGACGAAACTGCAATAGGCTCACCGAGAGCTAAGTTGTAGAACTCATAGAATTCAGGGGGAATCTCGCCGATTCCGTCACATTTGTTGACACAAAGGACGATGGGTTTGCCTGATTTTCTCAGCATAGCCGCAACTTCTTCGTCAGTGGCAACAACTCCCGTTTTCACATCTGTCACAAGGATGATTACATCCGCAGAGTCAATTGCAAGTTGTGCCTGTCGGCGCATCTGAACTAGAATTATATCATCCGAAGCAGGTTCAATACCACCTGTGTCAATCAAAAGAAAATTATGTCTCTGCCATTCGCAATCACCGTAGATTCTGTCTCGGGTAACACCGGGAGTGTCATCCACGATTGAAAGTCGCTGACCGATAAGCTTATTGAAAAGAGTGGATTTACCCACATTAGGTCTGCCCACAACGGCTACAATAGGTCTTGACATTTTCATTCTCCTTTCATTTTTCCGAGCAGCTCATATCCGTCCTGACCTACGGGGACAACCCTGCAGGAGAGAATTTCTTCCGCCTCAGTTACTGTCATACTGTCCAGGAACATATCGCCCTCACTTCTGAGCATTGATGAGGAAATGAGCAGTTCATCAAATTTGTATCTGCCTTTAAGCTGATTTGTTAAATCCTTTCCGGTCACAAGACCACTGACGGTGATAGTGTGGCCGAAAAAGTCATTTTCTATTTTTACAACGGGAACGGAAACCTTATACTTTTCATAAAACATATCCGAAAGTTTTTTAAGAAGAGGATATGCTGCCTCCCCCGTTGCGATAAGTCTTTTTTTACCGTCAGGCTCTCCCTCATCATCTGAAAGAGCCTTTGTGAATGTTGTTTCAAGGTCTGTCCACAAGCCTACGCCGTTTTCAATCTGAGGATAATCCTCATATTCCTCGTCTTTCGGCAACGAGAGACCTGCTTTGAGGTAAAATTCATCTGAGGCATAGACAAGTCTTGTGCCGAATTTTTCAAGAAATTCATTTGCATAGCCTTCGATAATTTCCACGATTTCCTTTGCCTCTTCAGGGGTATAGGTGCGAAGAAGAGGTAAATTCTCTCTGTATTTCGTGATTCCCACGGGCACTGCCGCGATTGACTGGACCGATGGGTAAAGAGATGCAAGTTTTTCAATACTGAAACGAAGCTCATCGCCGTCGTTGATTCCCGGGCAGAGGACAAGCTGAGTGTTAAGATGTGTTCCGTGAGAAGCAAAAAGGTCAATGTATTTCAGCACTTCTCCCGCGTGGGGATTTTTCATCATCTTCACGCGCAATTCGGGATTCATTGTATGAACGGAGATGTTCACGGGATTTATGTGCATCTCGATTATACGCTCTGCGTCACGGTCGGTCAGGTTGGTAAGAGTGATATAGTTCCCGAAAAGGAATGACATTCTTGAATCATCGTCCTTGAAGTAGAGGCTTTCTCTCATCCCCTCCGGAAGCTGATCAATAAAACAGAAAATGCACTTGTTTCTGCAGGTTTTCTGTTTATCCATAAGGTATGTGTCAAAGAGCAGACCCAGATCCTCATTTTCGCCTTTGCGGATTTTCTTTTTCACCTGTTTGCCGTTAGTTTTTTTCAGCGAAAGTGTAACAACGCTTTCGTTGGCATAAAAATTATAGTCAAGGATATCGTTTATGGGGTGGGAATTTATTTCTTCCAGCACCCAGCCTTTTTTTATTCTTTTCTTATAAGATGGCGATTTTTTCACAACACCGGTTATTTCAGCTGACATAAACACACCTCCCGTGACAGTTTTTTCGTAAATTTGAGCAAATAAAAAATAAATGGGCAGAGATTTTCCTCTCTACCCATTTTAAAAGCTTATAAGAGGATTAGCCCTCAACTTTGATAACCTCTACACCCTTGTATTTGCCACAAGCTGTGCAAACTCTGTGAGGTCTCTTGTATTCGCCGCATGCAGGGCACTTAACGAGCTCGGGAGCTGTCATCTTCCATACATTTGAACGTCTTTTATCTCTTCTTGCTTTTGAAACTCTTCTCTTAGGTACTGCCATTTTTAAGTTCCTCCTTATAAAAATTCAATAAATTATTAACTCATTCATCTAGCAACTGCTGAAGAATTGCCAATCTGGGGTCAATTTCCTTTTTGCAATCGCATTTTCCGTGGTTAAGGTTTTTACCACATTTTGTGCAAAGACCTGCACACTGTTCACTGCAGAGAATTTTCGTTGGTAGCGAAAGAAAAATATCCTCAATTGCCAGAGGGTCCATTTCAAAACGGAAATCCTCGATAAGCATCAAGTCATCATTTTCCTCGTTATTGAGTGACAGAACAAGAGTATGCACAAAATCATACTCAAGATCCTTTTCAATCTCTTCTGCACAGCGGGAACAGAAGCCCTCATAGCGAAGACGCACACCATACTCCAGAGTGACGATACCCGACGAATTTTTAACGACACCCGCTACCATAACAGGTGTTTTGAATGGAAAAATTCCGTCGAACTCCTCTTCTGAAAGGTCGATGTTAAAATTGAAAGTTTTTTGTTCGCCTATATTGTTGAAAATAGGCTCAAGCTCAATAAACATAATTCACCTCAGTTATACGCTTAAATATTATATACTTGAAGTCACTTTTTGTCAAGCAGTTTTGAAATATTTTAAAGATTCTCCAAAAAAGCCTACTGCACAGACTATGCAGTAGGCAATTTGTTTAAAAATTCAATTATTCAGCCTCTTTGCAGAAGTCAAAAATCTCTGCAGGAAGTTCTTCCTTGTCAGCAGAAATTGTGAACACAAAATTGTTGTTTGTGAGTGCTGAAAGCTCTTCAACCTTCTTGAGGAATGCTGCAAGTTCTGCATAGTCGCGAGAACCGATACGAAGTGTTGCATCAACAAGAATGTCTGTAATGTCGTTGTCACCTGCGCAAAGACCGCTGAGCAGACCGTAGAAAGCATCGTAGCCCTTTATTGAATATTCATTTGCGGAAACAAGACGCACACGATAATTTACAGCTGTTCTGAGCTGTGTGCCCTGTTCTACACAAATTACATTACCATTTGATTTCTCGATAGCATCGTTGACAGCCTGAATCAATTTCTTTGTTTTGCCTGATCCCTTGTGTCCGATTATCAATGTTACCATAAAAAACAACTCCTTTTAACTTTATGTAAAGACCTCACGGCCTCTTACTTAATATTATTCTCCGAGCCTTTCTTCAAGCTCTTTTTTCATTTCTTCGTATCCGGGTTTGCCGAGAAGTGCAAACATATTTTTCTTGTAGCTTTCAACACCCGGCTGGTCAAAGGGATTCACGCCGAGGATATAACCGCTGATTGCACAAGCCTTTTCGAAGAAATAGACGATTTCGCCGAGGGAATATTCGTTCATCTCTTCAAGGGAGATAATTCCGTTGGGCACCTGACCGTCCGTGTGAGCAAGAAGTGTGCCTTCAAATGCCTTCCGGTTTACAAAAGACATTTCCTTTCCTGCCAGGAAATTAAGTCCGTCAAGGTTTTCGGGGTCTGTACCGATGATGTATTCCTGCTGCGGTTTATCAAAGGTAATTACAGTTTCCATAAGGGTTCTTTCACCCTCCTGGATATACTGTCCCATTGAATGAAGGTCTGTTGAGAAAACAACAGATGCAGGGAAAATACCTTTATTTTCCTTACCCTCACTCTCACCGAAGAGCTGCTTGAGCCACTCGTTCATCATAGCAAATGAAGGCTCGTAGGATACGAACAGCTCTGTTTTCTTGCCTTTTCTGTAAAGAAGATTTCTTACTGCTGCGTATCTGTAACAGGGGTTTGAGTCAAGGTCTGTGCTCATAAATGCTTCACGCGCATCCTGTGCACCTTTCATAATAAGGTCGATGTCGATTCCTGCTGCTGCGATAGGAAGAAGTCCCACTGCAGTGAGTACAGAATATCTGCCGCCTACATCGTCGGGAATAACAAATGTTTTGTATCCCTCTCTGTCTGCGAGACCCTTGAGAGTTCCCTTTGCTTTATCAGTTGTAACATAGATTCTGCCTTTTGCTTCTTCTTTGCCGTATTTTTCTTCAAGAAGCTTCTTGAATACACGGAAAGCAATTGCAGGTTCTGTTGTTGTACCTGATTTTGAGATTACGTTAACTGAAAAATCCTTGCCCTCACAAAGAGCAATAATTTCGTTAAGTGCTGTGGGGCTGATTGAGTTACCTGAGAAGAGAATCTGAGGTGTATCCTTTGCGAGAAGATTGTAGTTTGCGCTTTTGCAGAACTCAATAGCTGCTCTTGCACCAAGATATGAACCACCGATTCCGATTACCACAAGTACATCAGAATCTTTCTTGATTTTTTCGGCTGATTTCTTGATTTCCTCAAATTCTTCTTTATCGTAATTTACCGGCAAATCAACCCAACCGAGGAAGTCACTACCCTTACCGGTAGCGTTATGCAGACTCTCGTGTGCTGTCTTCACTTCTGCACCGATTGCCTCTAATTCACCTTTTCCGAGGAAGCTCTCGGCATATTTGCTGTTAAATTTCAAATTCATTTGCTACGCTCCTTACTTTTTACATTTCAATTGTACAATAAATCCACCGAATTTGCAATAGATTTTTGAGATTTTTCACAAAAATTTATTAAATCAACCTCATAAGGAGCCTTTTAAGAGCAAGAGGCAACCTGAGGCTATCAACATTTTCTGGTGATAACAAATTATATACCCACAATTTCTCCCCGTCAAGAGTAAATTCAACATTTCCCAGCGTCTGACCCTTTTCAACAGGAGATGTCACTGCAACAGCAAGAGAAACCGTCTGTTTTATGTCCTTTTTTCTGCCTTTCTTCACAAGGACAGATACCGCTCCGGGGATTGATGGCGAGACCTTGTCTTTCTCTCCGTTCAACACAATAACATCCGTCACAAGGGCTTTGTCGACCTGCAGTTTCACACTTTCGTAATTGGAAAATCCCCAATCAAGTAGGGCCTTTGCAGTCTCAAACCTGTCTGTACTGTTTTCGCTGCCCATAACAACTGCCGCAAGATGAAGTCCCTCACGCTCTGCCGTGGCACTGAGACAGCATCCCGCCTTTGAGGTCGTGCCTGTTTTGAGACCCGTTGTACCGGGATAGAATCTGACAAGCTTATTTGTGTTTACGAGCTCAGTTTTTCCGTCACGGAGTGAATCCATCCAGACAGTTGTATACCTGGTGATGATTTCCTTATATTTCATCAGTTCGCAGGACATTACCGCCACATCGTAAGCAGAGGTATAGTTTGTGTCAGTATCATCAAGACCGCTGCAGTTGACAAAGGTTGTGTCATTCATTCCGAGTTCCTTTGCTCTGTTGTTCATCAGCTGAATAAATGCCTTTTCACTCCCTGCGATATATTCTCCCAGAGCGCAACAGGCATCATTTGCACTTGCTATGGCAACAGCTTTCAGCAGGTCGTCAACACTCATCTGCTCACCCTCTTTAAGCCATATCTGTGAGCCGCCCTTACCCGCCGCGTGAGCAGAGGTTGTCACTTTGTCGCTGAGAGAAATTTTTCCCTCAGCAACCGCCTCACAGAAAAGAAGAAGAGGCATCACCTTTGTCACGGACGCAGGTGGAAGTTTTTCGTGTGAATTTTTCTCCATTAATATTTTGCCCGATGTGACGTCCATTAAAATCGCAGCTTTTGCCTTTATTTCCACAGGTGTTTCTTCCGCACCTGAAACAGATACAGAAAACAGAAAAACTGCTGACAGAATCAACGATATTACGCTTGTAATTTTTTTCATCGTATTCTCCCCCTTTCAATAATGTTTATGATTCTGCAAAAATTTTATGTGAAATTTTTCAGGGAGATAAAAAGGCTTATCGTAATATTCCATAAGGTCCGTCCGGGCAACTCAAAGTCAATAACATACCCCTCACCTGAAAACCATCTTGTCTGCACTGTAAAAATATGATAAAATATCTGTGAGGTGAGTGCGTGAAATACGAAAAAATTGTAAGAGGAGAATTTATCTCCCGTCCCAACAGATTTATCGCCAATGTTCTCATCGACGGCAAAGAAGAGGTTGTACACGTGAAAAATACGGGCAGATGCCGTGAACTTCTCACAGACAGAGCAGAGGTTTTTCTTTCGCTTTCCTCCAATCCCGAAAGAAAGACCAAATACGACCTTGTTGCCGTCAGGAAAGGCGCAAAACTTATAAATATGGATTCACAGATACCTAACGATGTGACAGAGGAATGGCTGAAAAACGGTAAGATTTTTCCTGAAAGTGCAGTTATAAAAAGAGAAGTGAAACACGGCTCCTCCAGATTTGATTTCTTTATTACCGACGGAGACAGAAAAGCATTCCTTGAAGTCAAGGGTGTCACTCTTGAGGAAGACGGTATTGCTATGTTTCCCGATGCACCCACAGAAAGAGGCATCAAACACATCAACGAGCTTATCGCACTCAGAAGAGATGGCTATAACGCATATATCCTCTTTGTGATTCAGATGGAAGATGTGCATCTTTTCAGACCCAATGACAACACCCACAAAGCCTTCGGAGATGCTCTGCGCAGAGCTGATAAAGAGGGCGTGAAAATTATCGCCGTTAACTGTAAGGTTACGGAAGATTCCATAGAAATCCTTGAAGAAACCGAGGTAGAGCTCAATGAAGAAACCTGAAAGAAATGTGGCAACTGCACTTATCAGACAGAACGGAAAAGTCCTTATCTGTCAGCGTCCCCCATATAAAGGAAATCCCCTCAAGTGGGAGTTTGTAGGCGGAAAAACCGAAGAAGGCGAAAGCTTCGAAGAGGCTCTCGCAAGAGAATGTATGGAAGAACTGAAAATCGAAGTCAGAGTGGGAGAAAAAATCATTTCCGTTGACCACGAATACAGCGACATCATCGCACATATAGCGCTTTTTGAAACGGAAATCGTATCGGGCACACCCGAAATGACAGAGCACGTGGATATGAAATGGATTCTGCCGTCGGAAATCGAAAGCTTCGATTTCTGCACAGCTGACAACGCATTCATCGAAATGGTGAAAGGACTGTAAAGCGTAAACACAAGCAAAAAACACAGCATATACAATAGAAATCACCGGATGCACAGCCCTGTCTGTTGTCAAATTGTAAAATCTTTGTTAAACACTTGACAAAAGAGTGTTATTATAATAAAATGTGTATGTAAATTAAATATATCTTATTAAGAGTAGCGTGAGGGAACAGGCCCTGTGAAGCTCGGCAACCTGCATTGGCAAGGTGCTAAATCCTGCGGAATTTATCCGAGAGATAAGTCATTTCAATCCGTAGGTTTCCCTGCGGATTTTTTTAAGGTTTATTTTCAGTTTTTGTTGAAAGGAAAGATAAAATTTATGGCAAGACATCTCTTTACATCGGAGTCCGTTACAGAAGGACATCCCGACAAAATATGCGACAGAATTTCTGACGCAGTTCTTGACGCTATTATGGCTCAGGACCCTCAGGGCAGAGTTGCCTGTGAAACTACCTGCACAACAGGTCAGATTCTCATTATGGGTGAAATCACAACTACTGCCGACATCGAAATCGCAAAAATCGCAAGAGAAGCTGTTTGCGACATCGGTTATGACGATGCAAGAAAAGGCTTCGACGGAAACACCTGCGCAGTTCTCCTTGCAATCCACGAGCAGTCTCCCGATATCGCTCTCGGCGTTGACAATTCCGCTGAAATCAAGGACGGTAACGATGACGAATACAATCTTCACGGTGCAGGTGACCAGGGTATGATGTTCGGCTTCGCTTGTGACGAAACAGAAGAACTTATGCCTATGCCTATCTCACTTGCTCACAAACTTGCAAAACGCCTTACAGAAGTGAGAAAGAACGGCACTCTCCCCTACCTTCGTCCCGACGGCAAAACTCAGGTTACTGTTGAGTACGAAGATGACAAGCCCGTAAGAATCGAAACTGTTGTCATTTCTTCACAGCACAGTGCCGATGTTTCTCTTGACCAGATAAGAAAAGATATCGTTGTAAACGTTATCAAGCCCATCATTCCTGAAGACCTTATGGATGACGACACAATTATCTACGTCAACCCCACAGGCAGATTCGTAACCGGCGGACCTCACGGTGACAGCGGTCTCACAGGCAGAAAGATTATCGTTGACACATACGGCGGTTATTCCCGTCACGGTGGCGGTGCTTTCAGCGGAAAGGACCCCACAAAGGTTGACAGAAGTGCTGCTTATGCTGCAAGATATATTGCAAAGAACGTTGTTGCATCAGGTGTTGCAAGTAAGTGCGAGGTTCAGCTTGCTTACGCAATCGGCGTTGCAAAACCCGTTTCAGTTATGGTTGACACATTCGGCACAGGCAAAATTGATGACGAAGCTATCGGTTCAATCGTGTCAGAGCTCTTCGACCTTCGTCCCTCAGCTATCATCGACAAGCTTGACCTGAGAAGACCCATTTACAGTCAGCTTGCTGCTTACGGCCACGTGGGCAGAGAAGACATCGATGTTGTATGGGAAAAGACAGACAAAGCTGAAGCTATCAGAAAAGCTGCAGGTATCGACAACCTTTAATAAAAAGCAGAGAGTCCGGATGGGCTCTCTGTAATTTTAGGAGTACATTATGAAAAAATTTATATCAGTTCTTTTGGCAGTAGTTATGGCTTTTTCAGTTCTCAGTATAACTGCCTTTGCAGAAACGAATGAAGGAGAAATAGTAATGAAATTCGGAAACGACGGAAAATTCAGAGTTATGCACGTTACAGACACTCATTTTGAAGATTACAACGCCGACTCATCCTGCTGGGCAATCGGCTATGCCTGTGACAAAGAAAAGCCTGACATCGTTGTCATCACAGGCGATAACGTTCAGAACTGTGAAGACCCCGCTGACACAAAGCGTCTTATCGACAAGCTGATGACAGTTTTCGAAACAAGAAACATTCCCGTCGCAATAACATTCGGCAATCACGATTCAGAGACAGGTGCTATGTCAAGAGAAGAGCTTATGGCTTACTACAACACATATTCCTGCTCAGTTTCCGTTGACGACGGCGAAGCTCTTTCAGGCTGCGGTACATACAACATCCCCGTTATGTCCTCAGACGGTGAAAAGGTTAAATTCAATCTCTGGGTATTCGACTCAAACGATTACGATTCAGAGGGCCGCTACGGTTGTGTAATGGCAGACCAGGTTGAGTGGTATAAAGAAACATCCGATAGACTCAGAGCCGAAAACAGCGGCGAGAAAGTTTATTCACTCGCATTCCAGCACATTATCGTGCCCGAAATCTATGATGTTCTGAAAAAATCAGACAAGAATGTTCTCTTCTCATTTGAACACATCAACAATGACGGGGAATATTATATGTTCGACGAAAATCAGACAAACTATGGTACACTCAATGAAACTCCCTGTTCAGGCTATGAAAACTACGGTCAGTTCGACGCTATGGTTGAAAAAGGTGATGTTCTGGCGATTTTCTCAGGTCACGACCACGCCAATGCTTTCGGCGTAAAAAATCAGGGAATTGACATTGTAAACTCACTGAGCACCCGTTATAACAACGAGCGTTATTCAACTCAGTACGGTTACAGAATGATTGTCATCGACGAAAATAACACATCAGAGTACACAACATATCCCGTTCATTGGTACGATATGCTCACTCTCGGCGAGGCTCTCAAGGTGCAAGACAGTTACGGCAAAGAAATCGCGACAAAGATTGTATGTCTCGGTGCTTTCCAGAAATTCTTCGACAATTTCTACCGTACATTTGCCCACATCGTAACCGGCAGAACAATCACATACGCTGATTGATTTCCATATTTTTAAAAAACAAAAGCTCCCCATCTGCTGACGCCACATAAGGCAGTAATTTTAAAATACTAATTTATGGGCGTTGCAAGGAAAGCAAATCAGAGAGAAGTTTCGGCTTCTCTCTTTTTCTTATATTTGCACATTCGACAAAGTCTCTTTAATTCTGTACAATGAAAGCACAAAATTTAAAGGAGGACTTTTTATGTCGAACAAAAACTCAATTCAATACCGCAGTGTTGGTGACTATCTCATCCCTAACCTCAGCTTACCGACCGAAGAAGCAAATATCACTCTCGGCAAGTGGGGAATGTTGCATAAGAATTATCTTGAAAAGCATTGCCGTGTACTTTTTAACTTATTGCTGACCCAGGGCAAACTTTATCAGCACTGTGCCGAGATTGAGAATCAGGCACGAGATATGTTTGATACTCTCATTGTGCAGATGAAAAAGACTGAAGGTGTAACAGAGCAACTGAAAGAAGCTAATCAGTTGGAGTGGGTATGCCGTATGCAAAACATTGAGTCAAGAGCAAATGAGATAATAGGTAAGGAGCTGATATATGTATGAGTGTAAACTATAATATTGAAGTGCCTAATGAATACTCAGCTGACTTTTGGAAGTTATTAACTGATAATTTCAATGTTATTCTTACGAAGAGGCAACACTCTCCTAATTGTGAAGTTTTATATGTAGAATTGAAGATTAACGAATCAAAATAAAAGATTAAACATAATTCTAAGGTATATAGTCACGAAATGTTTTTTATAAAATGTTTCGTGACTTTCTATTATAGTTTTATGCAAAAAAATAAAAGCCTTAAAATATCTATATTTTTTAGTTTAATGAGCAATACTGCAAAAAAGTAGAAAATTAAGTCAAAATTGCATAACAAATAACACAAATAATATGTTATAATTATATAAATGCAGTCAAATCTTAAATTTTCTTGTCACATTATGACAATTAAAACGATTACTATTATATGGGAATAATTTGAAAAGAGGATATAGAGAAAATGGATTATAATAAAAAAATAGTAAACGAGTTATGGCAAGAGCATGAGCCGTATATTCGCAAACTATGTACATATAAACTAAAAAGTTTACCTGATTATGTTGATGATTGCATTCAGGATGTTTTTCTTGATTTATCTGATGCTTTGCATAAAGGAAAGGTAATAGAATATCCAAAAGCTTGGTTGACAAAGGTCGCAAATAATAAGATAAAAGATATTTATGCTCAAGCAAAAAGAGAAGCAGAAAAAATTGTTCCTTTTGAGTCTCAAAATCTTGACAATACATATTCAGGTGTCATTCACGATGAATATTTTTCAATTGAAGATGAGCAAATTCCGATTCTTAAAGAAAAAGTTATTAATATGCTTGATGATAAAGAACAGCAATTATTATATGACAGATATACATTTAAAAAAACCATTTCCACAATTGCTAAAGAACATAATACGACAGAGAATAACATTTATCAGAAACTTTTTAGATTAAAACAAAAAACAAAAATGTTAATTGAAAAAGTGTTAAACGGATAAAAATTATATTTTTTTGTAAGAAATCTAAATATGTTAGACTATATAGTTGGAGGTAGAATAAATAATGCTTACAGACAAAGAGTTTTTATCCTTCATCAACGACAAATCACTTGACGGTTCATTAGAAGAAAACCTTAACAAAATAATTGATGAAGAGATGGAAAAGTCCGAAGAAGAAATGGATACAGAGCTTATTGAGTATTGTTTAGACAAATTAAGCAATCTCGAAGCTGAAACACCTGATACAGAAGAAAAGAAAGGTAATGGTGATTCCAATGGTAAACACATAAGGCTTAAATTCAAAAAGATTATTGCTATTTCCGCCGCAATTGCAGTATTACTTGTTGGTACAATATCGGTATCTGCAGTTGTATTTGACATTAATTTGTTTGACGGTATTGTTGAACTTTATAATGATTATATTCGTATTAATTTTGACAAGACCGATGATAAAGTTGATGAATATCAGCTTCTCGGTACAGAACTTGCAAAGGAACTTGCTGATAATGGGTTTGATGAAGTTCTCTTACCTGAAGCAGAATTTGAAATAATTAAAATAACTTATGAAGCAGATGAATATATGAATTCTGCGAACATTACATTAGAATATCAAGATGAACTCTGTAATATCGATATTACTCAGTTTTCTATGGAAGAAATAGTGCCTGACGTGGAATTTCTTAATGTTACAAGTGAAATAAAAGAAATAAAAAATGGTAACATAACAATATATTGCTTTATGCAAGGTGATTCTGCTGCTGTAACTTACAAAGACGGGTTATCTGTTTATTTCATAAATATTCCATTAGATTTAGAAGATACAGTGGAATTTGCTAAAACTATTAAATAAGAGGTGTTTATTTTGAAAAAAATTATATCATTGTTTTTAGCCGTATTATCACTTATAAGCATACTATCTATCAATACCTTTGCACAAGAGAAAACTTTAGATTCAACACTTGTTATTGAAAACAACATTATTGATGAAGTATATGGTTTATATAATACTAATAACAATTCAGATGTAAGTGTATTATCAACAGGATTAATAACAAGTAAATTTTTAAAGTTGTCAAAAACTACAGATAAATTGATAATTACTGCAAAAACAATATGTGTAACTGATGTAAAAAAATGTGGTTTCACTTATGTTAAATTACAAAGATTGATTAACGGAACATGGACTGATTATACTACTTACTGCTATTACGATCAATATTCTGAAGCAACATCAAAAATATTCTCAAAAACTATCTCCGCTCCAAAAGGTTATACATATCGTGTAGTTTGTGAGCATTATGCCGAGAAAACCAAACTTTTAGTTTTTAAGGACACAGAAACGAGTTATAATGTAACTTCATCGTTAGCATTTTGATTAATTACAATAAACAAATTTAATTATATTATTGAATAAATAATATTAATGAAAAAAGTCTCGTACTCTTCTTTTTCGAATTGTACGGGACTTTTTTGATATGATATATAGCAATGTTAACAAAGAAAAGATGAAATATTTAGTAAATTCGACTTTGTAAGATTTCATTTGTATCAAGACTATATTAGTGAAAGTCGAAAAACAATTTTAAGTGGAGAGTGGTAATTATGAAAAGAATGACTTTCCTTAAAGTGAGGTATGTTTTAAAATTCAACAGTTATTGCGTATAAACGTTTTGTTTATACGCAATAAGGTGTTATCTTTTTACTATAAAAAAGGAGGAAAAATCATGAAAAGATATTCTTTAGTAAAATGCATTATTTCTACAATTTTGTGTATTGCATGTTTAATGGGCACCATCACATCAGCAAGTGCAATAGACAACAATGTATTGCCTAGAGGCGATGCTGATGTCAGCACATCGGAACAGTCATTGATTGAACAGTTTGAAGAACTATTGCTTAATAGCAATTCTCTGCAAGAACGTCAGGCAATAATGAAAAGGCATATCAGATGGGAATAGATGAAACAGAATTTACAAATGTTTCATTATCTGAAAATGATGTTGCTATTCTCAACGGGGACATTGTTACAACAAACTCCATTAAAAATGATAGAGCTATATTAACATCTAATGTTTCTACTGCTTCTGTTATTAGTACAAACAGTACCGTAGCTGGAGTATCAATGCCTACATATGCTTTATGGCCCACCATATACAAACAGGTAACAAGTACATCATGTAGTGCAGGAACAGTATATACTGTAGGTAAATACATTGGTGCTGCACCCCCATCACAGTCAAATATAATGAGTTTTTGGAAAAGTCAGTGGGGTGTTACATACCCTGACCTTCCTTTAATAAGAAACTACTTGAACCTTCATCTTCCGAGCAAGCCATCAGATTATGTCCCCTATGTGTATAAAAAATATGCCGGCAGTCAGACAACATTCAATACTGACCTAAAAAACAATGTATTGAATTATCAGCCTATGATTTTGATTATAAAAAACACTTCGGGAACAACTAATTGGCCATATACTACAGGCGGTCATTTCTGTATATGTAGCGGATTACTTACTTGGGAAAATAACAGATATTTTATCGGCGATCCATATTATTTTTCACAGTATGTTTCCGGTGCAACAGCTAACGATGGTGAGCATAAGAGAACATGGTCGCAATTGAATACTGTTATCACAAATAAATTTGGTTCAGGTTCACAGTATTACCTCACCTAATTGTATTCTTAATTTCTTTCTAACTGTATGATTACTCCGTGCTTGATTTTCAGTCAAGCACGGAGATTAAATGAAAGGAGTTAGTTTGATATGAAAAAACTAGTGTGCTTCGCTCTATTATTATCTTTGTGTTTTTTATTTGGTTGTTCAAGTGTTGATTCAAAACCATCAACAGATGAAAAAAACGAATCAGAAAACACTTCACAAAGCATTAATCTGAATGAAGATGTTATATTGCCAAAAGTCAATGTTAAATCAACAAATTTGGCAAAAGAATTTAAAAATTTGAACCTAAACAATTTTACAATCGTAAATGCTATAGGCAATACTTACTATGGGTATAAATCTACATATTCAGATGGCGGAATAAACGACGAATTTATGTTGATTGAATCTAAATCAGGAAAAGAAATAAGGTTAAATACTCCTCAAAACATTACAAACTGGTCAGTTGGTTCAGGTTCTATGGTAGTGCTTAAGGATAAATATCTTTACGAATGGAAAAGCTACACTTCAGAATTTTCTGAAGATACTGCTCACGATGTGAAATTAACAAGAATTGACGTCGAGAATGGAACTGTTGAAATTGTTGATGAATTAGAATGCAGTAACCCACTAATTTATATGTGTCAAATAAATGATACAGAATTTTTATCATATAGCATTACACAAGGACCTTCTGATAAAACGGAATATGCCGTAATATCAACGGCTTGGATTTATGATATAAATGGCGAAAAAAAAGAAATAATTAATGAAAGATATGAAAATGATGTAAGTTGGACAGACAGTGAAGGAATACTAATAGAACGCTTTGCGGTAAAAGATGGAGAAATATTTGGGTTGGGTCGCCGTCTGATTTCTGGTAAATATCAATTCTTTTTATATCATTATGACAAAAGCGGAAAATTAATAAAAGAAGAAGCCTTAATTGGTTTTGAAGATATTATTGGCTCAGAACAAATGCTTGAATTGTATTTAACAGACGACTATATTGTTTTTAGAACGTATGAAAGCCTTACAACATATATTTGTAAAAAAACAGATGTTGGAATTGAACTTGTTATGAAAGGTACAGACCGTCAAGTCCAATATGCAGTTGCAAGCAAATACATTTTTTTTATTGAGAGCAATGTAAATGTATATAGCGGAGAAATTGAACAGAAAAATTGCCCCCTATATATAATTGATATGCAGAATGATAAAGTTTACGCAACAGAATTTTTATTGGACTTAAAAAATCCTTATTTCGTAGGTATTCAATCATTATCAAATGAAAGCATACTTGTTACATATTGTGATTCTGGTATATATAATCCTATGGATATAAAACATTACATCATTGATAGAGAAACAATTGAAGGTAAACTCAGTAAATTATTTTAAGTAAATATTAGAAACACCATATCTTATTCACATTATAGATATGGTGTATTTTATTATAACATTTCATAAATTATTTTTTGTAAGATTTTCAAATTTTTAAGACTATATTATCAAAAGGTTAATGCGATTCACATTTACCGAAAGATTGGAGTGACACAAATGGTTTATACTTAAAATAAATAATTGCTAAAAGTAGCAAGATAGAATGAGTAACTAAATTTTAAAGCAAAAAGGAGAAAGGTTTCTTATGAAAAAAGTGTTTTTACGCACAATATCATTGATTATGTGTCTGATTATGATATTGTCATGTAATTTGATGGCAAATGCAGCAATGGTGACAGACACAAATAATACAATAATTGAAGATAACGAATTTACGATACTGTATCCTGTAAATATTACAGAAGACACCGAAGATTTTATTGTACCTATAACAGACGCACGAACTCGCTCAATATATCACCTTAATGTGTCTCTGATCGGCAATAAAACAGCTAATACGGTTACTGCAACAGTAAAAAACGATTTTGCTCTCGGTTTTAGTACTGTAAGTATTACATTAAAATTGTATTCTTATAGAACTTCAGCTGTATTGCGTGCTTCTAAATACGATAATGATCTTAATTTAGGCGAATCCATGTCCGTTACAGTATCAACCAATAATCAAACAGCCAAATATTATGCAGTTCTCACTGGCACCGGCAACAGCGAAAATATTAATTACAGCACATATAAAGTTCCATTCAACAAGCGTGGTGAAAAATATCCTACAGACATCGTCAGTCCTGTTACAAATCAATCTCTGCCTTATAATTTCTCAGTTACGGCTACTGAAATCCCTTCATCTCAATGGGTACCGTGGAATGCAACAATTAGAAATCAATATGCAGCGCATATCGGAAAAGATTTAACAGGATATGAAGTACATCATATTTTACCAAGAAGATATGGTGGTACGAATGCTTATGGTAATTTAATTGCTTTAACAAAGTCAGACCATACTAGAGTAACAAATTGGTGGAATTATTACAAATAAGCAGATAACACAATCCTAGTCTAAAAGCAAAATTAATTTGCAACTTCAAAGGAGATACCTAAGATGGAAATACAAACAATCCTCGAGTCTTTAGTAACTATTACAAAACTAAACAACACTATATATGCTGAAGGTGCAAATCTGATAGACAAGCCTTGGGTATTGCGAGAAGGGGCAGATAAAGAACAAATTAAATTGTTTGAGTCGAGAGGTTATCAACTTCCACAGGAACTGTCCCAATTTCTATTGTTTACCAACGGTATTGAATGTGGTTCCTCCGAACAACAAATTTATGACATTGGTACATTAATAGAGCAAGAAAAAGTTAACCGCTCAGAATTTCGCCCCGGCATTTATAATTTTGCATATTTCTTTGGTGATAGACTTTTTATAGATTCCTCCTTGATTGACTCTGGCAACTACATTTTTTTTGAAAGCTCTGGTTTTAATAATGGGAATCTTATTGGCTGTGATTTTATAACTTTTTTGGAGAGACTTATAATTTGTAATTTTCACAACTATTGGAGATGGTTGGATTATCCCCCAAAAACAATTTCATATCTAAATGACTGCTTTTGTAAATAACAAAAATTCTAATAACACTATAAATCCAAGTTTGAGATGGTACTGTTTAGTATCACCTCATTTTATACCCTCAAAAACGCTATGTGTAAAACACACAAATTTTTGACGAAATATTTGTAGAATATTATCTTGTAAGATTACCGAGTTTTTTAGACTATATTATTGAAAAGTAAAATTAAATGAATATTGTATCAAGTAAAGGATAAGGTGATACCAATGTGGATGATAATATATACGTGATTACTAATATTTTTTAATGCCTAAAAATAATGATATTAAAAAACTACGGAGGTATATTATAATGAAAAAGTTTTTCCAAAAAAGTTTATCTGTGTTTTTATCTTTTGTTTTTTTGATTTCAATTTTTTCAATAAGTTCCTATGCGATAAATGTTGGAGAACTTGTTGCCGAAAAAAATATAACAATCAACGAATGGGATGAATACAAAAAAGTAGTTTCTAAAACAGATAAGGAACTTTTAGCTCTTGGCTGTACAAAAGAAGATATCATTAATATAAGAAATTTTGATTATGAAAAAGAAATTCGCAATCGTGCTTCATTAGATGATCAAACGTTGAGAAATTACAGATATACAGATGATGAAATAGTAGAATTGCGTAAAGCTGCAGCTATGGATGATATTCCAGAAAATGTCATTAGATCCATTTCTACGGCTACTATGACCTCGAATTTAAGCTATGTTAGTAATGGTTCTCGTACAGAAAATAATACACCAATGTATTATGTGAATATGAAATATTCTTGGTCATGGAGTAGAATTCCTTTCTTTAGAATTGTCGATATGGTTGCTGTCGTGTTTGACTCGAACACATCAAATAGTTTTACATACTGCGTACAGCCAAACAATAAAGTGCATGCTAATCTAATTTCTGTTCATCCTTCATACTCAACCATTAGCCAGGTGGAACCTTGGGTACTTTCAACTGAGCATACAAATAGCATTTCAGCTAAATTCGCCTTAGCATTAACTGATGGCGATGGTGTACTAACACACTTTGCGTATAGTGGATACGGTACTTTTCAGTTAACAAATCGCTCCAACGCAGCAATGTTATATGTGGATGCGGCTTATGGACACACAACAATTAACATTGTTCCAAATTATTCCTTGAGCGGTTCAGGAGTTTCCCTCGGGATAGATTTTAGGTTAGGTATGGATGAGCAACACTGCACAGGTTATTTTTATGAGAACTTTACGATAGCCCAAAAATACATATACCATGGAACAGTATATGGAAAAAACAACACGGGAGGAACAGCCGCATAATTATATGGGCTATAATATAAAAAGATGATTGCAATAATACTGTTAATAATTTTTCTTTTTGTTGGCTGGATAACACTTATGATACCGCTTTCAGATTCAAATTCAATCCAAATGATTTTAGCTATCGCTATGGGGTTGACTGCAGTGAACATTGCCAGTTCTACCATAATAATACAAAAACTTAATTGCTTACACAATAAATTACAAAGCCATAAAACCATTGATGAGAAAGATGATAAATTATAATCATATCTAATTACAATTATATATAATAAGCTTGTATGCAACTGCTGTTTGTTTAATAATTTGTATAGTCAAACACTAAAATTATAATAGTTAATAATACCGTTCAACAGGAAGGCTAAGGTGATTCCAATATGGAATTTAAATTTTCATTAGTTAAAATTATTAATTAAAAATATCAAAAGGAGGTCCATAATATGAAAAAAATAGTTAGTGTTCTTTTAGTTGTTATTATGTTGTTAAGCCTACCGTTAAGCGTATATGCTGAAGAGACGGCACTCAACAATGAAATTATGTCTGTAAATCAGTCTGTTTCATCAATCGAAAGTGAACTTGTTGCTAATGGAACAAACGTTATTGCTGAACTCAACGAAATGAAATTGCGTTTGGTTAGACTATTGGCAGAGACATCAAATTTAGTGGAAAGAGAACAGATTATAAATCAGATATCTTCCGTGGAGGATATGATAGAAGAGTATCAAAGCTATCAGAACGGAACATTATTGATTCCATATGGTAGTTTTCATTTGCTTTATTCTCCCGCAGTTTCCGCGGTAATTGCCTATTTTAATTCCAAAGACTATTATTTGTCAGCAGAATTGTTAACTCACGCTAAAGAAAATGAAGTGCTGGATTCATTTTATAATCCGGTATATAAAACTCTTATTTCTCAAACGACAGAATATAAAAGGTTGTATGCGAGTGGTAGCAGAAGTGGCAGTTCAAGCTTCGAGAAAACAGGAAAAACGGTAGATGATGATTTTTACTATGCAATTCACCGGTTTACTTATTATCGCGATACAAACCATCATATGTTCTTGATATATGACAGATATGATTATGCAGTAGCTGATTACTCAAGCATTCAGGGAATTGCCGTGAATACAATGTACAAGGCACAAGAAGCGGGAGTTATTGTTCCATTTAAAATTGAAATGGGAGTTTATATTTAAGCTTTAATGCCAAACGATGGTGAATAATATGAGAATAAACTGTAAAAAGTTGATAGTTATATCACTTGGTTTTCTTGGAATAGCTGTGTTGTTTTTTGTCGGTACTTTCAGAGTAAACTCAAATACTTATGTTTATGAAAAATTGTGGGAAATAGATTTTACAAATGGTTTTAAAGAAATCTATTCTGCTAAAAGCGATATAGGGTTTACAGGTGATGGCATTAGGTACAGCATTTATGAGGATAACGGAGAGCCTATCGAAAATGTTGAGTTTGTTTTGGGGAACAAATCAGAAGTAAAAGAGAAAATAGACTCATTACTAACCGAAATTGAAGTAGAAGAGTCTATGAAAATTGATACTGCCGAGGATTTCCAGTGGTGTGTTTTAGAGAAAAACAATGATACAATTATTTTTTGTAAGTCAAGCGGAAAATTGTATGTTGTTCAAGAAACACAATAATTAAAAGGCAAGATACCAATAGCGAATTTGTTGAACGATATGGAATACATTAAAAATGCAAGAATATAAACTGAATAAAAATTGCAAACCGCATCGTAGCTTAACTGCTATGGTGCGGTTGGTTATTGTGTAATAATTGAGTTTAAAAATATGCATTTTTGTCGAAAAATGCAACGTTTTTGCAAGTAATCTTGAACATAAAACTATATTGCGATATTTTTAATATGTATAAATATAAATTGCTTGGCAAAATCAACAAAATATCTGCGTCAAAACTGTCATTTCGACAATTTTCAAAAACATTAAAATTTTTGTGTTACTTTTTGCGGTTTTCAACTCTTTATAAAGTCGGATCGTAGCCATGTCGTTCTG
>JAZQLC010000011.1:0-42602 GCA_045542485.1 Acutalibacteraceae bacterium
TTTTTTGTTGACTTTTGTTTGTCAGTAGATTAAAATATAAAAAGAAAACAGACACAGGAGGTTCGGATATGAATATCAATCAGAATTATCAGACGACTATTTCCTCGATTGTAAACCACGAGTACGGAATCGTCCAGAATATAAGAGTATGTAAAAGTATGCTCGACAATGGTGCTTTAACGCCGGAAGAATATTCAAGCAGAAAGCAGACGGCATTGTTTTCTGAATATGTCAATCCTATGTCAGCGATTAAACCGAAGAAAAGCGGACTTTACTTTCTCACCGGTGTTATGTTTCTTGTGGTAACTTTGTTAGGGATAATAGCAACTTCTTTGGTTACCGCAGCAACGGACGCTTCTTATACAATGACGCCCTGGCAGATTCTGGGCGAAGTTTTATCTTTTGTAATTGCAATTGCTTATTTTATGAAAAATGATAAGTTTATATCTGTCTTATGGTTTGCGAAGATTATACCTGAGATGGTATATATTTTTGGTTATCTCAAATCGGATTTTGGAATTCAGACAATAACAACAATTGTGGTTAATGTCCTTTTCATAATAGTCTGTGCTTTGTTCGGTTGTGTCCATTTGAAAATAAACAAGTCAGAAATCGGAAATCTTTCAAAAATACTTTTGACAGTCGTATTAGTACATAGATTTCTTTTGCTGCTGCTTACACTTGGCTTTTTCAACGGCTCGTTTTCACTTGATTTTATGACTATATCGGCGAATTTTTTTGGTTTTCTGATTAATTTTTTGCCTTGGTTAGCTGCTGTTTTGCTTATTTTGGAAAGTTCCAAGAAAAAGAATACTGAGTACGCCCCGGATATGTTCTTTCCTCTTGAAGCTGCAGGTAATCTTATTATGGAATACAAAACACTTCTTGATATCGGCGCAATTACACCTGAAGAATTTGAAGCAAAAAGGGTAAGTCTTCTTTCCAAAACAAATCAGTAGTCACACCTTTTTGTATCCTCCATATAATGGAATGTAGGGCGAGGGAAACCTCACCTAAACCTGAAAGGAGGAAACAATATGTGTAACTCATTATTCGGTGGTGGCAGCTGCTCTTGGATTATCATCCTTATTCTCATCCTTGCTTGTTGCGGCGATAACGGCTCAAACGCTTGCGGTTGCGGCTGTGCACGTGAGACATCCTGCGGTTGCGCTAACAACTGTGGCTGCGGTTGCTGACTGAGATAGTAGCATCCTGACCTGAAAAGACCCTCTGTGACGCAAGTCGCAGAGGGTCTTTGTCTGTTATTTTCAGTCGGTTTTGCCGACAGTTTCTCAATAGTTTTCAGCTTTGATTTCAAAGTATGCTTTGGGATGTGCACAAACGGGGCAGAGATCGGGTGCAGCCTTGCCTACCACGATGTGGCCACAGTTACGGCATTTCCAGATTGCGTCGCCGTCTTTTGAGAATACAATACCGTCCTTGATGTTTGCAAGGAGCTTCAGATAACGCTCTTCGTGCTCTTTTTCGATTTTAGCAACCATTTCAAAGAGTGCTGCGATTTCGTCAAAGCCTTCTTCTTTGGCTTCCTTTGCAAAACCTGCATACATATCTGTCCACTCGTAGTTTTCACCTGCAGCGGCATCTTCAAGGTTTTCTATTGTTGAGGGTACTGCGCCTCCGTGGAGAAGCCTGAACCAGATTTTTGCGTGTTCCTTTTCGTTTTCTGCAGTTTCAAGGAAGAGTGCTGCAATCTGCTCGTAGCCGTCTTTCTTTGCCTTACTTGCATAGTAGGTGTACTTGTTTCTTGCCTGTGATTCACCTGCGAATGCAGCCATAAGGTTGGCTTCTGTTCTTGTGCCTTTGAGTTCTTTCATTGTGGATTCCTCCTGTATAAATTTATTATATTGTTTCCGTTGTAAGTGGAAATTATTTTTTGTTTCTTAAATTTCTGAAAAAGTTTGTAAGAATCTGAGAGCATTCTTCTTCGCAGACGCCTCTGACGATTTCAGGCTTGTGATTGTAGGGGAGTTCAAATAAATTCACTACACTTCCCACAGACCCTGCCTTGTAATCTGAAGCGCCGTAGACAAGCCGTCTGATACGGGAATTTATAATTGCACCCGTACACATGGGACAAGGCTCAAGTGTCACATACAAATCGCATTTCCACAATCTCCAGCCACCGAGAGTTCTACACGCTTCGTTAATGGCTTCGATTTCTGCGTGAGCAAGAGCGTTTTTGTCTTTCTCCCGTCTGTTTCTGCCTCTGCCCACAATCTCGCCGTCCCACACCGCCACGGCACCTACGGGGACTTCGCCTTCCTTTGCTGATTTCTCAGCAAGACGAAGGGCTTCTTTCATAAAAAATATATCATCCATTATAAATCACCGAAAATTGTATAGACGAGCATAATCGCAATTGAAATCATCATTGGTATACTCAGCAGGAATGAAGAAAGCTTTGCTTTCACGGGAAGTCTCGGCATAGGATTTTTCATAAGGACTTTCTTTTTTGTTGTCACAACTAAGCCGACTGCTGACAGAACACCTGCTACTGCAATAATGATTAAAACAACCATATAAACCACATTGGTAAGCTCAGGGTTTATTTCATTCATAACATTTACCACAACTGCGAAAGCGTTGTTGAGTGCATGGATGATTATTGAGGGCCAGACGGAGTTTGCAAGTATTGCGATATATCCGAAAACCAGTCCTGCGATAAAAGCGAAAATTCCCTGAACTGCATTTCTGTGCATCAGACCGAAAACAAGAGCGGTCATAACAATTGCAAACTTATCGCCGTATTTACGCAGAGGCTGCAAGGTAACACAGCGCAGTGCAAATTCTTCGATTATTGCAGGGGGAACGATTGTTGAAAAAGCAAAGAGAAACAATGCACTTCCGCTTGTAGGAACTTCATAGTCAGGGACGGATGTGAGTGTGATTCCGATTGCCTCAAAAAGAGCGGAAATCCAGGATGAAATATAATCTCCTGCAATACAGAGCATAAGACCGAATGGAATGGTCAGCCAAAAAACAGGGGGAGATGATGGCTTTTCCAGACTGAGAATAACCCGTTCTTTATCTTCCTTGTCCCCGATGATGTAAACAAATAAAAAGGGTATAAAAAGGAAAAAGACCATCAGGAGCATTTCTACGCAGTATTGAAAGGAGAAGTTTTCAAAATAAAAATCGTAAAGACCGGTAATGCTAAGTCCTAAACTCAGCACAAGCGGTGCAGCGAGAAAACAAAGAATGCAAAGTCCTGTGCGATTGGCGTGTTTTCTGATAGATTTCTTGTGTTCGAGATTTCTTGCGAAAATATTTTCTGAAAATGGGTCGTATTCCTCGAATTCGAAATCGTCGTCATCGAAATCAAAGTCTTTCATAATTTCTCTCCTTTCCTGTTATTTTTGACAAATAAAGCCGCTGAAATTCATAAATGAATACAGCGGCAAGTTTTAGTTAGGGAATCAGTCCTCTACGGGTTCTGTCCAGTTAACTGTGTAGTTTTCGTTTTCGTTAAGATTGAATGTAACCTTTTCGTTTTTAACTCCGGCAAATTCACCCTGACCTGTAACATCAGCTGTAACCTTGATAACTCTTGAGTATGAAGCTGAAATGATTCTGTCAGTACCTCTTTCAACTCTGCAAACGATTCTACCGCCATTGTATTCAACATCGTAATCGTTTACTGTGAGAAGGTTGTTTGCTTTTGCGATTTCGCTGAGGATAGCTTCTTTATCGTTTGTGTTGAAAACCTTGCTCAGACCGTCTGCTTCAAGGGGAGTTGCATCATCCTTGAAATCAATTGTGATAACGAAGTAGTCATCTGTCTGTGAGCAGGTAGCAAGTTTGACCTGCTTGAAGTCAACAATACTTGCAACTGAGGAGCCTTCAAGGGGATAAACTTCAACGGGAGTACCCTCAAGGTTTCTGTCTACAAATTTATCTCCTGCATATTTGATAACAAAATTTGCAACTGTGGGGAATGCAGCTTTGAGGTGTTCGTTTTCGCTTTCAAAGCTGTTTGTTGAGAAATCTCTGCTGAGAGTTACATTGAAGGGGTCATCCTTCTTGAGTTCTGCAGAAACTCTGTTGAAGTAATCAACAATTTCCTTTGTGTTAGAGGGCTTTTCGGATTTGTTTGTGTAGGGAACAGTAACTGTTGTCTCTTCTACGAAAAATTCCTGAACCTTGTCAGAGATAGAACAAGATGCAAGTGTAAAAACGATAATGCCTGTTAAAATAACGGCAAGAATTTTTTTGATTGTGTTTTTCATAAATAATCCTCCTCAGAGTAAAACAATATCGTCAAAAAACATTGTATCACAAATTTTCAGATTTTCATAGCTATTTTTTAAAATTTTTGGAAAAAATTTATAAAATTATTGTACTTTATTGTTCCTCGTACAAAAATACGGCTGAAACCACTGCCTTGAGGGCTGTTTCGATAGTCTTGACTTTCATATCCTCAAAGGTATCAGGCATTTTTGTGTGATTCTCAGGCAGTGCAGTGAGTGCACAAGCATCGAAGCCTGATGCAGAAAGGGCAGAAGAATCAGGTAAGTATTTTCCCTGAAGAGAGGATGCGCCGATTTCTGTTTCCGTATCTTCCGCACCGAGTCTGATGAAATCTGATGATTTTTCTGAATTTTTTCCTGTAATGATACCCAGATTCTTTTCTTCACAGGCAACAGAGTCAAGGTTTACACAGATTGTGGGGATATCCTTGAATTCTCCGGAGTGAGCGTTTGCAAAGGCTTTTGCACCTGCTGAGTCGTATTCGTGGGCACTTGTGATAAGAACGCAGATTTCAAGAGAGGGCATCTCAATGGAGTTATCCTTGAGATATTTGAGAACTGCGATTGATGAGAATGCACCTGAAAGATTCTTTGAAGCTCCGTCGGAAAACTCCTTGCTGTCTGCAAAGACGGGGATAAGAGCGACGGGGATGAAAAGAATAAGCGCAAGAGACGCGAATCTGAGTGAAGGCACAGTTGTGAACAAATCAAAATATGCGCTGATGAACATAACTGCGATAGTCAGGATGAAACCTGCAACCGTTACAAACATAAAGGGAAGAGCAGAAAACTTCTGTTTTTTTGCTGAGTCGCTGTTAGCTACAAGGATAAGCCTTTTTGTCGCTTCCTTGTCTGCCTTTCTCACAGCGAAGATGTTTTCGCTTTCGCCTTTGCCTGAAATAAGTTTACGGGTAAAGCCTGTGAAGATGTTTGCAACACCTGCAATTACAAAAACTGCTGTTAGTATTGCAGGGATTGTATCCTCGGGGAAAACGCCGAAGCATTCGAGAATCACAAGAATTACTGCAAGAGAAAGAAGAATAACCGTGAAAAGATTTTCGCTCAGTGCAGTTGTCTTTGAAAACCTGAAGCTTTCTTTTTTTACACTGTCTGCGCAGGTCTCAAGCTCACTTACAAGGTGATTCTGAAGTTCTTTTTCTTTTTCGCCCCCTGCAGGACGGCTGCCGTAATTTTTACAGGCATTTTTTGACTGTCTGTAAGAGTAGTTTACATACTCTCTGATTTTTGAATCATAATTTTTAACACTGTCTTTGGCTTTCATAGAAAAACCTCCAATATTTAACAGGCTGTCAAACCTGTGTTATCTGAGAACATAACCGATTTTCTTCATAGTCTTGTCGAGAGTTCTCTGTGAAATTCTTGTTGCGATGTCAGCACCCTTTGCCATCATTTCCTTAAGCATAGCAGGGTCTTTCATATACATCTCAAAGCTTTCACGGATGGGGCGGAGCTCTTCGACAACGGCTTCACCTACTGCAGTTTTGAAATCGCCGTAGCCTTTACCTGCAAACTCTCTCTCAATCTGCTCATAGTCAAGACCTGTACAGCAGGAATAGATGTTCATAAGGTTTGAAACACCGGGCTTGTTTTCTTCGTCGAAGTGAACGGAAGATTCGCTGTCTGTAACTGCAGAGCGCATTTTCTTCATAATTGTTTCAGGCTTATCCAGCATAGAGATGAAAGACTTTGTGTTTTCGTCTGACTTGCTCATCTTCTTTGAGGGGTCCTGAAGCGACATAATTCTCGCACCTGCTTTGGGGATGTAAGGCTCGGGAATTGTGAAAACGTTGCCGTACATACCGTTGAAGCGTTCTGCGATGTCTCTTGCAATTTCAAGATGCTGTTTCTGGTCAGCACCTACGGGAACAAAATCTGCCTGATAGAGAAGAATATCAGCAGCCATAAGAACGGGATATGAGAAGAGACCTACATTGATATTATCTGCGTGAGAGCGTGATTTATCTTTGAACTGAGTCATTCTGCTCATTTCACCGAACTGTGTATAACAGTTGAGAATCCATGCAAGCTGAGCGTGGGTAGGAACCTGGCTCTGAACAAAAACGATGCTCTTTTCGGGAGAAAGACCGATTGAGAGAAGAAGAGCATATGCTTCAATAATCTGCTTTCTGAACTGCTGAGGTTCCTGCCTTACGGTGATTGCGTGAAGGTCAGCGACAGCATATGCAGCATCGAAATCGTCCTCGAGAGCCTTCCAGTTTTTAAGAGCACCCAGATAGTTGCCTAAAGTAGGTGTGCCTGTGGGCTGGATACAACTGAGTATTTTCTTTTTCTTTTCTGTGTTTTCCATTATTTCAACCTCATTTCAGGATATTGCCGAGAATTTCAATGCCTTTGACGATTTTGTCGTCTGAAGGAGTTGAGAAATTCATTCTGAAGCACTGAGTTTTATCATCAGCGTTCATCATAAATGCAGTGCCGGGAACAACTGCAACCTTGTTCTTTACGGCTTCTGCACAGAATGAAAGCATATCAATGCCGTCATTCAACTTGCACCAGACGAAGAGACCACCCTCGGGACGGACATATGTTACCTTATCGCCAAGGTATTTGTCTGTTGCGTCGCACATAATCTCAAGCTTTGATTTGTAGATTCTGCAAATCTTTGAGATATGTTCTTCAAAGTTATAATCTCTCATCCATCTGTAAACGATGAGCTGATTGAGCATGGGAGTGTGAACATCGGCAGCCTGTTTGCCTACTGTCATTTTTGCGATAATGCTCTGGGGAGCGATAACGTATCCCACACGCATACCGGGTGAAAGAATTTTCGAGAATGAGCCGCCGTAAATTACTATGCCGTCTTCGTCGAAGCTTTTGATTGCAGGTATGTGTTCACCGCTTACTCTCAGGTCGCCGTAGGGGTTATCCTCAACAATGAGAACGTTATACTTTTTGGCAAGTTCGTAAACTGCCTTTCTCTTCTCAAGAGACATTGTAACACCTGAGGGATTCTGGAAGTTGGGGATTGTGTAGATGAATTTTACATTCTTTTCTGTTCTGAGAGCCTCTTCAAGCTTTTCGATGTTCATACCGTCTGATTCAACATCAACACCGCGAAGACGCGCGTTGTATGAACGGAAGCAGTTCAGTGAGCCGATAAATGAGGGACATTCGCAGATTACTGTGTCGCCTTCGTTGAGGAGAACCTTTGAAGCAAGGTCCATAATCTGCTGCGCACCTGATGTGATGATAATGCTGTCTGAATCTCTGCCGATGTTGTGCTTTTCTTTCATATATGATGAAATGATTTCGCGAAGGGGATTGTAGCCCTCAGTCACGCCGTACTGCAAAGCGAGGATGGGGTCTTCTTCGAGAAGCTCAGCAGTGATTTTCTTCACTTCCTCAGTGGGGAAAGCTTCTGCGGAGGGGTTACCTGCAGCGAGAGGGATAACTCCCGGGTCAGATGTAGCTTTTAAAATTTCTCTGATAGCAGAGGGCTTCAGAGAAGAAATCTTGTCGGAAAAAATGTAATCCATAAAAATATTGCTCCTTTTGTGCCTTTCAGGGTACACTTATCATAATAATGCGTTATTATACCATATAATAGAAAATAAATCAAGTTTATTCACTCTCTATATAAATAGTGCTATTTTTTTCGAATTCTTTTATAATTAGATGATGACAAAGCGGATTTTTTGTGATACAATATTATGTAAATCTAAAAAACTATATTTTTGGGAGAATTAAAATGAATATTCAGGAAGCACTTAGAATTATCGACAAAAGTATTGCTGAAAATCTTTCACTGAGAGGTTTTGAGGCAGTGTATGCAGAAGGTCAGAAGAAGGATGAACTTCCCGTTAATGTTGAAGACGGAAAGTACTATATTGACTATGTTTCCGAAAGAGGAAACATCAGAATTCTTTATTCTGAAGAAAAGCTCTGTTTCCAGACAGGAGACGGAGACGGTGAGAGTATGACTTTCACAAGCGTTTCTGCATCACTCTTCGATGAAAACGCAGACGAAAAAGACGTTAAGTATATCGCTAATGAATTCAATGACTGCATTGAATCAAGATTTAAACTCAGAGAGGAGAACAAGCCTTCAAAGAGCATCAAGCTTCCTCCTCCTGTTTCAAAGGCTGCAGCTAAAAACGGCAACAGCTTCTATGACCCCAACACTCTTGCAAACAGATATACTGTTTTCTTCCCCGAGCTTCGCGATGAGTATAAGAGAAACATTGAAATGTACGGAGATTTCCTTGCAGATGATTTCTTTACAAAATACGGCTCATACGCAGTGAATGTAATAAAGCAGAACGATAAACAGCAGATGAAGAAGTTTTTCAATATGATAAACGAAATCTATCTTGACGGCACAAATGAAGTGCAGAGCCTTATTGCAGTTACAATTTTCAGTCAGCTTAATAATGACGACGAGCTTCTTGCAAGATGCGTTGACTATATGGACCCTGAACTTGCTGCGATTGTAATCAATGTAAACAGATTCCTTGTGACAAGAGCAGGTAAAAAAGCAATAAAGCTTCTTGAGAATCCCCCTGCATACAAGCCCCCGAAAGCAAAGAGACAGGGTATGATGCAGTCTATGCTCGGTCAGCAGCAACAGTAAGTAAGACTTGTTACGAAGAAAGGTCTTGTTATAATGAAGAAAGTTCTTGTAATTTTTGGCGGGGCATCAAGTGAACACGATGTCAGCTGTGTGTCTGCAAGATTTGTCATTGAAAATATTCCTCAGGATAAGTTTGAAGTGCTTATGCTGGGTATTACAAAGAACGGCGAATGGTACAGATATACAGGTAAAACAGAAAATCTCCCTAATGATAAATGGACAGAGGACAGAGAAAACCTGACAAAAGCAATCATTTCTCCCGACTCTGCTTCTCACGGAATTATAGTTTTTGAAGAAGACGGAATAAAAACGGAAAGAATCGATGTTGTTTTCCCCGTTATGCACGGTAAAAACGGTGAGGACGGTACAATTCAGGGACTTCTGCAGCTTGCAGGAATTCCCTATGTGGGATGCGATTGTCTTTCAAGTGCAATCTGTATGGACAAAACACTTACAAACACTGTTGCTGACAGGGCAGGAATACCTCAGGCAAAGTGGTTAGGTGTTACCGAATATGAATATTCTCTCGATGAGGACAAAATTCTCGACAAGGCAGAGGAATATCTGGGTTATCCGGTTTTCGTAAAACCCGCAAACGCAGGTTCATCCGTAGGCGTAACAAAGGTTTCATCAAGAGAAACTTTCAAAGAGGCTATGGAAACTGCTTTCAGAGAAGACAGAAAACTTGTTCTTGAAGAGGGTATTGTCGGTCAGGAAGTTGAATGTGCCGTAATGGGTAATGATGAGCCCGTTGCAGGTCAGGTTGGCGAAATTGTTCCTGCAAACGAAATCTATGATTTTGAAGCAAAATATATTTCAGACGCAAGTAAGCTTTTCATCCCTGCAAGACTTTCTCCCGAAAAGCTTGAGGAAGTAAGAAAGGCTGCCTGTTATGCATATAAATCACTGGGCTGTTCAGGTCTTGCACGAGTTGACTTCTTTGTCAGAGAATCAGACGGACTTGTAATGCTCAATGAGCCCAATACTCTTCCCGGCTTTACAAGCATCAGTATGTACCCCAAACTGATGGCTGCAGCAGGAATTGAAAATGCAGAGCTTCTTACCCGTCTTATTGCGTATGCAGAAGATAAATGGAGTAAATAAATGAAAAAAGAAGTTGTTATAAAAATTGTGGACCGACACGAGATGGATGGCGACTCTGACGGTCTTGAAACCACTCTTCTGGGCACCTTTGAGGGAGACCGTGACAGTTATGTGCTTTCCTACACCGAAAACGGTGAACTGGAAGGCTGTCAGGTGACTTTGAAGGTGGAAAACGGCGAATGCGTAACAATGACTCGTTCAGGTATGTTCGAAACAGAGCTTATTATCCAGAGAGGCAAACGCCATAACTGCTCTTATTCAACACCTGCAGGAAATTTACTTCTCGGTGTTTTTGCACAGAGGGTTGAAAGCGATATGTCCGAAGCGGGTGGTACACTTGAATTTGATTATACACTTGACCTTGGTGCAGGTGTGGTTTCTGAAAATTATCTTGTTATAACAGTTACAGAAGCTTGAAAGGAAGTAAAAAGATGTCAAAAATCGTAAACGAAACTCATCAGCAGATAAGACAGGTTATTCTCGATGCTATGGGAAGAGCTGTCAGTGCAGGTGTTTTACCTGCGGAGCCTGTCTGCGATTTTAAAATTGAAGTTCCCGGTGACACTAAGAATGGTGACTTTTCTTCAAATGTTGCTATGATGTCGACAAAGGCTATGAGAATGAATCCCAGAAAAATCGGTGAGGCTATTCTTGAAAACATTGACCTTAAAGGAACATATCTTGAAAGATGTGAAATTGCAGGACCCGGTTTCCTCAATTTTTATCTGAGCCCCTCATATTATTCTGCAATTCTCAAGGATGTACGCGTTTGCGGTAAGGATTACGGACGCTCATCCTACGGCGCAGGTAAAAAGGTAAATGTGGAATTTGTTTCTGCAAACCCCACAGGTCCTATGCATATGGGTAACGCGCGTGGTGGTGCTCTCGGTGACTGTCTTGCTGCGATTATGGACTATGCAGGTTACGATGTCAGCCGTGAATTCTACATTAACGACGCAGGTAATCAGATTGAAAAATTCGGTCTTTCACTTGATATAAGATATCAGCAGCTTTTCAAGGGCGAAGATGCAGTTGAACTTCCTGAGGACAGCTACCACGGTGAGGATATCAAAGAAAGAGCAAAGGAATTTGCTGAAGTTTACGGCGATAGCTTTATTGATAAGAGCGAAGAGGAAAGAAGAGCAGCTCTTATTGAGTACGCACTTCCGAAGAATATTGCAAATATGCAGTCAACTCTTTCAAAATACAGAATTGAATATGACAGATGGTTCAATGAATCAATCGTTCACGAAAACGGTGAGCTTCGCGATACAATTGAACTTCTTAAGAAAAACGGTCTGACTTATGAGAAGGATGGCGCACTCTGGTATAAGAATATCGAAGTGCAGACAAAGATGCTTCTCTCACAGGGTAAGACTCAGGATTATATTGACAAGCTTGAACTTAAGGATGATGTTCTTATCCGTGCAAACGGCAACCCCACATATTTTGCTGCGGATATTGCTTACCACCGCAACAAGCTTGAGGTGAGAAACTTTGACCTTGCCATCGACATCTGGGGTGCAGACCACCACGGTCACGTAGCAAGAATGAAGTCAGCACTTGACGCTATCGGCATCGATTCTTCCCGTCTTGATGTTATTCTTATGCAGCTTGTCCGTCTTACAAGAAACGGCGAGGCAGTGAGAATGTCCAAGAGAACAGGTAAGGCAATCACACTCGTTGACCTTCTCGAAGAAATTCCCGTTGATGCATCGCGTTTCCTCTTCAATATGAGAGAGGCAGGTTCACAGATGGACTTTGACCTTGACCTTGCAGTTGAGCAGAGCTCCAAAAACCCTGTTTACTATTGCCAGTATGCTCATGCAAGAATCTGCAGTATTCTTAAGAAACTTGCAGCCGACGGCATTGAAGTGCGCGATTGTACAGACGCAGAACTTCAGCTTCTTACAGATGAGAGCGAAAAGGATATTATCCGTCATCTTGCATCACTTACAGGCGAAATCGTCGAAGCAGTTAAAAAATATGACCCTGCGAAGATTACACGCTACACAATAGAACTTGCAACACTTTTCCATAAGTTCTATAACTCCTGCCGTGTTGTCTGTGAGGACGAATCACTTATGCAGGCAAGAGCATATCTTTGCATCTGTGTCCGCGATACTATCAAGAATATTCTCAATCTTCTCAAGATTGAAGCACCTGAGTCAATGTAATATTCTGAAAAATTTTTCATAAAATATATCCACTTTATAAATAAAAGGGGTATACGAAATGGAAAATATTTCTGAAATTCTTGAAAAGAACGAAGCGAAGAGAAAGGAAATTCTTGCAAAGCTTATTTTATCAGGAGTTCATATTCCCTGCACTGACGGAGTTGTTATTTCAGAGGACGCAGAGATAGACGCTTCTGCACATATTATGACTAACACACAAATCGGCGGAAAAACAAAAATTTCCGCCGATGCTGTTATTGGTCCCGATTCAATTCTTGAGGATTGCATAGTAGGGGAAAGAGCGAGGATAATTGCGTCCCACTGCTATTCTTCCGAAATAAAACAAGGGGCTGAAGTGGGTCCCTTCGTGAGAATAAGACCCGGCTCGGTTGTGGGCGAAAATGCAAGAGTCGGAAATTTCGTTGAGCTGAAAAATGCAGTTGTTGAAAAAGGTGCAAAAATTTCCCACCTTTCATATATGGGTGATTGCTCGGTGGGTGAGGATGTCAACATCGGTTGCGGAGTAGCTACGGTGAATTTTGACGGCAGAAATAAAAACAGAACAGAAATCTCTGACGGTGCGTTTATCGGCTGCGGAGTGAACCTTGTAGCACCCGTTACAGTGGGCAAAGATGCCTTTGTTGCCGCAGGTTCAACGATAACTGAAAATGTACCTGAAAATGCACTTGCAATTGCCCGTGCAAGGCAGATAAATAAAGAAGACTGGGTAACAAAAAAGAAACCTTATAAAAGGATGAAATAAATTATGTTCGGATTTAAAAAGAAAAAAGAATTTGCGTCATCAGGCGCAGAGTTTCTGATTGTGGGTCTCGGAAATCCCGGTGACAAATATGAATTCACCAGACACAACGCAGGATTTATGTGTGTGGATTTCCTTGCCGACAAGCTTGATTTCAAAGTGAATAAACTGAAATATAAATCTCTCCTTGCTGATGTTGATATCAGAGGCCACAGATGTCTCGTTATGAAGCCTCAGACCTTTATGAACAACAGTGGTGAGGCAGTGAGGGATGCAGCACAGTTTTATAAAATTCCCCCTGAAAATGTTATTGTGATTTATGATGACATATCCCTTGATGTGGGAAGAATCCGTGTGAGAAGAAAAGGATCAGACGGTGGACATAACGGAATCAAAAGTATAATCTACCACCTGAACAGTGACAACTTCCCCCGCATAAAAGTGGGCGTGGGCAAGAAACCTGCCGAGTGGGAAGATCTGGCAGATTGGGTGCTTTCGCGCTTTACAAATGACGAACTTAAAACACTTCACGATGTTGCTGAAAAAGTGTGTAAGAATTTACCTCTTATGCTTGACGACAAAATCGATGAGGCTATGAACAGAATGAATTCATAAACATAAGAATCAAAGACCTCCGCGGGCGTCCACGGAGGTCTTTCTTCTTTTTCTTATTTCACTGAAAACTTATAAACTGTCTTTGTTTTGTATTCTTCCCCTGCATCATATACACAGTTGGGGAAACCTGCCTGATTGGGGCTGTCGGGATAAACCTGAGTTTCGAGACAGAAGCCGGCGTGCTGATTCATAAGTGTACCTTCCTTGCCTTCTATTCCGTCAAGGAAGTTTCCGCAGTAAAGCTGAACACCGGGAAGGTCTGTGAACATTTCCATTACTCTGCCTGATTTTTCATCGTATGCTACAACATTTGCAGAGCCGTCGGTTTTTTTGTTAAGGCAGAAGTTATGGTCATAACCACGAGCCAGTTTCAACTGCTCATAATCATCGTGGATATTTTCGCCGATTTTCTTAGGAGTTCTGAAATCAAAGGGATTGCCCTCAACCGGTTTGAGTTCACCGGTAGGGATAGAATCTGCATCTATGGGAGTGAAGCGGTCAGCGTCAATATAAAGCTCGTGGTCGCAGATTGAGCCTGAGTCAAATCCGCCTAAATTGAAATAAGCGTGGTTTGTGAAATTCATAATGGTCTTTTTATCACTTACACCGCTGTATTCGATTGAAAGAGCATTTCTGTCATCAAGAGTGTATGTGACGGTAACATTCATATTTCCGGGGAAGCCGTTTGACCCGTCAGGGCTGAAGAAAGAAAACTCAACCTTGTTGTCGTCAACGATAATTGCTCTCCAGACTGAATTAGAAAACTCGCCGCCACCGTGAAGACAGGTTTCACCCTCGTTGTGAGTGACTTCATATTCTATGCCGTCGATTGCGAATTTGCCCTTTGCGATTCTGTTTGCATATCTGCCTACTGTCATCCCCTGATAATCTGAACGGTTTTCGTGACCCTCAATGTTATCGAATCCGATGAGGATATCGTCAAGTACGCCCTCTTTGTCAGGCACATAAAGCTTGTCGAGAGTAGCACCGTAGGAAATGATTTCCGCTATTAATCCGTTTCTGTTTGTGATAATATACTTGTATACATCTTCGCCTCTTGAAGTTGCACCGTAAAAAACTTTTTCAACACTCATTATAAATGTCTCCCTTCAATTGATAAATATATTATAAAATAAATTTTTGTACATATCAAGAATTTATTAAAGATTCTTTAAAAGTTCTTAAAAGAAGTTCATTTTTATTGACCTTTTTTTCTTAATAGTATATAATTTATACTGTATTATAATAAATAAAATGGGGAGGAATACGTTTTGTCAGATATGTTTGAAGAATATGTACGATTTGTTTTTCCTGCCCTTGTGTTTATTGTGATGGCGGGATGCACCTTTTCTCTTTTCTTCAAGAGACCCAAGACGAAGACTGTTGCGTTTCTTGTGAATGAAAAATCGGGTGAAGCAGTTCCTCTTTACTATTGGGAAACATCTCTCGGCAGAAGTCAGTCATGCGATGTGGTGCTGAATTATCCGACTGTTTCGCGATTTCACGGCGTAATTTCCAGAAGAAAAGATGCCTGGGTGATTTTTGACACTGATTCAAAATCGGGAATTCTTCTTAACGGACATTCCGTGAAGAAAAAAGAAAAGCTTTCAGACGGGGACAGAGTGTCCTTCGGCGAAGCAACATATATATTCACAACACCTAACTTCGGCGATAAAAAGAAAGGTGAAAAGGCTCCGGAATATGAGCTTGTGAGTATGTCGAACGGAAAAAGATTTTCTCTTGACGGCTCATTCTATACAATCGGCAGGGGAAGAGAGGCAGATGTTTTTCTCAATCTGCCCACAGTGTCGAGAAAACACGCAGAGCTGCAGTTTGTTGACGGCAAATGGAGAATCAAAAACTTTTCGCCTAACGGTGTGCGTGTGAATTCAAGGCAGTATATGGAAGAAAAATTCCTGAAAAACGGAGATACGCTTGACATCGGCGGAGCAAAAATAAAATTTTCGGAAAAACCGAAAGAAAAATAACAGAAAGAAAGGAGAGAATAAAATGGGAAAATTAAAATCATTCAGATACGCGTTTTATCTTGTAGTGGCTACAATTTTTCAACTTCTTTCCTTTATCTGTGTTGTTGTGAAAAGCGAGGGTGACAAGGCTCAGCTTACAATTGTTCTTTTGTCTTTTCTTCTTGTTGAGTGGTTTTATGTGATAATTATGCGTACGACCATCAGACAGAAATCCTTTGAACTTGAGCTGATTGCCTTTCTGCTTTCCTCAATCGGTCTGTCTCTGATTGCGACGGTTTCCGTGGAGTTTGCCGTAAAGCAGGTAATCTATATTACGGCAGGTGTACTGATTTTTATTGTTATGCGATGGCTTATTGCAAACGCAGACAGAGTGTCGCTTCTTCGTATGCCGGCAGCAGTTTTCGCGGCAGCAGTTCTTGCTCTTAACCTTGTTCTTGCAAGAGAATACAACGGAGCTAAAAACTGGGTAAGCATCGGTTCATTTTCGTTTCAGCCCTCTGAGTTTGTGAAAATCGCATTCATTTTCGTTGGCGCGGCAACTCTCGATAAACTCCAGACAACGAAGAGTGTTTTCAAATATCTCGTTTTTGCGGCAGGCTGCATAGGTGCACTTTTCCTTATGCGTGACTTCGGAACAGCATTGATTTTCTTCGCCACATTCCTGATAATCGCCTATATGCGTTCAGGTGACTGGAAAACGATTGCTGCAATCTGCGTTGCGGCAGTTCTGGGCGCGGTGCTTATTATATCTTTCAAATCTACGGTTGCTGCCCGATTTGCAACATACAGACATATCTGGGAAACGCCCTATGATGAGGGTATGCAGCAGACGAGAATGCTCATATATTCCGCAAGTGGCGGTCTGTTCGGAACGGGTCTGGGTAACGGTAAGCTGAGAGATATTTATGCTTCCACAACTGACCTGATTTTCGGTATGGTCTGTGAGGAATACGGTCTCATTCTGGGCTTTGTGATTCTTCTTGTGTTTGCCGGGATTCTCGTTTACACCGTGGCTTCAGCCAAGTCTGCAAGAACATCTTTTTATGTTATCGCGGCTTGTTCCGCGGCAGGACTTCTCCTTGTGCAGACAAGCCTTAATGTTTTCGGTGTTACGGACCTTCTTCCCTGGACAGGCGTTACGCTTCCCTTTGTCAGCAGAGGCGGTTCAAGTATGATGTCCTGCTGGGCGCTTCTTGCTTTTATCAAGAGCGTGGACCCGAGAGCATATCCCAAAGCTTTCAGGGAAACTCAACTTGCAGGATAAAAAATTCTGAAAATTTACTGAAAGGAGAAAACATATGCATAATACGGTAAGAAGAGCATTTCTTCTGCTTTTTGTTGTGGGTGCATTTCTTGTGGGCACCGTTGTGCTTGGCTTCTCCTTTTTCAGAAACAGTGAGACCTGGGCAACGCACAGAGCAAATGCCCATCTCTATTCAAACGGACAGATTTCTGCGGCAGGTACAATCTACGATTCACAAGGGAAAATTCTTGCCCAGACAAAATCTTCAAAAAGAACATACAACCCCGATTCTTCAGTCAGAAAGGCGACTCTCCACGCAGTCGGTGATACGGAGGGCTTTATGTCCACAGGTGTTCACGCGCTTTTTGAAACAGAGCTTACAGGCTACAATATAGTATCGGGAACATATTATCTTGAAAAATACGGAATAGGAAACGATATAAATCTTACTCTCAATGCTGATGTCTGCAAGGCGGCTTACGAGGCACTGGCAGGGAGAAAAGGCACAGTGGGTGTCTATAACTACAAAACGGGTGAAATTATCTGTATGGTGTCAGCACCCACATATGACCCTGAGAATAAGCCTGACAGCGAAACGATGAATAGTGAAAAATATAAGGCAGCATATATAAATAAATTTCTGTCAGCGTCATTTACTCCGGGCTCTACTTTCAAAATCGTCACATCAGCCTGTGCGATTGAAAACATTCCTGATATTTACTCACGCACCTTTGTCTGCGACGGTGAATACGAGGTAGGAAGCACATCGGTTATCTGTAACGGTAAGCACGGAAAACAGAGTTTTGAACAGGCACTGAATAATTCCTGCAACTCTGCTTTTGCAGAAATTTCAATTGAGCTGGGCAAATCGAAGCTTCAGAAAACTGCAGAGAAAATGGGACTGACCTCATCCTTTGAAGTGGACAGAGTTCCTCTTGCAAAAGGCACGGCAGACTTGAAAAATGCAGTTGATATTGATATGGGCTGGGCAGGTATCGGACAGTATACAATCACGGCAAACCCCTGTATGATGATGACCCTGATGGGTGCAATCGCAAACGGAGGTACGGCAGTGAAGCCCTATTATGTGTCGTCAATCACAACGCCCAAGGATTTTACTGTCTATAAAGCGAAAACGGATTTTTCACGGGAAATCACAATAAATCCTGAAACAAGTGAAAAATTGTCTGACCTTTTAAGGTCAAATGTAGTCAACCATTACGGCGACAATTCTTTCCCCGGTCTTGAAATGTGCGGAAAGACAGGTACTGCCGAGGTGGGCGACGATAAAACCGGAGATAACGCGTGGTTTGTGGGCTATTCCCTGAAAAAGGATTTCCCTTATGCCATAGTCGTTCTTATAGAAGATTCAAGCAGCAACGCAAGACAAGCTGCAATCCCTGTGGCAAACAAGGTTTTGCAGTCAATAGGAGGATAAAAAATATGAGTTATGTAGAGTTTAACAATGTCAGCAAGGTTTATAAAGCCGGTGAGGTGGAAATCAAAGCGGTTGATAATGTAAGTTTTGTTGTTGAAGAAGGGGAGTTCTGTGTTATTGTCGGTGCCAGTGGCTCAGGTAAAACAACAGCGCTCAATATTATCGGCGGTATGGATAACGCAACAGAAGGTCAGGTTATCGTTGACGGTAACGAAATAACCGCTATGAACAACAAGGATCTGACAACTTTCCGTCGTCACGATGTAGGATTCGTTTTCCAGTTCTATAACCTTGTTCCCAATCTGACCGCTCTTGAAAATGTTGAACTTGCAACACAGATGTGCGATAACGCTCTTGACCCTGCAACAGTTCTTACAATGGTAGGGCTCGGAGACAGACTTGACAACTTCCCCTCACAGCTTTCGGGCGGTGAGCAGCAGCGTGTTTCAATTGCAAGAGCTCTTGCAAAAAATCCGAAAATTCTTCTTTGCGATGAGCCCACAGGTGCTCTTGACTATAAGACAGGTGTGACAATTCTCAAACTTCTCCAGAAAGCAAGTCGCGAATCTGGTATGACAGTAATCGTTATCACCCATAACCAGGCAATTGCTCCCATGGCAGACAGAATTATCTCAATGGGTAGCGGTAAAATAAATTCTATAAAATTAAACCGTAGTCCGGTTGATGTTGAAAGGATCGTTTGGTAAATGAATAATGCGTTAATTAAAGAAGCCCTGCGCACCATAAAACGCAATAAAGCCAGATTTATTTCAATTATTGCGATTGTGGCAGTGGGTATCAGCTTTTATGCAGGTATCAGTGCGGCAGGACCGGATATGCAGCAGACGGCGGTGGATTATTACAATGAGAATAATCTTATGGATATCTGGATGATTTCTACTGTCGGATTCAACGATGCTGACGTTCAGGCCGTAAAAGGCGTTAAAGGTGTGGAAGATGCGGTAGGCTCAAAGTTTGCCGATGGCACCGTTGTTGTAGACGGCAGAACGGCAGCGAATGTGGATGGCGGTCAGGCAATCTGCCGTGCGTACGGAATTGATTTTGACAAGGCAAGAGAATATTCCGCAACAGGCAGAGATGACAGGAATTACATAAACAGACTTACTCTCCTTGAGGGAAGATTTCCGGAGAATGAGAATGAATGTGTAATCGACAGAAGTGATATGGCAACGCCGAAAGGTTTTGAAATAGGCAAAACCATTAAAATGGTCGGTATTGAAGAAAATATCGAAAACACACTGAAAGTAACGGAGTATAAAATTGTAGGTGTTATCAGAACTCCCAGATATATCTCCTTCGAAAGAGGTCAGACAGATGTGGGCAGCGGTACTCTCGGATGTTTCATTTATGTGCCCGATGCCTCTTTCAAAATTAACTATTATACGGAAATCTGTGCAACTGTCAGGGGTGCTGATGAGTTCTATCCTTTCTCAAATGAATACTATGATTTCATAGCTCCCGTTGTTGAAAGAATCGAAAAAATTTCCGGTCCTCAGCTTAATGTCAGAGTGGCAGAGGCAACTGCAGAATATCAGAAGCAGCTTGAAGAGGGCGAAAGAGAATACGAGGCTAAAAAGCAAGAAGTAGAGGCAGAACTCGGTGATGCATTTACTGAGCTTGAATATTACAGAAATCTTGTTCAGCAGGGTGATGCTGAAATTGCAGCGGCAGAGGCACAGCTTAATGCCCTTATCGCGTCAAAGGATGGTCAACTTGCTAACGGACAGAGTCAGCTTGCGGCAGCACAGAAGGCTTATGACGAGAAGTATAAGCAGTGGGAGGAAGGTCAGAAGCAGGTCGAAGAATATGAGGCAAGACTTGCGGAGCTTCAGGTTCTTGTTGTCGAACAGAATGAGAGAATGACTGCTCTCAAGACGGAAATAGATGAGATTCAGAAACAGATTGATTTCCTTTTCCCCTTTGCTGATTCTGAACCTACAACGGACGAAAACGGTAACCCCATAGAAAAAGACCCTGAGCTTGTGAGACTTGAAACTCTTCTTGCTGAGAAAAAGACCGAAAGAAGAAATCTTGCAAGTTCCTATGTTTCAAATAACATCGAAATCAAGCAGATAAACGATAACCTTCCTGCGGCAAAGCAGAGACTTGCAGAAGGTAAGAAACAGCTTGATGCGGCAAAGGCAGATCTTGAAAAATACGGGGGCGTAATTGCAGGTGCTCCTGCTGAGATTGAAAGAAAAATAGCAGAAGCCCGTAAAATGATTGAAGCAAAGAAAAAAGAACTGGCAGAAGCAAAGAAAAAACTTGCCGAATATGACACCGAGTATAATGAAGCGTATGAAGAAGCATATGCAAAGCTTGATCAGGCTGAATATGACATCGAACAGGCAAGAAAGAAGCTTGAAGAGGCTACGACAAATCCCAGGTGGTTTGTATATAACAGAACAATGCTTCCCGGCTATGAAAACTACGGTCAGACAGCAGGAAACATCGAAGCTTTTGCAAAAGTATTCCCTGTATTTTTCTTTGTTGTTGCGGCTATGGTTGTGCTGACCACGATGACAAGAATGGTCAGCGAGGAAAGAACGCAGATCGGTACTCTCAAGGCTCTCGGCTGTACTGACGGAAGCATCAGAGCCAAGTATCTTATCTATTCTCTTGTGGCAACCTTTATCGGCTCAATAATCGGATTGATTTCAGGCTTCCTGGCTTACCCCAACGCCATTATGAAGGCATATGAAGTTGTCTTCCAGTTGCCTGAGCTTACCATTCTTTTCCCTGCAAAGCTTATTATTCTCGGCTCATTCTTTGCAGTGGCAAGTACAACTATCGCCACATACCTTGCCTGTCGTAAGGAGATGGCATCGAAACCTGCTGACCTTATGCGTGCAAAGGCACCGAAAGCAGGTAAGAGAGTTTTACTTGAAAAGGTTCCCTTTATCTGGGATAAGCTGAATTTCTCAGCAAAGGTTACCGTAAGAAACCTTATGAGAAACAAGAAGAGAGCGCTTGTGACCTTCGTAGGTATTATCGGCTGTATGGCTCTTCTTCTCACGGGCTTCGGTCTTAATGACTCAATCAACCAGATTCTCACATCACAGTTCGGCAAGGGCGGTATCAGTTCCTTTGACGCGCAGGTTGCTCTTAAGAACAGTCAGGTTTCTGCAAATGAAAGCACAATCTACAACAATGTTCTGAGAAATGATAATATTGACGATGCTATGATGTTCTATAACAAATCCGTTCAGGGTATGTCTGACAACAGCGATGCGTCGATGAGCGTATATCTGCTTGTTCCCCAGTCATCAGAAAAACTTGCAGACTTTGTTGATCTTCGTTCAAGAACAACAGACGAAAAGTTCAAGCTTGATGACAACGGTGTTCTGATTACGGAAAAATTTGCGAAGAAAGCAAAGGTTTCGGTTGGCGATGCAGTCACTCTCAAATTCAGCAACGAGCTTTCCATAAAAGTTGTTGTAACGGGTATTGTTGAAAACTATGCATTCCACTACGCATATATGTCGCCTCAGCTTTACAGCAGAATTTTCCAGAGTCCCGTAGCTTATAACTATATGTATGTCAAATACGCCGACGGAATCAGAGGCACCGAAAAAGCAGAACAGGTGGCAACAGAACTTATGAAGTTCAACGACATCAATGCGATTGTTGACGCAGAACAGACAATCAGAACCTTTGATGAGCTCTTTAACTGCCTTAACCTTGTTATTGCAATTTTCATCATTTCGGCAGCACTTCTTGCGTTTATCGTTCTTTACACGCTGACAAGCATCAATATCAATGAGCGCAGAAGAGAAATTGCAACGCTGAAAGTTCTCGGCTTCTATGACAGAGAGTCAACCTCGTATGTGGGCAGAGAAAACTATATCATCACAGCTTTTGCGATTATCGTAGGTATAGTTCTCGGTTTCTATCTGCACCAGGTTGTTGTGGCACAGGCAGAGGTTAATGTTGTTATGTTCGGCAGAGTTATTGAGCCTATGAGCTATGTCTTTGCCGTGGGTATGACACTTCTCTTTGCAATTATTGTCAATGTTGTAATGCATTTCTATATCAAGCGTATAGATATGGTTGAAAGCCTTAAATCAACAGATTAATAAATTATAACAAAACACCCTGATGCGTGAGCATCAGGGTGTTTTGTTGTGTGTATTGTAGTTGTTTTTTTGTCAATTAGCCCATAATGCCGAGAAGCCAATTGAAAACTTCTGATACGATCTGCTGAGCTTCAGCACTTGCGTCTGCCCATACGAGAATTTTCTCTACGAGATCAAAAATCATCTGTAACATATTTCCTACTCCTTTCTATACATTTTCCCACAAACATATTACCATATTTTGTGGTGTATAACAATGTAAAATTAATTAAGATTAATTAAAAATCAACGACACTTTGTCATTTAAAGTCACTTTTCGCGATTAAAAAAATTGAAAATATAAAAATAATTTGGAAAAACTATTGATACAATTACCAATTAATGGTAAAATATACAAGAAATGGCACTAACTCAAAAAATGCCTGTCGAAAAATTCAAACAAACGGAGGAAAAAAGATGGAAAAGCCCGTAAGAGTAATGTTAGCAGAAGAGGGAACGCAACAAGGAGAAAGGTGCAGTGCGACACTTAAAGAAAACGGATTTGATGTTATTCTTGTTCCGAAGGACGGAACTCAGGTTGTGAAAACTCTTGAAAATTGCAAAGCCGATGTTCTTGTAATGGACACTTTTATGCCGAGAATGGACGGAATCGGTGTTCTCAAGGAGCTTCAGGAAAATCAGAGTCTGCAGAAGCCTGTTGTGTTTATGGTTTCAGGTGTGGATAATCCGCGCCTTGAAAACGAGGTCCTCCAGGCTGGAGCCGATTATTATATGATAAAGCCCTTTGACAATAATATGTTGGCAGAGCGCATAAAGCAGATTCTTAACATAAACACCTCTGCAAAGGTGATAATTAATGAAAAGCGCGTGGGAGACCTTGAAATGACAGTGTCGGAAGTTATGCACCAATTAGGTGTACCTGCACATATCAAAGGTTATCAGTATTTAAGGTGTGCAATAATCCTTGCCATAGAGAGCGATGATATGATGAGCTCTGTTACGAAGATTCTCTATCCCACCGTGGCAAAGAAATTCAACACAACTCCTTCGAGAGTGGAACGAGCAATCCGTCACGCAATCGAGGTTGCGTGGGACAGGGGAGATGTGGATGTTCTCTCGTCGTTCTTCGGCTACACAATTCAGAATTCAAGAGGTAAACCCACAAACTCAGAGTTCATCGCCATGTTGGCAGATAAACTGAAACTGAGAATGAGAATAAGCTGAAAATGACAAAATGTGAATAGTGAAGAAGTAAAAAAGTGAAAAACCTCGTTCTTGTGAACGAGGTTTTTCTGGTGCCGGTGACCGGGGTCGAACCGGTACGATGTTTCCACCGAGGGATTTTAAGTCCCTTGCGTCTGCCTATTCCGCCACACCGGCAAGTGTGTTTAATATATAATATTCAGCAAGGGCGTGAATATCAACAACGAATATTATAAAACAAAAAAACTTTCTTGTCAATAGCATTAAGAAACTCTTCGGCACTCTGAATCACCCGGAAATACCGGATTTTTGTCGGTTACGGTGTGTGAAAAATTCTTAATTCTTTTTAATTATTGAATAAATGTTAAATTTCTTTGAAAAGTTATCTCAACAGTTTTACTTTTAATAAATGCTGTGATACAATATAGGAGTAAAAATATATGTGACAGGAGGCTCACATTGATGAATAAAAAATGGAGTAAAAAGAAAAAAATAGTAACTGCTGTTATTATTGTGGTTATACTTGCGCTTGTTGCTTCTGTTTTTTACATAGCTTTCAAGCCTGAGGATCCCACAGTGACTCAGATTCACACAATCGTAAGGGGTGACATTACGGAAACCTTTGACACGACTGCCATTGTCAAGTCTTCAAATCAGAAGGCTTTTGCAATCTATGACGGTGTAAAGGTTAATCAGGTAAATGTCAGAGTAGGTGACAATGTGAAGAAGGGCGATGTTCTTGCAACCTTTGACACATCATCCCTCAATGTGATTCTTTCAGAAAAACGCGATGCATATAACGCTGCACAGAAGGCGTATAACGACTATGTGAATGCGTCATATGCTGCAAAGACTCAGATTGAAGAACTTGATAAGCAGATTGCAGTTCTTGAAAAAGAAATAGAAAGTCTGGAAGCACTTGTTTCCGATGAAAAGAATTCAGACGGTGCAGGTAATTCCGGCACGGGAAATGCAGAGCTTGAGGAACTGAGAAATGAGCTTCTGGATGTTCTCGGTCACAACAAACTCAGCGAAGCAATTGTTGACAGAATCATCTCTTCCTCATCTTCTTCAAACCAGACGATAAATATGCTGAAAAATCTTCTCTCATCAGCATCACTCGACTCTTCTCTTATTCAGTCGATGACAGGCTCAATGATTTCAGCTAATGAGAAGCTTCTTCTTGAAAAAGAACTGAAGCTTGTGCAGCTGAGTGTGCAGAAGAGTATGCTCGCGACTCAGTCATCTGATTCTCTCAAGAGCGTTTACAAGACAATCGCAGACACAGCCTACAAGGCTTATGAGGAAATGGCAACTCAGGTCAATTCTCTCAACGGCGGCTGGATTGCAGAGTATGACGGCTTTGTCCGCGAAGTGAACATCAAAGAGGGTCAGGTTTACACAAGTGAAAACGGCTCACAGACCTCGTCGGGTCTTGATATATCTGCAATCCTCGCAGCAGTCAGCAGCGGCGGAAGTTATGATTTGTCAAGTATTGTATCTTCACTTACGGGCTCTTCACAGAGTGGTATGATTGTTGAATATTATCCTCTTGAAGCTCAGTTTGAGGTAAGCAAATATGACGTTTCAAAAATCTTTATGGACCAGAAAGTTACAGTCACAACTGCTGACGGTAAAGAGTTCAATGCGACAGTTGTTTACATCAGTGCAGTTGCCGACACATCAGGTAGCGGTATCAACATCAACTCTATTATGGGCGGTGGTAACGGCTCAGGCAGCACAATCACTGCAAAGGTAGAAATCGAAAATGCAGACAGAAGCGTAATCATCGGTATGGATGTTGAGCTTTCTGCTGCTCTTGATACAAAAGAAAACGTAGTCCTTGTCCCCGTTGAGGCTATTCAGTATGATAATGAAATCGGATACTATGTTTTCAAATATGACGAGGAAGAAAAGATTATCAACAAACAGACTGTTATTGTAGGTCTCTTTGACGGTGCCAACTACGAGGTTGTTGACGGTCTTGCAGAGGGTGACCAGATTGTCCGTGCACCCACACTTACCATGGAAGACGGTCAGAGTGTTGTTCCGAAAGGATGAGTAGAGAGTGAATATTATTGAAAACATCAGAATTGCCGTTTTCAGCATAAAGACCAACATTATGCGCTCTCTCCTGACTATGCTCGGAATTATAATCGGTGTTGCGTCTGTTATAGCAGTCGTAACTGTGGGCAACGGTGGCCGTGATTATATTATAGATATGCTCAGCAGTATGGGCTCGAGTATGATTACCATCACGGTAAAGTCAGAGGCATCGCCCGATGAATATATCTCAAATGCGGATATCAGGGCCCTGAAAAAAATCGAGGGCGTCGAATGCGTTTCGCCTATGGGATATTCTATCGGTTCAGGCTCCACGGACAGAGTGGGCATTGATATGGCGATTGCAATCGGTGGTAACACTGACCTTGAGACGGTTATGATGGCGAAAACAAAGCAGGGCAGATTTTTCTCTGAAGAGGAGTATGATTCTGCAGCAAAGGTATGCGTAATGCCTAATGTTATGGCTTCGCTTATTTACGGCACAACGGACTGCGTAGGCAAATATTTCAATCTGAACATAAACAATCAGACGGTGAGGCTTAAAATTATCGGTCTTTATGACGCTGCAGCATCTGAAGATATGACAGATATGATGATGGAAAGTATGGCAGGTATGGCGAATATGGATATGGCAAGTGCAGCTATGCTTCTTGTTCCTCAGACACTGCTTGACAACATCAACGGCACAACCGACCAGTATAATATGATTTATGTTACGGCAGAGGATGACAGTCAGCTTGACGCAATCGGAAACATTGTGGCAAATGTGCTTTATTCCCGTAACAACAATTTCGGCTCAGGTCTTTACATAGTCCAGAATATGGCAACATATATTGATATGCTCGACAGCGTTATCAGAATTCTTACAATTTTCATCGCAGGTGTCAGTGCCATCTCTCTTCTTGTAGGCGGTATCGGCGTTATGAACATTATGCTGGTTTCCGTAACGGAGAGAACGAGGGAAATCGGTATCAGAAAATCCCTCGGTGCAAAAACCTCGACGATTATGTTCCAGTTCCTGACAGAGTCGGTGATTCTGTGCCTGATAGGTGGCATTATAGGTCTGATGCTTGGCGTTGTGGGCGCATATTCCATAGCAAGTATTATGGATATCAGCGTTTCTCTTCAGTTCAGCACAGTTGCTATCGCAGTAGGCTTCTCAAGTGCAATCGGTATTTTCTTCGGAATTTATCCTGCAAGACGCGCAGCGAAGATGCTTCCCATCGATGCGCTCAGACACGAATAAACGGGAGGGTGAACTATGGCTTTAATTGAAATTAAAGATGTATATAAGATTTATAATCCCGGCGAAAACGAAGTCAGAGCACTTGACGGCGTAAGTCTCACAATCGACGAGGGAGAGTTTGTGGCAATTATCGGTCAGTCAGGCTCAGGTAAGTCAACACTGATGAATATGCTCGGACTTCTTGACAGACCCACAAGCGGTGAATATTTTCTCTCAGGCAGGGATGTTTCAACCCTCACGGATGATGAACAGTCTGAAATCAGAAATAAGCAGATTGGCTTTATTTTCCAGGGCTTTAATCTGATTGCCAGTCTTGATGCTATCGGTAACGTGGAGCTTCCGCTGGTTTACAGAGGAATGAAAAAAGAGGAAAGAAACCGACTTTCTCTGGAGGCTCTTGAAAGAGTAGGTCTCGGTAAGAGACTTCACCACAGACCGTCGCAGATGTCAGGCGGTCAGCAACAGAGAGTGGCGATTGCAAGAGCAGTTGCAGCAAGACCTCCCGTGATTCTTGCAGACGAGCCTACGGGTAACCTTGACTCTTCTTCAGGCAGAGATGTTATGCGCATTCTCCACGAGCTGAGCGATGAGGGCAGAACAATTATCCTCATCACACACGATAACGAAATCGCCGAAGAAGCCAACAGAATCATCAGAATTCAGGACGGCAAGATTGTCAGCGATAAACTGAAATAAAATAATATGCTTTTGAACGCAACAGATTTTTCTGTTGCGTTTATTTTTGCAATAAACATAAAAAATTATGAATTATATTGCTTTTAAAAAATTACACTGTATAATGGTTACAGAGGTGATATTATGAAGAAGCTCCGTTTTGGTATTGTGGGAACGGGAACAATTGCCCACAGATTTGCAGAAGCAATAAAAAATGTTCCCGAGGCAGAGCTTGTGGCTGTTGCTTCAAGAACAAAGGAAAATGCAGAAAAATTCGGTGATGAGTTCCGGGTTCCCGTTCGTTTCGACAGCTATGAGAAGATGGCTGAGTCTGATGTGATTGACGCGGCGTATATTGCCGTTCCCCATTCGGGACACATAACCTGCTCGTGCCTTATGATGAACGCAGGAAAACACGTTATCTGTGAAAAGCCTATGGCAGTAAACAGACGAGAGGCAGAGGAAATGTTTTCTTGTGCAGATAAAAATGATGTTCTGCTTATGGAAGCTATGTGGGCGAGACTTGTTCCCGGTACACTGAAAATGCTTGAGCTTGTGAAAGACGGTGTTCTCGGTGACATTCTTGCGGTTGAGGGCAAATTCTGCTACACAATGGATGAGGATGAAATGGATCACCACGTTTTCAAAGTGGAAAACGGTGGCGGCTCTCTTCTTGATGTAGGTGTATACGGACTTAATTTTGCAAGTTGGTATCTTGGAAAGGATATTGAAAAGATAAATGCACAGTGCTCTTTCTATAAGGGCACGGACAGTCATATGGCAGTGATTATGAAGTACAGAAACGGTGCGATTGCCGATATTTCAAGTGCAACTCTTCTTCGTAAACCCAACGAGGGCTTTGTTTACGGAAGCAAGGGCTACGCATATCTTCAGAGGTTTTATGCGCCTCAGGAAATCGTAATTCGTTTTAATAACGGTGAAACACAAACCGTTTCTGTTCCGTACAGAGGAAACGGCTTTGAAGAGCAGATCAGTCACTTCTGCGAGTGTGTTGCAAAGGGCTTAAAGCAGAGTCCTGTTGTTACCCGTGAGCAGACCTTGTATATTACTGCGCAGATGGATGAAATCAGAAAAATGACGGGCGTGGAATATCCCCAGGATAACTATTGATATTACAGCTGAAAAATACAATCCGTCAGAGCCTTGAGTGGTATTGATAAAGGAATAGTTCACTGTCAATATCCTGATTACATCTGACGGACTTTTTTATTGCAAATAGTCTGTGTTTGTGATATTATTCTGGATAAGGAGTGATATTTATGAGAAAATTTTTGTGTATTGTTTTATCTCTTATCGTGATGCTATCAATACCTTTTGAGATTTCTGCAATCACAACAGAAAAAACTGAGGAGAATACATTGTCTGATTATAAGCTTCTTGCAGACAATCCTCCGGTAAATGCAGAAATCAGAAAAAGAAAAAAGGTTGAAGGTCTGCGTTTGTATGTTGATGAGGAAAATCCTCTTTTTATGATAAGAAACTGTCCTCGCTATCTGCCTAACCCCACACCCTATGACATAGCTTATGAGGCTGTGTTGACCTTCTGGGCACTTCCCGATGACATAAAAGAGTTTGCGGTAATTTATATTGATGAGGGCCCCACATATCTCAACCCTCAGCAGCAGCTTGATTTCTGGGATGAATTTCTGAATTATACCGATGAATATAATGTTCCCGTTGTTTTGCAGTCAGAATGCTTCTGTACAAACAAAGAGCGTGAACCTTTTACTCAGGAACAGCTTTCAGGCGTATTCAAAGAACACGAGTCAATGATGGGCTATGTTCAGGTTGAACTCTCAACGAACGGTGTTACAAATGAACATCTGGCAACAGATGCAGTGACAAACGATATGGGCGTAAATAAAAACATCCTTGCAAGAATCAAATCCTGCGTCAAGGCTTGTGCAGAAAACGGAGGTCTCTTCATCTGGCAGGATATGGAATATATTTACTGGAAAAAGAACAACTATGTAAACCATATTCTCAAGGACAGAGAACTTTATGATTTGCTTAAGGCGAACACTGAAAATATAGTTATTATGGATAAGCACAACGGTCACGGAAGACATTTTGCTTCACAATCAAACATTATGGGATGTTGGCTTGATGATGTCTGCGGAAACTGGGGTGTGAACCTGGAGAACTTCCTCTGGTATGAAGAGGGTTTTACAGAATACGATAATATCGGTGTAAAGCCCAATGAGCCTGATTTTGTATATACCGCAAAATATCCTCCGGCACTTTACGGAATCGATATGATAGCAGACCTTGTGGGAGGTGCTACGGTTTATGCAATTGAGGGGACTTTCTCAAGAGGCGGACTATACCATTTTATAAATGACCAGGTTTATCTTACACCCACTTTTTATGATGTGCTTTATCCGTTTTACAGAATGATTCTTGATGGTGCTGTGCCTTCAAAGGAGCAGGTCAAGGAAAAAATAAAAGTCGGTTATAAAATGACATTCCCGGCGTCATATCCTGTTGGCGGTAATGATGCACATTTCCTTCAGGGACTTTACTGCGATTCCTTTACTTTCTTCCAGGAGAAGATAGAAAACATTTATCTTGACTGCACGAAGGACTGGGTACCGTCAACGGGAAGATATCATATAATTCCTATTCTTCCTATCTATTCTGACCCTGAAGAAGTTTTACCTGACAGTTACATTCTCAATGATTTCAAGTATTTCTTCAATCTGCTTTTCATCAACCCCATAAAAGAAAAATTCTTTAACAAGCATTACGAAGAAACTTATACGGGCGATGGCGTACTGTTCGATATAAATGACTATATTTATGTTTTCAACAGTAACGAAAACAAAACAATTGGCAGTGAGCAAAGCGTTACATACACACTGCCCGAAAGCGGAATAAAGCTTGAAACCACCTTTGTTGCACACACCTACGGAATTTTCAAAGAAGATAACGGAAAACTGAATATTGATTTGTGCAATCTGCGTCTTGATACAGATGATGTCTGCGCAGGTCTTGAAAGCGAACATGAATTTATGGTTTCTTATGCTCTGGGAGGCAAGAGGAGCGACCCGAAAAATTTCAGAGAATCGGTAATCACTCTTTCAGGTTACAAGACAGAGCCGACAGTTATCGCGACAGGCTCAAACGGTGCAAGAATGAAAACTGAGTTTGACGAAACAAGCGGAACACTTACTATCAGGATTATCTCCAATGGCGAAACAAGAATTACAGTTGAATAAAAAGAAAACCCTTGACACTATGTGTCAAGGGTTTTGTTAATCTGTTATTTCATAAAATATTTTATGAGCAGTATGATTATTGTAATAAGTAAAGGTACTGCGAGAATTTTAATACCTTTCTGGAAAGCCTCATAACCGTTTGTGGGCATAAGCTTATAAAGATTGAAAAGGAATTTTTCTTTAACCTTTTTGCCCACTAAATCTATGTATCTCAGGTCATATGTTTCGAATGAGCCGTCAGCATTGAGGTTAATCATTCTCACTCCTCTGTCAAGACCGGGTCCGTAAACATGGAAACCTGCGCCCTGAGTGTAGCCCACATCAATGCCTCGGACCTTTCCGTTAAAGGAATTTATGTGGTCGTGACCGAAATATATACCTACCACATCGCCCTTTTCAGCCATAGCGTCAAACTGACCGCCGTTTTCCATGGGGTCGGCAGGGGACTCTTTCATAAAGGCCCCTTTGTTCACCTTTGTTTCATCGAGAACATACCATTTTCCTGCGTGGTTTCTGAAGCCCTGAACAGCACCCTTTGTGCCTTTCTTCACTTCTTTAAGAAGCTCGAGCACCTCAGGTACGGGAATGTGCTGAATAACAATGGAGGGAATATACTTACCTGTTTTTTCTTTGTATTCGTCACGGACATTTCTGTACCATTCAATCTGGTTTTCGTGGACGTGGTCGTAACCGATTTTAAGGCTTGTCTGACTGTCGATGCAGTAGAGAAGAAATCTGATTTCATCACCGTCTGCGATTTCGGTAACGTGGTTTGCTACTCCGTCAATGCCTTCTGCACTTTCTCCCACAAAGCAGGGGATAGTCTTGTAGATTTCAAACTGTTCTGCGTTTGAAACTCCCACCTGTCTGTCGTGATTGCCGAAGCAGATTGTGAAAGGAATGCCTCTGGAGTGGGCAGGTTCAGTCAGCTTGAAAAGAACTTCTCTTACAAGACTTTTGTTTCCCTTGAAAGATGCGATATTCCATATCTGATCGCCTGAATAGACAACAAGGTCAGGCTTTTCTTTTTCAATTGCAGCGTTGAGAAGAGCAAGGGTGTCGGGACTTACCTTGCTGCCCTCCTGAGTGTCTGCAACCTGCATAATTCTGAATTGTTTGTTTTTAAAAGAGAGCCTCATATTTTTTGCTCCTTATTATTCGGATTTTTCTTGTGTGCGTTTTGCTGCAATAAAGTCGTGTATTTCATCACGCAGCTGACCGTGAAGCTTGAATTTTGTTCTGAAAATAATAAGCGAAATAAGAATGAGAACGGGAGGCACAGCAAAGCAGATGATTCCGATTGCGCCCTTTGTTGCCTCATTTACGGCACCTGTTGTAATCTGCTTGTTATAGTTCATCAGACCGAGACCGCCGAAGAGGAAAACAGTCTGGATTGTGTAAGCCATTTTCTGCAGAAAACCTTTCATTGAGAAAGTGATGCTTTCGTTTCTCTGACCCATTTTGTATTCGCCGTAGTCGACGATGTCAGCAAGGAATATTGTCTGTCCCACAAACATTGAGCCGATACCAATACTTGCAATTGTGTAGCTCAGGTCAAGGGCGATGTTGATTCTGAGAACGGGTCCGAAGATATACATCAGCACATAGCCGACGATTGTGATTGAAAGTGAAATCTGATATATTGTACGGTTTGAGAATTTTTTGCTTAAAAGAGGAATTACAAGAAGACCGAGAGCTGAGCCTACTGCACCGATTGTTGAGAAAAGACTCTGAGCAGTGGGTTCGCCTAAAACGTCATTGAAGTAGTAAACTGCAGTACCGCTTGTCAGATACCAACCTGCATTGGAAATCATAGCGAAAATCATAAACACAACAAGCTGGTCATTCTTTGCAATAACCTGAAAGACTTTTTTGAAGCTGAATTTTTCCTTGTTGTAAACCACGTGTCTTTCTTTTGTTGAAAGTACGCAGATGACGGAGAAGAAAATAAGGCAGATGCCGCAGATTATTGCCCACTTTGAGAAACCGTCAGCACTGTAACCCTTGTCCGTTTTGACCATACCGCTTGAAAGAAGGGGGAGAACGATGGGAGTGAGTATGCTGATAAGTCCCTGACCGATACCGCTGAATGTACGGGCAACGGTAGCAACAAGGTTTCTGTCCTGAGGGTCGTTTGTGAAGGATGGCACCATTGACCAGTAGGGGATGTCAGCCATTGTGTTTGTCATACCCCAGAGCACATACATCACTGCAATATAGATGTACAGCTTCATCCCGCTCATACCGAAGGATGTAAAAAGAAGCGACAGTACGATTGCGTTGGAAAGTGCACCGATGATAATCCACGGTCTGTATTTGCCCATTTTTGTCTTTGTGTTGTCAACGATTGTACCCATCATCGGGTCGTTGATGCCGTCCCAGATACGGGCGAGGGGAGTGATAAGAAGCAGAAAGCCTTCTTTCAGTCCCAGCACACTTGAAAGGTAGTAGGAAAGGAAGGAATAGAAAAGTCCGTAAGATAAGTCAAGACCTATGGCGCCGATGCCGTAACCGAACTTTTCACCCCAGGTGGTTTTGTATTCGTTCATAGTTTTTCTCTCCTTTTCAGAGGAATCGTATTGTGCAACCATTATATCACACGACAGTGAAAAAAACAATAACCCGACAGACAACGAAAAAGTTATCTGTCGAGTTGTTTATGCCGTGGTGCTTTTAAATTATTTCTTCATTTCTTCAATCATTTCAAGGTAATTGCTTACATAGAAAGATGCAATGTGCTTACCGATTGAAAGAACCTCGTCAGCGATTTCTTCGCCGATGATGTGTCCCATAAATGCGAAGTTGTTGTCTGTAACTGCGTAGCCGAGAGCATCGTTTGCAAGGCTGACTGCATATGTGTCAACGCCCTCAACCTTGTCTGTAAGGCTGTCGTACTGCCATTCTGTGCCGTCCCATGTAACTCCGCCCGTGATGTCGTTGCCGAGGAAAACTTCGGGATAAAGTTCACCGGGGAAGAGGGCGAATGCCACCTTGCCGCCGAACTCAAGATAACCGATTTCTGAAGGCATATAGAATTTTTTGCAAAGAAGACCATCATAGAAAACCTTGTTGTTTACAAGCTCGATTTCACAAGCAAGAACAAGGATGCTGTTTTCAGGCTCGATGAAGATTTCCTTATGTACTGCATTGAGAACGGGCTCAAGTGCGTCGCCGTAATCAGCAGCAAGAATCAGTTTGCCGAAAGCCTCGCCGAGATATTTTGCACCTGCGCCGATTTCTTCGTATTCTGTCATACCTTCTGTTGAATACTCGATATCTCTTGAAACCTGACCGAGAGCACCTGCAACCATAACTGTGTTGTCGCCTGTCTGCTCTTTGATATACTGGTCGAGATAGTAGATGTAGTCGCCTGTTACATAGCCGTGACTTGCGCTGAAAGATGTTGCGTGGCAGGAGATGTCTGCAATATATGTGCCCTCTGAATCTTCTGCATCGGGAACAAAGTGAAGAACTGCAGTTTTCTGAAGGTCTTCTTTAGCGATAAGGTCACGCTTGTCGTGCATAAATTCGCTTGTGTCAACTGATGCGTAGTAAAGTTCACCGTCTTCCATATTGCCGATAGCGTCCTTTACAGCTTCGATTGATTCCTTGATGAAATATTCCTTGAAAGCAACTGCGTTTTCAAGACCGGGAAGCTCTTCTTTCACACCGAGGAGGTTTGAGAAGAAGTTACCTGCAAGTTTCTTGAAGAATTCTGTTGCTACACCCTGTGTGTCAAGGGCTGAGTGAGAGTGTGTTGCTGTGATGTTGATACTTGCAACCTTGATGTTGTTTTCTGTGCAGTACTCAATAACTGCTTTACGGATTGTGCGGACGTCTGCGGATGTTACGCCGAGAGTGTCAACTGAGCCGACAACCACAACACCTTCGCCGCTCTTGTCATCAATTGCCGCAACGCGGATTCTCTGGTCGTCATAAACAGCGTTTGCCTTACGGACTGTAAGGTCACGGCCGATATAGTATTTACCTGCTTCGAAATCGTCGGGAATGATTGAACGACTTGCGTATCCGAGAGACCACTTTGCGCCCTCAGCTGCTTCTGTCTGATAGTTTTCGCGACCTGCCATAAAGCCTACTTCATCGCTGTCATAGTCTTTCATTGGCTGCCAAGTTTTGGGGTTGGGATAGATTTTACAGATTGCGCTGACGAGTGCTTCACATACAACATTAAGAGCATCGTAAAGAACTTTCATAATACCGTCGCCCACATTTTCTTCCTGAAGAGTTGAGGCTGACTGTGTGCTGATGTCTGCTCCGGATGCGCTTACTGCTCCGCCTGTGAAGAGAAGAGTAAACACAAGAAGAACTGACATAATTTTGATTGATACTTTTTTCATTATTTGTACCTCCTTCGGTGTTTGTACAATCAAATTATATAAAATATGGAACGGCAAGTCAATAAAAAAGGAGAAATTTAAGCTTGTGATTTGTCGGATTAATTACTCCCGTCTTTTCTTCGGCAGGAACGCAACCCTGAAGTATAATTTGCCGTGTGACTCATTTTTCTTAATAAACATTTATTGTTTTCGCGGTTCCGTAATAAAAAATAAATAAAAATTGGGTTTTATGAAGAGAAAAAGAGGGCGGAAAAGTGGATATTTCCACATATATTATAATGCTTGTGGGGAATATATCCAAAATTCTGCAAATTTTTAAAGAAGATATGAACAAATCATTATAATTTTTTAATAAATCTTTTTAACCTTGACAAATTGTGTCAGAAATTAGTATAATGTAAAAGAATTGTAATATATTATGGAAAGTCTGTTTAAATATAAACACACCAAAAAACCGACCTTTAAAACAGACTTTTTTCGGAATAGACAGAACTTATTTCAAGGAGTGACAGTATGAGCCTTAAATACGGAAAATGGGTAAGAGGCGGAAAGCCTGATACAAAAAAATTCGATATGCTTGAGCCCCCCCATAAACAGGCGATGTATTTGATGCCTCTTGTCTGGGCTTTCTCAGACTTTCAGAAAAATCTTCACAGAGCAAAACTCCACAAGGTGAATATGGAAGGCATCAAACCTCCCTATATCCTTGTTTGCAACCACAATGCATTTTTTGATTTCTATATTATGAGCAGACTTCTTATGCCCCACACAGGTTATTTCCCTGCTGCTGTTGATGACTTCATCGGCAGAGAGTTTTTCCTGCGTAATCTGGGCGGTATTCCCAAGAGAAAATATACTGCTGACCTGAGTATTATCAGAAACTGCAAAAAAGCTATTCAGGACGGTCAGATTTTCGGTATCTACGCGGAAGCAAGATATTCTCACTGCGGTAAAACAGAGGTTATCCCCGACTCGGTAGGACAGCTCTGCAAATATCAGAATGTTCCTGTCGTAACACTCAAAATGTCAGGCCATCATCTTTATCAGCCTTTCTGGAATTCAAGAAGAAGATACATCAAACCCGTCGAAGCTACAATGACTTGTATCTACAAGCCTGAAGAGCTCAAGACTGCATCTGCAGACGAAATCAACGCAAAGCTCAGAGAATATCTTTTCAACGATGATTTCAAATGGCAGTATGAGAACAAAATCAGAATCCCGTATAAAAACCGTGCAAAGGGACTTCACAAGGTGCTTTACCAGTGTCCCTCCTGTATGACAGAATACAAGATGAAATCAGAGGGCTCAAAGGTTTTCTGTGAGCACTGCGGAAAGAGCTGGACTCTCGGTGAATACGGCGACCTTAAGGCTGACAGTGGCGAAACTGAATTCAAATTCCCCACTGATTGGTATGACTGGGAGCGTGAGCAGGTCAAGAAGCAGGTTCTCGACGGTACATACCGTCTTGAGTGTGACTGCGATGTCAATGACCTTCCTAACGCAAAGGGATTTGTTCATATCGGTCACGGTAAGCTTGTTCACGATCTTAACGGCTTTAAAGTGGAAGTTACAAGAGAATACGACAATGAGCCGATGAAACTGGAAATTCCTGCAGCGTCACAGTATGCTTGTCATATTGAGTATGATTATCGTTTCGGTAAGAGAAGGGACTGTATCGATCTAAACACAATGGAAGATACATGGTATGTTTTCCCTGAAAACTGTGATTTTTCAGTGACAAAGGTTGCTCTTGCAACAGAAGAAATTTTTAACGAAATCGAACGCAAAAGAAAAGAAGAAAAGGCAGCAAAAAAGGCTGCAAAGTAAATGAAAAGGTAAAGTGACAATGAGAACTAAAAATTATTGTAACCACATTCGCATCAAGAAGAATTATCCTCTTTACAAGACGATTGACGCAAAAGTGGTTTTTGATATAATTGAATATTGCTCAAATAATCACGGCGAGAAATACGCTTTTCAGATTCCTGTAAGCGGCGCAGAGGATGTTTTCAAAACATATAAGGAGTTCAGAGATGAAATCGCTTGTCTCGGTACATTTATCCTTTCAAAGGGACTGAAGAAAGAAAAGATTGCAATTCTCGGTGAAAACAGCTATGAATGGCTTCTCTGCTACTTTGCGGTTCTCGGAAGCGGCAATACTGCAGTGCCTCTTGACAGAGACCTTCCCGTTGATGATTTGCTCTATAACATTCATAACAGTGGCTGTAAGGCAATCTTCTGTTCAAGCCTTTACAAAGATGTTGCAGATAAACTTAAAGAACTTGATTCAGGTATTGAGTTTTATTTCTCAAAGGCAGATATGAACGAAATGCTGGAAGAGGGCAGAAAGCTTATTTCTTCAGGTGACAACAGTTTCGAAAATGCTGATGTAAAGCCTGATGACCTTGCAGCGATTGTGTATACATCAGGAACAACCGGTAAGAGCAAGGGTGTTATGCTTACTCAGAAAAACATCGCATCAAATGCTATTTCAGCTTGTCGTAATATAAACGGCGAGGGTCAGGGTGTTCTTGCATTACCGCTTCATCACACCTTCGGTATGGTTGCCAATGTTATTGCTCCCTTACTCTTTGAAGCAAAAATCTATATGACAACCAGCATCAGAAATATCCAGGCGGATATGGTTAAAATCGGTGCGACTGCAGCTTTCTGTGTGCCCCTTATGGCTGAGCTTATATATAAAAAGGTATGGGCAACTGCAAAGGAAAAAGGTAAGGACGAAATTCTTAAAAAGGGTATTAAAATCAGCAATACTCTTCTTAAGTTCGGTATAGATGTCAGAAGAAAGCTCTTCGCAGAGGTGCACGAGGCTCTCGGCGGAAATCTTGAACTTTTCGTGTGCGGCGGTGCTCCCCTCAGCGAAAAAATGGCATTTGAGCTTACTTCAATGGGTATCAATGTTCTTAACGGCTACGGCATTACAGAGTGTTCGCCTATCGTTTCGGTTAACAGAAACTTCGCTAACAAAATCGGCAGTGTAGGTCTTGTGCTTGACTGTAACGAGGTGAAAATCAATAACCCCGATGAAAAGGGTGTAGGCGAGATTTATGTCAGAGGCGACAACGTTATGGTAGGCTACTATAACGACGAGGAAGCAACAAAAGAGGCTTTCGATGACGGTTGGTTCAAAACAGGTGACTTAGGTTATCTTGATGATGAAGGTTTCCTCTTTGTTACAGGCAGAATCAAGAATCTGATTATTCTCCCTAACGGCAAGAATGTTTCGGCTGAAGAGCTTGAAGAGAAGCTTCTTGATGAAATCGGCGGCGTTGAAGAAGTTCTGGTTTATGACGAGGACGATAAGATTACTGCTGAGGTTTATCTCGGTCAGGTTGCAGAGCCTGAGGCAAAGGAGAAAGTCAAGAAGGATATCAAACGCCTTAATGCAAAGCTTCCCTCATATAAGAAAATCGCTAAAACAAAAGTGCGCGATGAGGCTTTCCCGAAAACAACATCAATGAAAATCAAAAGAAACTATAAAAAGAAAAAATAACGGAGGAAAATGAAATGGAAGAAAAAATGATCGCTGAACTCAAAGCAATTATTGAGGAGTATACAGACGAAGAACTCCCCGAAATCACAATGGAAACAGCTCTTACAGCTGATTTCGGTCTTAACTCATTCGAACTTTTCGAAATCATCTGCAAAATCGAAGAGAAGTACAATGTAACTATTCCCGACAGAGTACTTATGTCATTCGCATCAGTAGGTGACGTTGTAAATTTCCTTAAGGAAGCAACAAAATAATTATTGCTTAAATTAATTCAGACAGTCTATGGTGTACGCCATAGGCTGTTTTTCTTTTTCATTATAATAGTCAGATGATTCACAAATCCCCCGACAGGATTTTCTGTTTTTAGCAGGTCATTCGTAAATGCTCTCCTCGTTATATTGATGTTAATTTTTTCAAAAAATCTGCTTTTTCCTCTGCCTGAAAGAAGAAATTTTATGATTTTTGGTGATGGGATGGGGAGACGGCACAATATATGGTTGCAGTGATAAAAAACCGGCGATGAAAACTGTACAAATTTAACAAAAAGAATAAAAGGTATAAGGAAATGGTTGAAAAAATTTTTCAAAAGTGATAGAATTATTATGTCTAAAAGTCTATACTTGGGCTCAGATTCAAGTGTAAAATAAGTTGATTATACACAATGTGTACAGGGATGTTTTTCGCAGGGTGGTCAGATGTGATTTTTCCTGTAAGTGTGCCGAATCAACTGACTCTTAACCTCTATCGGGGAGTTCCCGAAATATTTTAAGGAGATGGTAAAAAGCATGAAAAAATACTTAAAAAAATCATTGGCGATTTTTCTTACAATAGCAATTATCATTACTACTGTAAGCATTGGTTTAAGTGTACTTGCTGCTAAAACAACGAGTGTCACAAAAACAGACAACGCAATTATTGCTATTCCTGAAACTGTTTATATGACACCGTCAACCGGTGCATCAACTACCGGTCAGTATTATGTAAATAATACTATCAACTCATCTAAAAACGGTGTTGATCTTGAAGCAAGTAACGCTGACACTAACGGTAAAGTTCAGCTTTACATTCCCGGTGCAAAGACATTTACTGTTCAGGTAAATACAATCACAAGCGGTATTGGTGATATCGTTCTTTCAACAGCAGGTGCAACATCCGGAACATTTGAGAATAGTACTATACTTACATTTGATGCAAACGGATCGTACGCAACTAATGGTATAGGCTTCTACATCAGCGGTACAGGTATCAATGCAGGTAGCACAGCTCTTGCTGAATGGGTGTTCACTGTTACAATGAACGACGGCTCAACAAGAACTTACTATGCTCATTCAACACTTTACTCACCCTGGTATCAGCCCGTAGGTGCTGCAGCAAGAGCTAAGAGCTCCTATCGTAGCACATATGCGAGTTCAATTCTTTGGGTATCAGGTGTACACGGTTATACTGATGGTAGCAGAGCTAACAGCTATTATGTTCAGACGGCTAATTTCCTGCCGATGTTAGGTATAATCACAAATGGCGGCGCTGCATCCCCTGATTCAACATGGATTCAGACAGGCAGTAACGGACTTTCTCCGACTATGTCGTATCAATCAGTAGACGCCAGCGGTACAAAATACCATGCTCGTGCAAATGTAATCGGCCCCACGGCTACACTTACGGTTGATACGAGCCGTTACGAAAACTTCAATCAGATTCCTAACTTTAGAGTTGGTTTTATGATTACTGACCAGGACAATACCACAGAGGCTTATTGTTCTTACTATCTTTCGGATTTTACAGGTCAGACATCAAGTTACTACAACGGTACAGCTACAAGTGGTAGCCAGTATACAGGTGATTATAACAGCAAAGGAACTGTTCTTTTGGAAAAATCAGGTAGAGGAATAGGCGCTCCTGTTTATAATGATACCTGGAATAAGGCAATCAGCGGAACAGGAAGCTTCCGACTCAAATCAGCTGTTAAAAGTGTTTACAATGCTGTAATTACAACATCTGCTTGGGACAACAACTTTGTTGACATCAGTGTTACAGGCGTAAACAAGAATGATCTTCGTCAGGAAGTTCTCAGAGGTACATCACTCAACGCTAATAACTACACAAGCGCAACATGGAATGCATACCTTACAGAACTCCGTGCAGCTGCACAGAGACTTGGTAACCCTGTATCAACTGATACAGCAACAACAAACCTTATAAGTAAGTTGAATGCTCTCCAGACAACAGTTACACTCAATGCTAATGGTGGTACAATTAACGGTGCCTCATCAACAAGCACTAATGTAACAGTTGGCTCTAACGCAACATTCTCATTCAACCTCGGATCTTACACACCCGTAAGAGACGGTTATATCTTCAGAGGTTGGTCAACTAATCCCTCAGCAACAAGTGGTGAAACAGGTACTGTTACAGCAAACCTTAAACCCACATACTATGCTATATGGGAAAGAATTTACAATATCCACTTCGATAACCTTATCGATTTCAGAAAGTGGAATACAACCTCTGCATCTAACGCTACTATCAGTAACGTTGTAGATGGCGGATTTACTCTTACATCTAATGAAGGTGTAGGCGAAGGTACATCAGCTTCTCCCTTTTTCCCCGTAGTACCCGGTAAGCAGTATAAGGTTGATATCGACTTTGAAGGTAATAACTGGGACGTTTATATCTTCTTCTGCGATGCAAACGGTACCTGGATTGATTTCTCAGACGGCGCATCAAACAGATATTCTTCAAACGGCTCAACAGGTGTTCCTGCTGATAATGCAGTATTTACAGCTCCCAATAAGAGTGAAGTTGTAAAAGCACAGATCCGTGTTGACGCTAACGGTTCAAACAATGCGGTTACTTTCAAGAATATCAGAGTTTACGAAGTTGGTAAAGTAGAAGACGGTAACGTTTCATACCACCTTTCTCAGGATATTCTTTCAGGTAACGCACCCGGCTCACTTCCCACACCTACAAGAGAACATTACGATTTCCTTGGTTGGTACACAGCAGACGGTGCATATGTTGACCCCGCAGTGGCAATGACTCTTTCAAGTGATATTTCACTTTATTCAAAGTGGTCACCCAAACAGTACACTGTTACTTGGGTAATGGCATCAGGTTCTGAATATCCTGTAGAATATACTTATGGTGATGAAATCAAAGTTCGTGCTAATACGAGCATAAATTCAGACGAAACAAACCATTACACATACAAATGGGACAGAGAAATCGCTCAGACAGTGACAGGTAATGTAACTTACAAAGAAGTTGCTGTTCCCGAAGCTCATAACCTTGTAGATTCATTGTATAATGCACCCACTTGTACAGCAGATGGTCTTAAAGTCAGAACATGTACAGTTTGTAACTATCCCGAACAGACTGTAATTCCTGCACTCGGTCATAGCTACTCATCAGTAGTTACAGATCCCACATGTGATGATCAGGGTTATACAACATATACATGTTCAGCATGTGGTGACAAATATGTATCTGATTATGTAGACGCACTCGGTCATACACTTGAAGAAGTTATTGACAGAGAAGCAACATGTACAGCAGAAGGTGTACACCACTATGTATGTACAGTTCCCGGTTGTGGATATTTCACAGAAACTGAATTTACACCTGTAATTCCTCATACATGGGGCGACGCTATTATCGATAAAGCTCCCACATGTACAGAAACAGGTATTCAGCACTATAAATGTGAAGTTTGCGGTAACAACTCAGATAATGAGGAAATCCCTGCTCTCGGTCATACAGCAGGTGAAACAGTTGTAGAAAACAACGTAGCACCTGACTGTGATACAGAAGGTTCATATGACAATGTAGTTTACTGTACAGTATGTGACAAGGAAATCAGCCGTGAAACAATCACAGTTGACGCTCTTGGACACACAGAAGGCGAAGTTGTTAAAGAAAACGACAAGAAACCCACATGTACAGACAAAGGCTCATATGACGAGGTAGTTTATTGTACAGTATGTAAAGTAGAGCTTTCACGCAAA
>JAZQLC010000012.1:0-70823 GCA_045542485.1 Acutalibacteraceae bacterium
CACAGATGATAATGTGCTTGATGTAGCTTTAGACAGCCATTTCACTTCCCACGAAGGTTATACAAGGTCTTTTACAAAACGGTTTTCTGTCACTCCTGGTGAGTATCGTAAAAGTCCAATTGCGATACCTTTGTATATCGGTCACCCTGCAAATCATTATCATATCTTGAAAGAAGGACGAGAGATGGAAAGCACATCAATCTGTACTGTAACACCTGTAAACAGACCGAAAAGAAGACTGATTTATCTGCCGTCAAAATCGGCAACAGGATATTTATCTTATTGTGAGGAAGTAGGCTGTGATTGGGAGGGGCTTCAGAACAGTATTCCCGAAAAGCTTGATACCGCAGCAATACTTGAATTACCTGATTTTTTACAAGAGGACGGTTACAGTAATATTGCTTCAGGTGTTGAAGTTCCTTTGGATTATTCAAAACCTTTGCCCGACGGCTACAAAATAGCAGAACTTCCCGAATGTACAATGCTTTATTTCCAAAGTGAGCCTTTTGAAAATCCCGATGATTTCGGTATCTATATCGGTCAAGTTTACAAAGCATTAGAAAACTACAACTTTGAACGCTACGGCCATAAAATAGCAAACAATGTCGCTCCGACTTTTAATTTCGGAGCACAAACAGCTGTTGGTGCAAGAATCGCTGTACCAGTGGTAATAATATAAAAACTGAAGGATAGCTCGGAGTAAAGAGCTATCCTTAATTTTATACTATATCAAATCTTCTGTTTATAACTGTATATCCCAAAGCAACGGATGTGAAGTTTCCGTGTGTTTTTGCATATTCACCATGCTGAAGGTCATCAAAGGGCAAAGCACCTTTTGACAGAATATCATTAGTCACAAACTTAAAGATTGTTTTATAAAGCTTGTCATTTTCCTTGCCGTCGGCAAAACGGATTGCACAGCAGTTGTTGAGCCTCATTCCGTGGACTTCGTCTATACCGCATCCTGCAACAGCAATTAAATTATCCTTTTCAAACACACCGTATTCAAGATTATTTTCATCGAGATAATCCTGCTCGTTAAGTAAGTGCTTCACATAACCGTCTTTTCTGCTGTTTGCCCATTTTGTAATTGCTTTTTTATCTTTCGGTGTAAGCAGTCTGATTGTGATATCACGGGGAAGTGAACATTCAAAAGGCTCACCGAAATATAATGCCTGCGGTGTGACTTTCAGATTTTCTGAAACACCGTAAGAGGACAGAATTTCTTTAACCTCTATTTCACTTTTGTCTGAATAAAAAGTTTTTCTTTGAGGAAAACGTTCTATCCAATTAGCCAACAATTTAAAATCATCAGTCTGCATTTCAAGATAACAATTGCCGTTAAAATCATCACCTATGCCGATAAAACCGTTTTTATAATCACCGTCAGGTGCAACAATTGTAAGACCGCAGTATTTGATTGTTGTGCAGAAATATCCGTACCGTTTGGCATCCTTTTCGAGAAGAAAATCAATCACTTCATTTGAATCAACAAGCTTAAAATCGGGATTGTTATGCGCAAATCTACTTGCAACGGTTTTGTCCGTTATCTCGCCCATATACATAATTCTGCTTTTGTTGTCGGCACGGTATTCGCTCGGAGTAATACCGTACTTTTTCTTGAATGCTTTTGTGAATCCTTCGTGGGAATCGTAGCCGATTTCAAGGGCAATATCAAGCACAGATTTATCGGTAGTGCGAAGAAGATAAGCCGCCTGCTTCAAGCGGATATAATTGATGTATGCGGTAACCGTAAAGCCCGTGTGAGAAAGAAAAATGCGGTTAAAATAGTCAATTGAAAAGCCTGCATTCTTTGCAACATCTTCCACGGATATGCCGTTTTCGGTAGCATTTTGCTTTGCAAAATTCACGGCATTGAAAATGAGTTCTGTATTTTCCATAGTAACATCTCCTGAATATAAAGTGTGTAAAAATCGACCTTTACAACACCATTATATTTGTAATTAGAAATGTTTTCTTGAACAAAAACGATTTATTTGACATCAAAATCTTTACGATACATAACTTCAACAGCATCATAAGAAATCTGAGTATTATCTGTCAGTTCAAATCCGTGTTTTTCATAAAAGGTACGAGCGCGGGTGTTCTTTTCAAATACCCAAAGTATAACACTGTCATATTCTGAACATTGAATTTCTTTTAGGATATGATTTATCATCATTGAGCCATAGCCTTTGCCCCGATTTTCACTCAAACTGTGAATACAGATTAGTTCTGCACAATCCGAAAATTGAGGATTTCTTGCTTTACTCCAAGCAGCGATACAATGAGGTTTACCGTCAATTTCAAGAATTGACATTTCAGCATAACCAGATTTCAGAACATTCTCGTACATTGCTTTAGCTTTAGCTATATCAGTACATCTTTCCATATCTTCAGCAGAAATGATATCAGCAAAAGCAGACTTCCACGATTCTGTCTGAATAAATGCAAGTATTTTCTCGTCACCGAGTTTTGCTTTTCGTATTTTTGTATTCATATGCTTCCTTATAAACTCAATTTTCTGATTATCCTGCTTTTCTTTAACATTCATCCTATAACCGTCTTGAGAAGATTTTCGATAAACTTTCAAATACTGTTCTAACGATAAAAGCATAAACTTAGTTCCAGATATATTGCGAATTTCAATATTGCAAACATCAATATTCGCAAACTCTTTCAAACCTTCAACAGAAGCATAAGAATAATCAACACTATCTTTACGAAATGTGTGTTCGTGCTCATCAATTAATATATATCCGTGACTTTCCAAAAACAATTTGAACTCTGTCCATTTGTCGCCTGTTACAAACACCTGTGGAATAAGAATATCAATATCATCTGCATTTAATGATGAATTTGTTAAGACTTCCAATCCCAAAGAGCCATAAAGCAATGGAACAATATTAAATTTATTGTTAAGCAATTTTGCGTTTTGTAAAAAGCAATTAAACTTTGTCATATTACACCCTGTTATAAATCAAATCTTTCTTTTATCATTTTAGCAACAACATCCGGTGCCAAGTTTGAGTTATCAATTTTGATATAATTCGGAAATGATATTTCACCATCATAACTTTCTGTACGATATTTTTCATCGGTATCAAGCAAATCCTTCCTTGCAAAATCAAGGTTACGTTTTGATGGTTTATTGTTAAGTCGGTTTTCGGTTGAGTTTCGCTCTAACCTGATTTCCTGAGAAGCAACAAGTTCAACATAATAAACGTCTGCCCCTTGCTCTTTGAATAAATCTGAAACATATTTTATGTAATCCCAATCGCCTTGGTGGTCGAATGCCCAAACATAGGTGAATATCATTCCGTAATTATCGCTTTTTGAAAATTCTTCAAAGAAGACCTGCCTTAATCTTTGTACTGTTTTACCTTCGTAATATCCGAAAATCTCTATAACAGGTTCAATAGTCATATGATTATGAAACAGTTTTAAGTCTGTGATTTTTGCAAGCTCCTGCCCAACCGTCATTTTACCGACAGCCAAGTTGCCGAATATTATAACTAATTTCATAGTATCAAATCCTTTAATTCATATTCTTTCAACAAAATCGATTAGCTGTTTCAAATTATGTATTGTCCATTCATCATTGTTTTCACCACTTCTGTCAAGATGAAATGCTGTAAATCCTTGTTCTCTTGCTCCGTCTGCTTCATCTTTACAATCATCAACAAATATGCTTTCTGTAGCAGTTACACCTTGTGCCTGAAGTGCTGCATTAAAAATAATCGGACTTGGTTTACCTGCACCGACTAATGAGCTTGCAGTAAATGATGTAAAATATTTTGCAATACCGAGTTGCTGTAATGTGAATTCAAGTGATGGTGAAGTATCGCTGATAACTCCCATTTTATAGCCTCGGTTTTTGAAATATTCAAGCACCTCTACCGTTTCAGAAAATAATGCTCTGTCACCGTTACACCAAAGTTCATTCAGAAGCAAATCAGCCTTATTTTCAACATCTTCTGTAACACCTTCACCTATGAGCAAGTGATAATAATATCTCTTGAAAAACTCACGCTCATCATCAAGTGTTTTGTACCACGGCTTTCTGCCTTCACTTGCAAGTTTAAACAACGACATCATTTTATCGTAATCAAACTCAAAAGGCTTACCGCTCTAGCTGCTTATTTGCTTATCTCGCCACGCTTCTTTTTCAGCCGTGAAATATGTCAACGTTCCATCACGATCCAAGAAAATTGCTTTGTATTTCATAACAAACTCCTTTCTCTATTTGTTTTTAATTTCAAAAAACTTTCCGTTAATATCTTCAAAATATATGAGCGATAAATCTTCACTTGCACCAAACAGAAAAAGTGATTCTTGCTTCTTTGCTAAAATATCTCTTTCTGCTTCGGTCGTTTGCGAAAGAAGATTATAGCTTTTATCACATCGTTTAATCCACAGTTTTTATATTGTCTGTCTGAAACAATCCTGTCGTCAAAATCAGCAATAGTATTTACATCGAATCTTCGACACCATAATAAATTGTGCGAATACTGTAATACCCCTGATTCAGACACAACAATGTCATCGTTATCATAAACAATAGGAATATGCGTTACTCCTTCTTTAAATGCAACATAGGCTCTGCTGTGTCCATCGGTTAATGTGTACTTTCCGTCACCGAAATCGTGTACGGGTAAAGGCTCGTAATTTTTTACATCTTTGGGCTTAAACCACTTATAAATATCATCAATCTTCCTTTTATTCAGAAAAATTTGACTGACCTGTAATTCTGATATAGGAAACAGTTTTATTCCGTTAAATTCTAAACTCATATAATACTCCAAACTTCTCTAATTAATATTCCTGTATTCAGGTAATACATAGTTTATTTCGTTATCAGCATTGTATTTAAAACCGATAATTTCCCCTTGATAATACAATGCCTTAAAGCTGACGGCTCTGTTTTTGCGTGCGTTCCAAGCCATATTTTTAACATCTTTTCTGTGCGGCTTTCGGTTTGCTTCCTTGCAATATTCTTTCCACACACCGTAAACCTCTTTTATCTGCGGCTTGTTATATGGATTTATGCTGATTAAATCGGTAAGCTTTACAAGCTCTGAAATCACCTTATCAATTTCCGCAGTATGCTTATTCTCTGTCAAATGCTTACAGTAAACTAAATAATGTCCCCATCCCTGATTAATGCCTGTGTCACGGTAACTTACAGCCTTCCAGAACGGGATTCCGCAAACGGGGTCGGGATATAACAATATAGTAGCAGTTCCGTTAGCCTTGAAGATTTTCTCTATGTAGTTATTCAGAATTCTGCCATAGCCTTTTCTTCTGTGTTTCGGTGAAATGTAAAAATCATTAACCGTTCCATATCTAAAGGGAATGTCAACAATATCAGTTGCCGTTATAGAAACAGAAGCAAAACCGATTATCTCTTTGCCTGACATCATAACGATGAAGCTATCTGTATCGCTGTTCGAAGCTCTTGTAATGATGTTGTCAAAAAGATTATAAAATATCTTCTTTCCGCCGGGAGCTTCACCGTGATTTCGGAGAGTCTTAATCTTATACCGTGCGAATACTTTTCTTAGCTTCTTGTACAGGCTTGCATTTTCTTTTGTGATGGTCGTAAATGTAAAATTACTGTTTGTTGTATTCATAAAATCCTCTTTCTGTAAAAAATATAGGCACCTCCGAAAATCGAAGATGCCTTGCTAATTCAGAAAGATTGTATTACATCAATCACAAACGGACAAAACGGCACTTCGATTTCGTAAAATAATAGTCATTGTCATTTTGTCCACCTGCCTTTCAGTAATTTTATATAATTATACTCTTCTGTACCAAGAAAGTCAATATTTTGAATGCAGTGTTATTTATAAATTAGTTCTGTTGTAACAATCTCTCTTGCTCTTGCTTCAATGTTTTGCATACGGCATATCCATTCCAACTGATTTTCTTCTTTCAGTTGCTCTGTGATACCCTCAGCCGCTTTCATCTGCATAACAAGAGTGTCAAACATATCCCTTGCTTATTTTATAATTGATGTAATAATTGCAACAAATTCATCCTGTGTTAAGCCTTCTGTGCAGATTGTAAATCCAACATTATTATAAATAAATTCGGTGTAATAGTATCCATCGTCAGTTTTACCGATTTTAAGTTCTACATTATTGATTACAGATGTTTCATCCTCTGTATCAAAATGCATGTAATCTACCCAAGGAATGCGTCCCTTGGCGACTTCAAGGCTGACGTTTCGTGTAAAATCCTCATTGGAAAAGTTCAAAATGTCTTTATCCCAATATACCTCTCCTGTACCGCCATTTCTTTTATATATGCCGCTGTGTTCATTTTCCCAAGATTTGAGATCAGAAGGGACATCAGGAATATAATCAACACCGTAGTAAGCAATCATTTCCTCACTGGTCATTTCAACAAAGTCATCACCAAACAGACAGATATTCATTCTACCTGCAGAAATGCCGTTTAGAGTGTTAATGACAATTTTATTGTTTGCCGCAGGATTATCTGGAGATTCGCCTTTGCTTTCGTCGAAATTGTCCTTTATGCCGGGATATAATGCATCTTCCAATGTTTTGTCTATCGGTGTTGTTTCAAACATTCCGCTTTGCCACACACCCAATCCAATTAGTGAAAACAAGAATAAGCAGCAAACTGAAGTTGTGAGGCTTATAACTTTTTTTCTTTTATGTTTTTGTTCCGCAACATAGCGGTCTCTGCGTTCAAGTAAATTATTTGTTACTTCATCATAACTCTTCATAATAAAAGTCCTCCTTTTCAAGTTCTGATTTCAAAGCGCTTTTTGCACGGTAAACGAGATTTTTTATTTGACGAGTGTTCTTTTTCATAACGACAGCTGCTTCTGAACTTGATAATTCATCGAAATAGATTAACCACAGAACCTGCCTGTAGTCTGCGTTCAATTTTTTCAACGCTCTATGAATAATTATCTTTTGTTCCTCAATGATATAGAGCCTCTCCAAATCATGTTCGTCTTGAATATAATTTTCTAAATCATCAAAAGGTACATCCGACTGTTTTGCATTATGTCGGAGATAATCAATCGCCACATTTCGCCCAATGGTATAGAGCCAGGTTTTGAACGAGTATTTAGCATTGAACCTTGGTTTTTTTGTTATAATCTTAAACAGGGTTTCTTCCATCAACTCTTCAGCAACCGATATGTTATTAACAATACCATTAAGATAAAGTATCAGTCCGTCTTTGTAATCTCTTACGATTTCCGTTAAGGCTTCGTCATCACCATCAAGAAAACGGCGGTAGCTACTTGCACCGTTATCCATTGATTTACTCCTTTCCGAAAGGTAATTATTTGCCCCTTTCACTTATTAAACGGATGAACTTGAAAAAAGTCTCATTTATATTATAATGATTTTTTGAAATTAATCAAAAATACGGTGACTAAGATTTTAAATCTGTCACCGCATATGTTTTAGTTATGAATTAAGTCGTTAATTACAATTTCTTTTGCTCTTTGCTGAATATTATTCATTCTTTGCACCCATTTCAATTGGTTATGTTCTTTTAATTCTTCGGTTATGTCTTCAGCTTTTTTCATCTGCTCAATAAAAGTATCAAACATATTCCTTGCCTGCTTTTCAACTTCGGCACAGTGCTGATAAAGCTTACCTTGTATAAGAAGCGAGTTGAATAGCACAGTCTTATGCTTTTCAAGATAGGCCTTGTGCATCAAGCCCCATTTACCAAGCCTAATATTTGCTTCTTCGGGTGGTAATACGAGATTCGGAATGAGATAATCACCGACATTGCGATAACTGATAGAATTTTTGTTTGACATAGTAAAGCCTCCTTTAATTTTGTAACTTCATTGTACAAATTAAAGGAGGCTTTGTCGAATGTGTGGATTGATAAATAATATAAATGAGTCGAAAAGCAAGCGTTTTTGTCGAAAAAACAAACATTTTTGTAATGTTTATTGTAGTTGATTGTTATGAGGAATATAGTAAATATGTATAATTATGCCACATTGAAACGAATGTACAGATATGCTATAATACTAGTTAATATTGTATGCACATTTTTAGCAAGTAACTTGCTGCTAAGGAGGAATACCATGAGTGTAATATCAAGAGTTAATCCGGAAATATTAGAACACATAAAAGAAATAGCGAATAAGATGAAAAATCATCGTGCGGCTGTTATGGTTGGTGCAGGATTTAGTAAAAATGCAGAAGCTATATTGCAGACTGACAAAAAGTTTTTGGATTGGAATGGGCTTGGTGATGTATTTTATCATAAAACCCACGGGAAAGAACCTGGAAGTGATGCGCAGTATTTAAATGTTTTAAAACTTGCTGAAGAAGTTGAAGCAGCCTATGGAAGAACAGTTCTTAATCAATTGATAAAAGACAGTTTGCCCGATTTAGAATATGCTCCATCTGTTTTACACAGGAAACTTTTAAGCTTAGATTGGAAAGACGTATTTACTACAAATTACGATACTCTTCTTGAAAGAACATTAGAGCAAATTACAGACAAGCACTATGATGTTATCCTGAACAAAGAAGACCTGATTTATTCTGCTGAACCTCGTATAATAAAACTTCACGGTAGTTTTCCTTCAACATTTCCGTTTGTGATTACAGAAGAAGATTATAGGCAGTACCCTAAAAAATCTGCTATTTTTGTTAATACGGTTCAGCAAACGCTGATTGAAAATGTACTGTGTTTAGTTGGATTCTCTGGTGACGACCCCAACTTTTTACAATGGATCGGATGGATTCGGGACAATATTGGTAAGGATTTAGCCTCTAAAATTTATCTTGTTGGTGTATTTAATTTTTCTACAGCTCAACTTAATTTGCTTCATAATAGAAACATTATTGTTTTAAATATGAAAAACAGCGAAGGGGTTGAAGGATATCAATCTGGTTTGGAGTTGTTCTTTGACACATTATCTGAATTGACCCAGAACGAGGATGTTGATAAATGGCCGTTAGACAAATTACATCACAACATCTCATTCACCGATAGTGATGTAACAGATAAAGTAAAAGTTGTAATAAAAGAATGGGAGGAATCTCGAAAAAATTATCCAGGTTGGTATATACTTCCATATTACAATAGAAAGCAATTGATGATAAAAACTGAATCATGTGACCATACATTTTATCATATAAACAAAGAAAACCTCTCGCCCAAAATTGCTTTTGATTTTTTATATGAATACAATTGGCGCATGAATAAAAACTTACTTCCAATAGAAAAGAGTAATATTAGTATTTATGAAAAAGTGTTAGCAAAGACAAATCCTTTTGTGGATACATTTACACTGAGTGAAAACGATATCAAATATACTAAGGAAAATGAAGATTGGTATGCTGTATGTCAAAAATGGATTGATATCTATATAGACATTATGAGAGCATATAGGGAAAACGGGTATTTTGACAAGTTTGAAATAGCTTTCACTAATTTAAATTCTATTTCTGTTTCATTAACATCTGAACAAAAAGCAAAAATTAATTGTGAAAAGGTTCGAAAACTTTTATTTGAATTGAATATTAAAGATGCAAAAACGGCTTTGAGCGAATGGCCAAAAGATGTTTCTTTACCAGCATACGAAATGCAAAAAGCGGGTCTTTTTATGGAGCTGGGCGATGTTGCTCAGGCTTATAAAATATTGGTAGATGAATTAAATTATGTACGAAAAGGGCCAAATAAAGAAATTAATCATTTTAAAATTACTATTGAAGCTTATTTAGTCTTGTTAGCAAGATATGCAAAACAATCTGTTGATTTTATGCAAGGAAAAATTGAAGAGAAACCGGAAGTGAAATATAACGGAAGTTTTGATGCATACGCAGAAATCAGATTATTTGAAGCATTGTTAAAGGAACAAGCACCAAAAGAATATGAAAAAGAAGAATATGATTTAAATCGTATTACCCGAACTATAACAAGTTCAAATACAAGCTATAAAGAAGCATTTCAATTTGTTAGATTTTTTGAAGAAATCGGAAGCCCGTTTAATTGCAATCATATTGTTTCTTCAAAAGAAGCCTGTTCTGAGGCTATTAGACGAATTAATCCTTTTTCTCCGGTTTGGGCGTTAATACTTCAAATTAAAAATAATGACGGAAAAAATGAGGACAAAATTTGGTCAAGAGAAATAATTTCTGAAATGACAAATGAAGAAATTGAGAATTATGCACAACTTTGTATTTCTTCAATAAAAAACAATTTGGAATATATAGAAAATGGTAACAGTTGGCGTGAATCTAACTTTCAATTAAGCATTGCATCTATTATGCCAGAGATTTTATCGCGTCTGTGTTCACGAATGTCAAAAGATACTCAAATAAAAACGTTAGAGTTGCTTGATATGATATATCGCTCTGATAAAACCGAAAATTTCAAAAATATTAAACATTTAGCTAAACGTCTTATATCTTCAATGAGTGAAAAAACAAAAGTTGATAATTTTGGTGCACTTATGAAAACGTATCTGTATGAACCAGCATCAGAAGTGGCTAAATTGGATTTTGCAGATATTTTTGAATCTTTCAGTTATCAAGAAAGAAGTCAAGACAAATATAAAAATATAAATCTTGATGAACACCTTACTGATATATTATTGCAGTTGTTGGATAAAGAAAATGGACGCGATGTTGCACTTTCAAGACTTGTTCATTTATATAATTTTGGATTGATGTCCGATGATGACATAAAATCTTTTGAAAAAAATATATGGTCAAAATTAGACAAAAACGGTTTACCCCAAATTCCCAAAATATATCTTAAAAATTATATTTTAAGTTTACCAACACCAGATAATGTTGACTCTAGAGCATTATTGAAAAAATATATTCTTGATTTGAGTATTCCAAAAAAACAAAGAGGTGTTACTGTTGGCTCTATGTATGACATGCCGTTGTTTTTTATGGAATTAAAATACTGCACTTACTCTGTTGATAATTCTAAAGGTATAAAGTGGAGTAGTGAGGATATAATCAGTATTGTCAAGAAGATTTCAGAAACTTGGAAAAATGACAAAACAGTTCTATTGAGTTACGATGACTCGGATTTTAGACGTAAAGAAATTTCAGATGAATTATTTGAAAAATACAAAAATGTGGATAATATACTTGCTCAAGTGTTAATTTCAAATGATTCAGAAATTAAAGAAAAAGAATTGATACAAAAACTTGCTACGGAATTTGAGTCATTTAACATTCCCTGTATCCAATTGAGAATCCTTCTTAATGATGATGCTGAGGCATTTGATGAGATATATGTCGATATTTGTGGAACAAACAAAGATAAGATTTACGCGGCTTGCAATGCAATTTATACATTGATGAGTTTAAAAAAATCAGAATACACAGATTCTTGTTTAAATTTATTGAGAAAAGTTTCTTTCAATATCAGAGTTCGAAGAAAACAAGGCTTAATATCAGTTATATACTTAATGCACAATCTGATATATAGTGGTCTACTACCAAATGATAAAACCATACTTGATAATATATTGTTTGGATTAGATTGTTTATTGGAAGAATCAAAATTATCAAATAACTATTTGGAATGTTCAGTCAACCAGTGCATTGGATTGCGTGCCGCAGCAACCAACCTTGCTTATATTTTATATGAGAATAATAAGGATAAACCCGACATTTGTTCAAAATTAGAAAAGTGGAAGGATTTAAGCAAAGACTTAACTGAATTTTCAGAAGTTAGAAACAAGTGGTGTGACCTATAAACACAAGAAAAGGGACTGTTGTATAACAATGGTCCCTTTCTTTAGTTATTCAATTAAAACAAAAAATCCGAACCCTTTTCCTATTGGGAAAATTTGGTTCGGATTTTTCTGGTTTGGTGCGAGAGACGGGACTTGAACCCGTACGGGATTACCACACGCCCCTCAAACGTGCGCGTCTGCCGATTCCGCCACTCTCGCTCGACGAGAGATATTATAGCAGAGTATAACTCGTTTGTCAACACTTTTTTATAATTTTTTTTAAAATTTTTTATTCGTTTCCGAAAATGGTTTTTTCGGCAAAAAAACCTGCCTGATTTTGTGTGTCAGGCAGGTTGCGTTTGTAATTATTTTTAGTTTTCTCTTTCGCTGCCCCAGAAGAAGAGAGCTACTGTGCCGGGGCCTGTGTGAGAGCCGATTGTTGTGCCGACACTGAAAATTTCCACCTTACCGTTAAGTTTGGGGAAACGCTCCTCAATCAGGTCTGCAACTGCTCGTGCATCTTCGTAACAAGCTGCATTTGAAATGTAGCATTTGCCGTTGTAGTCAAGACCACCGTCTGCAAACTGCTCCATCTTGTTGACGATTTCCACAATAACGCGTTTCTTTTCTCTTACCTTGAAACGGGGAACGAGGTGTCCTGCGTTGTCCATATCAAGAAGGGGACAGATTTTGAGGACTGTTCCGAACCAGCCTGAAACCTTTGAAACTCTGCCGCCTTTTACGAAGAAAGTAAGGTCTGTGGAAAAGAACCAGTGGTGAAGCTTGAGTCTGTTGTTTTCAGCCCAGTCTTTAAGAGAGTCGATATCCATTCCCTCATCACGCAGGTCAGCGAGTTTATCCATAATAAGACCGTAGCCTGATGATGCACCGAGAGAGTCCACGATATAGATTTTTCTGTCAGGATATTTTTCCTGCAATTCTTCTTTTGCGATTCTTGCAGAGTTGAATGTGCCTGAAAGACCGCTTGAAAGTGTAACGTGAAGAATATCTTTGCCTTCTTCGAGGAAAGGTGTGAAATATTCGATGTATTCGTCAACATTGACCTGAGATGTTGCAGTTTCTGCACCGTCTGTCATCGCTTTGTAGAATTCGTCAAAGGGGATTGTTTTGCCCAGATCATCGGGATACTGCTTTCCGTCGAGAGAGAAGTGGAAGCAGATATAGTTTATATTTCTTGCCTTGAAATGCTCTTCTGTAAGGTCGGCTGTTGAACAACAACTGAGAATATAGTCTGCCATGGAATTTTACCTCCTGTTTGTACAAAATCAATGTGCCGATTCTTGACATAAACATCTGCACTTGATATAATATTATACGGCAATATGTGAACACAAACAAATACATAATTTTTATTTTGTATAATTATTTATACAAAAATGGAGAATGATTAAAGGATGAACGAAGACAAAAGAATAATTAAGACGAAGAAGAATCTGAAGAGCACGTTGCTTGAACTTCTTAATGAAAAAAACTTTGAACAGATTACGGTAAAAGAAATCTGTGAAAGGTCGTCTACAAGCAGAATCACATTTTACACTCATTATGCAGACAAATATGAGCTTCTTGATTCGATTTTTCAGGAGTATCTCGCTTCAGCCAGAAACGAATATGCCGAGCTCAACAAAACGAATAATCCTGAGAAGGACCCTATCAGAAACTACTGCAATCTTCTTGAAAGCATCCTCAATCTGTGTCTGTGCAGGATTCCGTTCCTCAACAAAACATTTCCCAGTGACGGCTCATATATCAATACATCGTTTTATCATTATCTTTACAAATATGTTGAACACCGCGTTGAAAGGGAAAGCGCATATCTTGACTACAAATATTCAATCGGTCAGATAGCATCCTTCCTTACATACGGTTTCTGGGGCTTCATAACAAAATGCAAGGAAGAGTCTGTTCCCGTTGAAACGGCGAAAACCGAGGCCAGGGAACTGCTTCTTTCACTTTTGCAGAATAATGTCATAGCGAAAAAATAATTTTATAAAAATGTTGTAATACATTCGTTTTTGTGTTATATTATTTGGTGTTGTTTATTAATTTATTCAGGAGGATAAAGATGAAAAAGACGAAAACAAAATCAAACAAACTCACCGTCGGTGAGATAGTTGCTTACTCTCTCGGTTCATTGGGACGCGAGTTCAGCAACAACTGTATCAACGCGTTTTTCTTGGTATACCTTTGTATTTATCAGGGACTCAATCCTATTGTACTTACAGTGGCATTTGTTCTTGCAAAACTCTGGGACGCAGTAAACGACCCCATGCTTGCAACAATTGTTAACAACACGAAGAAAAGCCGTTTCGGACGCTACCGTCCCTGGGTTCTCGCCGGTGCTGTCGTAAACGCTGTTGTTATCGTTGCGATGTTCTCACCTGTGAACTTCACAAACATCACTCTCAAGTATGCTTACTATCTCGTAGCTTATATTCTCTGGGGTATGTCATTTACAGTTCTTGACGTTCCTTTCTGGACAATGCTTCCCACAATGGCTGACTCAACAGACGAAAGAAACCAGGCAAGTTCAATGGCAAAGCTTATCGGCGGTTTCGGTGGCTTCCTTGTAGGTATGCTCGGCACATCATTCATTCTTCCTATGTTTGCTGACCAGGGTATGATGAAGGCTTATCAGTATCTCGGTATGGCAACAGGTCTTGTAATGATCGTGTTCCTGCTCGTTACAGTATTGTTTGTCCGCGAGAAAATTGACCTTCCTCACGAAAATGTCGGTCTTAAATATATCCTTTCAACATTTAAGGAAAACGACCAGCTCCGTGCATATGCAGGTTCACTTATGTTCTTCCTTATCGGTACAACAATTGCTCTTTCTCAGATTCTTTACCTCTATACATATTGCTACGAGGATGGCGCTGACTATCTTCCCAAAGCATTCAGCTATACCTTGTTCTGGGTTATCGCTTGTACCGGACAGGGTATTGCAATGATGTTTTACAGCTGGATTGTTAAGAAGCTTCCCCGTGAAAAGATTTACGGTATTTCATTCCTTGCTTGTATCGTAAGTTATGTTCTTCTCTTTGCAGTGTTCTTCTTCCTTAAAACAGGTGAGGGAGATATGAAGATTTACTGGCTCAACACAGTTCTTGTTGCTCTTTCAGGTGCATTCCTTATGACAGCATCAGGTCTCAACCAGATCGGCTCAACAGTTATGATCGCTGACGTTGTTGACTACGGTGAATGGAAAACAGGTAAGCGCGGAGACAGTGTTATGTTCAGCGTTCAGACACTTATCACAAAGTTTGCAGGTGCTATCGCAGCACTTATCCTCGGTATCGGTATTGCTGCATCAGGTCTTCCCACAATCACAGACGTTAATGTTAAAGATCTTGAGACAGGCAGCTATGCATCAGTTCAGCTCTTCACAGACGAAGACGGTAACTATCTTGTTAAAGATGAAAACCTCTATAAAAACCTCCAGGCTATGGAAGAAATCGACCAGGATAAGCTTGTAAAGGTTGAGGCAGACGAAGAACTTATCAAGTCAGAAGGTCTTACAGTTCTCCGTGCATTTATGTTCCTTACACCTATTCCGCTTACAATTATCGGTTACTTCATCTATAAGAAGAAGTATTGGCTCTACGGTGAAAAATACGATAAGGTCAAGAACGAAATTGACGAGCGCCGTAAGGACGGAGCAGAAGTATAATTTATAACAAAACGAAAAGACGGATAAAGGTGAGAGCCTCAATCCGTCTTTTTTTACTATGGAGGATGCAATATGGCAAAACTCAATTCTCATTTTATTGTGAAAGAAACCGGTGAAGCCTTTGAAGAAAATATTCTTCTCTTCGGTGATACAAGAATCAGCGTTCTTCTTGACGGCGTTATCAGAATTGAGAAAGGTGCTTTCTGTGACGAAATTACCCAGAGCTTCTGGAAAAGAAATCACGGAAAGGTGAATTTCACATCTGAAAGAAAAGGAAATCTTGTTGTTATAAAAACCGACAGAGCAGAATTCTGTGTGAATATTTCAAAGGGTAAGCCCGTGTGGGCGAAATGCGGAGAGCTTTTTTCTAAATGTGACAACAGAAAAAATCTTTTGGGTACGGCAAGAACTCTTGACCAGGCGAAGGGTGCGGTGAAGCTTCAGAAAGGCATTGCTTCCCGTGACGGTGCAGCAGTGCTTGATGATTCAGAGTCACTTGTTATTAAGTCTGACGGACAGATTCTGCCGAGAGACGGAAAAGCCTCGGATATTTATGTTTTCTGCTACGGTCACGATTATATCGGTGCTGTCAGGGCTCTCTTCCTCCTTTGCGGAGAAGCACCTCTCATTCCCCGATATGTTCTGGGCAACTGGTGGAGCAGATATCACGCTTACAGTGAAGAAAGTTATCTTGAGCTTATGCGCAAGTTTTCACAGAAAGAAATCCCTCTTTCTGTTGCGACTATTGATATGGACTGGCACTGGGTGAATATCGCAAAGCAATTTCCCGATTTCAAGGCCACCAGAGGTGACTACTATATAGTTATGAACGGCTGGACAGGATACAGCTGGAACACCGACCTTTTCCCTGATTATAAAAGATTTCTCAATACTCTCCACGATATGGGACTGAAAACAACTGTCAATCTTCATCCCGCAAGTGGCGTAAGAAGCTTTGAAGATATGTATGAAGAAATGGCAGAGGAAACGGATGTTGACCCCAAGAGCGGTAAGAGAATTGATTTTGATATCACTGACCCGAAATTTGTCAATGCATATTTTAAAGTGCTCCACAATCCTTACGAAGAGAACGGTGTTGACTTCTGGTGGATTGACTGGCAGCAGGGCAAAAAGACGAAAACTCCCGGTCTGGACCCCTTGTGGGCGCTGAATCACTTCCATTATCTTGACAGACAGCGTGACGGCACAAGACCTATGATTCTTTCAAGATACGCAGGTATCGGCTCTCACAGATATCCTCTCGGCTTCTCGGGTGACAGTCATATGAGCTGGTCAGCCCTTGATTTTCAGCCCTATTTCACTTCAACCGCATCAAACTGCGGTTACACCTGGTGGAGTCACGATATCGGAGGTCACTGCCGTGGTGCGCATGATTATGAAATGTACACCCGTTGGGTACAGCTTGGTGTATTTTCGCCTGTTCTGAGACTTCATTCCACAAACAATGCCCTGAGCGGTAAAGAGCCGTGGAATTACTGTAAACAGGCAGAAAATATTGTGACTGATTTTATGCGACTCAGACACGCCCTTATTCCCTACATCTACACAATGAATCGCCGTACAAATGCAGAGGGCAGAGCACTCTGTGAGCCTCTTTACTATATCGAGCCGGAAAGAAAGGAAGCCTATGAATGCAAGAACGGCTTTATGTTTGGCTCGGAGCTTCTCGTCTGTCCCGTAACCACAAAAAGAGATAAGGATACTCACGCGGCTTTCACGGAGGTTTATCTTCCGTCGGGCAGATGGACTAACTTCTTCAACGGAAAAATTTACGAGGGCGGAAAAGTTGTCAGGGTTTCAAGCGACCTTGAGGAAATGCCTGTTTTTGCAAAAGAGGGTGCAATCATTCCTATGGCAGGGGATGACAGAATAAACTCTGTGGATAATCAGGAATCGCTTAAGGTGAAGCTTTACAGAGGTAACAACACATTCGTACTCTATGAGGATGACGGCACAACCTTTGCGTACAAAAATGGCGATTACAGAGAAACAAAATTCCATATGGAAGAAAAGGACAACACTCTTACATTGACTGTATGTGTACCTGAAAAAGCTGACTATATTCCCGAAAAAAGAGAATTTACTCTTGATTTCTGCGATATCTGCGGTTATGAAAGTGTAATCTGTGAAAGCACTACGGGAAAAGAAAGATACATACCTGCCGTAAATAACGAGGGAAAGATTGTTCTCGATGCTGAAGCGGGTGAGACATTAAGACTTGTACTCGGCGGTATAAGGGTTAAAGAAAATCCCGGTTATGAAGAAGGCTTTATTAATGTAATGAGCCGTTTCGATGCAAAGAACGGCAGAAAAACAAAAATGTATCTGCCTGTTAAAATGATTAAGGACAAGGAAAAACTGATTCGCTACGCAAAGAAAATCTCACACGATTCTCTGAGAAATCAGCTTCTTGAGGTTCTTGAAGATATGCAATAAAAAATTGCGATGTTTCTTTTGGGAAACATCGCAATTTTAATTTTCAGAGATTAGTTTTTAAGCTCTTCGGGAATGTCTTTGCCTTTCAGCTTTTTTGCCACAAGTTCTTTGTAAACACAGTAGAGCACCGTGCATACGGGAACGCTGAAGAGCATACCTGCAATACCGAAAGCACTGCCACCGATTGAAACGGACACAAGAACGAGGATTCCGGGAAGTCCCACTGATTTTCCCACAACCTTGGGATAAATCAGATTTGTTTCAATCTGCTGAAGAACGATGATGAAAATCACAAACCACAGAGCTTTTACGGGTGCAACGATGAGAATCAGCAAAGCGCCCACTATTGTGCCGAAAAGAGCACCGAAAACGGGGATGAGTGCCGTAAAGCCGATGAGCACCGAAATCATTGCAGGGTAGGGGATTTTCAGAATAAGCATACCGATAAAGCAGAGCACACCGATAATAACTGCTTCAAGAAGCTGACCCGTTACGAATTTTGAAAAGGTTTCCGAAGTGAAATTCACAAAGGAAATGATTTTCTCAGCTTTTCTCCTGGGACGCACAGCGTAGAGGAGTCGTTTCAGGTGTCTGCCGATTTTTTCTTTCTGTGAAAGAACATAGAGTGAGAAGAAAATTGCAATAACAAAATTCACAATAACAGTTACGATTGAAGTTGTTATGTCAACAGTTTTGTTGATGAACGAATCTGCGTAATTGCTCAGGAACTTATCAAGAAATTCACCTGCTTTAGTCCAGTTAAGGTCAATGCTAGGAAGAACAAAGTTATATTTTTCAAGCATTTTCATACCCTTGTCCAACAAATTTTCAAGGTTATCAATGTACTGGGGAAGCATTGTGGCGAAAGAGCTTATTGTTTTGATAAGCTGAGGAATAATCATAAACAGTATTGAGAAAACTGCACCGAAAACGATTATTGCACTGAAGGTAAGACACAAAGGCCTTTTCACCTTGTCAAAATGCTTGGTGCGTCTCTTCTCGGGCACCTTTTCCCAGAGCTTTTCAATGGGCTTCAGTATTGTGTTGATGATAAACGCAAGACAGGCGCCTGTAAGGAAAGGGGAGAAAAGGGCAAGGATATTGCTGAGAATTCCCGTGAAAGATGATGTGTGATTCAGAACCCACGAGAGAACAAGAGTGAAGCTTACGATAATCAGGATAAACTTCAGCGTCTTTTTGTTCAGTGGGAATCTTTCGTCTGCACCGTTTTTGTTTTCGTTAAAATCATCTTTTTTCATATCTTTTCAATTGTTTCGATAACATCTTTAAGACCGTCTGTGTCTGCAAGTTCAACAGCACCCTTGTCCACGAGAGATGCAGTAGCAGGATTGATGGGAAGCTTTGCAAGAACAGGAACACCCAGCTGCTTTGCAATTTCATCTGCCTTGCTTTCGCCGAAGATGTTGATTCTCTTCTTGCAGTCGGGACATTCAAGGTAGCTCATATTTTCAACAACACCGATGATGGGGATGTTCATCATCTTTGCCATATTGTAAGCTTTCTTGACAATCATAGTAACAAGGTCCTGAGGAGTTGTTACAATAATGATTCCGTTAATGGGAAGTGACTGGAAAACTGTAAGTGAAACGTCACCTGTTCCGGGAGGCATATCCACGAACATATAGTCCACATCGCCCCAGACAACTTCCTGCCAGAACTGCTGGACCATACCTGAAATTACGGGACCTCTCCAGATAACGGGTTTTTCCTCGTCATCAAGAAGAAGGTTTACGCTCATAACCTTGATGCCAAGCTTACTTTCTCTGGGGAAAAGACCTGCTTCACCTGCCTCAGCCATACCTTTGATGCCGAACGCTTTGGGGATTGAGGGACCTGTAACGTCAGCGTCGAGGACTGCTGTGTTATAACCTTTTGTTTTTGCGGCTACTGCCGTGAGGGATGTAACAAGGCTTTTGCCTACGCCGCCTTTACCGCTGACAATGCCGATTACTTTGCCGATGTTGCTCATAGGGTTTGCAGGAATATGCAAATCCTTCTTCTCGCATGAAGAAGAACAAGTTGAGCAATTTCCTGAACAAGAACTACTCATTTCTTATAAGACTCCTTTTGTTAAAAATTTACTTATATATTATATACCGATTGAAATTATTTTGCAATGTTGATATTGTATTTTCTCAAGATTTAAGGTAAAATGTTTTACAGGAAGTGATAAAAATGTACGAAACAGTGAAAAATCAGGCAAAACAGGCAGTGACGGAATTGCTCACGGCTGCAAATCTTAAAAAAGGCGACATTTTTGTTGTTGGCTGTTCATCAAGCGAAATTGCAGGTGGAGTTATCGGTCACGATTCATCTCTCAGTATGGCTGAAGCGGCTTTTGAGGGGATTTATCCCGTGCTGAAGGAAAAAGGAATCTATCTTGCCTGTCAGTGCTGTGAGCATCTCAACAGAGCAATCATCATTGAAGAAGAGGCAGCGGAAAAATACGGCTATGAAGTTGTTTGTGTTGTTCCTCAGCCAAAAGCAGGAGGCTCATTTGCAACAACTGCTTACGGGAAGTTTGAGAAGCCCGTTGCTGTTGAAACGGTGAAAGCACACGCAGGACTTGATATCGGTCTTACACTTATCGGTATGCACCTTAAAAGCGTTGCAGTGCCCGTAAGACTCTCTCTTTCGAAAATCGGTGAAGCACCGATTGTTGCGGCGAGAACAAGACCGAAATTTATCGGCGGCGAAAGAGCAAAATATGAATAATACTTGCCAAAAGTATATAACTGTGGTATAATATTTAAGTTAATTTTTAATTATTTTATTTTAAGGATGGTATCTATGTCAGGACATTCAAAATGGAGTACAATCAAACGCAAAAAGGAAAAAACAGACGGCGCAAGAGCCAAGATTTTCACAAAAATCGGTCGTGAAATCGGCGTTGCAGTTAAGAACGGCGGTCCCGACCCCTCAGTAAACACAAAGCTTAAGGATGTTATCGCAAAGGCAAAGGCAGCAAATGTTCCCAACGACAACATCGAAAGAATCATCAAAAAAGCAGCCGGTGAAGCAGGTGGCGACAACTACGAAGAAATCGTATACGAAGGCTATGGCCCCTCAGGTATCGCAGTTATTGTTGAAACTCTTACAGACAACCGTAACCGTACAGCAGGTGACGTGCGTCACTACTTCGACAAATACGGCGGAAATATGGGTCAGTCAGGCTGCGTTTCATTTATGTTCAACAGACAGGGCGTAATCATCGTTGAGGCTGAGGGCATCGACGAAGAAAAGCTTATGGAAGATGCTCTTGAAGCAGGTGCAGTAGACTTTATCTCAGACGGCGACATTTTCGATATCCGTACAGAGCCTAACGATATGGGCGCAGTGCGTGATGACCTTGAGTCAAAAGGCTATAAGTATGTTTCAGCAGAAGTTGAATATATTCCCACAACATATACAAAGCTTACAAACGAAGACGATATCAAGAATATGACAAAGATGCTTGATATGTTTGACGATAACGACGACGTTCAGAACGTTTACCACAACTGGGAAACTGACGACGAATAATCAGGAGTAAAAAATATGTTGTTTTTGCGTTATCTTATGGCGGTGATTATGTTGATTCCCAATGTTATCGGTTGTGTTTTCAGTGACTATGCTTTCCCGGCCATAAGCCGTGAGGGTGCTTACCTTTTCTGCTATTTCGTGGGTAACGAAACCGAGCAGCAGAGAATTCATCTTGCAGTCAGCACGGATGGATATAACTTTGATGCTCTCAACGGTAATGAGCCTGTAATTATTCAGGAAAAGGGCAAACAGTGTGTCCGTGACCCCTACATTTTCAAAGGCCAGGACAACTGCTACTATATTATCGGCACTGATATGAACGCTCTCGAGGGATGGACATCAAATCACGCTCTCGTCACATGGAAGTCAGAGGACCTTATCAACTGGACTGATGAAACTATTATAGACATCAGGTCACTTGGCGGGGAGTTTGCGAACACTACAAGAGCGTGGGCGCCTCAGGCAATCTGGGACAGCGAAAAAGAAATGTATATGGTCTATTGGGCGCATTCAACAGTGGAGCAGGATATTGCCGGTCACTACTACGCCTACACAAAGGACTTCAAAACATTTGAAACAACGCCTCAGCCGCTTTACGGCAGAGAGGGGATTCAGTGCATTGACGCCGACATTATCTATAACCAGGACGACGGATATTATTATCTCTATTTCAAGCACGATGAGGACCAGACGATTGCCTATGTCAGGTCAAAGAATCTGACAGGTCCTTATGATACAGAGCCTGTTGTGTGTTCTCTTTCAAAGCACGGCGTAGAGGGCAGTACAATGTTCAACATCACAGGCACCGACGCGTGGGTGATGCTTATGGACGAATACGGCACGGGTCATTTCTTCGCACAGATGACAAGGGATTTCAAAACCTTCAAGGCGATAAATCCCAAAAGCTATAAGATGGACCACTTAAGCCCCCGTCACGGCTCAATAGTGGCAATTTCAATGGAAGAGTATGACAGACTCGTTGCACACTACGGAATATAATTTTAAAAGACGGTTTTACAATGATGGTTGTAAAATCGTCTTTTCTATATTATCAAAGCTATTGAATTTTCCGTTACAAAATGTTACAATAAATATATCTTAAAATTGTAGATAAGGAGTGTGGCTATGAGTACAAATACAGGTCTTAAGACCTACACAGGCAAAGAGAGAAATATGTTCCTTACGGGACTTCTCGGACAGAACATTCTCTATAATGTAACGAATGTTCTTCTGGTATCATATTTCCTGCAGAATGTTCTTTACATCCCTGCAATTATCGTAAGTGCTATTATTGCTATTGCCCGAATCTGGGACGCATTCAACGACCCGATTATGGGTTCAATCGTTGACAGAACAAGAACAAAATGGGGTAAATGCCGTCCCTATCTTATCTTTGTTCCCGGAATTGTTATGGTAATTTCAATACTCTGTTTCGTGAACTTTGAGTATGTGGGTCAGGCATCCGATATCCTTGAAGGAACAAACCTTTTCTGCGTTATCTGGGCAGGATTTACATACATCCTCTGGGGTATGAGCTACACTGCAGGTGACATTCCTCTCTGGGGCATCACTGCTCTTATGACAGAGGATGAGAAGCATAAGCAGAAGCTTGTTTCCCTTGCCCGTATGGCAGCAGGTGTGGGCGGCGGTATTGCGATGCTCGCTCTTTCACCTTGCGCTGAAATGGTAACAGAAGCTCTGAACGGTAACGCAAGAACAGGCTATTTCCTCACAGGCCTTGTAGCAACAGTTATCGGTGCAGCTCTCTTCCAGTGTGCAGGTATCGGCACAAGAGAAAAAATCAAGCCCTCAGAAGAAAAATATACAGTTAAAGAAAACTTCAAGATTATGTGGAGAAACAAGCCTTTCAGACAGATTCTTCTTTCAGGCTTACTCAATGCTCCTGCACAGCTTATGATGATTGTTGCAATTCCCCTTGTCAACAACTACTATTCTTCACAGTCAGGCCTTATGTCACTTCTCTACCTTGCTCTGCTCGGTGGCGGCTTGTTTATCGGTCAGTTTGTGATTATGGGCTTTGTACCGAGACTTCTTGAAAAAACAACAAAGAAAAAGCTTTACAACGGCTCAAAAATCATTTCCGTACTTCCTCAACTTGCAATTTTCGGTTTGTTTATGGCATTCCCTCATCGCCTTGCAGAGCCTTTGTTCCTTATTATCACAATGCTCATCTTTGCAATCTGCGGTATTGCTATGGGACTTAACTCTGTCCTTCAGACACTTATGATTTCTGACGCAGTTGACTACGAGGAATATCACTACGGAATCAGACCTGACGGTGTGTTCTTCTCAGGTCAGACCTTCCTTGTTAAAATCGGCAGTGGCTTTGCTTCAATTATTTACGGTATCACCTGCGAAGCAGTTCATTACACCGGTGATAACATCAAAAAGCTCAACGCGTTTATTCAGGACGGTAATGTTATCAGAGATTTCCTTGACAGAAGTGCAGGAAATTTCAACGAAGAATATTTCGGCTATATGGCTATGCTCTTCTTCTGCATCTCTGTTCCCCCTGCAATCGGTGCACTTCTTTCAGTTATCCCCACATGGAAATATGCTCTCGATGACGATGAGCACGAAAGAATCCTCAAAGAACTCAACGAAAGAAGACGCTCAAAGGAAGAAAAACAGTAATAATAAAGTTTTACAAATAAGAAAGACCATCGGTTAACGCCGATGGTCTTAATATTTTTTATCAATAAATCAAAGACTGTTAAGAATCTGGATAACGCTCTGGAGCTCGTGGGGTTTAACCTTCTCCACAGGCTTGTTGTTCTTTACGCAGTCTGCAAAGTAGATAATTTCGTTTGCATAAGCGTTGCTCTTGGGAAGATTGATTTTGCCTGTGTCGCCGTTTGCTTCCTCTGTAAGGTCGAGCACATTTTCTTCCTTGTCATAAACAAGAATTTTGCCGTGTTCCCATGCAACGATTGCATTTTCAAACTGGAAGCGGAATTCTGCAGTAAAGGGATAACGCACAGCATACCATGAAGCCTCTGAGTGAATTGCGAAATCACCGAAATCGTAGTCAATGCTGATGAAATCCTGTTCGGGACGCTTTGAACGGTACTGATGTCTTACTGTGGGAATGCCGAAAGCGTAAACCATAAAGTCAAGGTCGTGAATGTGAAGGTCATAGGGAGTAAGACCGCTTCTCTTCTCATCCATCATCCAGTTGTCCCAGCTCCAACGGGGGAAACCGCCAAGACGAGTCATACTGCCTGAAAGGAGTTTGCCGTATTTCTGTGTGTCATAGATTTCTTTGAGAATGAGATATTCGGGCCAGAAACGGAGAACCTGAGCAACCATAAATTTAACACCGTTCTTTTCGGCAGTAGAATAAACTCTTTCAACATCCTCTTCTTTAAGAGAGATGGGCTTTTCAGTGATAACATTGATGCCCTTTTCCATAGCCTTAACTGCGAAATCTGCGTGAAGATATGTGGGAAGACAAATGTCGAGAATATCGATTTTTTCGTTCGCAAGCATTTCGTCAAAATCAGTGTAACAATGTTTTGTGTCCTTGTAGTTTTCCATTCTTTCGGGACGGATGTCGCAAAGGCAGACAAGCTCGGCATCTTCCATCTGTTCCCACACGGGAATGTGTGCGCCACTGATACCGCCGACGCCAACAAGACCTATTTTAAGCATAAAAATTACCTCCGTAATATGTTTTCAACCTATTATATATCACCCTAAAAATATTGTCAACAAATAAATAATCTCCGTGTTAAATATTTGTAACTTTACTTTTTTGGCAAAATATTGTAGAATACCTTTGTTGACAGATTTTTAAGAAAACGAGGTGAAGTGTATGGCGAAAATAAAAACTGAAAAGTCAAAACTGCTTACCTTTACATATGTGTGCCTGTGCTTTGCATTGGTACCACTTACATCTGATTATATATGCACTGTTTTTTCACTTGCTATGCCCTTTGTCTATATGCGAAATAACGGCAACCCTTTGAATGCCGTTAACCGTTCATCAAAGCAGACTATGTTTTTCGCGGCATTCCTGTTTATACAGTTTGTTCACGTGCTGCGCTCGGATTTCAAGGTGTCTGCGTTGGGCTTTGCAATTCTGTGGCTTGTTATGTTTATGGGCTACATCTATGTTTCCGACCTTGCGGATACAAAGGAAAAAATCGACAAAATTCTCTTCACTTCCACCATTGCAGGTGGCATAGCAGGTGGCATCGGTCTGGGACAGATGGTGCTTTACCACTACGGCGGACTTATCGACGAAAAGCTGAGATTTATTTTCAACCCCCTCTGGGACATTTTCCACGAGGCAGTTGTAAAGCTTATGGCCATAATTTTCCCCGATGCATTGGCTGCCCACTTCGGTGTGGATTTTGATACGGTTAAGGTTTCTTCCTTTGCAACGAGAGCTTGTTCCACATTCAGCAATCCCATTTTCTTCGCGATGTTTTTAGTTGTGGTGCTCCCCATAGCCCTTCACTGCTTCTTCAGACTTAAAGAAAGCAAGGTGAAAAGGGCAGTGAGCTTTTTCTCGATTCTGTTTATTCTGGCGGGTATCGCATTCAGTTATTCGAGAGGCGCATATCTTGCTGCTATGGTGGCAGTTTTCTTCACCCTTTTCTGTGAGAAAAAGCAGACAATCATCACTGTATGCCTTACTCCTGTTGTGGCATTCCTTGTACCGTCAGGTGTTTATAAAAGACTTCTTTCTCTTGTCACAGATAAACAGGATATTTCTCTCACAACTCACGCAAGAATTTACCAGGCTGCCTTTGAAACAATCAAAGAGCACTGGCTTTTCGGTATCGGCACAGGCAACGCAGGTTTTGAGGAAATTCTCCACAACGATTACGGCATAAAACAGCCCCACGCCCACAACATTATTCTCGAGTTTCTCATTGAGGGCGGAATTATCGGCGCAGGTCTTTTCGTGATTTCAATGATTCTGCTTGTTATCGGACTTATCAGACTTGCAGTAAAAATGAAAGAGGCAAGACCTCTCGCAGTAACGCTCCTTGCGTCACTTGCAGGTCTTACCTGTTGCGGTATGTTTGATTTTATCTTCTACGGACCGAAGCCCATACAGATTTTCTTTATGCTGGCAGGACTTATTGAAGCTGTGAGAAGATTTTATGAAAGAAAAAATACAGGCGACGAAAAATTTGAGTTTGATATAGAAAAACAGGTGTGAACGCCAAGTTCACGCCTGTTTTTTCTTTTAAATCTCTTCACAGAGTCTTGCCAGTTCTTCCATTGTAAGTTTTTCTGCTCTGACATTTATGTCGAGACCTGCTCTTTCAAGTGCCGAAAGCACATCTGCTTTATTTATTCCCATACCTGAGGAAATTCCGTTTGCAGCAGTTTTTCTTCTCTGGGAGAATGCACTTTTAACCAGTGCGAAGAATTTCTTTTCGTCACTGACGGCGATAGGGGGATTTTCCCTGATTTTCAGTTTCATTACTGCACTGTCAACTTTCGGTGAGGGCATAAAAGAACCCTTTGAAACGCCGAAGAGCTTTTCGGCTTCTGCGTAATAATTGACGGCTACGGTAACTGCCCCCGACTCCCTTGAGCCTACCTCTGCACAAAGTCTGTCGGCAGCCTCTTTCTGCACCATAACTGTCATATTTTCGATGTTCGCCTTGTTTTCAAGGAAATACATAATTATCGGCGATGTGATATAGTAGGGGAGGTTTGCGCACACTGCCACCTTTTCCCCGGGGAATTTTTCGGCGATAAGGGCATTGATATCTGTTTTGAGAACATCTGCATTGATAACTTCCACATTGTCGAAATCTGCAAGGGTTTCTTCAAGCACGGGGAGCAGAGCTGAGTCTACTTCGATTGAGACAACCTTCTTTGCTCTTTTTGCAAGTTCTGCAGTAAGGATTCCCACACCTGCACCGATTTCTATTACCGATGTCACTCCGTCAGAAATGGCGTATTCTGCCATCTGAGGACAGACTGAGGGGTTGATGAGAAAGTTCTGACCCAGCGACTTGGAAAACTGAAAGCCGTGTCTTGTCATAATGTCTTTGATTGTGCCGATTTCCCATAAGTTTTTCATATGTTTATTTCCTTTCAAAAGCCTTGAAATTTACAGTCATTTGTCATATAATAAATATATATGTTTTTTGGAGGTTTGAAAAATGTCAATTTTAGTTACAGGCGGAGCAGGTTTTATAGGCTCCCACACCTGCGTGGAGCTTCTTAATGCAGGTTATGATATTATTGTACTTGATAATTTCTATAATAGCAAGAGTGAATCTTTAAAAAGAGTAAAAGAAATTACAAATAAGGACCTTAAATTCTATGAATGTGATATCCGTGACAGAAAGGGTCTCGATGAAATTTTCGCAAAGGAAAATGTTGAAGCAGTAATTCACTTTGCAGGTCTCAAGGCAGTCGGCGAAAGCTGTCAGAAGCCCCTTGAATATTACGATAACAATATCGGCGGTACAGTTACTCTCTGCGAGGCTATGAGAGATGCAGGATGTAAGAAGATTGTTTTCTCTTCATCTGCAACTGTTTACGGCAGTGAAAATGTTTCACCCCTCAAGGAAACAATGAAAACGGGCGGTACAACAAACCCATACGGTACAACAAAATATTATATTGAACAGATTCTCACAGACCTCTATGCTTCCGATAACGATTGGAGCGTTGTTCTTCTCAGATACTTCAACCCCATCGGCGCACACGAAAGCGGAAGAATCGGCGAAAACCCCAACGGAATTCCCAACAACCTTATGCCCTATATTTCACAGGTTGCAGTAGGTAAGCGTGAATGCCTGAGCGTTTTCGGTAACGACTACGATACACACGACGGCACAGGCGTCAGAGACTACATCCATGTTGTTGACCTTGCTCTCGGCCACATCAAGGCTCTTGAAAAGGCTCTGAAAGAGACAGGATGTAATGTTTACAACCTCGGCACAGGTAAGGGTTACAGCGTTCTCGACCTTGTGAAAGCTTTTGAAAAGGCTTCAGGCGTGACAATCAACTATAAAATCGCTCCCAGACGCGACGGAGATATTGCCACTTGTTACTCTGACCCCTCAAAGGCAAAGGAAGAGCTTGGCTGGGTTGCTGAAAGAGGACTTGAAAAAATGTGTGAGGATACATGGCGTTGGCAGAGCCAGAATCCCGATGGATTTTAATTTATGGATTTAATAGAATTTGAAGAAAAACAGGAAAAGGCCGTGCTGGTCGCAGTTGATATGGGACTCTATGACCCTGAAAGCTCACTTGATGAGCTTGAAGAACTTGCAAAAACTGCAGGTGCAGAGGTCGTGGCAAGAGTTACGCAGAAACGAGACAAGCCCGACACGGCATACTATATCGGCACGGGCAGACTTGATGAGCTTAAAAGCTTCTGTGAAGAGAATGAGTGCGACCTGATAATTTTCGACAGTGAACTGACCCCCTCACAGCTTCGTAATGTTGAAGACTACACCGATGTGAGAGTTGTTGACAGAACAACACTGATTCTCGATATTTTTGCAGGAAGAGCAAGAACAAATGAGGGTAAACTTCAGGTTGAACTTGCCCAGCTGAAGTATTCACTTCCCAGACTTTCGGGTAAGGGAATTCAGCTTTCCCGTCTCGGTGGCGGCATCGGTACGAGAGGTCCCGGTGAAACAAAGCTTGAAAGCGACAGAAGACATATCAGGAGAAGAATTTCCTCAATTTCAGCAGAGCTTGAAAAGGTTGAAAGCAGACGAAACGACCTTCGCAAGAGGAGAAAGAAAGACGGAATTCCCACCGTGGCAATCGTCGGCTACACAAATGCAGGTAAGTCAACACTGATGAATGCGCTCACACAGGCAGGTGTACTTGCAGAGGATAAGCTTTTCGCAACCCTTGACCCCACGGCAAGAGGGCTTGATTTGCCTGACGGCAGACGGGTTATGCTTGTTGACACGGTAGGTCTTGTAAGACGACTTCCCCACCATCTTGTGGAAGCGTTTAAATCAACTCTTGAAGAGGCAGTTGTGGCAGATGTTATTCTCAATGTGTGCGATGCGTCAAGTGATGAGTGCGCAGAGCATCTCAGAGTAACAGATGAGCTTCTTCAGAGCCTGGGATGTATGGGCAAACCAATCATCTCTGTTATGAACAAATGCGATAAAGTTGAAAATATTTTCGACCTGCCCACAATCGGCAAGGTAGTTCTGATTTCTGCATTGAAAGCTCAGGGCCTTGACAAGCTTCTCGACGCAATCACGGCAGAGCTTGAACCTACTCGCAGAAGAGCTGAGCTGCTGATTCCTTATTCCGCAGGTGATGTTGCGGCAAAATTCCGTAATGACGGCGTGGTGGAGGAAGAAGAATACAGAGCAGACGGACTGTATCTGAAGCTGATTGCCGATATCTATATGCTGGACAGATACAAGGAATATATCATCACATAATATTGACATTTTTTAATTCATTTGATAAAATTATATCCGTGCCCGTTACGGGTGCGGAAAATATGCCCGTATAGTTCAATGGATAGAATAAGTTCCTCCTAAGAATTAGATATAGGTTCGATTCCTATTACGGGTGCCAGAAGCCGTCAGCGACCACTGACGGCTTTTTCTTTTTCACTTGCCATTTTTACTTATTTTTGGTATTATCATAATATCAAATTAAAGGAGATTATAAACTATGAAAAAAGTATGGACATATATTCCGGGTGCAGTTATCAGTCTGATAATTGCAGGAATCGCTCTTTATGTATTTGCTCCTGCGCTTAATGTACACAATCCGTTTATATGGATTCTTCTGACTGTTATGGCATTCGTTTTCGTGATTGTGACACGAATTGTAAAGGGTAAAAAGGATTTCGGCTGGATTGTTGTTTCAAAAAGGTCAGGCTCAAAGGGAAGAACAAAGAAAAGCACAAAATTCAACTTTGATGTAAAGCCCTATATTGTACCTGCGACACTGGCTTTAGTGACACTTGTTCTTTCGGTCTCGGGCAGTACCTTTTTCAATGCTGCAAAGTATTCTGAGATTCTCACGGTCACAGAGTCTTCTTTTGAAAAAGACCTTTCAGAGTCAGTTGGCACAGATTCAATCGCACTGATGGATACTGCCTCAGCTCAGATGCTCGGCGACCGTGAAATCGGTGCGCTTTCAGATGTTGTCAGCCAGTTTGATGTGTCATATAACTATACACAGATTGACTATAAGGGCAAACCCATCAAGGTTTCGGCGCTTGTTTATGAGGATTATTTCAAGTGGCTCAACAACAGAAACGAGGGTGTGCGCGGATATGTTTCCGTTGACCCCGTTTCAATGTCTGCATCGTTCCATAAAACAGAGGGTATGAAGTATGTGCCTTCGGCGTATTTCTCGGAGGACGCATACAGATATCTGTGGACAAAGTATCCTACACTGATGCTCGAAAACTATCACTTTGAAATTGACGAAGACGGAAAACCCTATTATGTAGCGTCAATAGTTGAGAAGACAATCGGTCTTTTTGGCGGAAAAACTGTCAGCGGATGCGTTGTGCTTGACCCTGTGACAGGTGAAACTTTCAGATATGCTGCCAAAGATATTCCGCGTTGGGTTGATGTTGTGTTTTACGGCGACCTTATCTGTGAGCAGTATAACTGGTACGGTATGTATAAAAACGGTTTTATGAACAGTATGTTTGGCAAAAAAGACTGTAAGCAGGTAACTACATATTATTCTTCGGAAGAAGAGCTTGAATCAGATGAAACTCCCGTATCTGACTATGGGTATGTTTCAAAAGACGGTGACATCTGGATTTATACAGGCATAACATCTGTCAACGGCGACAGCTCAAATATCGGTTTCCTTCTCGCCAACGAGAGAACGGGTGAAAGCTATTACTACGCAGTGGCAGGTGCAGATGAAAAATCAGCTATGTCAGCAGCAGAGGGCGAAGTACAGGAGAAAGGCTATCAGGCATCATTCCCGTCGCTTATCAATGTTGACGGCAATCCCACATACATTATGGTGCTGAAGGATTCGGGCGGTCTTGTAAAGCTTTACGCAGCCGTCAATGTTGAACAGTATAATCTTGTGACAACTGCATCTACTCAGGCAGAATGTATTTTAAGATATAAAGCTCTTCTCGGAATCGAAGAAAAGACTGAGGAAGACAATGAAACAAAAGAAGTAACATTCAGAATCTCATCAATCAGATATATTGATATCGACGGAAATACATACATCTATCTGATTGATGCAGAAGAAAATATCTATAAGGCAAAGGTGTCATCAAATGAAAAAATGCTCCTGCTTAAAGAGGGCGACACGGTAAAGCTGACTCTTTCGGGAACAAAAATAATTTCCTGCGAGAGAGTTTAAACGAAAAAAACTACAATAAAAATCAGATTTATGATAAAAACGAGGTGAGAAAATGAAAACCAGAAAAATATTGTTGCCGATAATAATTATTCTGTCATTGGTTTTCGTTTTCGATTTATTCCTTGCGTGGGAAAATAAAACCATCGTTACAACATACACGGAAGTGACGAGCGAAAAAATTCCCGGGAGCTTTGACTCTTTCAGAATCGTTCATATTTCCGATTTGCACAACACGGAATTCGGTTTCAGGAACAAGAGACTTATCGAAAAAGTAAAAGCCGCCGAGCCTGATATTATCGTTATGACGGGCGATATACTGGATATGTACAGACCGAGACTGAATATTGCGCTGAGACTGGGTGAAGACCTCGTTTCGATTGCGCCCACATATTTTGTCACGGGCAACCACGATGTGAAAGCTGTGGGCAGAGAAGAGCTTCTCTCAGGTTTTGAAAAATCGGGTGTGACCATTCTCCGTAACAAAAACATTCTTTTGGAAAAAGACGGAGAGTGTATACAGCTTATGGGCATTGATGACCCGAAGTTTCTCGATGACACAATGGACGGTACAGACGAAGAAAATACAGAAAAAGTACTTTCTTTGCTGACGGAAAATCAGGAGAATAATTTTAAAATTCTTCTTGCACACAGACCTGAAATGATTGACATTTATTCTTCTTTCCACATCGACCTTGTACTGTCGGGACACGCACACGGAGGACAGATAAAGCTTCCCGGCAGAGGCGGTCTGATTGCACCGGGGCAGGGGTGGTTTCCGAAATATTATGAGGGGCTTCACAAAGTTGGAGACACGCAGATGGTTGTAAGCCGTGGCCTCGGCAACAGTGCTTTTCCTTTCAGGCTGGGTAACCGACCTGAAATTGTTATAACGGAGTTGAAATGCAAATGAAAATAATGAGCTTTAATACACAGTTCTGTACAAACTTTGTGACTCAGGAAATTGATTTTCAGATAATGGCTGATGCCATATTAAAATGTGGTGCAGATGTTGTGGGACTTAATGAAATGTATGACAGAAGTCATATGGAAGAGTTTGATTCGCAGACGAAAAAATTATCAGAGCTGACAGGAATGAAATATTATAAATTTGCCGAGGCGTGTACTCTTGAAGAGGGAACATTCGGTAACGCCATTTTGTCAGGAATTCCCATAGAAAGCGCAGAAGTTATCCCCGTGCCCGAAGAAGAAATCAAAAAAGGAAATCAACTTTACGAGCCCAGATGTCTTCTTAAAGTGAAGCTTGAAAACGGCTACACAATTCTTGTGATTCACTTCGGCCTCAATGAAGATGAGCACATCCACGCAGTGGAAACGGTAATGGAAAATCTGGAAGAAGAAAAGTGTATTCTTATGGGAGACTTCAATGTCACACCCGATAACAAAGTTTTAAAACCTATTCAGGAAAAGATGAAAGACACGGCGGACCTTTTCGGAGAAAATCTTATGAGCTTTCCGTCGGACAAGCCTTTAAAGAAAATTGATTATATTTTTGTCAGCCCCGATACAGAAGTTTTGTCTGCTGATATTCCCGAAATTATTTCAGCAGACCACCGACCGCATATTGCAGAAATAAAAGGCTGAAAACAGGGGAGGAAAGCCACACTTGACAAATGCAAGAAACACTTTCTTGTCAAAAACGGAGAGTAGGTGTTATACTCTTCACAGAAAAGGAGGGGTTCTATGACAATCGGTGAAAGAATCCAGATGCACAGAAAAAATCAGGGCTTGTCTCAGGAAGAACTGGCGCAGAAAATTTTTGTAAGCCGTCAGACAGTCAGCCAATGGGAAACAGACCAGACAGTGCCAACTGTTGATAATATTTACAGATTAAAGGAAGTTCTTGGTGTTTCATTTGATGAGCTTCTTTCTGATGAAAAAATTGAAAAAGATGAACAAGAAGAAGAAAAACCTCTTGAGGAATATGAATATACTCCCGACGAGGAAGAAGCCAAAGCGACAATTAAATTTGTTTCAAAATTTGATATCAGAAAATCCATAGTCATTATCGGTATAATGATTTTATTGGGTATAAGCCTGAGTATTCTTGAAGCGGGAGAAGTTATTCTCGGCGTAGTTATAGGAATAATTCTGTACTATACGATTGCAACGGTATTTGTTGCTGCAAATGACAGAACTATGAAGAAAAATCAGTTGGAAAATATGTGCTGCCGCAGTCAGAAATTCAGGCTTTTTGATGACTGTTTGGAGATGACTTTTATTTCTGATAAAGGCAGTAAAAGTCAGTATGTAATAAAGAAAGAGGACATAACAAACTTTTTTGAAAACGAAAAATATTATGCGTTCATTTCAAAGCATATGATATTTTCTATCAGGAAAGATGTGCTTAAAGAAACTTCAATTCTGCGTAATTTTATTTACAAAGAACGCGTTGAAGAAAGTAAAAAGACAAAAATTGTGTCAACATTACTTGTTGGTCTTTCCATAGTTTCAGGTGTTTCTTCAAGTCTTTTCTATTCATGGATATCAGATTATCCTGTTTCTTTTTCGGAAATCGGCTTGTTGTTTTTGTTAGTCTTTTTCCCGTTACCACTGATTTCTGTAATTTACGGTTTATGCAGAATTATAAAAAAGAAAGACGGATTCAAAAATATTATTGCCAGTGCGATTGCAGTTGCACTTGTCTGCGCATCCCTGAGTAATATGGTTTCACGACAGCAGGAATTATACGAAGATCTGGATATGGAAGAATATTGGAATGAAATGACTTATCTGGATATCCCCTACAACGGCGAGATTACGAATGTTTTTTACTCGGAGGGAGATTATTGGTCAGAGCAGGGATGCTATTCCAGCAGTATAGTTGTCTATGACGAGATAACATCTGAAGCTTTTTCGGAGCAGATTTCAAAGGATGAAAGATGGATAAAGGAAATTCCCGAAGAAATGGAAGCGTTTATGGTTGATTTTCAGCGTGACATAAGCGGGTATGATTTCTACTGCATATATAATACCAATGACGAAGAATATTCAGAAGCTCCTGAAGAATCAGGAATATATAATTTCCTTTTATTTGCTTATGATATATCAGAGCGCACTTTACAGGTAGAAGATTATACTGTTGAGTTTGAAGCTGAATAAATCTTTGATTTTTCACAGAAAAGGAGGGGTTCTATGACAATCGGTGAAAGAATCCAGATGCACAGAAAAAATCAGGGCTTGTCGCAGGAAGAACTGGCACAGAAAATTTTTGTAAGCCGTCAGACTGTCAGCCAGTGGGAAACAGACCAGACAGTGCCAACTGTTGATAATATTTACAGATTAAAAGAAATTCTTGGTGTTTCATTTGATGAGCTTCTTTCTGATGAAAAAATTGAAAAAGAAGAAAAAGAGGAAGAAGAAAAACCTCTTGAGGAATATGAAACAACCACAAGCTGGGAAGAATTGAAGTTTGCTCTTGATAAGGCTCAGCAGATTGATATAAAGAAAATTATTCTGATAGTCGCTCTGATTATAGGTCTTGTAGTCTTCAGTATTTATGTTGAAGATTTCGGTGTCTCCTTAGGCTTTCTGTTAGCGTTACTGTTTGTTACAGTGGTTTATTTCTGTTACATTTTCAAAATGAGATCCAAAGTGAAAAAATCTCTGGCAGCAAATGGCTCGGACAAGAAATATGTATACCGGCTTTATGCGGACAGACTTGAAATTCTTCTCTACGAAAAAGACCTGATGATAGGGATGGATCTTTTCAGGAGAGACGATATCAAGGCTTTCCACGAAAACGAAAAATATTATGCTTTTCAGGCGAAGAATCAGCTTTACACTATAAGCAAAAGTCTCGTCAGCAGAGAATCTTATTTCTATAATTTTATCTATAAGAGTGCGTATAACGAGGTGAAGCTGAAGCCGGTGCATAAAATAATTTCGGCAATTCTTATTGTTCTTTCGATTCTGTCACCGTTATTCGGCGGTGTGCTCACTGCCTATCGTAACGACTATTTTGACGAAATCACATCTGCAAATATGTGGATGCTCTTCCTTTTCCTGCCGCTGCCGATACTTTCGATTGTTTACGGAATATACCTGAAAAAGAAAAAATTCAGAAACAAGGGCAATATCGTGACAGGTATAATTTTTGTGTTTATTCTGTGCCTTGCAGGATCGAGCAGCTTCAATATGGGCGACTACTATTATTACAGCGATATGTCCCGCCTTACAAAATGGGAAGAAAAAATACAGGTAGATTTTCCCGATAATGGTGAAATTGTCACATCCGTCAATGACCCGGAGATGGAAGAAATTGAAGGGTACTATGTGCAGAATGCAGTAAGGTTTGACGAAGCGGGAAAGAATGCATTTATGAGGGAAATTGCTTCTGACGAAAGATGGGTAAGCGAATTTCCCGACAGTCTTTCGCCCTGCTTTGACGGTGGTTATTACGAATCGGTTTTGGATTATAATCTGCTTTACAATGTTACTACGGGTGAAGTCAACACACCGCCCAAAAAATCAGGTGAATACAGATTTGTGCTTTTCAAATATCTTCGCGAAGACGGTGTCCTTGAATTTGAAGAGTATATAATTGAAATTGATATGGGCGATTAATTCAAAAAAATCAGACCGTTGCAGAGCTTGAAATTCTGCAACGGTCCTTTTTTAATTTTCAGTTTTTGGCTGTTTTATCTGCAAGGCGTATTGCACGGATAATCGGCACTATAAGTGCGCCGCATAAAAAATTGCTGATTCCGTGAGTAACGTCAAATGGGAATCCTGCCACAATCCAGGCAATCATTCCGTTGAAATCAAGTCCGAACATCAGCGCCTGTGCAGGGGCGTAGAGTATTCCGTAGAGAAAGCCGTGAAGTGAACACACTGCCATATAAATTAAGGGCTCTGCCTTTTTCGGCAGTTTCTTCGGCAGCAGCATTGTCATTCCCCACAGCACTGTCCAGATGTAGGTGTAAGGCACCCACCAGGCGGAAAAACCGCCTAACAGTCCTGCCATGAGAACGAAGATGTAAATGGGGTATAAGGCTTTCTTTCTGTAAATGACTGTGATTGCAACGATGAAAACTCCGATTAAATGAATGTTCGGAAGTGCATCCATAAGAAGCTTTGACATATACATCAGAGCGCCCAGCATAGCAAAAATCACAGTTTCTTTAATGTTTATCTTCAACCTTTTTCCACCATGAAGGAATAAACTTTGCCTTCTTCGATTTCTGTTTTGTCAACGCCTGACATAGCGTATTCGCCGTCGATGTAGAAAGCCCAGTATGTGCCGTCGGTGTCAAAATCAGCAGAAATGCCGTTCACCTTTTTCACATAAAGTCCGTAGGGTCCGTCCTCGCCCTCAAGCAGCCCCAGTTCAGTGAGAGCTTCGCCTACAATTGTCTTGTCGGTGTGGATTTCAAATTCAGTTACTTTCCCGTCAATGGTTGTGACAGTGAAGCTGAATTTCTTTGCACCCTCGCCGAGAACGGTAACCTCCTGAGAAGTGCCCGTAGTGGGGGCAGGGGTTTCTGTGTTTTCCGTACAACCTGTTGTGAAAAGCGCCATAGCCGTAATAAGCACCATACAAAGGATGACAGACAACACTCGTTTAATGTGTGTCTTTTTCATAATTTGTATTCTCCTTTTTGATTTTATTGGTTTCTTCTTGGCACTCGCAATACTGACGAAACCTTTTCTGTATACGGATATTTCGACTCGGCACACATTTTTTTCGCCTTCTCAGATTTCTCCAATGGCTTGTCCCTTTACGGCAAAGGTAGAAAAAATGTATAAAATGTGCCTCACGGCGGCGGGCCCGTACAGGATTTTCACCTGTTTCCCCGGATACGCACATATTCTAACACAAACAACAAGAATAATCAAACCTCTTGTAAAAATTTTCATTTTGTTCATTGACTTGCAAGGCTCATTTATGTATATTTAAATTAGAGAAGGAGTGATAAATATGGCTAAATATCTTATTATAAACGCAGACGACTACGGAATGTGCAAATCTGCTAACGAGGCAGTTGAAGAGCTTTTCAGAAACGGCAGACTCAAGTCTTCAACCATTATGATGCCTTGTCCTGCTGCCAAGGATGCTATGGAATTTGCAAAGGCAAATCCCCAGTACGCAATCGGCGTTCACCTTACAATGACAAACGAATGGAGCACACATCGCTGGGCGCCTCTTACAGACGGTAAAACACTGCGTAACGAAGAGGGATATATGTGGCGCTCGAGCAGAGAGGTTGAGAAAAACGCTGACATAAAGGAGCTTGAAGAGGAAATTCGTGCTCAGGTGAAAGCAGCGACTGACAACGGCTTCAAGCCGTCACACCTTGATAATCATATGGGCTCACTTTACGGCCATTACACAGGCAGATTCAGTCTTCTGAAAATGTCACTTCGTCTTTGCGGAGAAATGGGTTATGCTTACAGAATGTATACAAAGCACGATAAGAGAATCTGCCCTGCAGGTACACCTTATCCGCTCTATTGGGCGTCGACACTTATTTCAAGACTCTGGGCAAAGCAGTATAAGGTAATTCTTCCCGATTATCTTCTTTTCCCCGACTGGACACACGAGCTTCGTTCAAACGGCTATGAGCATTACAGAGACACAATCCTTTCAATCTGGTCCGACCTGCCTGACGGTGTTACGGAAACCTTTGTCCACCCTGCAAAGGAAACGGATGAACTGAAAAGCATTGTTTCGTCCTGGCAGGACAGAGTATGGGAGTTCAACCTGATGAATGACCCTGAAACACATAAATTCCTTGAGGAAAAAGGAATCACCCTCATTTCTTACAGAGATCTTATTAAGATGAAGAAAGGATAAACTTTCAGGCAACCTTTGGTTTACACAAAGGTTGCTTGTTAATTTTTTGTTCACAAATTTGTTTTTCATATATCATAAAAAGGGTTTATAATTATAAACGGAAAAACTGACTAAAAGGAAAAGCAAGGTATGAAAAAAATAGCAGATTTTATAGTAAATAAAAGATATATAGTTTTAGGAGTGATGCTGACATTATGTATCGTGTCGGCACTGCTTATTCCAAAGGTGAATATTAACACGGATATGACGAAATATCTCCCTGAAGATTCGTCAATGTCTATGGGTATCGGCATTCTGGCTGAAGAGTTTGCAGGTATGGAAACGCCGAAAACGGTCAGGGTTATGTTCAGGGACCTTAAAGAGGTTGAAAAGACGAATGTGAAAATCGACCTTGAGGCTATCGAAAATGTTGACAGTGTTACATACAATCCCGATACAGGCAACAAGGATTCATACACGCTTTATACCGTCAACACCTCCTGCGACTACGGCTCTCAGGAAATGATGACTCTGAAAGATACAATCCTTTCAACCTTTGAGGATTATCAGGTGGTCTGCAAGGATGACAACACAACCGGTGCAGACCTGCCTCTGTGGGTTATCGGCGTTGCTTTCGGATTGCTGATGCTTGTCCTTTTTGCTATGTGCTCATCCTGGTTTGAGCCTGTGCTTTTCCTTGCTACAATAGGCGTTGCAATCGGTTTCAATATGGGCACAAATGTGATTTTCCCTCACGTTTCACAGATGACTTTCTCAATTGCATCAATTCTCCAGGTTGTTCTTTCCATGGACTATTCGATTATCCTTATGAATCGTTACCGTCAGGAAAAGATTGATTGTGAAAACAAATACGAGGCTATGAAAAAGGCTCTGGCTAACTCATTTTCTTCTGTGGCATCAAGCGGTATGACAACTGTTATAGGTCTTCTGATGCTCGTGTTTATGAGTTTCACAATCGGTATGGATTTAGGCCTTGTTCTTGCAAAGGGCGTAGTGTTCAGTATGCTCTCTGTTTTCACGGTTCTTCCCGTATTTATTCTTATTTTCGACAAGGTTCTTGAAAAAACATCCAAGAAGGAGCTTCATATTCCTTTCGGTAAGGTTGCGACCTTAAGTTACAAAGCGAGGAAGGTTGTAGCCGTTCTGTTCGCGGTGATTTTTGTGGGAACATATTTCCTGCAGAACATTACACAGATTACTTATACTATTTCCACTGAGGATGAAATCGCAGCAGTTTTCCCCACTGCAAACCCGATTGTAGTGGTTTACGAAAATGAGGACGAGGCAAAAATTGCTCCTGTTGCTTATAAGTTTGAGAAACATGAAAAGGTAGGCAGTATTCTCGGCTACTCTACAACTCTCGGCAGAAGCTGTACGCCTACGGAAATGGTCAGCACAATCAGCTCTCTCGGTGCTGATGTGGGAATAGATGCTTCTCTTCTTTCTGTTGTTTATTTCGATAAGTTTTCGGGCAAGACGGAAGAAAGCCTGACACTCGGTCAGTTGCTTACATTCATTTCTGAAAGCGTAATTCCCAATAAAATTTTCGCACCTTACATTGATGATACAATGAAAGAGAATATCGGTCTTATTGAAAAACTTGCAGACAAGGAAGCCCTCACAAAGCCTATGTCTGCCAAAGAAATCGCAAAGCTGTTTTCAATGGGCGAGGATGAAATAAAGCAGGTTTTCACCCTTTATTTTGCAGGAAAAACTTCAGTTTCTTCAGGCACAATGACGCTTTCTCAGTTCGGTGATTTTGTGGTAAACGAAATTGCAAATGACGAAACATATTCTTCTTTCTTTGACGAGGAAACTAAGAGTATGATGTCGCTTCTTGAGGAGTTCTGCGACAAGAACGCAGTGACAAGGCCCCGCACTTCTTCCGAAATGGCAGATACTCTGGGCATTGAAGAAAATCTGGTTAAAATGCTTTATGCGTATTATTCAGCTTACGATAAATCCTACACTGCTCCGGAAATCACATTCTCATCACTTGTGAAATTTATGGAAAAGGATATCCTTTCCAATCCTATGTTCTCATCATATTTCGATGAAGAAACGGCTTCACAGTTTTCGATTCTCACAAAGCTTTCAACTAAAGAGGCGGTAACGGCACAGCATACCGCATCTTCAATGGCAGAGCTTCTCGGCACAGAAGAAAGTCTTATGAAGAGCGTTTACACTCTTCGCTTCGGTATTGCAGGACAGAACACAATGTCTGTGGAAGAGTTTGTGGATTACATTATTTCCGACCTGTCAACAAATCCTCTTTTCTCATCGCAGATTGACGGGGAAATGCTCTCTCTGATTGAGACGATGGACAGAATCACAGAGGCAGTCATTTCAGGAGAAAAGCTTTCATACAGTGAAGTTTCTTCAATTCTCGGCGTGGAAAAAGACCTTGCGAAGGTGCTCTTTGCAGTTTATGATTTCAGCGAAAACAAGAGAGATACAAAGCTTTCACTTCACAGTGTGCTCACATTCCTCGGCAAAAACAAACAGATGTTTGAAGGTGTTATGGATAAAGAGCAGTTATCTCTTGTGGAGATGGGTTCACTCCTTGTTGACGGTGTTGTAAAAGGTGAAGAGTATACTGCGGAAGAACTGGCAGAAATAGTGAATATGGATTCATCGCTTCTCCGTCAGCTCTTTATGCTCTACAAATCAAAGCACGGTGACACAAGCCGCTGGAAGATGTCTGTTCAGAATTTTGTAAGCTTCATTGTCAGTGACATTATGACAAACGAAACTTATTCTTCTTTCCTTGAAGACGGAATGGCAGATTATCTGCTAACTGCCAAAAATGTAATTGATGCAGTTGTTTCCGAGAAAAAATTTGCACCCTCCGAGACTGCTGAAATGATGTCAGGCTTATCTGATATGCTGGATGAAAACACAGTGTCTCTGATGTACCTTTACTATTCGGCTGTGAATAATTCATCACCTGAATGGCGGCTTACAATAGGTGAGCTTTTCGACCACCTTTATAATAATATGCTTGAGGATGAAAGATTTTCACTCTTCCTTGATGAGAACACAAAGTCCCAGATAAGGGGAGCGAAAACTCAGCTTGAAGACGGTCTTTCACAGATGAAAGGTGAAAACCACTCTCTGATGATGATTGACACAACTCTTCCTGTAGAGGGTGAGGAAACAAGCGAATTTATCGCAAGTTTCATAAAAGAATGCGACGCAAATCTTGACGGTGAATATTATCTTATCGGTAACTCACCTATGAGCTATGAGATGTCACAGTCCTTCGACAAGGAGCTTCTGCTTATCACAATTCTTACGGCAGTTGCAATTTTCCTTGTTATTGCAATAACATTCAGAAGTATTTCAATTCCTCTGATACTTGTTCTTCTCGTTCAGTCAGGCGTTTACATTACTGTTGCGGTAACGGGTCTGAGAGGTTACAGCATCTATTATCTTGCACTGCTTATTGTTCAGTGTATTCTTATGGGTGCAACCGTTGACTACGGTATTCTGTTTACAAACTATTACCGTGAAAACAGAAAGACAAAGGATATAAGGGATTCTCTGAAAGAAGCCTTTGACGGCTCGACTCACACGATTTTCACATCGGGACTTATTATGGTCTTTGTGACGGGCGTTCTCGGCTTTGCTCCCATTGACCCCACAATTTCACAGATTTGTCTGACAGTTTCAATCGGTGCACTGTCTGCGTGTATACTGATTCTCTTTGTTCTTCCCGGTGTCCTTGCAGCATTTGACAAGCTCACATCAAAGGATAAAAAGAAGAAAAAAGAGAAATAAAAGATTTGCGAAAAACCCACCGTCGTCCGTGTTTAAACCAAGGATGACAGGTGGGTTTTATTATCTTTACTTAAAAAATAAAAAGTGATATAATTCTGCAAAGGCGGTGAAAAGTATGGATGAAAAGCAAAGAGCCGTGAATAAACGGTTTGTTGAGGGTATTTTTCTGAATATTGCATTTTTTGCTTTTTCCGTGGTGGGCTTTTATGCAGAATCAAAAGGTATAGGGATTTTCTTTGCCGTAGTTTTTGTTATAGGTCTTATATCCGTATTTTGCGTGGAGCCTCACTGTTATGTTTTTGATGATTATGGAATTACATCACATTATGTTTTTAACAGAAAAGAAAGATATCTTTGGAAAAACATAAGGTCTGTCAGACTGATATTTGATACGGGTCATTATAGACACGGACCTATTTTCTTGTCAAACTATATTTATGTACTTGACGGAAAAATTGAGGGTGAAGAAAAATGGTATATGCAGGGATATGTGAGAAAAAGCTTCCGTACAAAGAAGCTGATGGAGAAATATTGGGGTGTTGTTGAAAAGAATGATTTTTCGACAATAAAGAAAGCAATCCTGAAATGGTATGGAAAAAAGCAGAGACAGGTTGACGCTCATTTTACAGATGAAGCTGTGAAGCTTGAAAGAGAAGCGAGACAGAAAATACGGGAAGAAGCGAAAATCTGTATTCAAAAAGCAAAAAAACATAACATTGATATAAAAGTAAAGTTCTTTTATGTAACTTCATCAGGTGAGGAAATGACCTCAAGACCTGATGAGGGTTACAGATATACTGCCTGTGCGGAAATTTCCTTTACGGGTGAAACGGATGAAGACAGAATTGTAATTACAGACGAAGACCTGCTGCTTGTCCGTTTGGGAAAAACAGGTTATAAATGCACGGTGAGAAAAGAAGCTGAAAAAATCTTCTGCAATACTCTTGAAGAAGTGACATCCACAATCCGCGAAAAGGGTATAGAATTTTATTGTAACTGAATATAACACAGGCTCCCCTTGAAAATTCAAGGGGAGCTGTGTGCGTTTAGCAGACTGAGGGGATTTTTAGCTTAAAATAACGTCGCAGACCCGAAATTCTGCATTCAGCATTCTGCACTATGCATTTTTTAACCCTTTACCGAGCCGCCCGTTACTCCGCCAACATAGAATTTCTGTGTTGAAATGAAGAGGATGGCTATGGGAATTGAGACGATAACAGCACCTGCGGCAAACTGTGTGTAATAGTTGTGGATGAATTCCTTTTCAAGCATTTTGAAAAGTCCCAGTGCCACGGTGTAGTTTTCGTAGTTGTCGCCCATAATGACCGATGCGAAAATATAGTCAATCCAGGGGGCGGTGAAGGAAGTCAGAAGAGTATAAATTATAATCGGCTTTGACATAGGCAGAGTTATATTCATAAAAATTCTGCCTCTCGATGCGCCGTCAAGCATAGCTGCCTCGTCAAGGGCACGGGGGATAGTGTCAAAAAAACCTTTTGCCACATAAAATCCAAGTCCCGTACCAGCAGAGTAAACTAAAATAAGAGCAAGAAGTGACTGGGAAATCCCGAAAGCTTTCAGCACATAGTAAACTGCAATCATCGACATAAATCCGGGGAACATACCGAGTACAAGGGCGATGTTCATCAGAGGCTTTCTCATTCTGAAGCGCAGACGCGACATTGTGTAGGAAACGGACAGAACGAAAAATGTTGAAATAATGCAGGTGACAACAGATACAAAAAGCGTGTTGAGAAACCACCTTGAAAACTCAAAGGTTGTGTTATCTGTCAATAGGGTTATATAATTCTGAATCGTGTAACCTCTCGGCAGAAAATAGGGAGTAAATGAGCCTGTTTCCTCACGGAAAGATGTGATAATAACCCACAGAATGGGGAGAATCCACACAAGGGCAAGAACGGAGAGAAAGGTGTAAACAAAGATGTTTGAAATTTTTCTCTGAACAGACATTTTTCTCATCCGAATTCCTCCTCGTTTTTATATGATGATGTTCTTCTGTAAGCTATCAGCGAGAACACAGCCGAAATGATAAACACAAGAATACCGATTGTTGAGGCGTAGGAATAGTCCTTGCTGTTTACTGTCAGCTTGTAAAGCCAGGTGACGAGCAAATCTGTCTTTCCTGCCTGATAGTAGTCCAGTGTGGCAGGACCTCCTCTTGTAAGGAAATAGATAATGTTGAAGTTGTTGATGTTGCCGATAAACTGTGTGATGAGGTAGGGCGCCGTCACAAAGAAAACATAAGGCAGAGTTATTCTCAGATACTGTGTGACGGGAGAGGCTCCGTCAATTTTTGCGCTTTCATACAAATCCTCGGGGATATTCATAAGAATACCCGTTGTGATAAGCATCGTATAGGGGATGCCTATCCACAGATTTATCACAATAACCGAAATTCTCGCAAGAGTTGTGTTTGTCAGAAAGGGTACATATTCCGAAATGATTCCTGCATTCTCCAGAAGCACATTCAGCGGTCCGTCATCGTCAAGAATGTTTCTCATTACGAGAAGCGATACAAACTGAGGAATGGCAATAGAGAGAATGAAAATTGTTCTGTAAAAACCTTTGAATTTTATTCCTTTTTTATTGATGAGCATAGCAAGGAGCATACCGAGAATATAGTTGAGGGATGTGGCGAGGACAGCCCATACAAGTGTCCAGCCAAGCACGGGGAAAAAGGTTTTACCCAGTGTGCTTCCTGAAGAAAGCATAGCCTTGAAGTTTTCAAGACCTACCCAGGTGAAAAGGTTACCCGGTGGCTGATGGTGTCTGTCGAAATTCGTAAAGGCGATAAGAATCATAAAGACGAGAGGCAGAACCGTCAGCACCACAACGCCGGTCACAGGGAGAAAAAGAAGTGTCTTGTGAAGACGGGAATCGGCATATTCCGTTACTTCTTTATAAAAGGACAAAGGCTTTTTGCCCCGTTTTATTTGCAGTTCAAGGTCATAGCTCTGCTCGCAGGCGGACTTGTAGAGAAAAAGGTAGGCAAGAGTTATGAAAACCGCAAAAACTCCGTAAAGGAGAATCAGCATTGAGTTATCGCCCTCTACGAGAATGTCTATACCCTTTTCCTCGTCAAAGACCCAGCCCTGCTCCCTTGTTCCGAGATAGCGGAGCTTTCCTATGGCAGAAAAGCCATAGGAAAACATATAGAATAAATATGAAATCTGGGCAGTGAGGAAAATGATGCCTTTCACTATCTGCCCTCTGAAAAGGTTTGAGAGTCCTGAAATGAAAAAGGATAATTTCGTAAGCAGGTCGCCTTTTCTGAATGCGTTAAAAAACTGTTTCATTATATCAGTCCAAGTCGGCGAAAATTATTTTGTAGTATCTTCTTTGATGGAAGTGAGAATCGCTTTGACGAATGCGTCGAGTTTTTCTTTTACATTTTCTTTTGTCACTGAGCCGTCAATGATTCCCGTGCCAAAGGCCTCTGCGGGAGTCCAGAAATTCGAAACCTGATCGATTGAAGTCTGAAGAACTGAATGCATTGACTGTGCAGTGAGGGCTGCTACAACATCGTTTGATGCGAGAGTTTCTTCGTCCTTGCTCAAAGCTGAATGAGTAGGAGCGTAGTTTCTTACTCTGAAGCGGGTTTCCTGAGCGGCACGGTCTGTAAGGAATGATGCAAGAGCGTGTGCTTCCTCGGGATGCTTTGTCTGTGCGTTAACGCCGTAAAGCTTGAAGTTTGCCATTGAAACCATATTTTTGTCTTCACCGTCAAGCTTGATTGTGGGAAGCTTTGTCACGCCGAAATCTTCGCCGAGACTCTTCTTGATGTCTTCTGCATTCCACGCGCCGGAAACGGCTGAGCCTAAGGTTCTTGCTTTGAAACCTGCTTTGATTTTTGCATCGTCAAGGTTTGCGAATTTCTTGTTTCGGGCAAGGTCAATCATATAGTTTGCAGCCATAACACCTTTTTCGGAATTGAAATCGCACTTGGTTTTGTCAGTGCCGTCTTCACCGAAAAGAGTGCATCCCGCAGTGAAGAAGAATGATGAAGAATACCAGCCGTCATCAATTTTCATAGCAAAGTTTGTAATTTTCTCTCCCGTATCTTTTGCCATGATTTTTTCAAGGGATTTTACTTCTTCTGCTGAAAAAACCCGCTTGTCGTAGTAAAGGAAGAAAGTGTCGGAAGATGCAGGGTATGCGTAAAGTTCACCGTCAACCGTAGCAGCCTTGACTGATTCTTCGCTGTTTCGTGTTCTGATGTTTGCGTTTGTGATTCTGTAAAGAGCACCTGCTTTTTTCAGCGTTGCAATCTGGTCACTTGCAAATGAAAAAACATCTGCTGCGGCTGAAACATCCTTGAGGATTTCTGTTGCCGCATCGTCTTCACCTACATAACTTACATCTATTTTCCAGTTTTTTTCAGGATGCTCTTTCTTGAAGTCATCAATAAGTTTTGTGAGCATTTCTTTGTCATCCTGAGCGCCCCATAAACGCAGAGTAACAGTTTCTTTTTTGTCTGTTTCGCCGTTGTTGTTTTCTGAAACATTTCCGCAGGCAGTGAAAATGAGTGCTGTCATAATGACGGCCACGAAAAGGGCAATAAATTTTTTCATTTTGTTCATCCTTTCAGATTATATTTTTTATATTCTGACTCCCGTTTCTGTGTCAAAGAAAAGAGCTTTTTCCATATCAAAGGCTACCGTAACTCTTTCGCCCTTTTCTCCGGAAAACAGAGAGGGATATTTACAGATAATATTATCTTTTCCTGTTTTTATGTGTATATACGAGCTGTCACCCATAAGCTCACATATCTCAATTCTGCCTTCCACAGAATTTTTGCTTTCTTTCGTAAGGTGTGTGCTTTCAGGTCTGATTCCGAAAATCACATCTGCACTGCGGTATTTGTAAAGACTGTGTTTTTCGGCAATCTTTTTCGGCACATCAATGAGAAAGTCGTCAATTTTTATCCTGACTTTTTCTTTGTCACCCACAACATGAGCGCTTATGAAATTCATCTGGGGAGAGCCGATGAATCCTGCGACAAAGGTGTTGACGGGGTTGTTGTAAAGCTCCTGAGGTGTGTCTGCCTGTTGGATGTAGCCGTCCTTCATCACGACGATTCTGTCGCCCATTGTCATAGCCTCGGTCTGGTCGTGGGTCACATATACGAATGTGGTTTTAAGTTTTCTGTGAAGCTCCTTGATTTCGGAGCGCATCTGAGTTCTCAGCTTTGCATCAAGGTTTGAAAGAGGCTCGTCAAGAAGAAAGACTGAGGGCTCTCTTACCATAGCCCGTCCCAGTGCAACTCGCTGTCTCTGACCGCCTGAAAGTGCCTTGGGTTTTCTTTCGAGAAGACTTGTGATGTCGAGACTTTTTGCCGTTTCAGTTACCCTTTTTCTGATTTCATCCTTCGGCATTTTTCTCATTTCAAGTGCAAATGCCATATTTTTGTATACGCTCATATGGGGATAAAGTGCGTAGTTCTGAAACACCATAGCAATATCACGGTCTTTGGGAGGCACTTCGTTTACCAGTCTGTCACCTATATAAAGTTCACCTGAGGAAATGTCTTCAAGCCCTGCAATCATTCTGAGAGTGGTGCTTTTTCCGCATCCCGATGGTCCTACAAGAATCACAAATTCTCTGTCCTTTATTTCAAGAGAAAAATCGTGTACGGCAGTGTAGCTTCCGTCATAAATTTTTTTGATGTTTTTTAAGGTTATTCCTGCCAAGTGCATCACGTCCTTTATGTTACTTCCTTGCATATTATTGACAGAGAAAATGATTTTAATACAGTATTTGTTTTTTCGATTGCAACGGAGAGTGAAGTATGGTATGATTTATATAGAAATGAAGTGAAAGAGGTGAAAATATGACTGACAAAATAAAGGCTTTGCGCAAGAAAGCTATGGCGCTTCCTCTTCAGCCGGGTGTTTACCTTATGAAAAACAAGGATAAGGAAATAATATATGTGGGCAAGGCGAAAAAACTGAAAAACAGAGTCAGTTCATATTTCGCATCTCAGACAAATATGCAGACCAAAGTAATAAAGATGGTCAGCCATGTAGATGACTTTGATTATATTATTACCGACAGTGAGTTTGAGGCACTTGTGCTTGAATGCAGTTTAATCAAACAGCATATGCCCAAGTACAATATTCTTCTCAAGGACGATAAGGGATACCATTATATAAAGGTCACACCGCCTCCGTATCCCTCTATTCAGTTTGCTATGCAGAAGGTTGATGACGGCAGCACATATATCGGCCCTTACACAAGTGCATTTATTGTCCGTGAGGCAGTTGATGCTGCACAGAAAATTTTCAGACTTGCTCAGTGCAATAAGGTTTTCCCCCGTGATATAGGAAAGGGGAGACCTTGTCTTAATTTCCATATCGGTCAGTGCTCTGCCCCCTGCGCCGGGAAAATTTCTCAGAAGGATTATGAAAAATCTGTCAGTGATGCGCTTGATTTCCTTATGAAAAAAGGTACAGATGAGGCTATCAGTGAAATGAAAGCCGAGATGCTGAAAGCGTCTGAAAATCTTGAGTTTGAAAAGGCTGCGGCACTGCGCGACAGAATTCAGGCAGTGAAGAAAATCACAGATAAACAGAAAGTGGTTTCTGACGGAAAAACAGAGCAGGATGTTTTCGCTTTTGTCACCACCAAGGGTAAAACCTGCCTTGCCGTGCTTCGTTTTGAGGGAGGTAAGCTTTGCGACTGTGAGCACTTTTTTCTTGCAGATGTTGAAGATATGCCTATGACGAGAAGCGAAAGTATTCTGTCATATTATCTTGTCAGGGACAGAATTCCCCCTAAGGTGCTTGTTGACGGAGATGTTGAGGACGAAGAGCTGATTTCCGAATGGCTCAGTGAAAAGCGCGGAAGAAAAGTTTCCGTTGTTCATCCTCAGATTGGCGAAAATGCAAGGCTCATTGAAATGTGCAGGGCGAATGCCGCAGAGAAACTGGCTCAGTCTATGGGCAGAAAGGGAAGAGAAACTGAGGCTCTGGAGGAGCTTACGTCTCTTCTTGGTATAGAATGTGCAGATTATATAGAGTCTTACGACATATCCCACACATCAGGCTCTGACAATGTGGCAGGTATGGTTGTTTTCAAGGAGGGTCTGCCTTACAAAAAAGCGTACAAGCGTTTTTCAATCAAAGGCTTTGACGGTCAGGATGACTACGGCTCAATGGCTGAGGTCCTGAGAAGAAGATTTACTCATTATCTTGAGGAGAAAGAAACGGGTGAGGGCTTCGGAAAGCTTCCCGACCTGATTCTTCTTGACGGTGGCGACGGTCAGGTGAATGCCGTCAGACCTGTTCTTGAAGAAATGGGAATTGATGTGCCTCTCTTCGGTATGGTCAAGGACGGAAAGCACAGAACAAGAGCCATCGCCACGGGCGGTCAGGAAATTTCAATCAGCTCAAACAGAAAGGCGTTCACTCTCGTTTCCGATATTCAGGAGGAAGTACACCGCTTTGCAATAAGCTACCACAGACAGAAGCACAAAAAGAGCACAATCGCCACAACCCTTACTTCCATTGAAACAATCGGCGAAAACAAAGCGAAAATTCTTCTCAGAAGCTTCAGGACGCTTACTGCCATAAAATCGGCAACTGTGGAGGAATTAATGTCGGTAAAGGGAATAAACCGTATAAATGCAGAGAAAATTGTTGAATATTTCAAAAAAGAGGAATGATAAATTTTTGCTGACGGTTTATTTCTATTGACAAAAACCAATAAAAATGCGATAATGAATTGATATAGAGTTTAGGAAGATGAAACTATGAGAGTTATTACAGGCACAGCCAGAGGAAGAAGGCTTCTTACTCTTGAGGGCGACGATGTCAGACCTACAACAGACAGAATAAAAGAAGCTATGTTCAGCTCGATTCAGTTCGAAATCGAGGGAACTAAAGTTCTTGATTTGTTTGCAGGGTCAGGTCAGCTTGGTATAGAGGCTTTGAGCCGAGGCGCGGAAAATGCCGTTTTTGTTGACAGAAACAGACAGGCAATTGAGGTTATAAAGAAAAATCTTCAGTCTACCGCACTTGCAAAGAATTCTGTTGTTCTGAACACAGACGCAGAGACCTTTGTTTCCACAACAAAGGAAAAATTTTCTTTTGTCTTTATGGACCCGCCGTATTCTCAGGGACTTCTCCAGAGGATTCTCCCTCTTGCAGAGAATGTGGTTTCCGAGGGCGGAGCGATAATCTGCGAACATCCTTTGGATGAAGAGCTTCCCGAGGAGCTCGGAAAAATGAAAATTTACAGAAGTTACAGATACGGCAAAATCGCCGTTACCGTATACAGATGAAAGTCAGGGATATCTGATGAAAAAAGCAATTTATCCTGGCAGCTTTGACCCTGCCACAAAAGGACATCTTGATATTTTAAAAAGAGCAACCAAGATTTTTGACGAGGTCGTGGTTGTTGTTATGACAAACGTAAAGAAGAAAAACAGCTACTCTTTCTCAGTGGAGGAGAGAGTGGATTTTCTCAGGCGTTGCACAAAGGGTATGGAAAAGGTAAGAGTTGACGCTTATGACGGACTTCTTGCTGAATATGCAAAAAATACAGGTGCTGTTGCAGTTGTGAAAGGTCTTCGTGCCGTATCCGACTTTGAGGATGAATTCCAGCAGTCCCTTACAAATAAAAAACTCAATCCTGAGCTTGAAACAGTTTTCCTTACGGCTGAGGCTGAAAATATGTTTTTAAGCTCAAGTGTTGTCAAACAGGTATGTGTTCTCGGTGGCGACATCAGCGACTTTGTGCCTGAAGAGATACACAGTGACATTGTAAAAAAATTAAGGAACATATAAAGCAAAAAGAAAGGAAGAAGCAAAATGAACGAAGAAACCAATATCTATAAACTCCTTGACAGACTTGATGAAGAAATTACAAGCGGTAAAAAAGTTGCCCTTACAGGAAAAGTTCTTGTTGACGGCGATGTTATTTCCGATTGCGTGACAGACATCCGTATGAATCTTCCCGATATCATCAAAAAGGCAAGTCAGATTGCTGCCGAAAGAAACAAGATTATCGGTCAGGCAAAGGATGATGCATCTTCAGGTCTTGCAAGAGCAAAGGAAAAATGCGAACAGATGCTTTCAGAAGCTAAAGAAACTGCAACAAAAGCAACAACTGATGCAAAGAATGACGCAACAGAGCTTATTGCAAAGGCAAGTGAAAAGGCTCAGTCAATCGTTGACGAGGCAGAAGAAAAGGCTCATTTCCTCATCAGCGAGAGCGAGGTTGTAAGAGCTTCTGAGGAATATGCAGAACAGATTAAGCAGAAAGCAGAAGCTGACGCTGCTGCAATTGTTGACGCGGCAAAGAGAAAGGCTGACGAAATGATGAGCAGTGCATCTTCATGGTCAGAGGATATCAGAACAAAGACAACAACATATATCGAGCAGCTCCTCAAGAGCACAGACGAGGTTCTTGTGAAGAACATCAACGATGTCAGAAAGCTTCGCAACAGCTTTCAGGCAGTGGCTCATCCCGAAGGAAACGAATAATCCTGATTCTACGACTTTCTTATTCCCCGAAACTCCATTTTCGGGGAATTTGTTTTAAACCTCTCTCATATGATTTTATGAGGTGGTATAAATGTTTGTAGTATCAGTAAAAACATCAAAAGTAAAAATTATATTATTTTTCGTCTTTCTTGCGATAATTGTGTCATCTGCACTGTTTTTTCTGAATGCAGAGAAAACTTCATCTGCAGTTTCAGAGGGCGGAATCAGTCTGAGAGCCGCTGACTACAAGGAAAGAGAGAAGTTTCTCTCTCAGTTCGGCTGGGATTTTGACCCGGAGCCTGTTTCTGTCAGGGAGGTGACAGTTCCGTGGGAATTTGACGAAGTGTATATAGAATACAACGCTCTTCAGAAAAGGCAGGGCTTTGACCTTGAAAAATATAAGGGTGTTATTGTAAAAAAATGGACATACAACATCAATAACTTCAAAGGCTATGAGGATAAAAAGGGGTATGTTCAGGCAAATCTTCTGATTTATAACGGAAATGTTATTGCCGCAGATATAACTGTCCTTGGCGATAAAGCGAAAATTTATACGGTTATGAGTGATTGAAATGGTACAGAGAATTGACAAAATAATTTCATCTCAGATGAATATTTCAAGAAATGACACACGCTCTCTGCTGAAAGGGGGTGCAGTCGTCTGCGACGGAATTGTGGTGACAGACCCCTCTTTGAAGGTCGATGCAGAAAAAAGTGTAATCACCGTAGGCGGCAAAGCCCTTTTTTACAAGGAGTTTATCTATATTATGATGAACAAGCCACAGGGTGTTGTCAGCGCAACAAATGACCCGAAAACAAAAACGGTCATTGACCTTGTGCCTGAAAATCTGAAAAGGAAAAACCTTTTTCCGGCAGGCAGACTGGACAAGGATACGGTAGGATTTATGCTTATCACCGATGACGGAGATTTTGCCCACAGAATTCTGTCTCCGTCAAAGCACGTGGAAAAGACATATATCGCTCATCTGCGTGACAGCCTTCCGGAGGAGTCAAGACGCATCCTTGAAGAGGGTGCAGTGCTTTCCGACGGCACCGAATGTATGGACGCGAAGGTGGAAATCACGGACGGTGAAGGCAAAGAAGTGAAAATTACCATCAGAGAAGGGAAATACCATCAGATAAAGAGAATGTTCGCCTCGGTAGGCAACGAGGTTGTTTTTCTCAAGAGGATTGCTATGGGCGGTCTCTTGCTTGACGAGAGCCTCGGAGAAGCCGAATGCCGTGAAATTACGGAAAAAGAATTGGAAATTATTGAAAAAGGAAGTTTATCTTGTAATAATGCACAATGTAAAACTGACGAATAAAAGTGACTTTTTTTGTCTCTTATTTATAAATTTGATGAATACTTTGTGAACAAACACAAAAAAACTAAAAATTTTTTATTAAATTATTACATTTTGGTTGCAAAATCAGTTACAAAAGTGTATAATTACTTTGTGTTTTGGTGGCAAAATGCACAACCGTCTGAAAAAATGAAGAAAACAGGCAGACGGAGGGTGACAAAGGTTGTCGCCTCAGTGGAAAAGATTATTGAAGTGAGAGGGATTTTTATGGCAAATCGTATTTTCCAGGGTATTGTTCATCAGATGAAAGACGCTATCGACAGAACAGTCGGCGTTATCGATGAAACAGGTACAATTATTGCTTGTAGTGAGCTTTCAGTTATCGGCGAAAATATCGAAGGCAGTCAGAATGTGTTTGAAAGCAGCGAGTGCATAAAAGTCGGTGCGAAAACATTCAAAACACTTGGCAACCGTATGGGCGCTGAGTATGCGGCTTTCGTTGAGGGCGATGATTTTGAAGCACGTAAGCTTGTAGGTCTTGTCTGTGTATCACTTGAAAATCTTAAGCAGTGCTATGATGAAAAGTACGACAAAGGCAATTTCGTTAAAAATGTAATTCTTGATAACATCCTTCCCGGAGACATCTTCCTCAAAGCAAGAGAGCTTCGCTTTAACAGTGATGCTTCAAGAGTTGTTATCCTTATCAAAATTTTCGGCAAGGACGAAGTGGCTGCACTTGAAACACTTCAGAATATTTTCCCCGAAAAGACAAAGGATTTCGTTATCGGCATCAACGAAACAGATATTGCTCTCGTTAAAGAGGTTAAGCCTAACATTGAAACAAAGGACCTTGAGAAACTTGCGCGTTCAATCATTGACAGTCTTGGCGTAGAATACTATACAAACGTACTCGTAGGTATCGGCTCTACTGTTACAGGCATCAAGACTCTTGCAAGAAGCTTCAAGGAAGCACAGGTTGCAACAGAAGTAGGTAAATTCTTCGACTCAGACAAAATCGTTATCAGCTACGACAATCTGGGTATTGCAAGACTTATCTATCAGCTTCCCACAACTCTTTGTGAAATGTTCCTTAAGGAAGTGTTTAAGAAGGGCTCAATCGAAAGCCTTGACCACGAGACACTTTTCACAATTCAGCGTTTCTTTGAAAACAACCTTAATGTTTCCGAAACATCAAGAAAACTTTTTGTACATAGGAATACTCTTGTTTACAGACTTGAAAAAATCAAGAAGCTCACAGGTCTTGACCTTCGTGAGTTTGATGATGCAATCGTATTCAAAGTAGCTCTTATGGTAAAAAAATATCTTGACGCAAATCCTGTAAAATATTGATTGAAACAAAGAGGAAATTAAACAATGATTGACTTTATCAATGTCTCAAAGAGGTATGATAACGGCACTCAGGCGCTTAAGGATGTGAACATTCACATCGAAGACGGCGAATTTGTCTTTGTTGTGGGCGCATCGGGTGCAGGTAAGAGTACCTTTTTGAAAATTCTTATGCGTGAGGAGGTTCCGTCAAGCGGTACTGTTATCGTAAACGGAAAAACACTCACTGAACTTAAAAAGCGTGAAATACCTTATTTCCGTCGTGATTTAGGTATTGTTTTCCAGGATTTCAGACTCATCCCCAATATGACGGTTTATGAAAATATTGCATTTGCTATGCGCGTTATCGGTGCAAGAGAGTCAGAAATCCGCAAGAGAGTTCCTTTCGTTATTACTAGAGTGGGACTTTCCAACAAAGCAAGATGTTTCCCCAACGAGCTTTCAGGCGGTGAACAGCAGAGAGTAGCTCTCGCCAGAGCACTTGTAAACAACGCTAAGGTTATCATCGCTGACGAGCCCACAGGTAACATCGACCCCACAATGGCTTTTGAAATCATCGACCTTCTCAAGGACATCAACGAAAAGGGTACAACTGTTATCATCGTTACCCACGAGCATGACCTTGTAAGACAGTTTGACAAGCGTGTTATCACTCTTGACAGCGGTAACGTTGTTGCTGACGGTGATTTGTCAACAAGCCCCCTTGTTCAGAAATATGAGAAAAAATACAACCCCGGTGAAAAGAGTTTCCTTCGCCGTATGCGTAAAAAGGCTTCAGAGTCCTATTATCCCGATGAGGACAGCGTTGAAGACCTGAGCAGATTTATGGAAACAATGACCGAGGAAAGAGAATCAGGTCACACCAACGAAATTGACGTTGACGAGATTTACAACAATCTTGCAAGTGACAAATATTCCGTTTACCTGGATAGTGATTCTTCAGAGGAAAACGGAGGTGAAGGCTGATTATGAAAAAGATGAGTGGCGGAAGCCTTGGTTATCTTACAAAGGAAGGCTTCAAAAACATCTGGCTTAACAGACTTATGTCAGTTGCTTCGATTTCAGTTCTTCTTTCCTGCCTTGTTATGATGGGTATTGCTTTTATGCTTATCGTCAATATGCAGGAGATTATCACAAACATTGAGGATTCAAATGTAATCGTTGCCTTTGTTGACGACGATGCAAATGACGCAGAGGTTGAAAAGGTCAGAATGGACCTGATGAAAATCGAAAACGTCAAGGACTGTGTCTTCGTCTCAAAGGAAGAAGCTTTTGAAGAACAGCTTGAATCACTGGGCGGTAACAGAACACTCTTTGAAGGAATGGACAACCCTCTTCCCGATTCTTACAGAGTTGTGCTTGACGACCTGACTCTTTTCGATTCAACCCTCAGACAGATTGAAAATACAGAAAATATCCAGAGTGTCCGTGAAGACAGAGAATTATCACAGCAGGTTTCATCAATCAGAAAGACAGTTACCTATGTGAGCTTCGGCGTTATCATAATTCTCCTTATCGTTTCACTCTTCATTATTTCCAACACAATCAAAATCACAATGTTCTCACGCCGTCTTGAAATCAAGATTATGAAGTCGGTCGGTGCAACATCATGGTTTATCCGTTGGCCCTTTATGGTTGAAGGTATGTCCCTTGGTATTATTTCAGGCTTACTTTCACTGGGCGTCGTATGGGGTGTTTATGAGCTGGTTGCCCGTTCAATCGGTAACAGCTTCAGCCTCTTTATGAGTGGCGGAATCGTTCCGTTCAAGGAATACGCACTGTTTATTCTCCTTGCGTTCCTTGCAGTGGGCATTATTACAGGTGCTTTCGGTAGTGCCGTATCAATCAGTAAATATTTGAAAGAACAGGAGTATGACCCGGATGAAGAATAAAGTATTCAGAACAATTGCACTTCTTATGTCACTTGTGCTTGTGTTCAATATTGCTATATCCTCATCTGCTGCTTCAAAATCTGAGCTTGAAGACCAGATTGCAGACATTCAGGCAGAAAGAGAAGAAAAACAGAATCTTCTTGACTCACTCAAGGGTGACATCGACAAGCAGGAAGAATATGTTGAGACTCTTTATGACCAGATTGAAGTTCTTCAGAAAGAAATTGATTTCTATCAGCAGAAGATAAATGTTCTCAACAGCGAAATAGAAGGTATCAACAAGAAAATTGATAAAAAGAATGAAGAAATTGCTGAGCTTGAGGCAAAGATGGCTGATACAAAGGCAGAAATTGCCGAAATCAAGGAGCTTCTGGCAGTGCGTATGAGAGCTTCCTATATGGCAGGTGACGGCTCAACGCTGAAACTTCTTCTCAGCGCTGACAATCTTGCGACTTATCTGACGACAAGCGAAATGCTTAAGAGAATTGCAGATAATGACGATAGAATTATCAAATCACTTATCAAGAAGATGGAAGACCTTCTTAAAATGCAGGAAGAAATTGAAAAGCAGAAGGCTGAACTTAACAAGGAAAAAGAAGCTCTTGAAGAGAAAAAGAAAGAAGTTCAGGCTGAACAGAAGGTTTTCACTGACAGACAGAATGAGGTTTCTGCAAAGTATAAGGAAGCAAACGCAATTCTTGACAAGCTTGATAAAAACAGTCAGGCTTACAGAGATCAGATTGCAGCTCTTGACAGAGAAGAGCAGCGTCTTGAACAGCAGATTCAGAATATTATCACAGGCTCAAACGGTCAGGGCGGTGCAGGTACAAACTTTGCCCCCTCAAGCAATCCCTCAGGTTATATTAATCCCGTACCTTATTCTGATGCCTATATTTCATCAGTTTACGGTATGAGAACAAACCCCGTAACAGGCGTTTATAAGCTTCACGCAGGTGTTGACATTTCCTGCAGCGGCGCAGGTGGTCAGACAGGTCCTTTCACAAAGAAGATTGTTGCTGCAAAGGCAGGTACAGTTTCTTATGCAGGATGGTGTTCAGGCTACGGCAACACTGTTATGGTTACACACGCAGACGGATACCTTACACTTTATGCTCACAACTATACAATCAATGTAGCAGTGGGACAGAAGGTTGCTCAGGGTGAACAGATTGCAATTATGGGTACAACAGGTAACTCAACAGGTGCACACTGTCACTTTGAAATCCGTAACGGTATGTGGGGTACAACAATCGACCCTGCACCTTATATCTGACAGATTTAAGCAAACAAAACAAAGGCTGATACTTGAAAAATTCAAGTATCAGCCTTTTTATGTTTTATTATTATTTATTTGTTCAGGAAATCCATAAGTCCGTGCCAATCATCACGGGAGAAATAGTGTGTGCCCTCTCTGTAACAGAAGCCGATGTTTCCGTCATTGAGATACTTTCCTGTATTAAGGAAATCACTCTCTTCAAAAACGAGACCTTTTTTGCCGTAAAGCTCAAAAATCTCGTTTGCTGCTACGCAGGAAAGAAACTGTCTGTCAGGACCTGCCCAGATATCCTTTTCGGCTGCAGCAATATGAATCTTTCTCGGTGCAATAAGACTAAGCAGAAAATGCTGGTCAAAGGGTGTTTCGTCGTCTTTTTCAGCAAAGCTCTGATATTTTTCACAGAACCAGAACGGGAAATTCTTTACAATGTGACCGATAAACTCGTTGCCCTGCTTTTTTCCTCTGTTCAGTGCGTCGCCACTGCAACCGGCGCAGTTGGAGTGAGCGCAGAAAAATCTTTCATCAATTGCGGCAGTGAGAAGTGCAGTTTTTCCGAGTCTTGAGTGACCGGCAACGGTGATGCAGTCCTTATCAACCTCATCTCTTTTTTGCAGAAAATCCATAACCCTCATAGCTGCCCACGCCCACATGGCGATTTTACCGCAGGAATGAGCAGTTCTGTCCTGATTTTTATAAATAATTCCTGCAAGACCGTCAGTGAAATCTCCGTCATCGCTTGTCACATCCTTGTAGCAGAATGAGGCACAGCCGAAGCCGTTGTCAATGATTTCTTCTGTGGGCATATATTCGTCGGGAACATTGTCGCGGAAATTTATGTGCACAATAGTCTTGTGCTTTTCACCCTTTTTCGGGTAAACATATGTAACCGGGAAGGTAAAGCTTTCATCACCGATTTTCGAGGTGATTTCAAGTTTCATAAGATAAGCTTTACCTGCACAGTATCTTCTGTCGTCAAATTCTTTGATGTCAAAGGTTACCTCATCAGGCTCATCGGGCATAAAGCCGTATTCGTTTTCCAGCATTGTCTTCAGAACGAGAGGTCTTACCTTTTCCCATTCATCCGGAGTTTTCACTTTTTCACCTGTAATAAAAAGAGGTGAGGGGACATTGAGCTTTTCCAGTGTTTCTTTAATCATAACAGCGACTCCTTTGAGAAGATGTATCTGTCTAATTTTATCACACCCGGAAATAATAGTCAAATTTTACGGATAAGCCTTTTGAGTTTGGGCAGAAGCTCTTTGTTTTCTCTGATTGTTTTCAGTGCAAAAATGCCCGAAACTGCAACGGTTACGATTATGATAAACCACTTCGCACACTCGATGAAATTCAGCAATTTTGCTGAGCATTTCAGCGTGGAAATGAGACAGGCAAGATTATTCATATCAGTCTTTTCCTTTCAATAAGATTCCGTGGGCGATACCCGGGATTGACTCGCCCTGCATTGTTGACACGGGGGAAAGCAGTGCTCCCGTCGCCACAAAGAGGACATTTTTCAGCTCTTTTTCGCAGAGCTTTTTATAGATGTGTGAGCAGAGAATACTTGCTGAGCAGCCACATCCCGACCCACCTGCATGGACATCCTGAGCTTCGCGGTAAAACATCATTTTGCCGCAATCGTTATGCACGGAGGATATGTCGGTGCCGTGGTCTTTCCTGAGAAGCTCAATGAGAAGTTCACTTCCCACAAAGCCCAAATCTCCCGTAAGAATAAGGTCGTAGTCCTGAGGCTTTGTTCTGGTGCTTTTCAGAAATTGTGAAATGGTGTCTGCCGCGGCAGGGGTAAATGTCAAGAGAAAACCATAAAATTTTTCAAAATCCCGAAACCCTTGATTTTACTGGGTTTTCGGGGTTTCAATTATGGGTGCAGCAATGGGGTGGTTGCAATGAAAGGAAGACTATAACGGGTATTTTATAGACATTTTCAGTGAATTTGTTGCAAAACAAAAAAAGAGAGGCTGTCATTAGACAACCTCTTATATATCACCACTTTTTATCTTTACAAAGATTATTCCAACAATAAATTGCCCTGCTTGTTGGTATTTTTAATTGACATTCGTAATGATAAGGCTTTTTATCAAACCAAAGCCAACATTCAAACAGCAACTCATTATAAGATTTATATTGATAAATAAATTCCAATCTATAGTTTTTTTCGTTTATAAGACTAATCAATTTATCTAAAGGTAATTCTTCTCTTATTGTCTTACCGAAAATATTATTCCGATAAATATAAATTGATATATCTTCTGAGCTTGAATCTTCAAAATGAAAATCAACTCTTGATTTGTCTGTTCTTACAGTTTTTTCAACATCGCTGAATTCATGTTCGGGGATCATCCAAAACCCGTTATCAAAACAAAAAGAGAGCACATTATCATTAAAGTATATGTTGTTTGCATAACAATCGTGAAGAGAAATATAAGAATCATCATTATCGCAATGTAAATACTTTTCAAACTGCATAATACAACTCTCCTAAAATTAATGTTTTACCTTTTTTATTTTAACATGTGAATAAATAATCGTCAACAGTATTGTCTTAAGAACTTTTACTCCTATAAGTTGAAAAACTTATGAGATTTCAGAAGTTTTTACCTCTATACCGATAAAACTTTGAATTTCTATATAGTTTTTCGACCTTACATAAAGAACAGCGTGTAGATTTCACTCCACACGCTGTTGTAATCATAAATTTAAAAAGTCTTTTATCCTTTTTATGTTGCGTTCTGTCATACCGGACTTTTCAGCAAAATCTTCCCATTTAGAAACAGAATTTATTACCTGTTCTATAATTTTCGCTGCATCCGATTTTTTGATATTTGCTTTCTCGGCAACCTTCAACATATCCTCCTTCGTAATGTTGTCAGATTTACCGTTGATAAGCATCTGATGAGCACTCACCCATATACTGTCTTTTCTGTATGAGAAAGTGATATCGTATGCAGGTGACAATGACCATACACCTTTTTTATCCATAAGGAAAGATATGTTTTTCGTATGGTCATCATAGTTTTTGGCATATTCATTAAATACCATTCTTCTGAATAACTGAACAAAATCATTGTATGGTAATTTTAGCTGCTTCATTACAGAAAACGCCTCTTCGTAGGAATACACTCTCGGTGAATTGAAATCCAGGTGAGCTAAAGCACAAAGGGATTGCATATGAAGCTTTTCTCCTTTTACTCCTTTTCTGTCAAAACGCTTTGTCATAAAGTGAGCACTGCCGTTTTCCTTATAAAGTCTGCACTCGCTCATTTCAATTCCTGCATCAAGAGCCATAAGATAGTAAGCATATTCAACCTTTGTGTATTCACCGTCATCAGGTCTTGAATCCTTGTCTTTGTTGTTTTTTATGTTATCAAATTTCAAAAGCCAGTATTCGTAACCTTTTCCTGCGTTTATCTGACCTGAACGAATATCATTTGTTTCAGGATTCCACGCAATGAGAGTTTTCGCCCTTGCACCGCCGACAGAAGAGCCGCATTCCATTAACTGTGCCATAAGATTATCATTTTTCTTGATGTGTATCTGCTCTTTTTCAGAGAGTATTTCAGAAGTTAATTTTGTTAAAGCATCAAGGTCAACAGTTTCATTTATAGTTGTAAGCTCTTGTGACGGTTCATATTCCAATGCACCCATACCTCGCTTACCTGTATAGCAAAGCTTTTCTATAACAGATAAACTGTCTGCTGTTCTTCCTTGACTCTCCAAGTATCTGTTTATAACGATATTACCGAATTTATCAGGCAGAGAATCGGCAACCATACCCGGTAAACCGTGGAAAGTTTGTTCAGGCAAGGCAGGGAAAGTATAGGTAACCGTTGATAACGGCATTTTAACAGGTGAAATTTCAATATTACTTTTTAAAAATTCTTCGTCATACTGAAAGCCAACCATTCCGTTGTCATCCTGATGAAGATAACCGACAGTTGTTCCCCACATCTTGACACGAACTGTATTTACATTTTGCATTTTTAATCATCCTCCTTGTCTTCTCCCCAAACCCAAGCATTATCTGTTTTCTTTTTATCAGGTCTTGCACGTTTTCTTATTGTTTTTTCTTCAAATAATGCTTTGTAATCGGGCTGAGGTTCAGGTATTAAAATATCTAAATTTTCTGAAAGTCCGATTTCATTCAAAATCTTAATCAGATTTGAAAGCTTGGTATCATATCCCATTTCTGTACGGGCAATAGTTTTTAGAGAAAGTCCGCATCTTTGTGCAAGCTCTGATTGTGTAATATTCAAGGAAATCCTATACTGCTGAATACGGTTTCCCAATTCCACTAATATTGATTTTTCATCATTATAATTTGAAATCTTCATAGAGCCTCCATAATAACAAGTCAAATTTGTACTATTATAATATCAAATCTATTTTAATAAGTCAAGTTTGACTTGTTATTTTTCTTTTATAAATGCATAAAAAATATTTTTCTCAAAATACGACTATATACCCTATTGCTAATATTACGCAGACTTTTTATCTGCCTCTTCAACGATTTCTTTATTCATTTCAATGTAGTTAACCACATTTTCATAAGCATCGTTGAACTTAAATTTAATGGTAATATTACCGCCCTCATGAACAAGTATCTCGTCAATGAGCTCAACCACCATAGATCTGTTGAGCGAATCAATATTGCCGTATTGCTTGAAATGCGAGATAAACTCATTTTCGCTATTCAGACCTTGAGCGTACTCCTCCGCAGTTTTTGTAAGACTTTTGATTGTACTGTCTATTGACTCGATTTTCTCGGTAAGATTGGCTTTTAACTGCATATATTCCTCCCTTGTGATAACTCCTTGCTTCCAGTCGGGGTATAAATCAAGGGACATTTTTATGCACTTCTCACGCTCGGCAGATTGAGTTTTAATCATCTTCTGCAGATGAGTTGACTCCTTTTTCCGCTTACTGCTCTGATTGATTATTTCAAGAATTTCATCAAACTCAATGGCAGTATCAATCATTTTCTGCAAGGTTACAAACACTGCAGTTTCAAGCTTATCAATACGGATTGTATGGTTAGTGCAGGCCTCCTTGCTCATCTTTCTTGATGTCATACACCTGTAATAACGGTAAGTGCCGTATGAATGAGTATTGGTTTTCTTATTCATAATACGGTGGCAGTCTGCACAGCGTACAAGCCCCGAAAACAAATCAACCTCTTTTTTGACGGGTGATGAGCGGATATTCTTTCTGAAAAGTGATTGAGCTTTATTGAAGGTATCTTTATCAATAATCGCTTCGTGGGTATTCTCAACAATAATCCACTCATCCTTTGGTATGGCTCTGCATTGCTTAATTTTGTAGCTTATTGTAGTGTTTTTGCCCTGCACCATATTGCCGATATACATTTCGTTCTGCAGGATTCTTCTTACAGAGCTGTCATGCCACAAGCCATCATTACTCTTACCCATAGGATGTCGGTAGTTAAGACCTTTCAGTTTCTTATGCATTGATGGGTTGGGTATTCCCTCATCATTCAATGCTTTTGCGATGCCGATAATACTTTGACCTGCTATAAACCTTTCAAAAATCATTCGTACAACAGGTGCAGTTTCTTCGTCAATAATAAGCTGATGATGGTCATTCGGATCTTTTAAATATCCGTAGGTCGGAAAAGAGCCGATAAACTTACCCTGTGCTCTGTTTACATTGAGAGTACCACGTACGTTCACAGAAGTAGTTGCAGCAAGGCTTTCATTTATAACATTGGTAACACCTACGGAAATACACTGCGTTGCCGCATTCATACTGTTTGAAGCAGTATCAATTCCGTTGTTAAGAGCAATGAAACGCACCTTTAATCTTACGAAAACATTATCAAGATAATTGCCTGCATCGGTGTAATTTCGTCCGAAACGGGACAAATCCTTTACAACAACGCAGTTAACCGTACCCGCATAAATGTCTTCCATCATCCGCACAAAGCCGGGACGGTCAAAGTTAGTACCGCTCCAACCGTCATCTACATAAAAATCGTGAGCCTCAATATCGGGATGAAGCTTAAGATATTCCTTTAAAATTTCACGCTGTGATGTGATGGAATAGCTTTCTGATTTATCTCCGTCTTCACGTGACAGACGAATATAAAGAGCAGCCTTCCAGGTTTTTAGTTCCCTATGAGGCTGCTCTAAATAATCCTTATATTTTGAATACATTAGTATAACCTCCACTTGTTTATCTATATAAACAAAGCGGAAGCACCACAAATCTTACAAATGAATTGTAGCATACTTCCGCTCGTATTTCAATAATTTTATAAAATTAGCTTATGGTAAATATTTCAGCAGGAACACAGAGCACTGCTAAGAGCTCCTGAAAAATCTTTGCCGCCACTATATGCTACTTTTACGATGACATCTCCAACCTTAAAGAGATAAGGATTTTTCACCTGACTGGTAAAGCTCTCTATTCTCTCCATAACGCTTTTGCTTTTATCTACAGTAATATCTCTTAAGTCTGTGAGTGTGTTTTTATCGCAAAGAGCTATCTCTGCAGCCTTGCAGAGATCAAGCTGGGATTTTGTGAGCATTAAGTTATCACTTCCTCTCGTTAATAATTATTGTCATATTTATTGAATTTAAACCAAGTTTTACCTTGTTTAAAATTTTATCGTCTTTTATTTTTATTTCTCTGTATGCGTTCTTCTTGTACAAGCCTTAAGAATTTTCTGTTAGAAAAATATTTAGTACCGAAATACATATCAAGATACTCGTGCGATGACATTTCTTCATAGATACCTTCATTAACAGGCTTTTTGTCCTCCTGCATTTTCTTACATAAATCTTCGGGGTTCATAATATCTACCTCCCTTCATAATCTTTTTCTTTGTCCCGTGTTCTCTCAGGGAAGTACCATTCACGGATAAGCTGTTTTTCCGTTTCAAGCTTTTCCTCAAGCTCGGGACTGTCTTTTATAATTCTTTTGGCAAGCTTCAGCTTTTCACGAAGCTCACCGATTTCAGCCGTTAAAAAATCCCGACGGGCAACAAGGTTTTCCTTGTCCGTCGGGTCATTGCATCTTCTTATCTGATTGTAGATTTTATTACGCTGACTTTTTAGCTCCTCAATACGAAGCTCTGTCTTTGAAATAAACTTATCAACCTCTGCAAAATCATAAAGCTTTTCATTTATTGCAAGGTCAATCTGGTCCTGCATAAACTCAATCCTCGGAGTTGAGTATTTCATTTTAGGTGTAAACGGATGCGGGTTGCAATTGTTTCTCTCGGCTATTGCTCCTGCAAAAAGTAAAGCAAGAAACAAAAGTGAGATTACAGGTGCACCGAGTACGGCACCGCCCACAATCAGTTTTGTAAAATCTGAAACCATTCGGTTGAAATACTCAGGATGTCTGTAACATTCTCTTGATTCTTTGAATTCATAACCTCGGTAATTAAAAGCAAAGATTTGCCTCTTCAAAAAATCATTAGCATATAAATAATTTCTGAAATTGTTGTTTGCCGCAAATTTATCCTGAGAGTAAATCCGTTCTCTGATTTTTTCATAGGTGTAAATTTCACCGAGAGTTGTGAGATTCACTGCGTGCTCATCATTGCGGTAAGCTATCTTTCCGTTGTCAAACCAATACCCTTTCTGTGTCATAATTCTGAAAAACTGTTTTTCATTTGCACTTCTTATAATTGCGTAATCAATATCGTCACGCATATAATCGTATTTTGTTTTGATACCTTTCTGCATCGCTTGGTAAATGTTATAGGGTATGCGTTTACCTTTCGGCTTTTCGATAACAGACAAACCGTGTTCAATACAAACCTCATCACTCGTCTTTCTGAAAAGTTGATACATCGCTTTGTTTTCATTCATCTTTCTTCCGTCAGTCATTGAAACGGAATTAATGACTATATGACAGTGAACACAGTTTGCATTAAGGTGAGTTGCGACAATCATTTCATAATCCTTGCCCCACATTTTATTTGCAACTTCCATTGCAACTTGTTGTGCTTCTTCGGGTGAAACCTCACCGGGCTTGAAAGAAATATATGCGTGATAAGCAACAACACCGTCAGTCTTTCCGTAAATCTCTTTGGTATCAATCATCTGTCTTGCGGCAATATCAGGATCACAATTGATTCCCCCAACGAGAAGCTTCTTCTCATTTTCGAGATTTGTTTTATCATCATCGGCTGCATAGTGAAGCGCATCAATCAGGTCTGAATATTTCGAAAGGTCTGTTTTATTTTTGTTTGATGCGTAGTCAACAACCTGTGAAAGATTATTTCTGACTGCCCAAATTCTTGTTACAGCCATTCTCGATTCGCTTCCTTGCCTGACTTGAAATATTTTGCGATATCAGCTTCAAGCTTTCTGACTTCAATCAGAACAGCTTTGCATTCATCAGCATCAATATAACCGATTGAATTCGCTTTTGCTGTAAGCTGATTAAGGTTGGTGCCGACTCTGCGAAGCTCAATAATAAACTGCTTATAATCAACAGGCGGAGCTTCAACCAACCTTTTACCGAGAATCAGCGCACGGATAAGAACACTTCTGTTTACCCTTAATCTCTTACAAAGGTTTTCTAATATCTGATTTTCGTCTTCGCTGAGATACACATGAAAGTCTATATCTCTTGTTCTTTTGCCCATAGGAATTCTCCTTTCTTATAAATAATATTTTTTCTGTGTTGTAAAAACGGATGTTTTTACGGATTTGAGGATACAAATCCAATGCTTGCTAAACTTCGGACAAAGTAATATCAAGCACAACGCAAGCGTGGGTTTGTCCTCGTTTGATTACTGACCGAAAATAAGATTTACTTTGATATTAAATGCGTTTCTGATTTTTAAGATTCTTACTGTTCCGCTTTCCGTTTTCGGATTGTGCTTTCTTTGTTTCCTCGGATTGCGGTGGCAGTATCATAAAGGTGATGTTTTTAAGCTTCACCGCCGCACGAAGAAAGCCGCGTTCTTCATCATCAATGATATATACTGTACCCGGAACATTTTTGTTCAGCTCAAGAATTGCTTCGTTAAGCTTCTTACTGTAGCTTTCAATCTGAATTTCATCGTCGCCTTTTTCAAACCACAAATGAGTTTCTTTAGCCTTCGCCATTTTGCTTCCCTCCTTTCAAAAATTTTTAAGGTACACTTTTTCAGCATTTTCATCGGAATACCTTCCGTGTTTTTTGAGCGTTTATCGAATAGAAATCTCTTGAACGGTGATTTGTTCAAAGAAAAATTTCTATCGTCCGAATGGAATTTCCGACAAAAAAGACCAACTGAAAAACAGTTAGTCTTAAAGTTCGGTTATTCGTTTCAGCAATGTTTTGTCACCCGGCAATACAGACTCAAGAAAATATCTGCAGATAATGTGACTCGGTGTTATGAGCTGAGGGCAGATGTGAGCTTCTCCGTCATCAAGTAACAGAAAGTTTTCTTCATAACAGTTACAGCACTGCGTTTTAATCAGCGTTGATACGTTCTCAAATAACCGTGAGTTAAGTTTTAATGTTTGCATGAGGTATGCCTCCTTTCATTTGAATTTTGAAAATAAAAAAGCCCTCACAAAATAAATTTGTGGGGGCAGTTATCAAATAACGGGATATTGAATTTTTAGAGGTGTTATGATATACTGAATTAAATTTTAATCTTGGAGAACGCTATGAAAAGCAAAAAATATATCATACCTGAAATATCAGCACAAAGTTTAATTACATCGGCACAGAAAACTGATGATGATTACCGCTTTTATTGTGATACAACTGAACCTTCAAAAGAATATCTGATTGAAAACACATTACAGGACGATTGCCCGATTTTTTATCAGGCTATGCTTGTGTTAGATAAAAATCCAAATGCTGCCAACATAGTTTCGGATAAGCTTCGTGATGTCTTTGTGTATATAGATTTTTCAGGTATCTTTGACCGTAAGGCTGTCGGCAGAGTTTTGGAGTATCAGCAGATTGCAGAATATATGTTTAAGCCTGAAGGTATAACTTTGAACTTTGGTAAAGAAGATAAAAGATATGTTGCTTTTGAACGCTCTGCATCTATGAGCCGAGACAGTAAATTATCTTTTGTTCGTGCTGATGTGTATGATGCTTTGCGTGAAAGAATGATGCTCGGTATGACTATCGGTAAGTGTCAGCTCAGTAAGTTATATGCATATAACGCTTTGCTTTTCACAAGCGGCACACGCTATTATGATGAAAGCATACTTTCTGACAAGAGAATCATTGTAATTAAAAATCCAAAAACAACAATAGAAAATGTAAATACCGTCACTGTTGAAGATGATAGCAGTAATAACCCTATGCGTAAATATACACGCACAGAAAAATTTACGGATATTACAATTACTGAATTTGACGGTGAAGGGTTTGTTTCTCCAAGATTAGCAGATTCTCTTGCAAAAGGACACAACTCATTTCAAATCCGTATGCCATACATCAAAGGTGTTGTGCATAAGGTTGATTTTGCTTCCTTGCTTTCGGAACTTAATGTTCCGTATGTTGTTGATATGTGGGGCAACAAGTATAATCCGAATGATGTTGATATTATTCTTACGGACAGTATGTTTAAGGGTCTTAAATGGATGACCGACAATAATCTGACTTGGGCAGAATACTTAAAGCGTTGCAGAGAATATAACCACGCTCTGTATATATCAGGTATGGATAAGCTTACAACTCAAAATACAACTGAGCTTAATTACCAGTTTCTTAATACACTTTCAATAACAAATGAAGAATTCCGTCCGACAGATTTACCGCTCGGTTGGAATAGTTCTCCTGAATATGATTCAAGACAGTGGGTAACAAAAACAACCGAAACAGAATATTACCTCTTTATTGCTGACAATGAATATCGCAGAAGATATTTTATTGATGATGAAACAGATGATACACGTCGTAAAAATCGTGCAGAACTTGTTGCAAAAAATTCTCTGTTTATTGACGAACCCATATTTGCAAAAGAATTGAATGATAAGGCAGAAAATATTCTCAGCAAGTATTCTGTAGGAAAGTTATTAGTCAGCGGCGATAACAGATATTTGTCCGATGACCTTGTAAGGTTAGTTGCACATATCGTAAAACAGACCGTTAGTGAAAGCTTTGCATACCGTCAGCTTGAAAAAGAGTTTTTGATAGATAATTTTATCTATGCACCAAACCCCTGTTACAATGAAAATGATTATTATACTGTTCTCCGCAGTCCGCATATTGCCAGAAATGAAGAAGCACTTGTAAGACCCGTAACTGCAGGATATTTGCGAAACAAATACTTTTCACACCTTAGCTATGCAATTATGGTGGATTCCCGTTCTCTTATTCCCGAAAGATTGGGCGGTGCTGATTTTGACGGAGATATGGTAAAAACCATTGCTGACCCTCTTATCAATAAATGCGTTATGCGAAGCAGTACGGATTTACCACTACTTAAAATACCGGCCGCAGAACCCTTGATTGCAGATGCTAATGATTGGTACGAAAGATTCATAACCGTTAAAAGTATATTTTCTTCCCGTATCGGTCGGATAAGCAATGCAGCTCTTAACCGAGGTATTATTGCTTACGATGAAAATACCGATGCCGAAGAAAAGGAAAAATATTATCACGAGGTTGAAACTCTTGCTATATTAAACGGATTGGAAATCGACTCTGCAAAAAGCGGTATCAAGCCTGATTTATCGGACTATATTGAAAAGAAGAATACTAAACGCAGTATTTTCCTTCGTTACAAAGCTATTGTTGACAGTGATGAAAATCATAAATGGTATGAACCTACCAAAAATGCAAGGCTGAAAAAGTATTTTGAAAGCATTGATTGGGATACGGTCAGCTCTAATCTTGAAAAGCTCCCGTATTTTGCGCATATTCTTGAAAAAGAAACAGAGAATGCTCCTGTGAAGCCTGTGAGTGACGAGCAGTTATTTGCTTTTGCTTGTGAGTCCGCTTGGAAAGAAAAACTCAATCCCGACACGCTTAAACGGGTTGAAAGTTTGATAAAAGATTATCACGAAGCATTAAAGCGAGTACGAGATACGAAACACCTGTTTGCTGATATGAAGCGAAAAAATGATGTTTACCGTATCCTTTTTGCACGTGGTCAGGAAAAAGCGTATACTGTAAATGAGTTGTATTCTGTATTTGATAATATCTCTCCTTATAATATGCGAAAAGCCCGTTTAAGACTTGAAGAAGTGAATTGGCATTTCATCCCGAAAGAGGAAAGGGAACACACCCTGTACTACATTTTTGACAATGGTTATTTCAGAACTTATGCAGATGTGTTCTGTGATTTCCGAAACGGCGGTTATCGCATAGTTGGAGATATTATCTGTGACTTTGATGATATGTACCGCAAAATAGGAATACAAAAAAATATCACCCGAAAGGGTGACAGTAAAGATTTGCAAAAGCTTTTATCAGGCGTTAAAAATGCACCTGATTACAAAGATCAGATTATCCGCAATTGCATAAATATTATCCGCCCGACAGATAAAAGAAACTGTCTTGATTATGCAGATGTTGTTAAATGTGCGGTTGCTCTTGGTGAACGACAGTTCATTTTAGAGGTGTTACCGTCAGTAGTGTCTGATTTAACCGTTGACAGAAGTCATATTTACAAAATCAACGAACCGAAAAAGAAATGGAGGTTGTGGTGATGACAAACGAATGGCAGGAATTTAAAGCATATACAAGCAAACTAACATATTCAGCAGAAAGCAAATACGACCTATCATATCTCGGCAGATTTACATTTAAGACCATAACGGATTATGAGGGCCTTGGCAGAATATTAACCATCATTGCAAGAGGTTATTTGTTCCACGATAAGGATGGAAACAAACTTACCGATAATCCTTACTCCCGTATTGATTATGCAAGAAAAGCTCTTTGTGCTTGGTGCAGTATCCCCGGTAAAAATGAATCCGAGCCGTTTTCTAATTTTAGTGAATTAGCTGATGAATTTTCCGAACTTGTAAACAGCAAAGGTGAAGGTTGGTATTACAGGCATATCAAGAATGTTATTAAATTTGTAAAGAATAACCCTGATTTGGTAAGTGAAAAAGCAAAAATTACAGTAGCAGGAATATCCAAAGGCTTCAAAGCTGAATGGAAAATGAAGGTCAGACAGTTGCAAGTGCCGATTTTTGCTCTCAACACAAAAGCT
>JAZQLC010000013.1:0-31695 GCA_045542485.1 Acutalibacteraceae bacterium
ACTTGCAGCATAGTTACCGCCGCATTTTGCGTAGCCTGTACCGCCGCGTACTGCACGGACATCTTCTGTTTCAATCATAATTTTAACGGGGTTGATGCCTTCCTTGTAGTAGCTGCCTACGGGAGAAGCGATGATAACATATTTTGCCTCGTCAATTGCGTGAAGACCAAGCTTTGCGTCTGTTGCAATAAGGAAAGGACGAAGATAGAGAGATGTGCCTTTCTTTGAGGGAACCCAATCTTTTTCAACCTCAACGAATTTTGTAAGAACGTGAAGAGCGAGTTCTTCGTCAATCTGAGGAAGACAGAGTCTTTCAGCAGAATTGTTGAGTCTTCTGATGTTTTCCATAGGTCTGAAAAGCTGAACATCGCCGTCGGGAGTTCTGTAAGCCTTCATACCTTCAAAAACTTCTGCGCCGTAGTGGAAAACACAAGCAGCAGGGCTAAGTGAAAGGTCACCGTAAGGAACGATTTTAGCGTCGTGCCAACCTTCCTTTTTGCTGTAATCCATCATAAACATGTAATCTGTGAAAACTTCACCGAATCCGAGTGTGTTGGGGTCGGGTTTGGCTTTCAGGTTGTTTGATTTTTCAAATTTGATATCCAACATTTTATATCATCCCTTTTAATAAAGTATACTAAAATTATACAACTGACTCATTTTCAAGTCAAGAAGAATTATGTATAAAAATTACACGGCAGGAAACCTTTTGTTTGGATTTCCTGCCGATTTTATTATGCTTTTCAAAGACCTAATTTTTCAATAGCCTCTTCACGCATTTTATATTTGAGAATTTTACCTGCAGCATTCTTGGGGAAAGAAGAAACGAACTCAATGTAGCGAGGCACTTTGTGTCTTGCCATATGTGAGAGGATATAGTCTTTCATTTCCTCAATTGTCATTTCACAGCCATCCTTAAGAATGATTGAAGCCATAATCTCTTCGCCGTAACGCTTGTCGGGAACGCCGATAACCTGAACGTCTTCAACGGACGGGTGAGTAAAGATGAATTCTTCAATTTCTCTGGGATAAATGTTTTCTCCGCCACGGATAATCATATCCTTGAGTCTGCCTGTGATAAGGTAGTAGCCGTCAGGTCTTCTGCAAGCGATGTCGCCCGTATGAAGCCAACCCTGAGCGTCGATTGCCGAAGCAGTGGCTTTAGGCATTTTGTAATATCCTTTCATAATGTTGTAGCCACGGGCAACAAATTCACCGTTTTCTCCGTCAGGTAAATCTTCACCTGTTTCGGGGTCGATGATTTTACATTCAACATTGGGGAAGGCGCTGCCCACAGTTTCAGTTCTGTGTTCAAGGCTTTCCGTAAATTCACCCATTGTACATCCGGGAGATGCTTCTGTCTGACCGTAAACGCTGAGAATCTGAGTCATATTCATTTCCTTTGACGCTTTCTTCATCAGGTCAGCAGGACAGTTTGCACCTGCCATAATACCGATTCTCATATATGAGAAGTCAGTTTTAGCGAAATCCTCGTGCTGGAACATAGCGATAAACATTGTGGGAACACCGTTGAAGCAGGTGATTCTTTCAAGGTTTATACAAGCAAGAGAGGATTTTGCAGAGAAATAGGGCAGAGGACAGAGCGTACCACCGTGTGACATTGTAGATGTCATTGTAAGCACCATACCGAAGCAGTGGAACATAGGCACCTGCACCATCATTCTGTCAGCAGTTGAAAGGTCCATTCTGTCACCGATGCATTTACCGTTGTTGACGATGTTGTAGTGAGTGAGCATAACACCCTTGGGGAATCCTGTTGTACCTGATGTATACTGCATATTTGCAACATCGTGGCAGTCAACGTTTGCAGCTCTTCTGTATACCTCTTCAACGGGAACGTTTGTAGAGAAGTTTACGGCTTCATCCCAAGTAAGACAGCCCTTCTGTCTGTAACCGACAGTGATAATGTTGCGGAGGAAGGGGAGTCTCTTACAATGGAGAGGCTGACCGGGTACGGCAGTCTGAAGCTCGGGACAGAGCTCTGCGATAGATTCTGCATAGTTTGAGTCAAGACAAGACTCAATTGTGATAAGTGTATGAGTGTCAGACTGTTTGAGAAGATATTCAATTTCGTGGATTTTGTAAGCTGTGTTGACGGTTACAAGAATTGCACCGATTTTTGTTGTTGCCCAGAAAGCGATAAACCACTGGGGGATGTTTGTTGCCCATACAGCCACCTTGTCGCCGGGTTTTACGCCGAGAGCGATAAGTGAACGGGCAAATGTGTCAACATCGTCACGGAATTCTGAGTATGTTCTCGTGTAGTCGAGGGTTGTATATTTGAATGCGTACTGGTCAGGGAATTCCTCAACAACTCTGTCAAGAAGCTGTGAGAAAGTGTATTCAATAAGTGCCTCTTTCGGCCAGATGTATTTACCTGTACCTGTTGCGTTATGATAGAGAGCACTTTTCTTGTTGTGCTTTGTTCTGAATTTACGCATAAAGTTTACGAAATGGGGGAAGATTACCTCTAAATCGCTGATTTCTTCAATTCTGTCGGGTGCCCATTCGATTGAGACAAATCCTACATAGTTGATTGAGCGAAGAGCGTTCATCATTTCTTCAAATGGAAGTTCACCGTCACCCATAAGAGTATAAACTAATTTTCCGTCTTCGAAAACTGCATCTGAAACGTGAACAAGCTTCACATAAGAGCCTAAGTTCTTGATTGTTGTTTCAGCATCTTCTTTGCCGAAGAAATATGTGTCGTGCATATTCCAGTCAACACAGAGCCAATCACTTGCGAATTCGTTGAGAACACCGCAAAGCTTTGTTGTGTCTGAATAGATACCCGTTGTTTCGAAAAGGAGAACAACCTGCTCTTTTTCAGCAACTTCAACTGCATCTTTAAGGAGAGAAACAACCTTTTCGTCATTGTCTTCGCCGGTATAAATGATTTTCACATAGTCTGAAGCCAATGTTTTTGCAGCGTCGATGCACTTTTTGAGATAGTCCATATCTGTAAGGTCGCCCTCGTAGTCAACTGCCGAAACAGTAAGACCGAGATTTTTAAGTTTGCGTTTTACAGATGGAGTGTTATTTGCATTGAGAGGGCCGTGGGATGAGGTGAAAATTTCATCATTTATGTTATGCACTTCAATTCCTTTGAAGCCGATATCCTGAGCCGTAAGGCAGAAATCACTCCAGGAATAGCCCTTCCAGTTTCTTGTGGAAAAAGCAAGTTTCATCGATTAACCCTCCTCGTAAACAATTTTATTGAGAGCGCTCACATACGCTCTGATTGATGCGCTGATAATGTCAGTTGAAATGCCGTTACCTGCGTAAACCTTGCCGTTTGAGCGGAGCTTTACAATTGCAGAGCCCATAGCCTCTTTGCCCTCGGTAACTGACTGAATCTGGAAATCGTCAAGCTCATAGTGACAGCCAACAATCTGTTCGATTGCCATAAAAGCAGCGTTGATGGGACCGTCGCCCATACTTACACCGCTGACTTCCTTGCCGTCTTTTTTCATTTTGATATTTGCAGTGGCAGAAATGATGTTACCGCTGTTGATAACATAACTGTCAAGCTTATATGTTGCAGGAACCTGAAGAGCAACCGAAGCTACGATAGCGTCAAGTTCTTTTGCTGTTACTGTTTTCTTTTTCTTTGCAACTCTTCCGAAAGCCTCGAAAACATTTGCAGTATCGTTTTCGCTCAGGTCGTAACCCAGCTCCCTTACTGCTTTTGAAACGATTGAAATATCGTCGCCCTCGGTGAGAACAAGTGAATCGTTTTCACTTTCCTGAGAGCCGAACATTGAAGAGTGAGAGCCTGTGGAGCTGATAGCGTTTTCAATCATAGAAAGAACTCTTTTGAATTCTGTTGCTTTAACATTTGTGTGGATATCACAGGAATCACCACGAGCCTTGAGAATGTTCACAATGCTTTCAATACCGGGGAAATCTTCACCGTTTACAGTTGTTTTGATTTCTTCGGCACCTGCCTTGATACCTGCGAATGCACAGGCACTTGCCATAGAGATTGAGTTGTTAGCCTCAATTGAAAGGGAAGCGTCCTTAAGTGCAGGAACGGCAGAATAGATGCTCTCAATAAATGCACCGAATTCGTCAGCAAACATTGTACCTGCTGTGTCGCACACTGTGATTACATTTGCACCTGCTTCAAGAGCTGTTTCAATAGCCTTGAAAAGGAACTCTTTTTCACATCTTGTAGCATCAACTGCAGTGAATTCAACGTCAGTGCAAAGGCTTTTTGCTTTCTTCACAAGAACAGAAATCAGTTCAATAATAGCCTGAGGCTTCTTGTGGCACTGGTATTCCATCTGAACGGGAGAAACGGGAATTCTCACATTAAGTCGGGGCTTTCTTGCATCCTTGATACATTCATAAGCCTTTTCAACATCACTCTCAGTAAGACCTGTGGGGCAGGAGAGAGTACAGTTTTTAACAGTCAGCGCAATTGTACGAACAAGCAATTCGTCTGTTTTGCCTCCGTCAACCATACCTGTTTCGACAGTGTCAATTTTAAGCTTATCAAGTAGCTTTGCCAGTTCAATTTTATTTTTAAAGCTGATAGTGCTTTTTTTGTCTGACATAATCTGTCTTAAAGTAATGTCTGCAATTCTTACTGTTTTCATAGTGAAAACCCTCCTCAAAAATAAATCCCCGAAGCTTTGTTAAGCCTCAGGGACGACAATTAACTCATCGCGGTACCACCCGGATTGCTGAAAAAATCAGCCACTCATCGGACTCATTTCAAGTCCATAGCCATGGTAACGGGGCATCCGTAACTCCTTATGCAGTTCACTACGGAACGGTTGGGGAGTTCTGCTCTGATACGAGACTGCACATAAACTTATCTATCGGCTCACAGCAACCGCCGACTCTCTGAAAGACACGGTAAAGTGCTTAATATCTTCAACGCATTTGAATTTTCAATTTCAATAATTTTAGCACAAGCAAAAATAAAAGTCAAGAGAAAAAACAAAAAATATCGAGTGTATTTCTACACCCGATATTTTATATTGATTTTAAATTATAACTTCATTGCGATATCCCAGGCCTGCCAGATAACAGTTCTGAGGTTACCGACTTTGAATGCGTCACCGAGAATGTGAACGTGCTTTGCTTTTTCAGCTACGGGAGCGGGTTTGTAACCGACAGAAAGGATAACATTGTCAGCAGGAACATCAATTGTCTTGCCGTCCTTAGTTGCGATTGTAACACCGTCTTCGCGGATTTCAGTTGTCTTTGATTCAAGGTAAACGGGAACATTGTTAGCCTTGAAGCAGTCACGAAGGAAGCTTGTGTTTGCAAGAGCAACGCCGGGAGTTGTGATAAGGTCATCCTGCATTTCAACGATAACGGGTTTCTTGCCCTGAAGGAAGAGGTCGTAAGCGATTTCACAGCCTGTAAGACCACCGCCGACGATAACAACGTTGTCACCGACTGTCTTTTTGCCGAGGAGGTAATCACAAGCCTCAATACCGTATTCAGCAGCGCCCTTAACGGGAATCTTGTTGGGTGTTGAGCCGGTTGCAACGATAACTTCATCAGCACCGAGAGATTTGATATCCTTAACCTCTGTGTTCATCTTAACAGTGATTGAGGGATATTTGAGAATTTCACGGTTGTACCAAGCAATAAGGTCACGGTCCTTTTCTTTGAAAGAGGGAGCAGCAGCAGCGATGAATACACCGCCGAGAACATCGCTCTTTTCATAGAGTGTAACTGTATGACCACGCTGTGCGCAAACGATTGCAGCTTCCATACCGCCGATACCGCCGCCGATAACAGCGATTTTCTTAGCTTTCTTAGCAGGAACAATTTTATATTTCTTTGACTGCATTGTAAGGGGATTAAGTGCGCAACGGGAAAGTCCCATTGTGTCCTTAAGGTCCTGAGTATTTGCATGACCCTTTGAAGTTGAGAAGTTGAAGCAACCGCTGTGGCAGCAGATACAAGGCTTGATATCTTCAAGTCTGTCTTCTATAATTTTTGTAATCCATTCGGGGTCTGTGAGGAACTGACGGGCAATACCTACACCGTCAATCTTACCCTCAGCAATAGCTTCAGCACCTGTGTCGGGTTCCATACGACCTGCACAAACAACGGGGATATCAACGAACTTTTTGATGTGAGCAACATCTTCAAGGTTACAGTTCTGAGGCATATACATGGGGGGATGAGCCCAGTACCATGAGTCATATGTACCGTTGTCAGCGTTGAGCATATCGTAACCTGCGTCCTGAAGATACTTTGCAGCTTTTTCAGATTCTTCCATGTTACGGCCGACTTCTGTATATTCTTCACCGGGCATCGCACCTTCGCAGAAGCCCTTCATCTTTGATTCTACTGAATAACGGAGTGATACGGGGTAATCGTCGCCACAAGCCTCTTTGATAGCCTTAACAACTTCTACTGCAAAACGGTATCTGTTTTCAAAGCTTCCGCCGTATTCGTCAGTACGCTTATTGAAGAATTCGATAGCGAACTGGTCAAGAAGATAGCCTTCGTGAACAGCGTGAACTTCAACACCGTCAACACCTGCATCACGGCAGAGCTTTGCTGTTTTTGCAAATGCTTCGATAATTTCGTGGATCTGCTCTTTTGTCATTTCGGGACAAGTGATGTCGGGAGCCCAACGTGCAGGCTGAGGAGAGGGACAAGCAAGTTCATGTGATGTATCGATGATGGGCTTTACAAGTGCACGGGTGAATTTATTTCTGTGCAGGGGAGCAACAAGCTCAGTAATAGCCCATGAACGGCCCATACCGCCTGTAAGCTGAACGAACAGCTTTGCACCTGTCTTATGGATTTCATCCATGAATTCTTTCAGCTCTTCGAACATTTTGGGGTTCTGCCAGAGCCATTTGCCCCAGAATGTATCACGAAGGGGAGCGATACCGGGGATAATAAGACCTACATTGTTATTTGCTCTTTCAAGGAAAAGCTTTGCAGCTTCCTTGTCAAAGTGGCAACCGCCGAGCTCAAACCAACCGAAAAGTGATGTACCGCCCATGGGACACATAAGGATTCTGTTCTTGATTTCAACGTTACCGATTTTCCAGGGTGTAAATAACGCTTCGTATTTAGCATCCATTGAATAAACACTTCCTTTTCATTTTTTGAAAACAGATATTTTCACAATTAATAGTATATCTAAAAGTTAAATTTTTGTCAATGCTGAAATGCAAAATCAGGGGGATTTTGTTTGACAAGGATTAAAAAGAAATGTATAATCATAAACAAAGGAGTTGATTGGGTGATTAATTGCTTCAGATTAACGAAAAGACTCTATTGGTTTGTTTTAGTGCCGATTGTTGTGGCTATGATATTTGTTTTACCTTTTTTCGCATATAATGCGTCTGCATTTTTAATCGGTGCCTTAGTTATTAATTTTGCAGGTGTATATTTTCTGCAAAGACTTGCACTGAAAAAATATACAGAAAAGAACAAAGTCCTTGATGAAAAATGTGATTCTGTTTCTTACCGTGACTGGCAGTGTGAAATGATGTTACATAAATTAAAGGGTACTTACAGAATTTTAGTGCAACTGAATCTTGTGACGGCTTATTATTACTGCGGTGATTTCCGTCAGATGAAAAGCACCCTTGAAGAAATTGATATCAGCAGAATAAACCCGAGAGCCATAACTTATCTTTTCAGCTATTACCGTTTATGGTTTCTGTATTATAATACACTGAGCAATATGCCCGAGGCTGAAAAAGCTTTGGAACAGATTGATTCGCTTCCTTTGCCCTCAGATGAAAAACAGAATATACATTGTGAGTATATAGTCAGAATGAGTCATCTGACACTTGAATGCAAAAAAAGTCAGATACCGCATCTTGAGGAAAAACTGAAGATGCTTCGTACATCGGATAAACTTCTGAGTATTGTATGTGAAAAGAATTTTCTCGGAAAATATTATCTGAGAAACGGTATGAAAGATAAAGCGAAAGAGTGTTTTGAGTTTGTGGCAGAGCACGGAAATACTCTTTTTATTGCCAGAGCGGCAAAAGAAATTCTTGAAGAAATTTAAATAAAGGAGAAATATAAATGAAAACTTGTTTTATTGCACACAGAGGTTATAGCGGCTGCTTCCAGCAGAACACAGAGGAAGCTTTCCTTGAGGCTGTGAAACACGGCTCAGGCGGAATTGAGACCGATGTGCGTTTCACTAAAGACGGAGTTCTTATTGTAAATCACAACGATACCGTTGAATATTTTGACGGAACGGAACTTGCACCCGAAGAATGTACTTATGAAGAACTGATGAGGAAACCTATTCTCAATGAACATACAGACACGGAGCTCTATGTTTGCACATTCGAGAGATATCTTGAAATCTGCCGTGACGGAAATATGGTCTGCTTTATTGAATTCAAGGGTAATTTCACAGATGAAATGATTCATAAGGCTTTCACAATGGCAGGGGAGATTTATGACCTTAAAATGTGCTCTCTCCAGTCTTTTGAATACGATAACCTTATCAGAACTCACAAGGCTTTCCCTGAACTTCAGATTATGTACACATGCGGTGAGCGTGACGAGAATGTTGAAAGATGCCTTGAAGACGGCTTTGACATTGATATGTACTATAAGAATATCGACAAGAAAACAGTTGATGAATTCCATTCAAAGGGTCTGAAAGTAGCTCTCTGGACAGCAAATGATAAAGAGGCTATGGACTTCTGTTATTCAATGAATGTTGACTATATTGAATCAGACTGTTTTGCAAACGAAAAGTGCGAATGATTAAAAGGTAAGGAGAATTTTATGCCATATCTTTTTGCTCATTTCAAAGAAAAAATCACACCTGACGGAGAGCAGGTTTATTTCGGTATCAGCCGTGACGGATTTAATTGGGAAAAAGTAAACGACGGAAACCCTATTCTCACAGCCTCTCTCGGTGAAAAAGGTTGCCGTGACATAGAGGTCGTAAGACTTCACACAGGCGGTTTTATGGTGATTACAACCGACTTGTGTGTTGCAAATCGTTATGACGAAAATCTTCAGCTCGACTGGTCAAACATAAACAGAACGGGAAGCAAGTGTCTGCGTATGTGGAAAACAGATGACCTTGTGAATTTCTCGGAAGAAAGGCTTGTTCATTTCGGCAGGGATGATTTCGGCTGTATGTGGGCGCCCGAGGTTTTCTTTGACGAGGAAAATGAAGAGTATCTCATTCACTGGGGCTCAACTGTCAGGGAAAGCGACTATAAGCATATGTCAATTTACTCATCACGCACTAAAGACTTTGAAACATTTACGGAGCCTCAGGTTTATTTTACAAAGGACAATGAAATTCTCGATTCCCACATTGTGAAAGTGGGGGACACATATCATTTTTTCTATAAAAATGCCCACAATCCCTCAATGAATATGCACGGAACATCGAAAAATCTTTACGGACCTTTTGAACACGATGAGGATTTTGAAAAATATATGGCAGATAAAATTCAGAATCCCGGCTCATACGAAGGTCCTACAACATATGTTCTGCCTGACGGCAGATGGTGTCTGATGCTTGATTTCTTCGGTTGCGAGAAAGAAAAAATGGGTTATGTACCATTTGTATCACCCGAAAAGGGTAATATGAATTTTGAAAGAATAACAGAAGGCTTTTCTTTCCCTTACGGCTTCAAGCACGGAAGAGTCATAGAAATCACAGATGAAGAATACAAAAGATTAAGGGCGGTATAGTTACCGCCCTTTTGTTATGCTTTTGCAAGTTTATTGATTTTTTTAGTGAGATATCCTGCGAATTTGTTTTCTATAATGTACCAACTGATATAAGCAACAACCCACGAAATGATAATTACCATAATTGTCAGAATAAGGTTTCTTGCGGAAAAGCCGTCGATGTGCAGAAATCTTTCGGCAACGGATACAATGTAGTAGTGAATCAGGTAGTATGAGAAACTTGCGTCGCCGAGTTTTCTTATAAGAGCAGGTGTCTTTGCACCTTTTCTGTCAATGAGAATGACTTCAATTACGAAGAAAAGACACATAACAAGCTGAACATACTGTGAAAGGTCATACGCCTTGATTGTGCTCCAGATAAACTGAGGCACTGCAAGAATCACAACTGTACAGGTAGTCCATATTCCGAAGAATTTGCCGGAAATTTCTTTCTTTGACAATTCTCTGATAATATAGAAGCATACTATACCTGAAACAAAGAAAAGCCAACTGCTCCAGTTTACATAAAGATAGAATCTGAGGAAAACGTTTTCAAAATCACAGATTCTGCCGATTACTGCAAAGGCAACTGCAAACACAGAAGCGATAAGTGCTCTGTACTTGTGAGAAATTCTCATAGCAATTGCAAAGATAATTGAGAATGCAACCTCCATCTGAAGCGTGTGACCCAGTCCTACGATGGGACGGATTGTTGCCTCGGCCTTCAATGCACCCCGGGAAAAGGGGATGCAGAAAAGTGATTTGATAAGCTGACTGAGGTCGGGAACATATCCTAAAAGCTCAGGAAGAATGTGCGCCCCTGCAAATGTCACAAATGTCAGTGCCCAATAGAGAGGCATAAGACGGATAAATCTTCGTGTTAAAAAGAGTTTGTGTTTTTCGGTTTTCTCCGTTGACATCATAACGAAGAAACCGCTGATGCAGAAGAAGAGATTAATGAAAAACTTAACATCGAAAATTGTGTTGCCCGTGATAAGAGGGGAAATATAGCCGAAATGGAAAAGTGATACGCATAATGCCGCTAAAAATCTTATTGCCTGAATACTGTCAATTCTTTTCTTGGCAAGTGTACTCATCTTTTTTCTCCTTTGTTATATATTTGCTCCATTATGTTTTAGTCTATTATACAGTGCCGTTGAGTTAAAGTCAAACAGTTTTTATTGACAGTACGCCCACAGATTGGTATACTGAAATAAAGAAAGGGGGTAATTTTCAAATGAGTAAATTTGAAATCTTCTGGGTGAAAGCAATTACATCGCTTGTTCTTTGTTTTATGACAATTTTTAATCTTGCGGGAACGGGGGATTTTACAGAAAAAAAGGCGGAAGTCAACGGCTCGTTTTCCTGTACCGATGCCCTTGGCAGGAGTGTTACATCTGCTTACGGAGAAAGCGAAAAGCTGGTGGGTGTTTTCTATTTTCTATGGAACGGTCAGCACGGCAGGGACAGAATAATTGATAATTCAAAGCTGGTAAAGGAGCATCCTGAAGCCTTGCTTTCCGAAGAAGCGTGGATAAAAGCAGGTGGAGGAAATCAGCAGGAATTTCATTTCTGGGGAGAGCCTCTTTTCGGCTACTACACAACAGATGACGAATGGGTTTTCAGAAAGCATGTTCAGATGCTGACAGATGCCTCAGTTGATTTTATCGTTATCGATGCTACAAATGCCTTTACTTATTCCGAACAGCTGAAAAAGCTTATTGGTGTCTGGTATGAATATTACCTTGAGGGCTATAATGTTCCGAAAATTGCGTACTTCACAAATTCTTATTCAGGCGATACAATGAACAGGATTTATGATGAAGTTTACAATAATGAGGAACTTAAAAGTAAGTATCCTGAGCTTGATAAACTCTGGTTTTACCTTGACGGAAAGCCGATGATTGTAGGAAATGAAAAAGACGGCGCACTGAGAGAAGATGTCAGAAGTTATTTCAGAATCAAAGAGAATCAGTGGCCCAATGAAAATAAAAAGGATGATGGTTTTCCGTGGATGGAATTCGACCGCTCTCTTACATATAAATCGGTTTATAAGAATGACGGAATAAAAATTATGAATGTATCTGTTGCCCAGCACTCAGACACTGTCTGTTTCAGTAAAACGGCGTGGTACGGTGCTAGTGACCGCACACGCTCGTGGCATGACGGCAAAAACGATACATCAGAAGATGCTCTTCTTTACGGCTACAACTTTGCCGAACAGTGGGAGTTTGCAATAAAAATGAATCCCGATATTATTTTTGTCACAGGCTTCAACGAATGGGTGGCACAGAGACAGAAGCCCGAAGAGGGAAAACCGATTATATTTGTTGATTGCGCTGACGAAAATGCATCCCGTGATGTTGAGCCGTCAGCAGGAGTTATGGGCGACAATTATTATTTGCAGATGGTGAATTATATTGCAAAATTCAAAGGCGTGACGGGACGCGTTGCCAAAAGTGAAAATATAACTATTGATATGCATGGCGATTTTTCACAGTGGGATTCGGATAAAATAACGGCAATTTACAGTGACTATAAAAACGATACTGTTGACAGATGTGCAGAGGGATTCGGTCACATAATGCTGACTGATTTTTCAGGCAGAAACGATTTTGTGAAAATGAAAGTCTGCGAAGATGAGGAAAACCTTTATTTCTATGCGGAAACTGCTGAAGACCTTACTGTATCTGACGGCAAAAACTGGATGTCGCTATTTATAAATGAAGAATATGTCATAAACCGTACATCACCTCAGAACGGCAGTACAGATGTTGAAAAAATCACATCTGACGGCTATGAGTTTGCAGGTAAGGCCGAAATCAGATTTGAGGGAAATAAACTGATGCTTTCAGTGGAAAAGGAAATGATAGGTTATGACGGTAATATGACCTTCAAGTGGGCAGATAATTACGCTGAAGATGATGTTTATTCGTTCTACACAAAGGGCGATTCAGCGCCCTACGGCAGACTCTGTTACAGTTATTAAGGTGGTTTTATGGCAGACATTTTAGAAGTTATAATGATAGTGAGCTTCGGATTTTCCTGGCCGTTCAATGTTGTGAAATCATATAAAGCAAGAACGGCAAAAGGTAAAAGTCTCTTGTTCCTGTGCCTTATCTTTTTCGGATACATAGCAGGAATCGCGTCAAAACTCCTGAACGATTCATATATGGCATCGGTTTCGGAAAAATGGTATGTGCTTTTCTTCTATGTGCTTAATCTCATAATGGTGGGTGCAGATCTGATTCTTTATTTCAGGAACAGAAAGCTTGACAGAAGGTGCGGAAAATGAAAGTTTTATCAATCGGTAACAGCTTTTCAACCGATGCACACAGATTTCTTGCATTACTTTCAGTGGCAGAAAATGAAAACATTGAAACCGCGAATCTTTTTATCGGAGGCTGCAGTCTTGAAAGTCACTGGGTGAATTTCACAGAGAACAATCGTTTTTATGACCTTGAAATCTGCGGCAACGAGGGCGAAAGGAAAATTACTGTTTCAGAAGCACTGAAAATGGAAAGATGGGATGCAATTACTCTGCAGCAGGTAAGCCATATGAGCGGTATGCCCGAAACATACGAGCCTTTTCTGAAAAATCTTGAGGGTGTTGTAAGAAAAACAAATCCTGAGGCAAAGCTCTATTTTCATCAGACATGGGCATATGAAAAAGGCTCAGAGCATCCGGGCTTTGTAAATTATGACTGTAATCAGCAGAAGATGTATGAGTGCATTGTGAAAACATCAAAGGAAAAAGCTGAATCAATAAATGCGCAGATTATTCCCGTAGGGGAAGCGATTCAGTTTATCCGTGAAAATGTTTCCGAATTTGATTATGAAAACACAGGTCTTTCTCTTTGTCGGGACAGTTTTCATCTATCCTTTGATTACGGAAGATTTACTGCAGCGGCTGTGTGGTTCAGAATCCTTACGGGCAGAAAGCTAAGCGTAAAAGAGTTTGAAAATCTTGATAAAAATCTGCTGGGTAAAATTGTTGACGCAGTAAATGAATTATGATAAAAAAACCGTGAAGAATTTCACGGTTTTTTTATTTCATAAATTCAATTGAGTTTCTCAGAGCCTCTGCTGAGAAAGAGGGGATTCTGCCAAGATGGTCGGGGCCGACATTGAGCAGATAGTTGACACCCAGTGAGTTAAGGCGTTTTCTTCTTTCTGCTATTTCTTCTGCAGTAATCCAATTCTGGTCGTAGTATTTGAATCCCCAGGAAGAGTTGAGCGTACCTGCCGTTTCGTAAAGACCGTAGGGAGAATACTTGAAACCGTCAAGACTGTTGGGGTCACTGTTTTCAGTGGGCTTGAATTCCGTAGGATATTCGTTGTCGCCGAGTGACACATAATCGTAAGCGCCGTTGCCGATTCGGGAATTGATAAGGCAGTCAGGCTGATATTCTTTAACAAGATGGTTCAGTTCAAGACTTTGTTCTTTTGTGATTGTGTGCGGCACATCAAACCAGATAAGGCAAAGCTCACCGTATTTTGTGAGGATTTCTTTAACCTGAGGCTTGATTTTTTCTTCAAAGCAGATTGAGAAATCCTTCTTCTCTCTTTCAGAAAAATCCCAGGAGTTATCCCAGGAAACGCCTGAGCAACCTGCCGTGTTGTCGTAACCGCCGCCGTGAAAATGATGCCAGTCTAATTCCTGTGAATAATAGAGACCGAATTTAAGGCTGTGCTTGTAACAGGCTTCACCTAATTCGGCAACAACATCTCTGCCGAAAGGTGTGGCGTCAACGATGTTGAATTTATCAGCCTCACTTCTGAACATAGCAAAGCCGTCGTGATGCTTTGAAGTGAAAACGAAATATTTCATTCCGCAATCCTTTGCAAGACGAATCCATTCATCAGCATCAAAATAAACGGGATTGAAAATTTTTGCATATTGCTCATATTCTTTGTTGGGGATTGCCATATAGCTCTGAATCCATTCGGCATAGTCGCGGACTCTTCTGCCTTTATATTCGCCACCGAGAATTGAATAAAGTCCCCAGTGCGCCATCATTCCGTATTCTGCATTTTTAAACCATTCTCTGTTATCCATTCTGCCGTCACTCCTTTTCTTGATTTTACCATTAATACTCCCAAATTACAATAGAAAAATGTTTGACATCTGAGGTAAGTTCTGATAATATTGAAACATAACGAGGTGACGGTAATGAAACGGAAAATAAGTGATAATTTTACGGTTACGGCACATACCGGTTGTATGGGTACAAAGGCAAATTCACTCCAATCAATTTCTGCAGGTTATGAAAACAGTGCGGATATAGTGGAGTTTGACCTGAATTTCGATAAGAACGGAGAGCCTGTCCTCAGTCACGATGAGCCTGAAGGGGGAGAGGTAACTCTTGACGAAGCGTTCTCTTTTGTCAGCAGATATGAAAATCTCAGAGTGAATGTTGATGTGAAAAGTGACAGATATCTCGGAAAAGTAAAGCCTCTTGCGGAAAAATACGGGATTGAGAACAGAATCTTTTTCACGGGCATCCACGATGGCTTTGTAGAGAGTGCGTCAGAAACAGGTGTGGAATATTACCTGAATGTGAATGTTGATGCGGGTAAAAAGAAGAATGAAGAATATATCAGGTGTCTTGTGGAGAAAGTTAAAAACGCAGGAGCGGTAGGTATCAATTTCAATAAAAAAAGTGCATCTTACGAGCTTGTCAGAATTTTTCACGATAATGGACTTCTTGTTTCAATCTGGACAGTTGACAGAAAAATGAAAATGAGCAGAATTTTATCTTTCGCCCCCGATAACATCACCACAAGAAAACCGTCTTCCCTCAGAAAAATCGTTTCAAAGAGAAAATAAATATCGTTCATAAGTGAAACAGCTATTTTTACCGATATGGTAAAGATAGCTGTTTTTGTTCTTTATACAGACATAACAGAGTGTTAGCCTTGCAGGGTGTTTAATTTTCAGCTGAGGGAAAAATTTTCTTATAGTATCACAACTTGCTTTTTGGGGTAAACCTGACGCGGAAGATACTGACTGTGTACCTGAATGCGAGTTTTAAAAGTCCTGAAAAATTGAAATTGCTTTTTCTGCCCTCTTCTCTTTTGTAGCAGGTGGGAATTTCTATATATTCAACTCCCAAACGCAAAGGTTTAAGTGTGAACTCGGCTATGTTGGCATTCAGTCTTTCGTACAGGGCGAGGGGGTATACCTGAAAAATGGAAAAGATGTCTGTGGCTTTAATTCCGAAAACAAGCGCAGCAAATTTATTTATCGCTTTACTTCCGAAAGAACGGACAAAAGATGCATTTTCCACAACAGAGTCTCTGTGCCATTTTGATCCGCATACAATACTGTCAGGTTTCTCTTTGGCAATACGGACAAGATCCTGAATTGTGTGCGGGTCCATCTCTCCGTCTGAAACAAGAACTAAAAAGTGAGAGCTTGTAACAAGTGAGGGGATTTCTGTAAATGCCGTATCATAAGTTGCAGTTTTCTGTATCACTATTTCCATTTTGTTGCAGTTACATTCCGCTATAAGTTTTTTTGCTGTTTCCGCACTGGGACAATTTTCAGATTTCAGGAAAAGGATAATTCTTGAAATATCATCATATGCGCCGCTTTGCAAAACACCATTGATTGTTTCTGTCAGTGTGTCTGTTTCATTTGACGCAGGTATGATAACAGTAAGAGATTCAAACATCAATTGTCACCTCCCGGAAAGTTAAAGTGGAACATTATACGCCTGAAATTATATCATTATCCGTCGTTTAAGTCAAGAAATGTACAAGTTGACAACATATAAATTATATGTTACCATCATAGTTGATTATATCTTCTTTTTGGAACCGACGGAGGGCAACAACAGTGAAGAAAAATGTTTATTTTGTTCAGGCGGATATTACCGTGGATATAAAAGGTAAGAGTGCTTATTTGCCTTACACCGCAGGGGTTCTGGTTGCTTCTGCTTTTAAAAGTGAAGCAGTAAAAGAAAATTGCGCTTTCAAGGAATTTATATTTTACCGTGAAAAAATTGAAAGTGTTGTTTCAAGGCTTGATAACCCTTCATTTATGGGATTTTCCTGTTACAGTTGGAACTCCGAATATAACAAGCTTCTGGCAAAATCGGTAAAAGAAAAATTCCCCGGGTGTCTGATCGTTTTCGGCGGACATGATGTTGCTGATGATTTTGAACTGCTTGAAGAAAATTCTTTCATAGATGTTTTGTGTCACGGTGAAGGTGAAGAAACAATCAGAAATTTGTTGGAAGCATATGCTCTTGGCAAATCTTTTGAAGACGTAGCAAACATTTCTTACAGAACAGAAACGGGAGAATATTCTAGGACTGCTTCAAAGGCTCAGGAAACACTGGATTTCCCTTCTCCGTATATCGAAGGATGGTTTGATGATATAATCAGAAATCACCCGGACACTACATTCAATGCCACAATGGAAACCAGCCGCGGATGTTCTCAGCGTTGTGCATATTGTGATTGGGCTGATGCGAAATCAAAAGTCAGATTTGCACCCATTGACAGGATTATAAAAGAATTAAGATGGATGAGCGAACGGAAAATCGCGTTTGTATGGGGTGCAGATGCCAATTTCGGTGCCAATGACCGCGATCTTAAGATTGTGGATGAACTTATAAAAATCAAAACGGAAACAGGTTATCCTGAAAGAATCCGTTGGAATTATTCAAAAAGTAATTTTAAAAATGTATTTGAGATAGTAAAAAAATTAAAGGACTGCAATTTGGACAGAATCGGTGCAACGCTGTCTTTTCAGAGTCTGTCACCGGTTGTTCTGAAAAATATCGGCAGAGCTAATGCGTCTCCCGATTTCTACAAAGAGTGGCTTACTGCGTATCGCAAAGAAAATATGAAGTGCTATTCAGAGCTTATTCTGGGTATGCCGGGAGAAACTTATGAGAGTTTCACAAAGGGTATGGCAACGCTTTTTGAAATAGGACAGCATTTTGTTTTTGATGTTTATTCCTGTATCGTTCTGCCTAATGCCAGAATGAATCAGAAGAGTTATATAGAGAAACACGGCATAAAAACAGTTCGTCAGGAGATGCTCAGAGATCACGCAAGTGCAAGTTCCTTTGATATTCCTGAATATAACAATATCATTGTTGAAACTAACACAATGAGCAGAGAAATGTGGATACGCTCAACTGTGTTTTACTGGATGACAAAAATGCTCCACGGTAATGGTTTTATCAGAGCTTTTGCTATATACCTTTATTACGAAATGGGCGTAGCATATGACAGGTTTTATGATGAGGTACTTGATTACTTTGAAGAAAATAAAGACCTGAATATTTCAAAGCTTTATTATGAAGTGAAAAACAAAACAGAAGATATTTCTCAGGGAAAGAAAAACAGGGTGCTTGTTTTTGAACCGTGCGGGGATATTCACTGGACAGAGTGTGAATATATTGCATTGAAAGTTCTGGAAAATCTTGATTTGTTTTTTGAGGAAATGACCCCATTCCTGAAAAAATTCGATATCCCTGAAGATATTTTTGAGGACCTTATGGCTTATCAGAAAGCCATAATACGCAGACCGGGTGATGAGGCACATACGCTTTCACTCAGATATGTTCTTCACGATTATTTTGAAAAGATTTATATCAACGAATACCATCCGCTGGAAATAAGAGACCATAAACTCTTTCTCAGAGATACAGCCGTGTATGATAACTGGGCTGATTTCGGCAGATTTGTTGTGTGGTACGGAAAAATGGGTTGGTCATCATATAAAGATGATGTGAAAGAAATAAACGAATTATAACCATTTATACTTTATGAAAAAACTCGCAGATGTCAGCCGATATCTGCGAGTTTTTTTCGCCTGATTGAAGTTCCCCAAGGGAGGCATTCTTTTTGTAATACGGAATGACGCAGATGATTTTAAGGAATTCCTTGACAAAAAATTATCTTTCTATATAATTGTATTATTGCTTTATCAGGGAGAGTTTTTTATGGATTCAGTAAAAGCACTGTTGCATCTCAGTCAGGCTATATCAATTCCGACAATTTCAAATCTGGATGAAAGCCTTACCGACTGGGAACAGTTTGAAAAATTTCATAAATTTCTTGAAGAGACCTATCCTCTTGTGCACAAACATCTCACAAGAGAGGTTGTGGGAAAAGCGTCTCTTCTTTACAGGTGGGCAGGTGAGGATTCCTCGCTGAAACCTTTTGCTATGCTTGGACATATGGATGTTGTTCCCATCCCCAAGGAAACTGAAAACGAGTGGAAATATCCTCCGTTTGCAGGTGCAAATGACGGAGAATACATCTACGGCAGAGGCGCAAACGATATGAAAAACTGTGTTGTTGCACTTATGGAAGCTGTTGAAAATCTTCTCGGTGAGGGCTTTAAGCCAAAGAGAGATGTTTATCTTTGCTTCGGACATAACGAGGAGGTTCTCTGCGGTGAAGGCTCAGGTGCAGGGGCGATTGCAGCACTCCTCAAGGAGAGGGGAGTTCAGCTTGAGTTTGTCTACGACGAGGGCGGAGCGATTATGGATGACAACCTTTTCGGTCTTAAAAATCCTGCTGCTATGGTGGGTCTTGCAGAGAAAGGTTACGCAGACCTGAAAATCAGCATTTCAAACAACGGCGGTCACGCAGCTGAGCCATCGGACAGAACGGCTCTCGGCGATTTATCAAGACTTATCTATGCAATAGAAAAATATCAGATGTCCTGCCGACTTATCGACACTGTAAAAGGAACTCTCAGAGAGCTTGGCAGAAATTCAGAGGGTGTTCTCAGTGTTGCATTGAAAGCACTGAAAATCACCAAACCCGTCGTAATGAAAATTCTAAAAACTTACCGTATGACACACGCGATGATGCATACTACGATTGTTCCCACAATCTGCCGTGCAGGTACGGCTGTCAATGTTCTTCCGCAGAAAGTCGAGGCTATGCTCAACATCAGACTTCTTCCCGGAGACACAACTGAGGATGTGGAAAAACACATAAAGCGTCTTGCGAAGAAAATGGGTGTTCTTGATGAGCTTGACCTTGAGTTTACAAGCGTCAGCCCGGCACCCGAAGAAACATCTGCAAACACTGAAACATATAAAATTATTGAGAAAACAATGAAAGAGATTGACCCCACAATTGTTACAATTCCCTATCTTGTGACAGGTGCAACGGACAGCCGTGAATATAAGGATGTTGCAGATGAAATTTACAGAATTTATCCCTTTAAAATAACAAGCGACGAGCTTGACAGTATGCACGGAATCAACGAGCGACTTCGTATCAGCAGTTTTAATTTCGGCATCGAATATTTTATCCGCTTCATAAAAACTCAGGCAGAAAGGAGAGTGTAAGCCGTGTCAAATTCTTCAGGTAATCTTAAAATCGGTACAAAATCATTCATATCAACTGTTGCCATATTACTTGCACTTATGGTTTTTGCAGGTATACTTACACAAATTCTCCCTCAGGGAAGTTACAAAAGAGTTATTGACTCAAACGGCAACGAAATGGTTGTTGAAGGCTCATATGCTCTTCTGGAAAATGCAGAAAAACTTCCCGTATGGCGATGGTTTACTGCTCCCTTTGAGCTGTTCGGCGACTCGCAATCACTGACGGCGATTGTCATAATTGTCTTCATTATCCTCGTCGGTGGTACATTTTCAATCCTTGAAAAGGCAGAAGTTTTCAATTACCTTATCGGCGCAACTATTAAAAAATTCGGAAACAGGAAATATCTTCTTCTGTGTCTTGTTTCTCTTCTTTGTATGCTTCTCGGCTCTACTATGGGGCTTCTGGAAGAAACTGTCCCGTTGGTGCCGATTCTTGTTCTTCTTGCATTGGCTCTGGGCTGGGATACTCTGACAGGTCTCGGAATGAGTATTCTCGCAGTAGGTTTCGGCTTTGCGGCAGGTACATTCAACCCGTTTACGGTTGTTGTGGCTCAGCGTCTTGCCGATGTGCCTTTGTTTTCAGGCCTTTCAATGCGCGTTGTTGCCTTTGTGCTTATCTATTTTCTTCTTTGCTTCTTCCTTGTAAGATACGCAAAAAAGATTGAGAAAAAGCCTGAAAGCTCACTTGTTTATTCAAGTGACCTTGAAAAAAGAAAAAACCTTCAGACAGAAGATAACACTGCAATCCTCGGGAACAAAAACATCTCAAAGGCTGCAAAAGCTTTCGGTATTTCAATGCTTCTTGTTGTGGCATATGTTGTAACTGCACTTTTCGTACCTGCGCTTTCAGATTACACAATGGTGGTTATGGCTGTTGTTATCACTTTCGGCGGTATTCTTGCAGGTAAGGTTTCAAAGTATAAGGAAAAGGGTATGGGCAAGGATTTCCTCGGCGGTATGCTGAGTATGGCACCGGGTGCAATTCTTATTATCCTTTCAATGTCTGTCCGATTTATTATTGAAGAGGGCGGAATTATGGACACAATTCTTCACTGGGCTTATACAAAGATGCAGAATCTGTCACCGCTTACGGCGATTCTTATTGTGTACCTTATTGTTCTTATCATTCAGTTCTTCATTTCAGGTGCAGCGTCAAAGGCATTCCTCATTATGCCGCTTATCGTGCCACTTGCAGATATGATAGGTCTTACAAGACAGAGCATTGTCCTTGCTTTCTGCTTCGGTGACGGCTTTACAAATGTGTTCTTCCCCACAAATGCACTTCTTCTCATAGTTCTCGGACTTACCTCAGTGCCTTATTCAAAGTGGTTCCGTTGGACATGGAAACTTCAGGCTGCAATTCTTGCGGTTACTGCAGTTCTTCTGCTCATAGCTGTAAAGGTTGGTTATTAATCTGAATACACCGAAAAGTATAAAGAAATCTTAAAAATTTTTAATTAGACATATTTTGCAAAGAAAGAAAAATAAAGCTCAATCTTTGTAATATAATTGTGAAAATATGAAAAAATTATAAATTTTTGGGGGAAGTTATGAAAAAGAAAGTGAAGTTGGCTGATATTCCCGACCTTAGCACGGTCAAAGAAATTATTCTTTATGGTACGGAAAAAGGTCAGGACCACAAGCAGTTCGTTTTTCACGACAAGAAAAGGGTAGAGCATACAAAAACTTTCAATGGAACATGGAAAGATATCAGTGCGATTGCCCAGTACCTTTACGATAACGGTGTAACAAATCATAAGAAAGTTGCGTTTCTTTCAGAAAACAGCTACGAGTGGATTATCGGTTACTATGCTATTATGATCAGCGGCAATATTGCCGTCCCCCTTGACAGTAAGCTTGGTGCAGATGATCTTGCAAAGCAGCTTATGAACTGTCACTGTGACGCTATCTTCTATGAAACAGAATTCAGGGGTGTTCTTGAAGATATCTATGATGTTGAGGGTATGCATAAGATGCAGGAATTCAACCTTGACAATTTTGCAGAATACTATGAAAAAGGTCTTGGAAGTATTGCCGGCGGCAACACTCAGGGCGTTGATGCAGAGGTCAAGGGTGAAGATTTGGCCTGTATCGTTTATACATCAGGCACAACAGGCAGAAGCAAGGGTGTTATGCTTTCTCACAAAAACCTTACATCGGACGCGGTTGCATCCTGCAGAGTTCTTCATGGCCGTCACGCAATCGGATTCCTTCCTCTTAACCATACTTATTCATGGGTATCAGCCTTGTTCTCATGCTATCTTATTACTGAATACGGTTATATCTGTCAGAGCATCAAGAACATTCAGCAGGACCTTATGAAATACAACCCCTACAATTTCTCAGGTGTCCCTCTTGCAGTTGAAACAATTTATGACAGAATCTGGAAAACTGCAAAGAAGCAGGGCAGGGAAGAAATTCTTCAGAAGGGTATTAAAATCAGCAGACTTCTTCTTAAATTCGGCATCGACAGAAGAAGAAAGCTCTTCAAGACTATTCACGATAATCTTGGCGGAAACCTTGATATGATTGTCTGTGGCGGTGCAGCACTTGACCCCAAGCACGAGCAGTTCTTCTACGATATCGGCATCCAGATTATCAATGGTTACGGCACAACAGAGTGTTCACCTGCAGTAACCTGTAACAGACGCGAAAACTTCAGATTCGGCAGTGTGGGACTTCCTCTTCCTTGCTGTGAGGTTAAAATCAACGAGCCTGACGAAAACGGCGTAGGTGAAATCTATGTCAGAGGCGAAAATGTAATGGTGGGTTACTATGATGACCCCGAAGCCACTGCGTCTGTATTCAACGGTGAGTGGTTCAAGACGGGCGACTTCGGCAGAATGGATAAAGACGGTTTCCTCTATTATGTGGGAAGAAAGAAGAATCTTATCGTTACAAAGGGCGGAAAGAATATTTCTCCCGAAGAGCTTGAGGATAAGCTTGTAAGGTTCGACTATGTCAAGGAAGTTCTGGTTTATGAAGAAAATGATGTGATTGTGGGAGAGTTTTATCTCAACACTGCAGAGTATCCTGATGCAGAAGCACAGCTTAAAGCAGATATGGTGGAATTCAACGCAAAAAATCCCGCTTTCAAAAAGATTGGTAAGATTGTAGTGCGTGACACTGAATTCCCCAAAACAACAACACTTAAAATCAGAAGAAAATATAACTGATAAAAACCTTTACGGACGGCGTTACTTAGGGATTTGCTGAGTGGCGCCGTCTTTTTGTAATTATTTCCAAGTTTTCTTCAACATACTGTTGCTTTTGCGTTAATAAAGTGGTATAATCACTCTATTAAGAAAATTTTGAAAGGCAGTGAAAAATATGAACAGAAAATTCAAAAAATTTATCGCAGTTGTTCTGTGCGCCGTAATGCTTCTGTCACCTATGACAGTTTCGGCAGCAGATGACAACGCAGGTGCATCCTTTAAAGCAGGTTTTGCAGAGTTTGTTACAGATACACTCAACGGAATCGTTGACTTCCTTCTTGACAACATCTCTTCACTTCTTCCTGCAACAATCAAAATTCAGGATCCCTCAGCTCACAAGAGTGACAACTTTATGGCAGGTAACGATAAGTTTATCGATGCTCCCGTTGAAGGTGCAAAATGGTCTCTCGGTTATGCATCAGCATCAATTATTCCCGATGATTTTGCAGAAGGCAAATATTATAAGGGCGGATATGACATCAACCTCATTCTTTCAGAATGTGCTGATGACCTTAAGGTAAGACTTATTGCTATGGATGACGGCTCAGGCAGAGGCGTTTCAATCCTTGCAGCAGTTGACTGTCTCGGTCTTGCAAACGATGATGTAAGAAATATCAGAAAGGCTGTTGTGGCAGCTCTTCCCGGTGTTAAAATTTCAAGCATCAACATTTCGGCAACACACGTTCACAGCGGTATCGACACACAGGGTATCTACACTGACACATTCGGTCACGTGTTCCAGAACCTTTTCGCTGCTTTCTTTGAACTTGATGCAAACACTCTTTGCGACCCCGTTGACACAAAGCTTCTCAAAACAATCGCTGACCAGACAGCAGCTTGTGCAAAGACTGCAGTTGCAAATATGAAAACAGGTACACTGACTTTCGCTAAGACAGACATCAGCGATTATGTCCGTGACCGTACAAATCCCAAACTTATGATTGATTATATGTACCGTATTATGTTCACTCCTGATGACGGCTCACAGGGTACAATCCTTGCAAACTTCGGTTGTCATCCCGAGACAGTAGGCTACGGCACAAAGATTATCACATCTGACTTCGTATTCTATACCGAAGAAGTAATCAACGAAGCAGGTTATAACTTCATCTACATTCAGGGCGCAGTTGGTACATACACAGAAGAACAGCACTATTCAAATGACGGTCTTGATATGGACAGACTTGAATCAACAATCCGCTACGGCGAAGAAATCGGTTACATCCTTCTTGCAATCGGTATGACAGAAGATGAAATCAAAGCATCAGGTCTTATCGACGAGGAAAGAGAAAACAAGGCTTCCGGCAACGAAGGATATACTCCCTGGTATGAAGGCGGTATCGAAGGCGAAATCAAAGATGTTGAGCCTATCCTCAATGTTAAGCTTGTTGAATATCTTGTTCCCGTAACAAACGGTGTTTACAGAGCATTCGGTAAGCTTTCACTTGCAAACAACGTTATGTATGAAGATAAGGACGGCAACATCGTTGCTTCAACAGAAGTTGGTTATATGGAACTCGGTAAGGACATCAAAATCGTTCTTTGCCCCGGTGAAACATATGCAGAGCTTATCGTTGGCGGTCCCAATATGGGTTCATTCAAGTACAAGAGTGCATACGAACTCATCGCTGACGAAAACGATGAAATCCTTGTATTCGACCTTGTAAACGATGCTCTCGGCTACATCATTCCTGACGATGATTTCGTATATCTCCGTCTTGAATACGATGCAGAAAATGACGAATTCTCATTCTGCGACAGCTGGGGTCTCACATCAATCGGTGAACGCGCAGCATCTGACATCTATGGCAAGTTCTACGAGCTTTACGATTCAGTAAGATAAACACAAAATCAAAACAAAAAGCAGAGTTGGAAACCAACTCTGCTTTTTTGTTACTGTTTGAAAATTCTGTCGATTATTTCTTCATTTCCCCAATAGGTGTATTCCTGGAAATCATCTGTGTCCCAGTATGTTGTATCTATCTCTACAATGCTTTCATCGAAGAGATTGATGAATCTTTCCATATCCTCATAACTCGGACTTTCTGTACCGAAGAAGGTGTAAGTGTTACCCTTGACGGTTACATCAACAGCACATTCATAAGAAATATATTTTCCGTCACGGGTTTCAGCAATATAAACCCTGACTTTTTCGGCATCCTTATAGTTTGTAAGAATAGTATCTTTTTTGCCGTATTCGCTGATAATAACATTATTTTCATTAGCTTCAACTCTGTTATGAACTGCAAACTGAAGGACAATTGTACCTGCAAGTGAGATAAGGATTGTACAGATAATGTAATTTAAGATCAATTTTTTTGCCCGTATTTTTTTGCTTTTCTGCACCATTAAGTAAGCCAGAGCCAAAGTTAGAACAATGTGTACTGTTTTAATAAGTGTCCATATGTAATAAAGATAGTTTTCCTGAATCTGCAGATAAATTATGGAATCGCCTTCTGCAATATGCAAAGCTTCTGAAAAAGCGGATTTACCTTCAAGACCGAAAACCGATGCAAACAGGGAAGAAAAAATGCAGCTTATTTCTGCAGTAGATGAATAATCAAAAAATGTCAGCACCAGAAATAATGCGTTTAAGATAATCAGTATTATCATTCCTGCCTTTGCTTTCTTGGAATAACCTATGCCATCATCCGTTATTTCTTCTTCATTAACAACGCAATCGGGAGACTGGTAGCAGTATGTGGTGACAATTGCTTTCTCGGTTTCATTAAGCCTCTGTGTGGCATTATGGCAGAAATCAAAACCGAAAACACCGAGAATCAGTTTTGCAATAGGGGAAGCGACAACATCTTTTCTGTTGATTTTTATGTGCGTTTTTCCGTTTTCTTCCTTAATTTCCCTTACCGCGCTCCAAGGTATCTGCCTGACCGGTAAAATAATAATCAACGCGAAAAAAACAATACCTACAAAGGTGTCGTGTATTCCTTCTCTGTCAACAGAAAAAGCTGCGTTGTTGAATTTTACTACTTGTCTTATGAGAACTAAAGCTGAAGAAAAGCAAACGACGCAGACCAGTGAGAATATGAGGAGAATCAGATAAATTTCAAAACCGATCGATCCTTCATTTCCGAGAATCTGACCTAAATCTGCGGCTTCTCTTATGAAAAGAAAAATCGTGCAGAAAAGAAGTGCTGCTAAAAACATTATAGAAAAATATATTTTCTTACTTAACTTTTTCTCAAACATTTTATTTTTCCTCAAACATATCAGCAAGTTGTCTTACTGTGTCTGCCATTTTTTTGATTCCGAAATGTACATTGTTCTTGTTGTAGCCTTTGAGGAATGTTCCGCATTCAAGGGTGAAATCGCCCTTATAATCAATTTCGCGAAGAGCGTTTACAATGGGCACAAAGTTTATATCCATAGTCAAAGGAAGCTGATGGGAATCGTGCCACTTGTCATTGTCGTGAATGTGAAGTGCCTGAAGTCTTGGACCGAGAGCCTTAATCATTTCTACGGCATTTGTGCCTACGCCCCTCATCTCCGCGTGACCTATATCAAGACAAGCCACAAAGAAATCGTCATTGACTGCATCAAGATGAGCGTTGAAGCTTTCGGGTGTTGCACAAGCGGCAAAGCAGGACTGGTCTTTTTCCTTATCCCAATTCCACATATTTTCGGTTGCGATTTTAACACCGCATTCCTTTGCAAAGGGGAGAAGTTCAAAATAAATTTCAGCGTTTTCTTCAGGTGATTTGTTGTTGTCAGGATGAATTATGCAGATTTTTCCACCTGCCTCAGCAGTGCATTCAATGGCTCTTTTGTAGTGGGCACGGATTGCATCGCATACGGTAGGGAATGGTGCGTGTGACTGATTGCAGTGTATACCGTTGTCAAGACCGATTCTCTTCAGTCTTCTCGCAAAGGCAAGATAGTCATTTCCTGCGAGAGGGTGGTCGTTTTCAAGAAGTCTGCCTTTTGCCCAATCGTATTTACACATTTGGAACATAGAGAAATCCCAGGCGTCAAAGCCTGACTCGGCAAGAAGCTCAATGGTTTTTTCTTCGCCGATATAAGAAGCTGCTGCGTCAATTGATGTTGATGTTTTCAAAGTACTCACCTCGGCAGAATTATAACACTATATTATGAAAAACGCAACCTTGAAAATCAGAGCGATATGTGGTAAAATCAAATCATCAGAAGCAGGAGGTAATTTTATGCGCACAATTATTTCACTTATTCAGGCACTTTTGTTTGTCGTGTCTTCTTTTGCAGTGCCCGATTCAAACTTCAAGGTCTGGGTAGACAGAGCAGCTATGGAAATAAGTTCAACAACAGACCTTTCCTTTGACGCTGCGGATGCATCAGAATATCGCGTGACAGAGGAAGAAAAAAAGGATTGCCGTAACTGGTATGAGGAAAATGTTCTGTCAACTGAAAACCCCGTTTATACATTCAGAGTAGGCGGTAAGGATTTCAGAAAAAATATCGAAGACTGGAATTTTTATTTCAGCGAGGAAACTGAGACAGGTGCAGTTTATCGCGGAGGTAAAACAACATACATTACTCTTACTCACAGCGCAAGTGATATCGTAGCGACTGTTGAGGCTACAATTTATGAAGAAAACGCATCGTGCGATTGGACAGTTTACATCAAAAATGACGGCGAAGATAAATCTCCCGTTGTTTCGGAGTTCTACGCCATCGACTCTGTTCTTCCCACGGGCAAGAAAACAAAAGCATATTTCAGTCAGGGCTCATTTGCTGAGGCAGACGACTTTGAAATGATGAAGTCAGAACTTTCTCTGTTGCCAATGGTTTTCTCTGCTAACGGAGGCAGAACAGAATCATTTCTGCCTTATTTCAACCTTGTCGGTAAAGATGGCGGAGCAGTTCTTGCAGTAGGCTGGTCAGGACAGTGGTACACATCACTTTCTCAGGTCTCAGAGGGCACAAAAGTCAAAGCAAAACAGGAAACACTCAAGGCATATCTTCTCCCCGGTGAAGAAGTGCGCTCACCCCTGATTTCAGTTACATTCTATGATTCCGATAATGCGCTCAAGGGCTTTAACTGTTACAGACAATACATAATAGATTGTGTGTGTCCTGAAGGTACAAAGCAGGTTGCAACAACCGGTATCGGTGTTGAGGTTGCAGGAGTAAAGGAGGAACAGGTTCTTCAGAATGTGAAAAACATTCCCGATGAATGGGCAGCATCCCTTGATTATGCATGGGTTGATGCAGGTTGGTATCCTTTACGAAACAACTGGTCCGACAGTGTGGGTAACTGGTTTGCTGACCCTGAACGCTTCCCTGACGGATTTGGCGACATATCAAAGGCTCTCGAAGAGAAGGGAATGGGACTTCTTCTCTGGTATGAAATTGAGCGTTGCTGTAAGGATACGGCAATTTACAACGAGTGCATAAAGCATGACGGATGGCTTATTGTGAATCCCGACAATGACGAGGCAAATGTTGTCAATTTTGCAAATGAAGGGGCATTTGAATATATTACTGATTTTATGATTGACTCTCTCCGATACAATGGAGTAAAGTGCTTCAGAATGGACAGTAATTTCACTCCGCTTCCCAGCTGGGAACAGGCAGATAAACAGTGGGAAGACGGCAGAAAGGGTATAACCGAAAACCGCTATGTTACGAATCTTTACAGATTCTTTGACACTCTGCTTGAAGAAATCCCGGGACTGAGAATTGACAACTGTGCATCAGGCGGTAAGCGTCTTGATATCGAAATGGCGAGAAGGTCCATTCCGCTCTGGAGAAGCGACTACAACTGTATGGACGGCGAAGGAAATTCCAAACCCGATATTCTTCAGGCAACTCAGGCACAGACCTACGGTATTTCTTTCTGGTATCCCTATAACGGCACGTGTGCTTATGTGAATGGTGAATATGCAGTCAGAACGAACATTATTTCCTGTTCACAGCTTCTTGATTATTATGACATAAGAAAGCATATGACAGGTAACTATTATCCTCTCACATGTGGCAAACTTGATACGGAAAAATATCTTGCTATGCAGTTTGATACAGATGCCAGAGAGGGTATGGCGCTGATATATAAGAGGGAAAATGTGAAAGATAACACATATCACCTTGTGCTCAACGGACTTGAAAGCGATACACTTTACGAAGTTTATGACTATGATTTCCCTGAAACAAAGTATATGAAAACCGGTAAAGAGTTGATGACTGACGGTATTACTCTCACAATAAACGAAACACCAAAAGCAGTGATAGTGCTTTATAAGACTGCAGAATAAACGAAAGGCTCGTCCGGATATGACGGATGAGCCTTTTTTTGCCGTGAAAAACGGGTATGTTATACAATTATTAAAAAATATAAATAAAATTATACATATTTTTAAAAAAGTATAATAATTCTTTTTTTTTTATAATTTTAAGTTTATAAAATAATAACATTTCAGTGAGATAATTATACATATTTATTAAAATGTGGTGGTAAAATGCGAATCGGACTTGATATCGGCTCTACAACGCTCAAATGTGTTGTTCTTGATGATAAGGATAACCTTGTTTACAGCGAGTATGAGCGTCATTTTTCAATGATAAGAGAAAAAGCAGTTAATATGCTTAAAAGAATAAGTGCGGAATTTCCTGAAAAAGAAATGAGTCTTTCTGTTTCAGGTTCAGCAGGTATGGGAATCGCACAGAATGCAGGTGTAAATTTTGTTCAGGAGGTTTACGCAACGAAAAAGGCTGTCGACCGTTTAATTCCCGGAACAGATGTGGTAATTGAATTGGGCGGTGAAGACGCGAAAATCATTTTCCTTGACGGAACACTTGAGGTCAGAATGAATGGTTCCTGCGCAGGTGGTACAGGTGCTTTTGTTGACCAGATGGCATCTCTTTTGTCTGTTGACGCAATAGAGCTGAACGAACTTGCAAAAGATGCTGAAAAGATTTACACTGTGGCATCCCGTTGCGGCGTTTTTGCAAAATCAGATATTCAGCCGCTGCTCAATCAGGGTGCTAAAAAAACTGATGTTGCGGCAAGTATTTTTGCAGCAGTTGTAAATCAGACGATTGCAGGTCTTGCTCAGGGCAGGGAGATAAAGGGAAAAATCGTTTATCTTGGAGGACCTCTCACATTTTTCTCTCAGCTTCGTGAAAGCTTCGATAAATCTCTTGAAACAAAGGGAATTTCACCTGAAAATTCACTGTATTATGTTGCTATCGGCACTGCACTTCTGTCCGACGGTATAAAAGAAAAACTCGATGTCTTTATCGAAAAATTTCAGAACGCAGAAACGGATGCTGAATACAAAGCTTCAGACCCGCTTTTTGAAAGCAAAGAAGACTTTGAGTCTTTCAGGGAGAGACATTCTCTTGCAAAGGTTGAGGAAACTGTATCTGCAGATGAGGTTTATCTTGGCATTGACGCCGGTTCAACAACAATCAAGGCAGTTGCCATCGACAGTGACGGCAGAATTCTCACTTCTCAGTATATGCCTAACCACGGAAATCCCGTGACACATATCAGAACTTTTCTCGAAAAATTCTATGAAGATTATCCCGATACGAAAATTCTTTCAAGTGCAGTTACGGGATACGGAGAAGAAATCATCAGAAATGCTTTTTCGGTAGATTTCGGTATTGTTGAAACAATGGCACATTTTATTGCCGCTAAAAATTTCTGCCCCGATGTAGATTTTATTATTGATATCGGCGGTCAGGATATTAAGTGCTTCAAAATAAGAAACGGCGTTGTAGACAACATTTTCCTTAACGAAGCCTGTTCATCAGGCTGCGGCTCTTTCCTGCAAACATTCGCAGGAGCTCTCGGATATTCAATTGAAGACTTTTCTCAGCTTGGTCTTTTTGCGGACAAGCCCGTTGATTTAGGCTCAAGATGCACTGTTTTTATGAATTCCTCCGTCAAACAGGCACAGAAAGACGGCGCAACAATTGAAAACATCTCGGCAGGACTTTCATCAAGTGTTGTCAAGAATGCAATCTATAAGGTTATCAGAGCCTCAGGTGCAGATGACCTTGGTGAAAATATCGTTGTTCAGGGTGGTACTTTCTATAACGATGCAGTTTTACGGGCATTTGAAAAGGAAATCGGCAGAAATGTTATCCGTCCCTCTATTTCGGGACTTATGGGTGCTTACGGTGCCGCGCTTTATGCTAAAAGCAGACGCAAGGGAGAATCAACCGTTATTTCTTCCGAGGCCCTGAGAAACTTTGAACATAAGTCAAAAGCCATTACCTGCAAGGGTTGTTCAAACAACTGCAAACTGACGGTAAACGATTTCGGAAACGGCAAAAAATATATAAGCGGTAACAGATGTGAAAAGCCCATAACAAACAGCAAGTCAACCGATGAAAGCCTTAATATGTTTTCTTTCAAGAGAAATCTGCTTGATAGTTACAAATCTCCCCGGTCGGTAAGAGGCAGAATCGGTATACCTATGGGACTTAATATGTATGAGCTG
>JAZQLC010000014.1:0-93730 GCA_045542485.1 Acutalibacteraceae bacterium
AGAAAAGTTAAAGAAAGCAAAGCAATTTGCTTTTGAGATAAGTTGTGTCGAGCACGGAAGTGCCGGTGCAATCGAATTGGTGTCAATGGCGATGAGGGTCCACCCGTTCCCATCCCGAACACGGTAGTTAAGCTCATTAGCCCCGAAAATACTTGGCTGGAAGCGGCCCGGGAAGATAGGACGACGCCAATACAAAGTGCCGGTTTGAAAAACTTCAAACCGGCTTTTTTCAAAAAAAACAGAAAATGCCCTAAAAGCTCAGGCGGTAGAGCACGCGGCTGTTAACCGCGGTGTCACAGGTTCGAGTCCTGTTTGGGGCGCCAAAAGAAACGATCACCAATTGGTGGTCGTTTTCTTTTTGCTATTTAAATCTGATTCAACCTGTGTTATCGTAATTTACCAGAGGCTTTTGCTTGTTAACCCAGGTGTCACAGGTTCGGGTCCTGTTTAATTGACTTCCGATGTGTTTTTTGATATTATTAGTTAAAGGATGGTGATAAAATGCAAAGTCTGACTTTTGAAAAGTTCAATAATGCTGAATTTGAGCTATACCGGGAAAATCCTATAATTAAAAATCCATTGAACAGTTTTGTTATTGCTGACCCGAGTGTATTAACTCCTACGCACTCTCACGACGGCAAGTGGCATTTATTTTGCCATACATTTTTTGGTATATATCATTATGAAAGTTCTGATGGAATAAATTTTGAGAATAAGGGTAGAATTGTTAATCGTGCTATGCGTCCTAATATCAACTACATTAATGGAAGATATTATCTTTTTTACGAGAGAACACGACCGGTTATTTTAAATCTTATAAGTCTTGTTGGCGCTAAATGGAAATCGGAAATTTATTGTGTAGAGTCGGAAAATCTTGTTGATTGGTGTGAGCCATATCTTGTAATCGGTAAGACACGGGATTTTGAAGAAAACAAGAGGGGAATTGCTATTTCAAATCCGTTTTTGATGAATATTGAAAATGGTTATCGTTTGTATTATTCCTGTGGGCAGACTTTTATTAAAGATTGCGGATTCTGTGAGCCGACACATATAAGTTTTGCTGAAAGCGAGAGTATTGCAAACGGCTATATTTCAAGGGAGACGCCTATTATCAGTCCTGACGAAAATATACAATATCTTAATCTTTGTTCAGGTTGCCTGAAGGTGTACAAATTGGCAGACTGTTATATTGGCTTACAAAACGGTATTTTTGAAAAAAATGGAAAAAGTCACTCTGCGATTATGCTTCTGAAGTCTGATGATGGCGTTAACTTTGAGTTTGTAAAACCTTTCTTAATACCTCAAAAATGCGGTGAAAATTATTGGATGGCACAGTATGTTTATGCTTGTTGTCTTACATATCATGATAACAAATTAAGGTTATACTTCAATGCCCGAAACATATCAGATAACCTTAAGGGCAGAGAGTGTATCGGCATTTATGAGGCAGTGATATAATAAAAGATTAATTTAAATTTTGTATATATCATATATATGACGATTCTATGTTATTGTAAAAAGATGAAAAAAGAAAAACTTTTCAATTTCTATGGTGTAATAAACACAAGATAAAAGGACATCCTTGTGATGTCCCTTATTTTTCTTCCGGGATAGATTTCTGAGCAACGGCTTTGTGTTTCGTCAGACACCTTTGTGTCTGTTATCTGCCGAAAAGATGACTATTCTATGCAGATTATTTTGTTAATTTGTTGACATTTATGCGTGAGTGATATATAATATCTCTGATAAATTTTATAGGAGTGTGTAAAATTATGCCATTAGTAAATGCAAAAGAAATGCTTACAAAAGCAAAGGCTGGTCACTATGCAGTTGGTCAGTTCAATATCAATAACCTTGAATGGACAAAGTCAATTCTTCTTACTGCACAGGAAATGAATTCTCCTGTTATCCTTGGTGTATCTGAAGGTGCAGGTAAATATATGTGCGGTTACAAGACAGTTGTAGGTATGGTTGAAGGTATGCTTGAAGGTCTTAACATCACAGTTCCTGTTGCTCTTCACCTTGACCATGGTTCATACGACGGAGCTAAGGCTTGTATCGAAGCAGGTTTCAGCTCAATTATGTTTGACGGTTCTCACTATCCCATCGACGAAAATATTGAAAAGACAAAGGAATTAGTTGCAATCTGTGAAGAAAAAGGTCTTTCAATCGAAGCTGAAGTTGGCTCAATCGGTGGTGAAGAAGACGGTGTTGTTGGTGCAGGTGAATGTGCTGACCCCAATGAATGCAAGATGATTGCTGACCTTGGCGTTACAATGCTTGCAGCAGGTATCGGTAACATCCACGGTAAATATCCTGAAAACTGGGCAGGTCTTTCATTCGATACTCTTGCAGCTGTTCAGGAAAAGACAGGCGCAATGCCTCTCGTTCTTCACGGCGGTACAGGTATCCCTGCTGATATGATTCAGAAGGCTATCTCTCTTGGTGTTTCAAAGATCAATGTTAACACAGAATGTCAGCTTGCATTCCAGGAAGCAACAAGAAAGTACATCGAAGACGGCAAGGATCTTGAGGGCAAGGGCTTCGACCCGAGAAAACTTCTGGCTCCCGGTGCAGAAGCAATCAAGGCTTGTGTAAGAGAAAAGATTGAACTCTTCGGCTCAGCAAACAAAGCATAATTTACCTTTATACGTTCTTGCTCTTGCTATGCAGTGTGCTTGATACAGCTTCTGTTCGGCAAGATTGTCCGACAAAAAATGAAAATGATTTTTATACCGCGTGTCTTTCGACTCGCGGTATTTTTTACTTTATAGGAAACTGAGTTATATATAAGAAAATCACTTCTCTAAGGCCGAACTTCCGTTTTGGGGTTTCGGTCATTTCTTTTATTCCAAATACCTCATTGTCAATTTTAAACTTTCTTCTTTTTGCTATTGACTCTCACCTTAACTTTAGGTTTATAATATACCCATAAGGTACCTTGTAGAAATTTTTAGGAGAAATGATGAAGTATGAAAATTGGAGAATTTGCAAAACTGTGCGGGACGAAAATAACAGTTCTTCGCCATTACGATAAAGAAAAACTTCTTATGCCTGAAAACACAGATAAGTTTTCAGGGTACAGATATTATTCTTCTGAACAAATTCTTACTTTTCATCGCATCACAGCATTGAAAAATGCCGGTTTCTCCTTGCAGGAAATAAAAGATATCCTTTCTTCAGAAAAAACAAAAGATGAAATAACGGAAATTTTTTCACGAAAGGAAAAAGAATTTCTTTCTGCGTTAGAAAATCTAAAGGAGGCAAAATTAATAATGACAAAATTAAATATCGAATTCCGTAATGACAGAGCGGTTATTAAGTTAACGCCCGACAGCAGTGCTGTTGACCTGTGTGCCCTTGCTGAGGCGGAAATAAAAGCTGCTGATTATCAGCGGATATCACAATACAGAATCGGTGAAGATGAAATAACTTGTTATGTTATCAAATTAGGCGAAGAAATTGATCCCCCTGAAGAAAAACTTCCTTTTGAAAATGATGAAGAGGTTATAGGCAAGTGGGAGATTATTGGCATTTATGCAGTTAAAGAGGATTATTACGACAATCTTTTCTGTGTTAAAAATTTTTACGGTGCAGAACAAAAATATTTATATTTTTTGCCAGAAGGCGAAAGATATTGGTCGTTTAGTTGGACAAAAGGATATTTAAACAGTCCAATTAACAACGAATATGAAACAGAAAAGATCGGTAACGATTTGTATATGTTTGTCAGACTCAAAGAATATGAATATGCCCGTGGTGGAAAACCGACTTGCCTTGTACTTAAAAAAGTTGACAGTAACAGATATTCTGCAGAGGGAATCGCCAGAAAAGACGATATAAATAAGCCTTTTGTAAACGATGAACGGGTTATAGGCAAATGGAAAGCACATTCTTTTCTTGGGTATCAAGGCGGAAAAAGCGAATTTACAACAATAGAAGAACCGATTGAAGATTTGTACTTTAAAGAGATTGAGTTTTTTCGGAATGGAAGTTGCCGGTGTGTTTATGAAGATGATGTTTTTGACGGTGATGACAAAGTTACTTGGACAAAAGATTATCTTCTCCGAAAATGGAATTGGTCTGCTTGTGAATATGAAATAAGAACTGTTAATGAAGAAGATTATCTTATAATAGAATGGAAAAGCGGTGATTACCGTTACGGTGGTTACGAAACAAATTATTATGTGTTTACGAGGGCCTGAATGGTAATAATAGTGCTGTTCCGTCCTGCGTAAAAAAGCAACGAATCCGAACTTTTCATTTTATGGTGAAATGTTCGGGTTTCTGTTTTATATATGAAAAAGCAAATAATCTTGATTTGTTTGCGGTCATATTATATAATCATATTGACAAGTTTTATTTTGTGGAGATGTGGTTTATATGAAGAAGATATGCCAAAAGAAAATAATATCTGACATCATTTGTCTTATTTCAGGCATAGCATTATCAATAGTCGGTCTGTATTTTTTCCATATGCAGTATCTGTGTTACGAATACACTGTTCTTCAGTTCGTTCTTGCTGTGGTAGTTTGTCTCGGCGGAGCATTACTTTCTTTACCGCTCAGCAAAAATGCAGGGAAAAAGAAAACCGTTATGAATGCTGTTATTACCTCATTGGTTTTTGCAGTTGTGCTTGTGGGGCTTATGTTCCTGATAAACGGGATTATCGGTAACGGAGAGCTGAATCTGTTAGCATTGATTATTCCTGTTTACTTATCATTCATTATCACAACAGTTCTTGTTTTTCTTTGTTTTTTTAAGATGTTTGATAAAAAAATACTCAAAGTAATTCTCTCGCTTATTGTCCTTACGGGATTTGTAATAGGCAGCTATTCATATATTGTGCCTTATGTGACAGATGAAATTTACGACGGATACAAAGCACCGACACCGGTTTTTTCAACATACACAAATACGAAAGATGATGATAAAATGATTGACGGCGATTTTTATGTAAGTGCCAAATTCGGAAGTGACGATAACAACGGCACTAAAGAAAAACCTTTTCTCACAATCGAAAAGGCAATTGAAGAAGTCAGAAAGGCTGACAAATCAGGCAAGAAAGGAATAACTGTTTGCATCGAAGGCGGAGAATACCGAGTGTCCTCGCTTGTTTTTGCTGAACAGGATTCAGGGACAAAAGAATGCCCCATAACCTATCGCGGATATAACGGAGAGGTTGTACTCAACGGTGGGGTTACACTTTTTTCAGAACACTTTAAAACAGCAGACTCCTATCCTGAAATTTCACAAAGACTCACCCCTGAAGCACGAAGAAATGTTGCAGTTGTAGATTTGACGAAAGATCCTTATTCTCTTACGAAAGAAGATTGGGGCAAGATATATGCAATCGGCTCCTATCACACTGCCAACAGCTATGACGGCGATTACACAGGTGAGCTTTACTGTGAACTTTTCGTCAATGATAAGAGACAGTCTCTGGCAAGATATCCTGACAATGACTATCTGTATACAGAAAAAGTTGTAAAAACAGGTCTTGGTAAGGAATCTGACGGCGCACTGACCGAGGTTAAGGATTGGGATAAAATCCGCAACCCCGAATCTGATGTTTACGGTGTTAGTCCCCAACTTGCAAAGAGAATTGCAGGGTGGAAAAACCTCGATGATGTGTGGATGTTCGGCTACTGGAAATACGACTGGGCTGACGCTTCGTCACCGGTAGGCAGTTTCAATGAGAAAACAGGTGAAATCTCGCCGAAATTCGTAAGCCTTTACGGCACAAAGGAAAACGCACCATACTATTTCTTTAATGTGCTTGAAGAATTGTCTGCACCGGGTGAATGGTACCTTGACAGAGAAAGTGGTCTGCTTTGCTTTTGGAAGCCTGAGAACAAGGCATATGCCGAAGTCAACCTTTCGTTGTCACTCAAACCTGTGATAAATGTTGAATCAGATTACCTCATCTTTGACGGAATTACAGTTAAAGGAACAAGAAGTGACGGCATTACTATTACAGGAAACAACAATACTGTGCAGAATTGCCTTATTAAAAATGTTGCAGGTAATGCTCTTGTTATGAACGGCAGTAACAACCTTGCGTATAACAATGAAATCACCCACACGGGCAAAGGCGGAATTATTATTGACGGCGGTGATACGGAAACTCTTACACCCGGCAACAGCAGGGCGGATAACAACTACATTCACGATTGGTCGGAGATTTATCAGACATATCAGCCTGCAGTAACACTGCTGGGAGTTGGGAATGTTTGCTCACACAATGAAATGGCAAATTCTCCTCACGAAGCAATCACCTATAAAGGGAACAATCACATTATAGAGTACAATAACATTCACGATGTTTGCTTACTTTCGGACGATGCAGGTGCGATTTACTCGGGAAGAAGCTGGGTATGGTATGGCAATATCGTAAGATATAACTGCATTTATAATCTTGGCTCAGGTGAACACAAGCCTGATGGAATTTATCTCGATGACGCACTTTCAGGTCAGCAGATTTACGGCAATCTTCTCATCAACATTCCGAGAAATTCAATTCATATCGGCGGAGGCAGAGATAATGTTGTCACAAACAATATAATTGTAAATTCGGGTGAAAATGCAATTTACTTTGACGAGAGAGCAAGAGACGGTGCACTGAATAACGGCTGGTTTACCCATGCTCATATCGGAAGCGGAGATATGTGGGAAGCTCTTTATTCTTCTCCGTGGAAGAGTGAAATCTGGCAGAAAGCATTCCCTGAATACAAAACAATGACGGACGACATATCGCAGTCTGAAACGGCATCGTATATACCGAATCCGGCCAGTACCGTCAAAGGTAACCTGATTTTTAATAAGTACAGAAAAATCGGAGACATATACGTTTCTGCATACAGATTCAGCGATATATCCGATAATGAAGTGTATTTTATCAGTAAAGCAGAAAGAATCTTTGCAGATATTGACTCGGGCGATTACAATATTAAGGATATTGAGAAATTAAGAAAATCCATTCCTGATTTTCAGGCTATTCCGCTTGATGAAATAGGAAGAAAAAATTGAAGCGTTCGTTTTTACTTTATATATGACAAAAAGCAGGGAATTCCCTGCTTTTCTTGTTTTTTTATTTGATTGATATGATAAATTTGTTTTACGGCAATAATCAGTTGCCGGAAAATTCTTTTTCTGCGAACAGGTTACTGTTTGATGAATAAATATCATAAGCATCCCCGAGAACGCTTATTTCTACATCGCCGTGTTCTCCGCCGAATTCACCGTCAAGTGTCCACTGAACCTTTTCTTCACAAGTGATCTTAACATATTTTGTCTTTGTGAATATGATGTTGTCACCGCTGTAATCTTTTTTGATGATTTTGTTGAGCATTCCGATGGCATCTAAATTTCTCTTGAGACCTCTTACCAGCAGAAGCTCAAAATAACCGTCGTTAAGCTTGATGTCATCGTATTTAAAGATACCGGCAACAGATGTTGTGTTGGAAATAGCGCCAAAATAGAAATTGTCTTCGATAACGCCGCCATCATATTCTATTTTCATATATGTAGGTTTAAAATTCGCTAACATAGGGAACAATCTCACGCCCACGCCGTAGTATACATAGGCATTATGGCCGAATTTGTTTTTCCATTTTTGAGGAGTAATATACGGAAGATCAGATGCGATACCGAAGGAAGCGATATAATTAAAATATCTTCCCTGAAACAAACCGACATCATAAGTGTTTGTTTTGTTATTTAAAATCATTCTGGCGGCAGCATCCACACCGGAAGAAATACCGAGGGTGGCAGCCAGATCGTTTGTCGAACCGGAGGGGATATAGCCCACAGGAACTCTTTTGTCCAGGCTCAAAACGCCGTTTATCGTCTCGTTGAGTGTTCCGTCACCACCGCAACAGATGATTATGTCATAATCGTTGCCGACTGCTTTGACTATTTCGGTAGCATCTTCAGGACCCTTGGTCTTTTCTACTCTAAAATCAAAGGCAGTAGAAGAAAATTTTTCCATTATCTCTGATGGGCTGATTCGTTTGCGATCAATGCCGGAGCAGGGGTTGGTTATTAACAGCACTTTTTTCTCGTTCAAATTATCACTTCCGTTTCGAAAAGTTAATGGTACAGTTCATTAGCTTTTAATACTAACTTATTAATTATACCAAATTCCAAAATATCGGTCAAGGGCAATTAAATTAAAGGTTAAAAATGAAAATTTCCGGATACAAATTTAAACCTGTTAAAGCTCTGTTTAAAGCTTCTCAAAGGTCTTGGTTTTTGTTGTATATAAATTTATATCAGCAAATAATCTGTATTCGCCTCAGTTTCAAAAGAAACGATGTTGCCGTCTTTTCTGAACGGGACTTCTTTTTTGTCTGACTCTCTTACAACGGTTTTTATGTCGGGACAATCCACAGAGCATATTCTTCCTTTAAGGCTTGTGATTCTCAGGTGGGAAATCTGTTCATTTTCCAGTCGGGCAGAAACAAGGAAAGCACCGTCTGCACGAAGGTTATCAAATGAAGCAGACATTTTTCTGTCCCAACAAGGGAAAAGTCTGATAACGCCTTCATAGCTTTGCATAAGCATTTCGTTGATGGTTGCGGGAATTGTTGTAAGATGCTCAATGCCGCCGCCGTGATGTCGGAAAAGTCTGTTGGGAAGTCCGAATTCTTTTATATTCTGATGTATTCCTTCAAGCAGGAAGTGAGGGTCCACACCGATTCTTGCACCTGCAGGAAGATATGAATTTGAACCGTTATCGTCAAGCCGTCTGTCATTGATGAAATATGTATTTCTTGCAATTTTAAGCAGCTTTTCTCCTGAGGAAAATCCGATTTGAGATGCGGGATAAATATGCTGAAGTCCTACGGTATTTTCGTCTCTCCAACGCATACCTCTTTTAGTGTATCGGAAGCATCTTTTGCCTTTTTTGATAAATGTGGGGAACTCGCTTAAGTTTGCAATGATTTCCTGCCATACGGGGAGCTTTTCGGTATTGAGACCCAGCTCCTTCGCCATATCATAAACGCCTTTAAACAACATTTTCACAAGTCCCAGAGAGTTTATTGCGTTTACGGCTTCAATCTGGTTTTTGTGAGTAATGTATCTGAACTTTTCACCACGGTAATATGGAATTTCGTGTGCAGCGTCATTTTTTATTACATATCTGCCTTTTTCTTTTACAAGATAATCTTCCCAGAAAGCCGCTACATTCAGTACAAAATCATAGTAGTTTTCACGGGCATATTCTTTGTCATATGTGGCAAACCAATGCATTATGGGAATTACACAAGCATAGGCTGCGTGGCTCTTCTGGCCCAGGAAAAGTATTCCGTGTTCCTTACAATCCTCCTGAGTATAGACATCAAGAGCCTTCGGTCCGAAGCTTACGGGAAAAGCATAGCCGCCGCACCCGAACATCTTTGCAAATCTTGCAGCTTCATCAGCCATTTCGTTGACAGGTGTCATATATCCGTCAAATAATTCGGGATGATTAGCAGAAAAAATGCAGTAGTAGGGAGCTTCGTAATTGTAATTCATATGATAGTCTCCCGCCCAGGGGAAGAAATCGTCTGTTATGAAATTTCCGAATAATCCGGGAGGGAATTGTCTGTTACCCATACAACCTGCAAGGTGATAAAGACTTGAATTATAATATTTTTCAATCTCCTTATCTTCCAGGGTTACCTTTGAGGAAGAATAAAAGTTTTTCCATTTTTCCTGTGTTTTTAATTTATCGCGCTCATAATCGCACTCAAGTGCCATTTGTACGACCTTATCGGTATAGTTGTTGTCATCGAAATTTGTAACAACGGAAATGCAGAAGCGTCCGGTTTTAAAACCGTCAGCTTTGCTTGTATCTGTTTTCTTGCAGCAGAGAATTACCGCAGTTTCTATGTCAACATCTTCACCATCGAATTTGCGGAGATAACAGTGGGCTTCCCTGTCTGTAAATTCAGAGCTGTGAGAATTACAGGTGTCGGGAATTTCAATTGAAACTGTGGGGAGTTCTTCTGCTTCGGGCACTCTGATTTCAAAACAAATAAGATTTTCAGGAGCAACGAAAAACTCCATCTCTGTGTTACAGAATGTACACTCAAGCAATCCTTTGTCAAAGTATTGCTTTATATTATACTCTGACAAATCAATGTTTCCGATGCGGAGACATCCGACTGTTTTTATTCCGCCGTCATTTTCTTTACCGGAGATGAATTTCCAGAAATCACATTTTGAAATGTGAATAATCAGGTCCTTTTCGTCGTTGTCAAAAACAACTCCCAGGTCACCGTTGCCACACATCGCACCTGCCGGAATTTTATAAAGTATCTTTCCGTCCACGGTGTTGACAGGTTTAGAGTTTATTTCGTTAAAATAAGTATTCATAAATGCATCACCACCTAAATATAATAAAATTTTTTTGTGTTTTAGTCAAGGCTGAATTTTTAAAAATCCCGTTACATTTATAAAGGATAATGATGTGCGTTCTGACGGTCCTGACCTTACGCGTTTTGCGGCAGAATATTGAATAGCAAAAACCAACCCCGGGCAGTTCACTGCCCGGGGTTGGTTTTTAAGGAAGAAAAATATGGGGGTGTTAAAAACTTATAGTTTTTAACTTTATTAATCTTCTGCTCAACATACTAATTATACATTCTCAAAAAGAATATTTCAATCAACAAAAAAGGCTTATGTGTGGGCTTTATTTTTCATCAGAATCCGTAAGTGCTCTGCGCTGTGCAAGTTCTGCCTCAACCTGTGCTTTTTGCTCGGGAGTATATCTGATGAAGAGCAGAGGGATTATATAAAGCAGTGCTGCAATTGCGGGAGTCAGCATTACAAGAGGCCATATCCAGTCTTCAAAAGCCTGAGACTGTGTGCCGAGAAATACTGCCCCGGGAACATCTGCAACTTCCTTGTAATTCATAAAGGAAAGAGCAAACATGGCAAGTGCGCCGGTGATGCCGCTTGAAATTTTTGTGAAGAAGGTCTGCATAGCAAAGGTAACACCTTCTGTGCGTTTTCCCGTTTTCCATTCCATATAGTCAACACTGTCGCAGAAAAGAGAGGTCTGAGCAATACTTGATGCGCCTGAAAGAAGTGAGCAGAGAGCCATAATTATCATACCGATGAAAAGTCTGTTTCCTTCAAAGCCGATGAAGTATGCGATGATTCTTCCTGCAATTGTGAAAACCTGAATGGCAATCAGAACATTTTTGTAGCCTTTGAAAAGATGTTTGAATTTGTCGGCAAAAATCATTCCGAGGAAGCTGGGGGCATAAGTGATTGCAGAGTAGATGGTTGTGAGAGTGAGAGGTCCGAGGACCATTCCTGCCACTGAAATTTCGGGGATTTTATACTTAAAGAAGTATGTAACAAGGTTGTTGCCGAATGCAAATGAGCCCAAAAGGTTTGCAAGGGTAACGAGCATAAGCATTTTGTTGCTGAAAAGAAGCCTGAAACATTCGACGATTGATGTCTGCTGCGATTCGGGTTTTATAAGACGGACTCTTTCCTGTGCCGCATAACACTTTGCGCTGACAAGAGCGCCGCCCAGACCGAATATTGCAGCAAAAAGAACAGTCATAAGAGCCAGTGAACTGCCTGATTTTTTAGCGACCATTTCCATTATCATTGGAATTACGGCACTGAATATGCCATAGAAAATTGAACCGATTGTTCTTGCCCACTGAACAAATCTGTCGCGCTCATCTGAGTCGGGAGAAACAACGGCAGTCATACCCCAGATTGCAACATCCTGAAAAGTGTAAGTAATGTCCCAGCAAAGGTACATTATTACGAAGTATCCTACACGCAGCCACAGAAGATTTTCAGCCGTTGAGAAAACAACAAAGATAAGAACGGTAGAAATACCGACGGGGACGGGCGTGTATTTGAGGAGAGGTCTCAGCTTTTCGCCGTTTTTGAAACGGTGTCGGTCAACGAGAGAGCCGATGATCGGGTCGTTGACACCGTCCCACACCTTCATTATAATCAGAAGAACACCTACGACACCGGCAGGGAATGCTGCGATGTCTGTAAGAAAGTACTGAAAGAACGAAGCGCCGATAAAGCAGTACACAATATTTTGTCCTGCGAGACCGGTAAGAAAGCTTGTTCTTTCTTTTTTGCTTACGTAATTCATTTGAACACCTCTTTTTCAGTGATTAAGTCAATTAAATTATACACCATACGGTCAGTTGTTTATATGGTAAAAAAGCATAAAAAACAAAGTTGAAATTTGTAACATAGATTAAATACAATATGTTTACTGTGATGCTGCCTTCTTTTATCTTAAAAGAAGATTAACATCATTTTTACAATTTGGTAAAAATATCATCTTTTTACGACAAATTATTGACAAATATAACACCACGAAGTATAATTGTAATCGTAAATTTGCTTTTTAGATTTTTTAAAAAAGTATGATTTATAAAAAGTTATGGAGGAAGGAAAATATGGAAAATCACGAAGATTGGTTACTCACTGACGAAGAAAAAGAAAAATTCATATCGGCACTTACTCCGGAGTTGGTGGTTTTGCGCACAAAAGCAGGTATTTCCCAGGAGGAGTTAGCTTCACTTATCGGAATTTCCCGTCAGACTTACGGTGCAATAGAAAGAAAATCAAGGCGTATGTCCTGGAGTACATTTCTTTCACTTGTTATGTTTTATGACTACAACAGGAAGACACACCAGATGATAAGAGCAATAGGGGCTTTCCCTGAGGAAATCATCAAGCACTTCAACGAAGGTGCAGACCCGAACGAAATGGAGATTGAATCTTTGCTTGGAGAGGGAATAAGACCCATCGCAGATGCGCTTGATGAACAGGCGCTTCGCTCTATAAAAACACTCATAATGGTTGAGTATGCACGATGTACAAATACGCCGGGCGATGTTGTGGTGAAATCTTTTGACGGAAAAAGATTCGGCGCGATAAGTCAGGGCTCTGTATGTGCAACTAAGGCAATTAAAGCAATTAAGGAACGAGGAAATAAAAAATGACAAATCGGGAAATCCGAAAGGAAGTTAAAGCATTCAGGAAAAAATTCGGATTGTCCGATTGCAATTTGGCAAATCTGAAGTCAGCCGCTGAGGCTCAGGGCTACACCGTTGTTGAATACAATCATATTTACAATGACGAGCATGTGCAGATTCTGATTGATGAGCTTAATCTGTCTGATAATGTGCTTCGCTCAAAAGGTTTTACTTATGCAGACGAAAATCACAGATTGCTGTTCGTGCATGAAGACCTTAATGCAGAAGAAAAGGTGATGATTCTCGCACACGAAAACGGTCACATTTTTCTTCAGCATATGTCAAATCTTCCGGTGCTGGGCAGGGATGTCAGTGAAGAATATGAGGCAAATGAATTTGCACACTATCTTCTTGATAAATCATTTATGGCAAATCTTTCCCTTGCTTTCAGAAAATACAAGAAGGCATTTATTGTCGCAGCAGTTGTTGCGGTAATGCTGGTTGCAGGTGTGATGGTTTTTAATTTCACTCAAAAGACAGAACAGTATCACGGCGAATATTACATAACATTATCAGGAAGCAAATATCACGAAAAGGACTGCATTTTCGTAAAGAACAAGGATAATGTCAGACGATTGACGCAGGAAGATTTTGAAAGCGGCGATTATGAGCCGTGTAAAACTTGTTTGCCCTAATTTGATATAAAATAAAAATGAAATTTTTAGTCAGGAGGAATTTTTATGGAAAATCCAAATCCCGAAACAACAGGCAAAATCGGTGAAGAAGAACAGACTGCAACTGCAACAGAGCAGACTGTTGTTCCGGAGGCAGCAACAGAAAACACTGAAGCTGTCACAAACGAGGCGGCTGCATCACCTGAAAATGGTGTGGCAAACGAAGCTGTTGATGCACAGGCTGCACCTGAGACGAAAACCTGTTCAAGATGCGGAACAGAAATCGCTGCTGAGCTGAGATTCTGTCCCAAGTGCGGTAATAACTGTGTCGTTGCTCCCGTAATCAACGAAAACATTGCCGCTTTCAATGCTCAGCTTGAAGAGGAAAAAGCAAAGAAAAAGCAAAAGACACGCCGTACATTTTTGATTGTTGTTGCTGCAATTGTAGCGTTCTTTGTTCTTATCTTTGGCGGTAAGGCAATTTATCGTGCAGCAACTATATCTTCTCTCGAATCTACTGTTGAGAAATACAATGACGGAAAAATTGACTTTGCGGAAGCAAGTGAAAAAATCGAAAACAAAAAAGATTCTTCTGATGAGAAAATTGTAGCTCAGGCTGTTCAGTCAAGCAAGGACCTTGAAGAGCTTAAGGTTTCAAAAGACAATTTTGCAAAGGCAGAAGAGGCTTACGGCAAGAAAGATTATGCAAATGCAGTTGCAAACTATTCGGCAGTTATTGAAAAAGATTCAAACTATGAAACTGCTCAGAATAAAATCAAGGAAATTATTCCCTTGTGGAAAAAAGTTCTTCCCTCTGATGTTGACAAGCTTCTGAAAGAAGGAAAAACAGAGGAAGCTAAAAAAGCAATCTCCGGTTTCCTTGAGTATTCAGACGATAAGGATATTAAGAATATCCAGACTTTTATAGAAGCTGAAGAAAACTATGCAAAGGGTCACCTTAACAAGGCTCAGTCGATTTATAAGACACTTCCCACAACCCTTAAGGTTAACGGAATTACTGTAAAATCAAGACTTGCTACTCTCAAAAAATACAGTGTCTTTGTAAAAATGTGCGGCGAATGGGAATGCACAAGCTATTACAAGGAAACAAAAGAAAAATGGAGATCAGGTCGTTCAACCTGGTGGTATAATGATGGTGACGGAAAAGGTAACAGTGATACACTTGTTATAACATGTGTTATTAACAAAAACGGCACAGTTACGGTTAAGGGTCAAGTAGAATACTGGATGTACACAAATTACAGTTCTTATCAGTCATTACTGAAAAACAAAACATTTACAGCTTCATTTAAGGTAACAGTTAAGCTTTCACAGGGCAAAAACCTTAAGTTCTCATACTCAGAGGGCGATTTTGTAATGGGTTCAACACCTCTTAAGGATACTCAGACAATTACCTTCAACGGTTCAAAATTCACGCACTCAAGTACAGTTACATATCATTACAGTTATTACTGCGATGAAATCTATTCATCAAAAGATACATTCGGCAAAAGAACAGAAAAATATTAATTAATGGAGGAAAAATATTATGTCAAACAATATCTGTAAAAATTGCGGAGCACAGTTACCTGAAGGAACAGCGTTCTGCTCCAATTGTGGCTTTAAAGTAGTTCCCGTAGCACCCCAGGCTCCCGTAGCACCCCAGACTCCCGTAGCACCCCAGGCTCCCGTGGCTCCTCAGGTTCCCGTAGCTCCTCAGGCTCCCGTAGCACCTCAGGCTCCCGTAGCTCCCGTCGCTCCCGTAGCTCCCGGCGCTCCCGTAGCTCCCGTTAACCCTGCTTTTGCACAGTACAATCAGCAGGTAGCGGCTCCCAAGAAAAAGAGCAAAAAAGGTCTTATTGTTCTCGCTGTTATTGCAGTTGTTCTTGCTCTGATTATCGGCATTTCAGCATTTTCAGGCGGTTTTGACGGTACATATGCTTTGATCAGTAGTTCGTCAGGTTCTACATATACATTTGAAGACGGTTCATATACATATACTACAACTGACGATGTTGAATACGGTACATATGTTGTTGACGGAGACAATCTGTCTATTATAGATGACGAAGGCGATACAACAGAGTATGGAATATACGGCGACTATTTCTATAACAAAATAGGCAAATACGATCAGACAATCAGCTCAGGCACTACTGTATCACAGACATTCAGCAGAGCAGGTGATTTCACTTATAAAGGCGAGTCATTTACTTTGACAATGTATCTTGAACTTAAATCTGACGGTACCTATGAAAAGAAATCAGTTCTCTCAAAAGGCTGGTATTCATCTACCCTTGACAATTCAGTTGTAACAGGTTCATATGAAATTTCAGGCGACAAGCTTTATCTCTCTCCCACAGGAGAAAGTTATACAGACACATACCTTATAGTAAACGGATATGTTTATTACACTGTTTACGAAAAACAGTAATCGGAGGAAGACGGTATGAATGAGGCTATCGGTAAGATTTGTCCTTATTGCAAAACAGAAATCAAGGAAGAAGACGCTGTAAAATTCTGCGCAAGGTGCGGCATCCCTCATCACGAGGGATGCTGGGAAGAAAATAAAGGCTGCACAACATTCGGTTGCTCAGAACAACATTATGAGCCTCAGGGTACAAATCCCACCTCTGTTTGCGAAAGTTGCGGTGTAGCGCTCGGCGATGGTCAGGTTTTCTGCCCTAAATGCGGAAAATCAAAAAATGAACAAAAGGCAAAAGTCTGTGCAGGTTGCGGTACTGTTCTTCAGGACAATCAGCAGTTCTGTCCCAAGTGTGGTCAGAGATATGAAGCTGTTATTGAACCTGCAGTAAATACTGCAATCAATCAGTTCAATGCAAATCTTGAGCAGCAGAAGAAGAAAACCAAGACCCGTCCTGCAATTATTGCAGCCGTACTTGTGATTGTGGCAATAATAGGTATTATTGCAGGCTCAATCATCAGTGAAAATAATCGTCAGAAAGCAATTGAAGAATACAAAGCAACTGCGGCATCTTTCAGCAGTACAGTTCTTTCTTCAGGCAGCGAAATGGAAGACATCGGTAATGCTATACAGTCTGCATGGCGTTCATATGTTTACAGCAGTTACGGAACATATTACAACGGAACTTACATTTACAGTGTGGACTCTGCCGTTGCTGCTGCGCAGAAAGAACAGGCAAGTAAGATTTCTTCGGTTGAATCAAGAGACAGTCAGATAAGGTCAATGTACAGCACTCTGTGCGATATTCCTGATGAGGATGATCCTGAACTTCAGAGAATAAGAAACGCTGTTGATGAGGTTTACAATGCGTATGTGGAAATGTACGACGTTGTCATTGATGTTTCAGGTAACTATAACACCTATACATCTGCTTTCAGCAGAGTGGATACAAATCTTGCAGAGGCACTCAACACGCTGGATAATCTTGTTTAATTAATTTTTATATAAAAGGAGTAATTTAAAATGGGTAAAGTAAACGTAATTGTTGTTGACGCAACAGGTAACAAAGAACAGAAGGTCGGACTTCCCGATGACATCAAATGTGGTATTATTATGGTAAAACTTGCTGAGAAGATCAAGCTTCCCTCGGTAGGTCCCGACGGAAACCCCATCAGCTATAAATTCATTCATAAGGTAACAGGTCGTCAGCTTCTTGAAACACAGACACTTTCAGAAGCAGGTATCAAGGATGGAGATGTTCTTCGCCTTCAGCCCGAAATCACTGCCGGTGCACTCTGCCCTCACTGTAATGCAGAAATTCAGGAAGGCGCAGCTTTCTGCACAAAATGCGGCAGACAGATTCCCGAAAAGCCCGTAGCTCCTGTGGCTCCTGCAGCTCCCGCAGCACCTATGACACCCGAACAGCCTGAAGCAGCACAGCCCACACAGGCTAAACCTGCAGTTAACGCAGTTCCTCCTGTATACACACCTCCCGTTTACAACCCTCAGCTCAACAATGCAAGTCCTCTTGCCGGTAAAAACTTCAAACCCAAGGGTTCTATTTTCAATGTATTCGGCTTCCTTGGTGGTATTCTTTCATTCATTCTCGGTATAATTCTGGCTTGTTTCAGCACAGGCTATTCTGAAAGCAGTTACAGCTACGGCGGTGACGCATACACAGGTATCCAGAATGCATCAGCACAGACAGCTAACAACATTCAGGACCTTGCAGCTATTACAAAATTCGGTCTTTCTGCACTCCTTGCTGTTGCAGGTATTGCACTTATCGCTTATTTCGGTTCAAAAGCATTTGGCGAGAAAAAATAAGGTGAAAAGCTATGCAGGAATCTATTGAACTTAAAAATTCCGACTTTGAAGAGGACAAATACAGTCGACTGAGACTTATTCCCTGGTGGGACCAGGAAAGACTCAGGAACGCGACTGTAATGGTTGTTGGCGCAGGTGCTATCGGTAACGAGCTTGTGAAAAACCTGACTCTTCTCGGTATCGGAAAAATTCTCATTTTTGATATGGACGGTATCGAAAACACAAACCTCACCCGTTCTGTTCTTTACAGAGCAAAGGATGTGGGCAGATACAAGGCAGAGGTTGCCGCTGAAAGAGCCATGGAAATGAATCCTGATGTAAAAACAAAGGCTTTTGTTTCCAACATCATTGACGATGTGGGCCTCGGTGTTTTCAGGCGTATGGATGTTGTTCTTGGCGGTCTTGATAACCGCGAGGCACGACTTTCCATAAACCAGTCTTGCTACAAGGTTGATAAGCCGTGGATTGACGGAGCGATTGAAGCTCTGAACGGCTTTGCCCGTGTATTTGTACCCGGAAAAGGTGCTTGTTACGAATGTACAATGACAGAGACTGACTGGATGCTCATAAACAAAAGAAAGTCCTGTGCTCTTCTCACACACGAGCAGATGGCAGAAGGTAAAATCCCCACAACACCGACCTCTTCATCGATTATTGCAGGTGTGCAGGTTCAGGAACTGCTTAAGCTTCTTCATTCAGACAGAAATCTGCCGACTCTGGCAGGTAAGGGCTATGTGTTCAACGGTCTGACACACGATTCCTATGTGGTTGAATATCAGGAAAAGCCTGATTGTATGAGCCACGACACTTATGAAACTATTATTGAAAAGCCGTGGTCTGCAAGAACTCTCACATTCAGAGAATTGCTTGAGACTGTAAGAAACGATATGGGCGAAAAGGCAGTTGTGGATCTGGACAGAGATATTGCAACTGTCGGAAAATGCTCCTGCGGTAAACATAAAGAACTGTTCACCCCCGTTCACAAGCTTAAAGGTGAAATGCTTATCTGTCCCGAATGCGGAAACAGAATGACTTTTGAAAGCTTCCATTCAATCAGAGGCGAAGAGGATTTCCTCGATAAATCCTTGTTTGAAACAGGGATTCCCTTGCTCCATATCATCGGTGGTCGCGTGGGAATGAAGACGGTATATTATGAGCTTTCTGCAGACGAAGCGGAAGTATTTGAAGGATTATTGGAGGGATAAATTATGACTGCAAGAATGAGAAGACTTGCTTCTGACTGGGAGCAGGTAAAGAAAGATTTTGCCGGTCACAAAAATATTATTGTTACTCCCATAGGTGATGAACCACCTGAGAAGTATCATGTTACATATTTCGTCAACGGTATCTATCTGTTGCCCGACGGAAGAATTGAAACTCTGGCAAGACACGAAATTGAAATCACACTTCACGCTGATTATCCTCGCTATAAGCCGATTTGTAACATTCTCACACCTATCTGGCATCCCAATTTCAGAGACGGTCAGATTTGTATCGGCGATATCTGGGGTGCAGGTGAATCACTGAGCGATATTATCATCAACATCGGTGATATGATTCAGTACAAATCGTGGAACTCATACAGTCCTCTTTCTGCTGACGCAGCTCAGTGGGCTATGGATAACAAGCATCTTTTCCCCGTTGGTAATGCAAACCTGTATGTGGCTGACTACGCTTCAGCAAAGGATACAGTTGACATTGATGTTTTCGGCGAAGATGACCAGGAGTCAGAAGAAAAGGTATCAGAAACAGAACAGACATCTGAAACAGAAAAAACTGAAACTGCAGAGGTTGCAGCACCCGTCGAGGAAGAAAAGGATGACGGCAACGATTTTGAAATTACTGCAGAAGAACTTGCAGGAATCGAATTCGTACCTACTGCACAGCGTATGCAGACAGTTTCTCACGGCGGAACTGTAAAGGGTGGAAAAATCAACTTTAAAACAGTCCTCGTAAAAGGTCTTCTCTGGGCTCTTATCGGTGCTATTCTCGGCTTCGGTATTTCAGAAATTACAGGTGATAATCTTCTCGGCGACACGACTGCAGCCGTTATCAGCGGCCATTCGGAATTTGTAGATTACTATGAATATTCAGGCAAGTCTGATGAAGCATGGGAAAAGGTTTATGATGCATACGAAGATTGGTGTAAGCTCAACAATATAAATCCTGAAGGCGACGGAAACTTTACACGCTGGATTGACAGCGGAGACATCAGCGACACCACTCAGGGTTACATTGATGATTATCTTGATTATGATGACAAGGCTGAACAGGCATTGTACACTGCTTATCTCAACAATTACAACAACGACGAAGAGGGTCTCTGGGACGCTATGGCTCAGGTTACAAGAACAGGTACAGCTCTCTGGTCTGCAGTAATTGCTCTGTTTATCGGCTTGTTCCTTGGTATCGGTGAAGGTATTTTCTACGGCTCAACGGAAAAAGCTGTTAAGTACGCTGCAATCGGCGCAGGTGTATCCATAGTTCTGGGATATATCAGTGGTTATATTGCACAGTTTATGTATTCGGAAATGCTCTCGGACGATCCGTCAGACTTCGCCGCAGCTTTTGTACGAGGCTTAGGTTGGGCAATTATGGGTCTTGGTATCGGTGCTGCAATCGGTCTTATCAAGCCCGAAAAGAAACGTATGCTCTTCTGTGCACTCGGTGGTCTCGGCGGCGGATTCCTTGGTGGTTTCCTCTTCAACTACATCTGCGACATTATCCCCAACGATATCGTTGCAAGAGGCGTTGCAATCGTGATTATGGGCTTACTTATCGGTCTCGGTGTAGGACTTCTTGAGCAGTTCGCAAAACAGGCATGGCTCAAGGTTATCCGTGGTGAATTTGAAGGTAAAGAATATCTTGTCTTTGCAGGTACAACAAGTATCGGTAACAACGGAAAGAACACAATCGTTCTCTTCAAAGATAAGCTTGTTGGTCCTCACCACTGCGATATCAAGCTTGAAGGAAGCAAATATGTTCTTATTGACTGCGGTACACCTATGGGTACAGTTGTCAACGGTAATAAGACTACAAGACACATTCTCCGTAACGGCGATGCTATCGCAATCGGTAACTCTGTTCTTGTATTCAATACAAAATAAAATGATTTTCAGGAGGCGAGTAATGTCGTGAAATCCCTCAAAGTGTTACTCTCTTTGTCGGTATTGTTGGCGGTATTACTCGCCGCCACGCTACCTGCAAATGCAATAGGATTTGTTGCTGAAGAGATATATGAATCAGTATTTGTGGTTTATTCAGGCAATTCTCTTGGCAGCGGTTTTGCTGTGGGTAAAAACTGTATAATAACAAATGCTCATGTAGTCAATAACCCGAGAAGTGTTACCATAAAAACATATTCGGGTGAAGAGTATAAGGCTTTTGTTGTAGGAATTGACAGTAATCTTGATATTGCTGTTCTGGGAGTTAACGGGGCGGATTTTCCCTATCTCTCAGTGGCAGATAACTCAAAAATGAATATCGGCGACGACATTTATGCAGTCGGAGCACCGAAAAGTATGGCGTACACGCTGACGAAAGGCGTAATTTCTGCCAAGGAAAGAGAAATCGGAAATTACAAGTACATACAGATTGATGCTGCAATCAACGAGGGAAACAGTGGCGGACCTCTCCTGAATGAAACGGGTCAGGTATTAGGGGTGAACACCCTGAAAATGTCTGACAGTGAGGGAATAGGTCTTGCAATCCCTATGGTCAGGGTATGTGAATATCTCAAAACGCTGGGCATAAAAACAGATGCACAAAGCAACGTTGAAAATGAGTTGACAGAGCCTGAAAGTGAAGAAGAAACAACGGTCAGTCAGCAGAAAACACCTGATGATGGTGAGACTGAAAAAGACAGTCCGTATACAAAAACAATTACGGCAGTAGCAGTGTGCTCTGTTACGCTTAACATTATTCTTCTGATACTTCTTTTGAATAAGCGAAAAAAGAATCCTGTTCCGTACTGTGACCCACGGGAAAGAACAGATTTCACTATTGATATATTGGAGTGAGAAATATGGCAAAGAAAAAGAGTACAAAGAAAAAACAGAAAACCTCAAAGGTTGTACTGAATGAAAAGACTCTTCCGCAGAATATTCTTCCTTTCGGTGAACGTGTTGAAGAGAATAAAAATATCTATATTCACCAGAAGGTTTATAAGGATATACATAAGTTCACAAAGAATAAAACAACAAACGAGAGCGGCGGCATGCTCATCGGTCATATTCTCGAGGAATTCGGAAAAACAAATATTATCATAAACGGCTTCATCGAGGCGAAATACTGCGAAGGAACACCCACCACACTGAAATTTACTCACGAAACGTGGGAATATGTTCATCAGGAAATGGAGAAGAAATATCCCGAAGGAAAAATTGTTGGCTGGATTCATACACATCCCGATTTCGGTATTTTCCTTTCGGAGTACGATAAATTCATACACGAAAACTTTTTCAAAGAGGACTACCAGATTGCATATGTAGTAGACCCCATTCAGAAAATCGAAGGCTTCTATTTCTGGATTAACGGAAAAATCGAGAAATGCAAGGGCTTTTATGTGTATGACAAAACAGACGAAAAAATTGATGTGCTTTCTGACAGAGATCAGGAGGAGACAACTAAAGAAAAAGACACAGGCATTTTCTCATTCAAAAACATTCTTATCGGAATTCTTACCGCGCTTGTTATTTTGCTGTTCTTTTCAAATATGTCTCAGAACAAAGAGATTGCTGAACTTAAGCAGAATCAGCAGAATATGCAGGCTTCATTCAGTCAGACGATTCAGTATATGCAGGGAAGGATAACAACATTGACAAACAGACTCAATGCTTTGCATCCTACTGAAGAAAACACTGACGCAAATACAGAAAATAACACAAACAATCAGAATAATAATCAGAACAATAACAGTGAACAAACAACAAGAGCGGGAGGAAAAACAAGTGAATGAGTATATCGGTAAAATTTGCCCTTATTGCAAGTGCGAATTAACAGAGAATGACGACATTGTCGTATGTAGTGTGTGCGATATGCCGCACCACAAAGAATGTTGGATTGAAAATCAGAGTTGCACAACTTTCGGATGCCTGGGTTCAATCAAGAACGCAGACGGTTCTCCCTCATCTGTTACTGCAACAGAGCTTTCATATGAGGATAATGCAACCGTATACTGTTCTCACTGTGGTTTTGCTTGTTCGGCAGGAGATGCTTTCTGTGGAAATTGCGGTGGTACACTTACTGCACCCGTAGCACCTGCGTACACACAGCAGACAGTGCCTCAGACACCCGTAACACCAGTATACACACAGCAGACAGTGCCTCAGACTCCACCCGTGGCACCTGCATATGCACAGCAGACGGTACCCCAGACACCACCTGTAACACCTGTATACACACAGCAGACAGTACCTCAGACACCCGTAACACCTGCATATGCACAGCAGACAGTACCTCAGACACCGCCCGTAGCACCTGCATATAATCAGGCGGCTGCTCCGTTTGCATCAAATGTAGATGATTATGCTATGCGTATGGGTGTAGATAAAGATGTAGTGCTTCTTATAGGTACAGAAAAGAGAGATCATTATATTCCGAAATTCCAACAGCTTAAACAGAAGCAGCAGAAAAATATGTGGAACTGGTCAGCTTTCCTGATGTCAGGCTATTGGTTCCTTTACAGAAAAATGTACGTTTACGGCGCAGCAGCTATCGGCGCATCTGTTCTCTTCTCATTTATTCCCGGACTCTGGTTCCTGTCACTTTTTGTAAGCGTTGCAGCAGGTCTTTTTGGTGACTATCTCTATATGACAGATGTCGAGAAAAAGGCAGCGGCTATGAAACAGATTCCGGATTTCGGAAAAGCTCAGTATGTTTCACAGAATGGCGGAACAAATACTATGTGGCCGATAATAGCTGGAGTAGTTCTTATGGTCATCAGTATTATCAGAAGCATAATTATGTACGCATAAGATAAGGTGGTGCTGACGTTGGAAGAAAAAGATTTTGAAATTGAAATTCAGGAAGAAGAGGAAGAAAAAGCTCAGGAAGTTCAGTTGCCTCTCAACTTCCTTACGTTAGGCGAAGTGGCAAATGATGATGTAAAGGTTTACATAAGACAGCGTGTTTTCAAGGCCCTCGAAAAATTTGCAGCCACGGATACAACAAAAGAACTAGGAAGTATTCTCATTGGTGACTATGTGGAAGAGCAGGGAAAAACACACGTAATAATCTCCGATTTTATCGAAGCTAAATATACTGATGCGTCATCTGCAACACTTACATTTACTCACGAAACTTGGGGTTATGTTCACGCAAAACGAGAGAAGCTTTATCCCGATAAAAAAATAATCGGTTGGCAGCACACTCATCCCAATTATGGAATTTTTCTGTCAAATTATGATATGTTTATTCAGGAAAATTTTTTCAATATGCCGTTCCAGGTGGCATATGTTATTGACCCTATTCAGGACACAAGAGGCTTCTTCCAGTGGAAAAACGATAAGGTGGAAAAACTGAAAGGCTTCTTTATTTATGATGAAGTGGGCAAACCCATCAGAATAGAAAAGAAAAAGCCCTCAAAGGAAAAAGAGGAAGAAAAAAAGGAAACACAGACAAGTCAGGGTATAAATAAAACAATGAAAATCATTCTGGCAGTTCTCTGTGCTGTTTGTGTTATTCTCACATTTTCCGTTATCTCCCTGAAAAGTGATTACAATGAATTGCTTGAACAACAGGAGAATTTCTCTTCAACTGTCAGTTCGATTATCGGCAGTCAGAGTTCAACAATCAATGACCAGTCAAAGAGGATTGCCGACCTGGAGAAAAAGCTTGGAGAAAACAGTGTGCAGTTTGTTACTCATACTGTGAAATCAGGTGAGAGTCTCTACTCAATCTGTCAGAGCAATAAAATAGATTATTCAAAAAATATCAAAACAATTCTTGCTCTCAATGGTATTGAGAATGAAAATAAAATTTTTGTGGGACAGCAGATTATTTTGCCTGTAAGCCAATGATAAAAGAAAAAACCGTGTGTATGATTTTAGTATGGTTTCATACACACGGTTTTTTATACTTCGTAATCAAATGAAAGTCTTGCGTCCACGAAAGGTCTTACCTTTCCGTTTGCAATTTCTACGTGAAGCGGGTGCTTCTGATAGTTCATTAAAGCTTCGTTGCTTTCAAAGGTTGAATCCATCATAATGTCGCCTGAAGAAGAGCTGATACATTCTGTGAGGATGTGCATCTCTGTCAGACCGTCAATTTTTCCGACCAGTCCTTCAAGAGATGTTTTGATGTCGTCTGAAACAGTTTTTCTGTCAACATCTTCTTTCAGTTTCCAGATAATCATATGCTTTACCATAATAATCACTCCTTTTAAAAAAGGCTGTCCATCGACAGCCGGATTATTCAAAAAGTGAGAAGGTCTGTAAGCCGAGTTCTGTCGTTTAAGGCAATCATCTGTCTAGGCGCTGCGTTGCCGCAACGCTCAAGCCACCTTTCGAGGAATACATCGAGCAAATGCGTCTCCTCAGTCGGTGTTGCTCCGGATAGGGTTTACTTGGCTGTGCAGTCTCCTGCACACCGGTGCGCTCTTACCGCACCATCTCACCCTTACCGTGAAAATCACGGCGGTGTATTTCTATGCACTTTCCCTAAGGTCACCCTCGGCGGCCGTTAACCGTTATCCTGCTCTGTGGGGCTCGGACTTTCCTCGTCTGAAAAAATCAGCCGCGACTGCCCAACCTTCTCTTCTAGATTTTAAAACAAATCTGTTTATTTGTCAATAAAATAAACAGATTTCCTTTTACTTCTTGCATATTGCTTTTCTTTAGTGTAAAATAGCAGACAGGAGATGATACATTTGGCGAATGGAGAAAACGGCAGAAAATCCGATATCCCTGTTTCAAAGAAAAGACCTCCTCAGCAGAACACCGGCAGAGCAAATCCTTACAGCTATGAGGAACTTGTGCGCCGTGAAAGAGGACAGGCTTCCCCTAAAAAAGGTGAAAATATTTATGTGGACAGAAACAGAGCGTCGGAGAGAAGAAGATATGACGATTATCTCAGCGATTTTGATGACGGTTCAGGAGATATCAGCGTATCGAAAAATAAAAATCAGGGCTCAGAGCCCCGTGAATATTCAAAAGGCGGCAGTAAGAAAAAAGCCCCAGTACAGAAGAAAAAGCGCGGCGGCTTTTTCAGGTTTATCACATCGGTTGTCCTGATTCTTGCAATTGCTTTTCTGGGTGTTACGGGATATCTTACTACGGTGTTTATGAATACGGATTATAAGAAGCCCGAAAAAGGTTATACCTCATCTGTGTCTTCCGCAGAGCTTAAAAGTGATCCGTTAGTGGAAAATATTCTTCTTATCGGCGTTGACGACCGAAAAGGAGGAGATGTTTCAAGAAGCGACACGATGATTCTCGTATCTGTGGACAGAAAACACGGACAGATAAAGATGACATCCTTTTTGCGTGATACATATGTCACAATTCCCGGACACGGCGATGGCAAGATGAATGCAGCCTGTGTATACGGCGGACCGCAGCTTGTTATGGAGACAATTGAATATAATTTCGGAATTGATGTTGACGGCTATGTGCTTGTGGATTTCAACGCTTTCAAGGATGTTATAGATAGTCTCGGCGGTGTTACCGTTGAGGTTGAGCAGAGAGAAGCCGAATATATCAACAGAACATCAAAACAGAAAATTGATTACGGCGAGGCAGTCACACTCAATGGAGAAGAAGCTCTTGTCTATGTACGAATCCGTTATCTTGACAGCGATTTTAACAGAACACAGCGTCAGAGAAAGGTTATTTCTGCGATTTTCAATCAGGTTAAGAAGTCCAATCCCCTGGACCTTATCGACACAGGAAAAACTGTTCTCTCTTACGTGGAAACAGATATGAATCCCGTGAAGCTTTCTCTTCTTGCAGAGGGTGCCGTGCTGATGTATATGCACTATGATATCGTCCAGTCAAGAGTACCTTTTGACAACAAATATACGAGCGCTACAATCGGCGGTGCTTCGGTGCTGACTATTGACAAGGCAGAAACATCACAGCTTATTCAGGATTTTATATACAATAAGGCTGAAACAGAAAAAGGAGAATAATTATGACTAACATTAACGATAAACCTGCAGGTTTTGCAACAGAAAAGCCCGACCATATTATGCTTTCAATCAACGGCGATGCCCGTTACAATATGGCAATCACCTGGAGAACAGATGTGTCTGTGCCGGGAGGTTACATTGAATACCGCGAAGAAAACACAGATGTGGTTATGAAGAAAGAATCTGAAAATCTTGTTTTCACCAGCGACAGAGATGAAAGTTATATTCATACTGCGATTGCTGACGGACTTAAGCCGGGTACAAAATATTTCTACACTTGCGGCGACGAGAAAAACAGAAGTGAGGAATATTTCTTCACAACAGAAGAAGAAAATCTTGAGAAGTTCACATTTGTTGCGATTTCAGACCAGCAGCAGGGAAATTTCCATCAGCAGGATTATTCTAAAATTCAGAAGTTTCTTCTTGCAATTCTCGAAAAACATCCCGAAGTGAAATTCATCGTTACGGGCGGTGACAACACTGACTGCGGTCAGCACGTTGTTCAGTGGAACGGTGCTCTGGCAGGTATGAAAGGGATTATGGAATACAGACCTCTTATGATGACTCTCGGAAATCACGACAACAGAGGCTTTAAAAACTACGAAACAAGCGAAGGCAGATATTACGCTGAACCTGCAGAGTTTTTTGACACACAGTTCAAAATGGCATACCCCTATAACGGTCCTGAAAACTGGAAGACAGAAAACTATTCTTTCGATTACGGTAATGTACATATCTGCGTTATGGGTATCAATGGTCCCGATGAAGTGGGCGAGTGGATAAAAGAGGATGTGGGAACAAGCGAAAAAACCTGGAAGATCGGTACTTATCATTTCCCCATCTACTATTCAAATCCTGCAGGTCATAACTTCGATGCTTTCCCCTGGATGCGTGAGGGCATTGATATGTGTGATATTATGTTGGCAGGTCACGAACATAATTTCTCCCGTTCTTTCCCCATTAAGAATGATGCTATTTATGCAAAACCCTCACAGGGTACAATTCACTATATGCTTTCAAATGCAGGTGGTGGTTCACCTGGCTGTAATTCTCAGCAGAGTATTTTCCATGCTGCATTTTATCCCCAGGAAATTGAAGACCGTCCCTCTTTTGCACTTTTTGAGGTTGACGGAAAGAAGATGACAATTACCTCATTCCTCGGCGAGGGCGATGATATCGAAAAAGATATTATTGACCGTGTTGTTATTGACAAGGAAAAGGATATGATTCTTCCTCACGCTATGCCCCCCGTTTACCTCGAAAGACATCCCAGAATGGTATATAAGGGAATGCTTGTAGGTCTTGGCGGAGTCAATGCTTGTCCCGAAAAAATTGACGGAGTATGGTATGCACCATTGTCAGTTGTTTTCCAGAGTGTAGGCGCTTATGTTGCAAAAGAAGAGGGCAGAATGACTCTGGGTATTTACGGAAAGAAAGTAACTTTCACAGAGGGAAGCGATATTGCTGTTGTTGAAAACGGAGAAGAAGTGAAACTTGATGCACCCGTAATCAGAGGCAGAAGAGACCTTCTTTATGTTCCTGCTTTCAGCGCTTCTGAAATTTACGGTTTCAGATGTGTTTATGTTGAGCATAACAACTTTATGTTCTGGGAACACGAAGAAGAAAGTATTCCTTTGTTTGAACAGCCGTAAGTTTATTAAAGTATGGAATATAGAGGTGGTTCTGTGTACGAATCAAATGTCAAACCCAACCCTGAAGAATTTTTTGATTTCAAAGCAGTAATCATAGAAGAATTCAATGCGCTTCAGATTCCGGGAATGCCAAAAGTAAATGACCTTAATGCGCTTGAAGGAAGTTTTGTCAATCTTGAATATATTTTGCCATCAGGAAAGAAAGTAAAATTTTTAGATGATAACAGAGTTTATCTTGGTAATCAACTTGAATGTGATTCCAACAATGACAGGTGTTTTGGTGTTATTGCAGGAACAGATTTTCTCCTTGTTTGTACTTATGGTGAAAACGGAAAAGATGCAGAACTTGTTATGTATAAAAAAAGATGAGAATAAAAAGGCTCCCCTTGAAAAAGCAAGGGGAGCTGTCGTTTTCGTAAGAAAATGACTGAGGGGATTTTTCGTTTAAAGTATAAACATTTCAATAACAAAAACAATCACGCAGGAGGCTACTGAAACCACAAGCAGACTGCCTCCCATCCAGGCGATGAGTACGCCGCCGACAAGCGCCGCAAGTCCTGACCAGACGCTTCCCGTAGCTTCCAGGATTGCAGGGAAGGTCATAACGGTAAGTGTCACATAGGGTACATAGTAGAGAAAAGAGCGAATGGTTTTGTTCTTGATTTCTTTTCTGAAAATCGTCATGGGAAGAACGCGCATAAGGTATGTGACCAGTGCCATAATTCCTATGTAGATGTAAACATTATTCTGCATTTTTTTCGTCCTCCTTTACGGGGAAGAGAATTGCAGCAATAAGAGCAATCACGACCGTCAGAATAATTGTTTTTGTGCCCGAAGAGAGTGCATCAAAAACGGGGATTCTGTAAAACGCAAAACTCGCTGCCATTGAAAAGAGGACAATTCCCAACAGTTTTTTGTTTTTCTTTGTCACGGGAACAACGATTGCAACAAACATACCGAAAAGTCCCACGCTCAGTGCACTTACCACATTTTCTGGGAGTACGTTTCCCATTACCACGCCGAGACAAGTGCCCAGCGACCAACCGGGGATTGCTACGGAAAAAGCACCGTATGAAAAGTAAGGATTAAGTTTTCCCGGCTCTGCAATTGATATGCCGAAAATTTCGTCTGTCAGGTCAAAGGCCACGAGAAGTCTGTGATGGAGCTTCATATCCTGCGGGATTTTCTGGCTCATAGCAAAACTCATCAGCAGATATCTTGCGTTGGCTACAACCTGCATCACAGCCATTTCAAGATATCCCGATGCTGCTGCGATTACCGTGAAACCTGCATATTCACCTGCAGAGGCGTTGTTTGTAAAACTTGCAAGGGTTGCCTGAAAGGCGGTCAGACCTGCATTTGCTGCAGCAATACCCAGAGTAAAAGCCACTGCAAAATATCCCAACGCGATAGGGATACCGTTTCTGACACCTTTTTTAAAGGCTTGTCTGTTTTCGCGTTTCACAAGTAAACCACCTTTATGAGATTAATGCTATAAATGATTTGATGGGGATTGTAAGACCCATAAGGAACATATCAAAGATATATTTGATGCTGTTGATGTGATAGAGAATAACATCAACAGGCTCTGTGCAGTATGTTTTAAGATATTCAATAAGTCTTGTTTCGTAAGTGCTTGTGTCTTCTTCGTTAAGCTCGATAACACGGACACCTCTGTTGTCTGAACCGTATCCGCCGAATCCTGCTGCAGGAGAATTTACAAGGTCAATGCCCATATAGGGAACAACGAAATCGTTTTTGTGGTCGTGGCCGAAGAACATAGCCTTGACATCACCCTGCTCTACCATTTTTTCAAACTGGAGTGAATCGACCGTACCGTGACAGGGTGCCTCACGGAGAGTGCCTGATGCGTTTTCGGGAAGAACGAAGAATTTATCGCCGATCTGAACAGCACCGTCAGGGTTGTCTGTTTCCACAAGAGCGGCATCGATTTCATTAACGACTATATGCTGGAAAACCATTGACGGAACGGGAACGCCGCCATTCTGCTCTTTAAGAGCGTTTGATGTTTCCACGTACCAGTCAATCTGGTCAGAGTAAACGTGGTCGTAGCCGCCGTTAAGACCGTCGTACATATTTGAATCGAAAACATAGAGATTGTATGCAATCTTTGTGCCATCTGATGAAAGAATGGGAAGATTATATGTTCCGCATCCTGTGATAGCTTCACCTTCATCGATTGCCACACAGCAGTCGTATTCATTGTAGATTCTCATCTGCTTCTCTTTTGATACATAGCCTTCTGCGTCGTGGTTACCGAAAGTAACTGCAACGGGAACACCGTATTCTTCAAAAAGAGACATAAATGAATCGATAGCTTTTCTTACTTTCTGTTCAGAATGAGCATCTGTAAAGCCTCTTGCAACAGAGTCCGAAATATTGTCGCCGGTGAGAACGATAAGGTCGGGGTCTTCATCTTCAATTATTTTTCTTAAATATTCATTTGTTTTTTTTACGGGATTTTCTGTATCCTGTAAATCTGCTACCTGAATGATTTTGAATGAGCCATCCTCATTAAACTTAAGAGTGTCGGCGCTTTCACTCTCGGCGCCGACACATAAAGTAAACATTGAAAGACTTAACAAAACAGACAAGATAATAGCTAATGTTTTTTTAAACATAGTTATCTCCTTTTGTTAGTAAATTATTTTATAAATTAAAAAATAAGTGCAAAGATATCAGAAAGAACATCAAGGATTGAAACACCGTTCTGGGGAGCAAGAATGAGATAACGGAAAACGCTCCATACATCGCCCTCACTCATAAGGTATCTGCATTCTGAAAGGTTGTCAACTGCAAATTTGTCAAAATAGTTGATAACCTTTGTTTCATATTTTGATGTGTCATTTTCGTTGATTGTGATAACGCGCACACCACGTGTTGACTTGTCGCCGTATGAGCCGAAGCCTGATGTGGGAGTGTTTACGATATCAATGCCCTGATAGGGAACAACGAAAGAGTTAACATGGTCGTGACCGAAGAACATAGCCTTGACATCGCCCTGTGCTACCATTGTTTCGAACTGGAGTGAGTCCTGAGTGCCGGGGCAGGGATTTTCGTTGATAACGCCTGTTGCGTTTTCGGGAAGTGTGAAATATTTTTCGCCAACCTTTATTGAGTTGGAGGCACCTTCTGTTGTTTCAACGAGGGCATTGTAGATTTCATTTACGATAATGTGCTGGAAAGCCATTGAGGGAACGGGAACGCCACCGTTTGCTGCTTTAAGAGCATTTGATGTGTTTACATACCATTCAATCTGGTCTTCGTGAACATAGTCATAACCACCATATACTTCGTCATACATATTTGAGTCGAACATCCAGAGGTTATAAACAACTTTTTCGCCGTCAGATGAAAGAATGGGGAGATTGTATGTACCGCAACCATAGAGGCTGTCGCCTTCATCGAAGCCCACGCAGCACTTATATTTCTGATACATAGTCATCTGTTCTTCTTTGCTGATGAGAGCTTCAGCGTCGTGGTTGCCGAAAACAACAGCAACGGGAACACCGATTTCTTCAAAGAAAGACATTGTGTTGTCGATAGCTTTTTCTACCTGCCATCTTGCAATATCTACTGTAAGGGCCTCACCGGAACCACCTGCGATGTTATCGCCTGTAAGAACGATAAGATCGGGGTCTTCCTCTGCGATAATCGCACCAAGATAGTCGTAAGTTGCTGAAACGGCATAAGAAGTATCCTGAAGGTCTGCAACCTGCAAGATTTTGAATTCGCCGTCGCCTTTGAATTTGAGTGTTTTGTCTTCTAAGTCAAGTGCAGAAACACCTGCTGAAAAAACGCTGAGGCAGAGCACTGCTGCCAGGATGATAGAAATTATTTTTTTCATTTTATCATCGTCCTTTCTTATTTTATTGTAGTAATTATATACTTCTTATCTTCGGTTGTCAACTTAATGTGTTGATTTTTACTGAGTTATTATGTATAATTAGCATAAAGAATTAACGCGGTAGGAGGTGTAGCTCTGATGAAAAAGGTTGCGTGTGTTTTCTTTGCACTTATATTTTCTCTGATGTTTGTTTCGTGCACACAGACGCAGGAGGTTGAAGAAAACATTGTTGCTTATGTAAATTCCGAACCTATAACGGAAGAGGAGTTCGAATATTTCAGAAAAAAGTGTAAGTCAGAGGTACTCAACGATTGTCTTGAACAGTTTTCTGTTCAGTATACGGAGGTTTTCTGGCAGACAGAATTTGACGGAGTTACTCCGGAACAGATGCTTTATGAGAGGACACTCAGTGAGTGCGTCAGGGCGAAAATCCAGTTTCTTCTGATGAAAGAAGAAGGTATTTATGAAGATATCACCTTTAAAGCGCTCAAAGAAAAAGCAGAGAACTTCAATGCTGAGAACGAAGGTAAAGAGGGTGTCGTAGGAATCAAATCAATACAGATGAGTCAGTTTTATTCCTACTATCTCCAGACGGGCATAATGGAGCTTCAGAACATTTACGCAGAGGGAAAACTGAAGCCTACCGAAAAAGAAATTCAGGACAAAATAGACGCGCTTTACGGTGATTTTGAAGGCGAATATGAGCAGGACTTTGAAAGCATAGCCATAAGCCGATTGAAAACAGAAAAATATGAAAAATATATTGACGAGCTTTGTGACAAGGCAGAAGTAAAGGAGAATGAAAATTATGGAAAGCAGAGTTGAAAAGGCAGTAGAGCTTTTCGGAAAAGGTTACAACTGTTCTCAGGCAGTTTTCTGCGCTTTTGCAGATAAATTCGGTATTGACGATGAAACGGCTATGCGTCTTTCAATCGGATTCGGCGGAGGCTTCGGCCGACTTCGTGAAGTGTGCGGTGCTTTCAGCGGATGCACTCTTCTTATCGGTCTTGCAAGTAATACAGACCTTGAAAACGCAGCGGAAGCGAAAAAAGAAGTTTATAAAAAGGTCAGGGAAATCAAAGAAGAATTTGAAAAAAGAAATGGCTGTTCTTTTATCTGCCGGGATCTTCTCGGGATGGACGGGCCTTCAGAAAGTCACGTTCCCGCAGTGAGAGATGAAACATACAAAAAAACGCGTCCTTGCGAAGAGATTGTCCGCAACGCAGCGATGATAATGGACGAATATTTCAGATAAAAGGAGTTGGTTTCTGTGAGAAAGAAAGTCCTTTCTCTTTTTCTCAGCACGGTTTTTGTACTGAGCATTTTCTCTTTTTGCGGTACAACAACTTTTGCATATGATGAAACAAGTAATCTTACTTTCAGTGTACTTACCCCAGAAGATAAAGAAATTCTCAACAGTGGCGGCAGGATTTCTTCGCACACGTCCTCGGCTTTGCCCGAAACCAAAAGAGCAAACAGATTGCTCCGACTTCCCGATGAGTTTGCTGTGAAGTATGTAAAAGAAACAGGTGATCAGGGCCTTTTCGGTACCTGCTGGGCTTTTGCTGCTCTGACATCAAGTGAAACGGGACTGGGAAGTAAAGGTGTAGGTGAAAATCTGTCCGAGGCACACCTTGCATATTTTGCTTATTCTTCAGTGAATCAGAAAAAAGCATTCAGAAATATTTTTTCTGACTACAACCCTTTCAATAACGGTGGCTTTGACAACACTGCCTGCGGAGCTCTTTCAAACTGGTACGGTCCGGCACCTGAATCAGACTTTCCTTATTCTGAAGTGAAGATAAATGACAGATACAAAATAACATCTGTTGCACATCTTCAGAATATGATATCTTTCCCCGAATATAATTATGACACACCTTCTGAACAGGCTGCTGCGAGAAAGCATCTTGTCGAGCAGGTTAAAGAGCAGATGTATAAAACGGGTCAGGCGGTTGATATTTCATATCTTGCTTCAAACAGAGAAGAAAATTTCAACGAAAGCACAAATGCCTGGTACAACTATATCGGCTCTTACACAAACCATTCTGTTACCATTGTGGGATGGGATGATAATTTCCCCAAAGAAAACTTCAACAATTCGAAATATATCGAAAATGACGGCGCGTGGCTCGTTCAGAACAGCTGGGGCGAAAACTGGGGCTCAAAGGGCTTTTTCTGGCTTTCATATGAAGATGTGACAATAGATTACATAGGAATTTATCTTTACGAAAGCAACGACAATTATGAGGGCATCTACTCTCACGACGAAAGTGTTCAGTACACTCCCGTCGGCTTTGAGGATTCCACGGAAATTTTTATGGCGAATGTTTTCAAGGCGAAGAAAAATGAAGTTCTTGAAGCAGTTTCTTTCTATACAACCGATGTGAACACAAAATACACCGTAAAAATCTATACAGACCTTGTGAACGAAAAAGACCCCACCTCAGGTGTTCTTGAGGCAGAGTTTTCAGGAGTGAAGGAGCTTCCCGGATATTATACGGAAAACCTTGACTCAGGTATAAATCTCACAAGCGGAAAGAAGTTCAGTGTGGTTGTTTATCTCAATAATCCTACTGAAAAACTTACTGCCCAGGTTGAAGCGATTTATATGGAATACAGAGTTCAGTCTACCGCAAATGTCAGCAGTGCCGGAGAAAGTTTTGTCAGTTCTGACGGTGACAGGTGGGAAGACATTCACACTAAGGTTATAAAAGGCTTTGACGGACCTACGGAATATATGCGTCTGGGAAATTTTGCAATCAAGGCTTTTACAAGCAGTGAAAAATATGTGAAATTCTCTCTTGATGACGGTGAAATTTCTTTTGCCGAAAAGTTACAGCTTACTTGTCTGAGTGCAGATGAAATTTATTATACTCTTGACGGCAGTGACCCCCGTGAAAACGGAATTCTTTACACAAAACCCATTTCTCTCAGAGAGGAAGCTGTTGTCAGGGCAGTAGCATCAGATGAAAACGGCTTTGGTCAGGTTTATGAGAAAGAGTATCTTCAGGCTGAAACGGTGCTTGAGGGACTGACTCTGAGTACAGAAACGGAAATTATTGAGGTTGACATCGCTTCCGAGGATGGGGGAATTATCCTGCTGGAAAACGGAACAGGTCAGGTTGGCGTTACGCCTTCTTCCTACTATCAGGTGGAGGTTGACGGAGTTTCTGTGGATAACGGAGAAACAGTTTATGTACCCGTAGAGGAATACAGGACAAACATAATTGAAATCACTGTCAGTGCTGACGGCTATAAATCTCACAGTTATTCACTGAATGTGTTTGTCAATCCCATAGACTACGACTACGAAAAAGAAACCATAATTTTTGATGAAACAATGGTTTCTGTAAAGACTAAGTATTATCAGACAGTTGTCAGTGGTCAGAGCGTGACAGAGTGGCTTGATTCGCCCTCTGCGATGACCTTTGTTGTTCAGGTTGGTGAAGAGGGCTTCCTTACCCGTCTGCCTGAGAGAAAAAGTATTATTGAGCCTGAAATAAATTATATTGACGAGTGTTCTGTTGAAATGTTCGGAGAGAAAGTATATTATAAATTTTCTCCCGATGAGGAGTTTACGGAAGAAAACTCTGTTTCTTTCGGTTACATTCCCGTGGTGCCGGGCACAACGATGTATATCGGCAGAAAAGCAGGTGGCGGCAAATTTGCCTCGCCCGTTGTGGAATGGGTGATTCCTGAAAGACCGGTGATTGAAGATGTTGTTGAAACTGAAAAAATCGGAAAAACAAAAGTGAAAATCACAAGTTATGAGGGCCTGGCTTATTATTGCGTGGAAACAGGAACCTACTCTGACGGTGTTTTTAAAAATCTTAATCCCGGCGAGAAATATACCTTTGAGGTTTTAAAACCTACCGACGGTAAAATGTTTGAAAGCGAAAAAATAATCTTTGAAATCACAACGGATACTGACGGATGGTTTGAAAAGCTTAAAAATGATATGATGTCAGAAAGTGAAATTGTCGCTTTCTTTGCCAGAATCACTTACAATATGCGCTTGTTCTTCGTAGGGTTTTTTGAGTGATTTGTCAAAATAATACTTATACAAATTAAGAAATATGTTAAAAATTAAAGAAAAATTTGACGAAATGCGAAAAAAGTTCTATAATAGATGTGCCCCCTTTACGGAGGACAGCATTTTATAGTGAAAAGGAGCGTGTTTAAGTGAAAGGAATCATTCTTGCAGGAGGCTCAGGTACAAGACTTTATCCCCTGACAATGGTAACCAGTAAACAGCTTTTGCCGGTTTATGATAAACCGATGATATATTATCCTCTCTCAAACCTGATGTTGGCAGGTATCAGAGAAATTCTTATAATTTCAACAAAGGAAGACACACCTAAATTTGAACATCTTTTAGGTGACGGAAGTCAGTTCGGTCTCAAGCTTTCCTATGCAGTTCAGGAAAAACCCGAGGGTCTTGCACAGGCTTTTGTTATCGGAGAAAAATTTATCGGTAATGACAATGTTGCGATGATTCTCGGCGACAACATTTTCTACGGCAGCGGTCTCGGACATATTCTCCGTCAGGCTGCAAAACGTGAAGTGGGCGCAACAATCTTCGGATATTATGTTGAAGACCCCAGAGCTTTCGGCGTTGTGGAATTTGATAAAAAAGGTCACGCAGTTTCAATTGAGGAAAAACCGCAGAATCCCAAATCGAACTATGCAGTAACCGGTCTCTATTTCTACGACAACAAGGTTGTGGAATATGCAAAGAATCTTAAAAAGAGTGCCAGAGGCGAATACGAAATAACAGACATCAACAGAATGTATCTCGAAGCGGGAACGCTCGAAGTGAAAACTCTCGGCAGAGGTTTCGCGTGGCTTGATACGGGCACTGTTGACTCTCTTATCGATGCAGGTAATTTCGTGAAGACTATTGAAACTCTTCAGGGTATCAAAATTTCTGCACCGGAAGAAATCGCATATAATATGCATTGGATTACAAAGAAAAAGCTTGTAGAATCAGCTAACAAATACGGCAAATCCTCTTACGGTCAGCATCTTATGAGAGTTGCCGAGGGCAAAATTCTCTATGCGGACACCCCCGGTCAGAGACCTCATTGGGGCAGAGAAGATGATGAGTCGAAAGGAAAAAACTGATAATGAATATTATTGAAACAGAGCTTGTTGATGCATTTATTATTGAACCCAGGGTTTTCGGTGACCACAGAGGCTGGTTTATGGAAAGCTACAATAAAGATGCACTTGAAAAAGTAGGAATAAACACTGACTTTGTTCAGGATAACCGTTCTTTTTCCCAGAAAAAGGGTACACTCAGAGGGCTTCACTGTCAGACCAATCCCAGATGTCAGGCAAAGCTTGTAAGCTGTGTCAAGGGTGCGGTGATGGATGTTATTGTAGACATCAGAGAGGGCTCACCCTCTTATCTTAAATGGATTGCGGTTGAACTTTCCGAAGAAAACAAAAAACAGCTTTTTGTTCCCAAGGGATTTTTACACGGTTTTATTACACTGACAGATGATGTTGAGTTTTCGTATAAGGTTGATGATTACTATTCACCTGAAAATGACAGAAGTGTCTGCTACTGTGACGAAACCTTCGGTGTTGAATGGGGAAATGATAACCCTGTACTCAGTGAAAAGGATATACGCGCACCTAAATTCAAAGACAGTGATGTGAGATTTTTCTATGAAGGAGCGGAAGTTCTGAAATGAAAATTCTCGTAACAGGTGTAAAAGGTCAGCTCGGTCACGATGTGACAGAAGAGCTTCTGAAAAACGGAATTGATGTAATTCCCTGTGACAGAGAAGAATTTGACCTGACAAGCAAAGAAGAAACACAGAAATTTATTCTTGAAAACAAGCCTGACGGTGTTATCCACTGTGCTGCATACACTGCAGTTGACAAGGCAGAGGACGAGGAAGAAATCTGCGAAAAAATCAATGCAGAGGGAAGTCTTTACATAGCAGAGGCTTGTGAGAAAATCGGAGCTAAGATGATTTATGTCAGCACCGACTATGTTTTCGGCGGCGACGGAGAAAATCCCTATGAGCCCGAGGATGCAAAAAATCCGCAGAATGTTTACGGCAGGACAAAGCTTGATGGAGAAAACAATGCTCTTGAAAACTGCTCAAAAACTTTCATTGTAAGAACAAGCTGGGTTTACGGCATAAACGGCGGAAATTTTGTAAAGACAATGCGCCGTCTTGCTGAAACAAGAGATGAACTGAGCGTGGTTGCAGACCAGATAGGCTCACCTACATACACAAGAGACCTGGCAGTGCTTCTCGTCAGTATGATTAAAACAGAAAAATATGGTGTTTATCACGCAACGAACGAAGGCTTTATGAGCTGGGCAGAGTTTGCTGAGAGCATTATGAAAAAATCAGGACTGAATGTGAAGATAAACCATATCCCCACATCAGAATATCCCGTGAAAGCGAAGAGACCGCTCAATTCAAGACTCTCAAAGAAATGTCTGACAGATAACGGCTTTTCTCTTCTGCCCTCACAGGACGATGCACTTACAAGGTATATTGAAGAACTAGATAAATAAAGAAAAATCCGACAGCTGCGTTGCTGTCGGATTTTTTGTTTGTGTTAATGTTGATTATTCTTCTGCGGGTTTGTCTTCTTCAACTTCTACTGTTTCGTCGTCTGCACACTGTGCACATTCTGCGCAGTCACAGATTTCACCGTCTTCGTCAAAGCAGCAGATGTCTTCACACTCTTCACAAGTGCATACATCTTTCTTGCCACAGAATTTTTTGATAAGGAAATATGCTGCAGCAACAACACCTGCAACAGCTACAATAGCGCCGATTATTTTAAGAGCTTTCATTTGTCTTACCTCCGTGAAAGTTTTTCAGTATAAGTTTTATACTCTTTAACTACATTATACTGCCAAAAAATCAAAAGTCAATATTTGACAAAGTTTTTTAGCAGAATTATTTACATGCCTTTTCGATTGCCTGAGAGATGTCTGCGATAATGTCGTCTGCATCTTCAATGCCTACTGAGAATCTGATAAGGTCCTCAGCAACACCTGCTTCTTCAAGCTGTGAAGAGGAAAGCTGTCTGTGAGTTGTACTTGCAGGATGAAGGACGCATGTTCTGCAGTCTGCAACATGTGTTGCAATTGTTGCAAGTTCAAGTGAGTCCATAAATTTTGTTGCAGCTTCTCTGCCACCCTTGATGCCGAATGAAACAACACCGCTTGTGCCGTCAGGCATATACTTCTGAGCGAGAGAATAATATTTATTGCTTTCAAGACCGGGATAGTTTACCCAGGAAACATTTTCGTTTTCTTCAAGGAATTTCGCAACTTTAAGTGCGTTTTCACAATGTCTGGGCACTCTCAGGAAAAGTGTTTCAAGACCGAGGTTGAGAAGGAATGCGTTGTGAGGAGAGGGGATAGAGCCCAGGTCTCTCATAAGCTGAGTTACGCATTTTGTAATATATGCACCCTTGCCGAAACGCTCTGTGTAGATAACGCCGTGGTATGACTCGTCAGGAGTTGTGAGACCGGGATATTTGTCTGATGCATTCCAGTCAAAGTTACCGCTGTCAACGATAACGCCGCCAACCTGTGTTGCGTGACCGTCCATATATTTTGTGGTGGAGTGAGTTACAATGTCTGCACCGAACTCAAAGGGTCTGCAGTTGATAGGTGTGGGGAATGTGTTGTCAACAATAAGGGGTACGCCGTGTGCGTGGGCAACCTTTGCAAAAAGCTCGATGTCGAGAACATTAAGCGAGGGATTTGAAAGTGTTTCTGCAAAAACAACCTTTGTGTTTTCCTTGAATGCAGCATTCAGCTCTTCCTCAGTTGAATCGGGATTAACAAAAGTAAAGTCGATACCCAGCTTTTTCATTGTTACAGAGAAGAGGTTGAATGTGCCTCCGTAAATTGCAGCAGAAGCTACAACATGGTCACCTGCTGAGCAGATATTGAAAACTGAATAGAATGAAGCAGCCTGGCCTGATGAAGTGAGAACTGCTGCAACGCCGCCCTCAAGAGCCGCGATTTTTGCAGCAACTGCATCGTTGGTAGGATTCTGGAGTCTTGTGTAGAAATAGCCTTCAGCTTCAAGGTCAAAAAGCTTACCCATTTCTTCACTGCTTTCATATTTGAAAGTTGTGCTCTGCGTGATGGGAAGAACACGGGGTTCGCCGTTTTTCGGTGTGTAACCTGAGTGGAGACATTTAGTGTTTATTTTCATTTTGACATTCTTCTTTCTTTAATAAATTATTCAGCAAGAAACTTTTTCATTACATCGGGACCGAAGGGCACAAAGATGCCTGTTTCTTCTGCAGTCTTTTCATTGAATGATGTGAAAGAGTTTTCCTTTTCACCCTTTTTATGATAAATCATATAGGGGACAGGCTCAGAGGAATGAGTTGCTGTTTTTATCGGGGTGGGATGGTCGGGGAGAACGAGAATTTTGTAGTCGTCATACTTCTCGAGACCATCAATTATTATTGGCAGAACTTTTTCGTCAATAAGCTCGATTGAACGGACTTTATTTTCAGCCTCTCTTCTGTGACCGCATTCGTCGGGTGCTTCAAAGTGGATGTATACAAAATCACAGCCTGAGTCAAAATCCTCAACTGCCTGTTTTGCTTTGCCTTCAAAGTTCGTGTCGATGTAGCCTGTTGCCCCCTCGACATCAGGTGTTTTCATTCCTGCACACTGACCGATTCCTTTAAGCAGGTCAACGGCTGAAATAATACTGCCTTTCAATCCGAAGGTTTCTTCAAATGAGGGGAGCATAGGCTTTTTGCCCTCGCCCCAGAGCCATATTGAGTTTGCGGGGAGCTTTCCCTCTGCCATACGCTTTATGTTTACGGGATGATTCATCAGAAAATCATAGCTTTCTTTCATCATTCCCACAAGCTCTTCTGCGTTTTCACTTGCGGACAGATATTCACCTATAACACGGCCTGAGATATCGTGGGGAGGTGTCATTGAGCCTAAATCAGTAGTGCCCTTATGCCAGATAAGGCAGTGTCTGTACTGTACACCCGAATAGAATCTGAAAATATCGTTTCCGAAATGCTCTTCAACAGATTTGATGATTTCGGCAGCCTCGGGGGTGGAGATGTCACCGCCTGAGTAGTCTACCATAGTTTTGTCTTCATAGTTTTCTTCGTCAGAAAGAGAAACAAGATTGCATCTGAGAGCGATGTCATCGTCAAGCATTTTAACGCCGATACTCACAGCCTCAAGAGGTGAACGGCCGGTGTAATATTTTTTGGGGTCATAACCGAGAACGCTTAAGTTTGCAACGTCACTGCCAGGTTTCAGACCGTCTGCAACTGTTCTGACAAGACCGATTTCGCCTTTTACTGCAAGTCTGTCAAGGTTAGGCTTGACTGCCGCTTCCATAGGCGTTTTATTGCCTAACTGCTCAACAGGCAGGTCTGCCATACCATCATAGAGAATGACTGCGTATTTCATACATATATCAACTCCTTGTTTTACCAGTATATCATATCATACTTTTACAGCTGAAATCAACATAATAGTTATATTAAAATAAATATTTTTTAATGGTTATTTATGGACAACAAATACAACTTGTGATATAATCGAGATACAATAGAGTATTGTGGTGAAAATTATGAAAATCAGGATTTTACACAGAGGATTCAATTTCTCTCAGGACGGTCCGGGAAACAGACTTGTCTATCATCTGCAGGGCTGCAACTTCTTCTGCCCCTGGTGTTCAAACCCTGAAAGCATTGATGTAAATGGCACAAAAATGATTTCAGAGGGCAAGGAAAAACTTTCCTGCACGGAGCACGACACGGAAGAAATTTTTTCTGAAATCCTTTCAGGGAGAATGATGATGTTTTCGGGCGGCGGCGTAACCTTTACGGGCGGAGAGCCTACGATGCAGTTTTATGCATTGAAGGAACTTCTCGAAAAATGCCGTGAAGCGGGGATACATACAGCGATAGAGTCAAACGCATCTCATATGCGTTTCGGTGAAATCAGTGAGCTTACGGATTATATGATTGTTGACCTGAAACATTATGATCCGGAAAAACACAAGAGTGTAATCGGTGCGTCAAACGAAAAAACAATTGAAAACATAAGAGAGATTTCGAAGAAAAGAAATCAGCTTCTTATACATATTCCTCTCGTGGGAGGCTTTAATTCTTCTTCTGAAGATGCGCAAAAATTTGCAGAGCTGATAAACAGCTTCGGGAACGAAGAGATAAAGGTTGAGGTACTGAGATACCACGAATACGGAAAGGACAAATGGACACAGTGCTCTATGGAATACAGAATGACTGACGCTCACATAACAGACGAAGAATATACGGACTTTATTTGCGTTCTGAAAAAGAACGGACTTAATATAATTCGAACATAATCGGAGATGATTAAAATGGTAATCAAAGAAGTTTACAGACAAAACGAAATTACGGAAAAGGCAAAGGCTCTCTTCAAGGAAGAAAGAAGTCTTATGCGTCTTGACGGATGGCTTATTGCAAGAGAAACCGCATATCTTCACAGCGAAGAATTTGCATCTCTTGACAAGGAAATGAGAGCTGCGAAGGAGCTGGAGGCAATCATCGAAAGACTGCCCCTTTCAATCAGCGATAACGCAGTTTTTGCAGGTACACAGAGAGACGCTTTTGCAAGAAGCTATGCACTCATTAACCCCTCATTCCGCGTTGAAACTTTCTCAGGCTACTGCGACCCCACTGCAGTTTATAATGACATTGAGCCGAACGAGGAGTTCCCCAAGGAAAGAATTGATGCTGTAAGAGAGTTCACAAAGAAGACGGATTATGTGAGAACTCTTATGGAAATGTACAATAAATACGAAGACTATACCGGTGAGGTTGCTTTCTTCATCGAGCAGGTAACAGGTCATCTTATTCCTGATTTCAGACCTGTTCTCAGATTTGGTCTTGATAAAATTATCGGCGACATCAGAGAAAAGCTTGAAAAAGAAACAAGCGAAAAGAAAAAGACAAACTATCAGGCTTTCATCATAACTCTTGAAAGTACAAAGCGTCTTGCTGAGAGATATGCCTGTATTGCGGAAGAAAAAATGGCTGATGCAGACGAGGAAAGAAAGGCACAGCTTTCTCTTCTTGCAAAAACTCTCCGCAAGGTTCCTGCACAGGGTGCAGAAAGCCTCTACGAAGCGATTCAGTCATTTATGCTTCTGTGGCAGGTTATGTGTCTTGAACAGGCTCCCAACCCCTTTGCTTTCTCAGTAGGTAATGCAGACAGAATTTTTGAGCCTTACAGAAAAATGAGCGGTGAGGACAGAGAGACAACAGCAGAACTTTTCAAACATTTCCTTGTGTTCTTCAATGTTGCGGACAGAAGCTGGGCAATTTCACAGAGTGTTCTTGTGGGCGGTAAATCAAACGACGGTACCGACCTTACAAACGAAACATCTTTCGCTCTTATGGATGCATACTATGATATGAATCTGCCCCAGCCGATTCTTTCAGCGAAATTACATAAAAACACACCCAAAGAAATGTATCGTGAAATGGGAAAATTCTTCTTCACACCCGGTGTGCTCACACCCTCTCTTTTCAATGACGATGCACTCTTTGCCGTTCTTAAAAATTCAGGCAAGGATACGGAAGACCTTGAAGATTATTCTGTTGCAGGATGTCAGGAGCCTCTCATTATGGGTAAGGACAACGGCAACACAACAAACTCATGGTTTAATCTGGCAAAAATTCTCGAGCTTGTTCTCAATGACGGCTGTTCAACAATCACGGGCAAAAAGATTGACACCGCGACAACTGAAAAAGATGCGAAAAAACTTCTTCAGAACATCCGTGAAGAATTCTATAAAAACGCAGACTATTTTGCAGACAAAATGTGTGATGCTGCAAACGGTGCATCAATCGCAATCTCAGAGCTTCCCGTGCCCTTCCTCAGCGTGTTTATGGGTGGTATTGAAAGCGGTATTGATATGCGTGATACAAAGGAACAGGGCACAAAGTATAACGGCAGCGGTTGTCTTATTCACGGCCTTTCAATTATCGCCGATTCTTTTGTGGCTATTGACTGCTTCCTTAAAGACTATCCCGATGATGCAGAAAGACTTCTTAACGCACTGAGAAATAATTTTGAGGGCGAAGAAGAACTCAGAGAATATCTCGCATCCTGCCCCAAATTCGGCAATAACAATGTTGTGGTAGACAGAGAAGCTGCAGAAATCGCATCAAAGATTTCAGACATGATTGCTTCAAAGAAAAACTATCTGGGAAATCCCTTCCGCCCCGACTGGTCAAGTCCCTCAACACATCTGACATACGGCTATTGGGTTGGCGCAACACCTGACGGAAGAAAGGCTCGTGAACAGCTTGGCTACGGCATTGACCCGCTCTACGGCGAAGCAGGTTCAGGTCTCGGCTTCAGAATGCTCTCGACATTCAAGCTTCCCTTTGAAAAATTCTGTGGCGGATACGCATCACACTTCGGTGTTGACCCCAAATTCTTCACAGGCAAGGAATATGAGGACAAGGGCGCAGAGTTTGGCGAGAGAATTATCACACCTCTTTTCTTCAACGACCTTAACGAAGATATTTCACCTTTCTATCTGTATGTTAATGTGACAACTCCCGATACACTGAGAAAAGTTCTTGCAGACCCCAAAAAGTATGCACCCAACGGAGTTTACATTATGAGAATCCACGGAACCTTCGTAAACTTCCTTGATTTGTCACCTGCAATTCAGCAGGATATCATCAAGCGCCTTGACCTTGAGTCAACAAGATTATGAGGTTGAAGCCATGAAAGCGATAGGACTTGATATAGGCACCACCACAATCTGTGCAATTGTACTTGACGCAGAAAACGGAAAGGTCATAAAGAGCACGACTCTTCCCAATGACACTTTTCTTACAGATACGAAGCCTTTTGAAAAAATTCAGGACCCTGAAAAGATTGTATCCCAAGCGCTCAGCCTTGTGGAAAATCTTCTTTCCGAGTTTGATGACATTGTTTCAATCGGTGTTACGGGACAGATGCACGGTCTTTTATATGTTAATGAAAAGGGAAAAGCTGTAAGTGGTCTTTACATCTGGCAGGATTCGTCAGCTGATGAGATTTTCAAAGACGGAAAAAGCTATGCGCAATATCTGACAGAGCTGACAGGCTACAAAATGGCATCAGGCTTCGGCGCGTCTACATACTTTTACCATTCTCAGAACAATATGGTGCCTGAGGATGCAGTGAAAATCTGCACAATTCACGATTATGTTGCGATGATTCTGGCAGGACTCAATGAACCTGTCATGCACACATCGGATGCTGCAAGCTACGGCTTGTTTGACATAAAAAGCTTATGCTTTGACGAAGAGGCAATAAGAAAAGCAGGACTGAAAGCAGAAATGTTCCCGGCAGTTACAAGTGAATGCGCATCCCTTGGTAAGAAGAACGGAATCCCGGTCAGCGTTGCAATCGGCGACAATCAGGCCAGTTTCATCGGTTCTGTCTGCGATATGGATGAATGTCTGCTTGTAAATGTGGGAACGGGCAGTCAGATTTCCTTTGCTACCAGATCAGAAAAAGCTCCCAAGGGTCTTGAAATCAGACCTTGCATAGGAGAGGGAAAACTGATGGTAGGCTCATCTCTCTGCGGAGGAAGAGCTTTTGCATTACTGGAGAAGTTTTTCCGTGAAACTGCAGAGCTTGTGACAGGTCAGACTGTTTCCTCTGCCTATAAGGGGATAGATTCTTTCCTTGAGAAGACAGGTGAAATTGAAAACCCCGTTGAGTTTTCAACACTCTTCTGCGGAACAAGGGAAAATCCCGGCGAAAGAGCAGGTGTCGGCAATCTGGGAATTGACAATTTCACCCCCGGACATTTCATTTTTGGCGTAATGCACGGAATGGCAGAGGAGCTGAAAGAAATGTATATTTCCGGCTCGGAATTATGCGATGAAAGACCTGTAAAACTTATTGCATCGGGCAACGGCATCAGAAAAAACAAAACACTTCAGCGCATCGTGTCAGAAGCTTTCGGTATGGAACTGAAAATTCCTCTGCACAAAGAGGAAGCTGCATATGGAAGTGCTATTTTTTCCTTGACATCAGCAAAAATTTATGATACGATACAAAGTGCATTACAGTTGATTCAGTACGAAGTCAACTGACAAAATTTAAGGAGGAAAATCCAAATGAAAAAAGTATTGGCAATTTTTATGGCAATCGCAATGTTTGTCACAATGTTCAGCTTTTCAGTAGTAGCTTTTGCTGAAGGCGAAACAGAAAAAGAAGTACTCAACAAGTATCTCGGTACAGCAACAGTTGGTAACTTCGGTCTTAAATATGACAGAAAACAGGGCGTTATTGCTGACGAAACACACGGTAATTATGCAAAACCCTGGAACCTTCATGTTTTCAATCCTGAAACAGAAATTACAGAAGGCAAAATTGCAGCAGTTCAGCCCACAGTAGGCACATCAATCATCGATAAGGTTAACGAATATGCAGCATCAGGCGAATATTCAGCAATCAACATCTACCTTACAGCAGATGCAGCAGACGCTATTCTCTTCAAAGGCCTTAAGGGTACTGAAGAAACACCTATCGTTATTTCATCAGATGTAAACAGTGTTGCAAAGATATACCTTGCTAACTCAATTTCTATTATTGATTGCGAATATGTTACAATCAAGAATGTCTCAGTTGCATCACTCAGCAATGGTATCGTTGTAGAAGGCTCTTCAGATATCATAATCGAAGGCGTTGACTTCACAAAAATTGGTTTCACAGATTACAATATGCCCATTCCCGTATTGGATGAAAACGGCAATCCCGTTGAAAACGAGGATGGTACACATCAGGAAACAACTGCAAAGATGGATACAACAGCTCTTTCAGAAAAAGGCTCAGCAGTATTTGTTGGCGCAAACTGTGACGGCGTAACAGTTACAGCATGTACATTCTCAGACTGCCGTGCAGGTGTTGTTGCTGATAGTGCAAATCTCGAAGAAGGCGATGTAGCATCAACAGGTGTTGCAGTTCTCGATTGCTCATTCTCAAATATGTCAGACGCAGCAGTTTATGTAGACAGCACAGACGATGTTGTTGTTGCAGGTGGCTCAGTTACAAAGTCAGGTAATCTTGTAAACGCATCAGACTATGACGGCGTTGCTTCAGTAGCTAACTTCTATGCAAACAACGCAAAGAACATCACAATTGAAAGAGTTTACTCAACAGACAACGCAGCTTTCATCGAAGCTTGGGATACAACAGGTAGAGTTCGCTACAATGTTTCAGACCGTGACGGTTCATCATTCGTTGTTGCAGACGAACTCCTTATCTATAACAACACATTCGTAGCAGCAGCTACACTTGATCTTGCAGCAGTTGTTAAGAACAACATCTTCGATATGAATATGGGCGACAAGGTTCTCGGCGTTGTTGAAGGTGAAGCAAACTGCTACCACTGGACAAATAAAGGCGACAAAAATTCAATCAAGAAGAATCCTTGGTTTGCTAATGCATGGGATGGCTCAGTTGAAGGCACATCAGTTGTTGATAACTACATCCTTGCAACAGGTTCACCCTGTATCGGCGCAGGTGTGAAGGTTGAAGAAGATATGGGTACAACAGACTTCTACGGTAACGAAATCGGCGAAAGTTACAACATCGGTGCTTACGCAGGTGAAGGTGCAGAAGCAACAGTAGAGCTTGTTAGCCAGTTCGTTGATACATTCAACTATATCTTCGCTCTCATCAAGAACTTCTTCGAAAATCTCTTTGCTTGATTTTGAAAAGTAATCTGATTATAGCAGAATAAATTCAGACAGCCCTCTTGGAAACAAGGGGGCTGTTTTTCTTTTTGGAAAGGCGATTTTTATCAATGATAATCTCCTTTGGATTTTCACGGTTATAATTAAAAATCCGGATTGAAGAATGACAGTTTATCTTTTGTATTAAATCCGGTTTTGAGCGTTTCAACGAAATGTACAATTTTTTGACCTAAATGCATATTTTTGACCCGTATTTTTAGAAAAAACTGACAAACTTAATAATTTTTTATAAAATAAGTATTTACTTTTTGCCAAACCTGTGGTAAGATGATACTGCGAAGTAGTGTGAACATCTGCTTTTAGTAGGTTATACCCTTTTGGCGGACGAACCTGAAGTATTGTTACAAAGCTTTGCGGTATAAGTCACACATTCAGCCCGTCTGAACGAAGTGGCGGGTAATATTCACGGAGGTGTTTTACAAAATGAAACAGGCAAAAAAAATGTTGTGTATGCTTCTTGTAATGCTCCTTGCTTTCTCAACAGTTAGCATCGGCGTAAGCGCAGCATATACAAGCTATGCGTCTCCCTCAGGTTATTCATTGCACGAAGAACCTCTTCTCTCAACAGAACAGAGAAGCTCACAGCTCCTCGACTTTGTTGACGCAATGCTCTATGATATGAGAGACGACCTTTACATCGACATCACAGTTATGAAGCTCGACTTCACAAGTGTTGACAAGGCTCTTGACACAGTTGCAGGTCTTAAAAGTGCAGCAGGTCTTGTTGGCGGTGACGTTAATAAGCTCGACTTTGACGCAGTTCCCTCAACAAGAAGAGGTACTGCAGGTAAGACAGACCTTGACATCCTCTTCGAACTCCTCTATTTCCTCAACGAGAACAGAGGTATCGTAGGTAAATTCCTCAGAGGAAATCTTGACCTTGGTATCATCGCATCTTTCGTAGATCTTGATTTTGACGTTCATAAAATGCTTATAGATATGCTTTATGAAATGATGGTTGATGAATCTTACGATCCTGATGTAACTTCACTTGATTACAACACATGGACGGCTGATAAAGTTCTTCAGCACGGTATTGATGTCCTCCTTCTTGGCGGCACAGCAGCTGACGGTGACATTGAAGAAGGCTTCCTTCCCTCAATGGCAGGTAAGACAAACATCAACACACAGACAATGTGGACTCTTATTGAAAATGCAGCTAATGCTGCTACAAAAGACCTTCTTCTTCCCTTTATCAAGAACGACCTCGGTGCTCTTCTTGAGGAAGCTAAGGCTGCAAATCCCTCAGACGCTTGGAGACTTATCGATATTTCTAAGCTCAACCTTGACAACTATGTATGGGGCCAGTATGATCCTACAAACGGTATCGTTGCTGAACTCAACCACTTCCTCTATGTAGTTATCAACCAGGTTTGGACAGGCGACGATTTCTGGGTAGACGGCGGTAACGATAAGCTCGAAGAAAACCTTGCTTCAGCTATCAAAATCGTTTACAAGGAGCTCGGTACTCTTATCCTTCCTCCCTCAGCAGAATTCCTTCCTCAGGAAGAAATTGATGCTATGAACTTCCAGGAACTCGTTTCATATGTTGCTATGCAGTTCCTCCGTTCAGAAATGCCCTACCTTCTCTTCGAGACAGCTGATGAAACTGTAGAAGTTCCCACAGATAATCTCGCTGCACTCGCTTGTACAATTGCATATTCAATTATTGCTGAACTTCCCATCAATGTTAACTATATGGAAAACTTCGAGTATGGTTACATTGAATGGAATAAAGAAACAGCTCTTGATATGGTAGCTGATATCGGCGCTTACTACCTCAATGGTGCTCTTCCCATCAAGATCAACTATGGTGAAGGCGTAGAAATGCTCATGACAAAACTTGTTAACTGGGCTCTCGGTGATAGCAACTTCGGTGGTTTCTTCGCTGGTTGCGGTGTTTCAGACTCTGACTCACCCTGGCAGAAGATTGACAAGACTGTTCTTGCAGTTCTTCCTCTCCACAAGATTCTCGGTGGCGGCGCAGAAGGTTCATATGACCTTATTATGAACAAGCTTCTTGACAACATTCTTACTCTTAACCTTGAAGGTATCCTCAGCCTTCTCTACAAAGCTGATTATAGCCTTCTTCATAAGACAGCTCCCAAATTCATCATTGATATCGTTAACCGTGTTCTCAATGTTATCGTTGCAAGAAACACTCAGCCCGAAATCTTCCTTACATCACACACATCAATCGATGCTCTTATCCAGAACTCTAACCTTGGAACATCTGCAGAAAAACTTCTCAACGGTCTTTACAATGCAGGTAGATACAAATACTTCTGGTCATCACTTCTTCCCATTCTCAATCCTCTTCTTATTGATGAGAGCGGATACAGCTATAACGTAAAGACTCCTCCCGCAGGCTATCCTGTAACAACACTTGACGGCCTTCAGGCACACATCGAGTCTATGGAAGCAGCTTTGGATGCTCCCGATGATGTATATGACACTGATGCAACAAAATGGAATGAAGCTGAGGACTACGAACTCTGGAGATATGATCAGCTTGAGGCTGCTATCGACGATGCATGGGATGTTATCGACGGATACAACGGTGCAGTTGCTTGGGTAGAAGAAGCTAATGCTCGTCTTGCTGAAGCTAACGCATCAGGCGATGCAACAGCTATCACAGATGCACAGACAAACCTTGCAGATGCACAGGCAGAACTTGCATCTTATAACGCTACAAAATATGCTAACGCAGCATATGCAATTGACTACTATGCAGATAAGGCAGTTAACGACCAGAACATCGCTGAGGTTGCTCACCTTCAGTATGTAGTTTACATCATTGAATACGCTAAGTACTATGATGAAAGCGCATATCCCGCAGATGTTTGGGAGAACTATCAGAATGCTCTTAATCATGCATATGAAATCCTTGCTATTTCTCCTGACGCAGGCGGTTCAGCTAACCCCGAACTTAAACAGTCAATGGTTAACGCAGCAAGAAGAAACCTTCTTGACGCTATGAGACTTCTTGAAATCGACCTTGCTGACCTTACAGCTCTTATCGAAAAACTTGCTGAAGCTAAACTTGCTGATACAGAAGGCAAGACAGAGGAATCAGTTGCTCGTCTTAACGAGCTTATCGCAAAAGCTGAAGAATTTGCAGCAGGTTCATGGATCATCGACTATCAGGCTGAAATCGACGAGCTTGTTGAAGATCTTCAGGCAGCTATCGACGGTCTTGAAGATTTCGTAGCAGCAATTGTTCCTGAACTCAATAAGATTAAGGAAGAAATCAAGACTGCTACTGTAAACGGCGAAGAACTTATCTACAATCTCGCTACAAATCTTACTCCTGACGCACTTCTCAGCCAGTTCGTTAACTCAGACGATAACGGTACTCTTGAAGTTGAAACAGTAGTTGATGGCGTTGTTGGTACAGGTTCAACACTTGTCCTTAAAGATAAGGACGGCAAAGTTGTTGAAGAATACGAAGTAGTTATCTTCGGTGACGCAAACGGTGACGGTATTGTTGACGTAATGGATACACTTTATCTTGATCTTTACACAACATATCAGTCTAACTTTGCAAACGGCAGTGCTCAGTGGTATGCTCTTAACCTCAACGGTCAGGGCGATGTTGATGCAGCTGACAAGGTTATCCTTGATAACTATGCAAACTTTGCAGGTACAATCGATCAGGGTTCTGTTTATTAATAGATAACCCGGCTTCGGTTAGCTCATTAAATAAAAACTATGGTCCGGGACAGTGGAGACCTCCACTGTCCCGGATTTAGAATTTTATAAAAAGTTTAGCTGCAAAAACATATTATATTTTTTAATTATTGTTTATACAATATAATTGACCTTTAAGAAAATTGATGTTATAATAAATGCATATTTTACTGTACTCTGAGGAGGTGAGACTATGAGTAAAAACAAAATCATAAATTTAGTCGCAATTTTTGTTGCAGTTGCAATTGTAGCAACAACAAGTGTAGTTTTAGTTAAACAATATAGTGATAACGGCTCCGATGTAACAAAAGAAAGCGTTACTGCTTTCCAGATAATCGGTAATTCAGATTCAGAGAATTCAGATAATCAGACGCATATCGACGCTGACAAGGATGCGGAACAAGGAACAGATAATGTTACAGATAAACACGGTAACACAGTTACAAATAAAGTCGATAGTTCGGTTGATAAACCTTCAAATACAGTCACAATGAGACCCTCATACGAGACAACATCAAAAATCACTGCTTCGACTCCGGTGAATCAGGACACTGCTTCTCAGCAGGCAGGTGCTTTCGGTTTCACATGGGATGCTGCAGCCGGTGTTTTCTATTCAACATCAGACCCGTGGCAGAGACAGTTTGGCTACAACCAGTATTACGATAAAATGGGTGGCTATGTAATGCTCTTCTACGATACCGTAAGAGTTAAATTCAATTACGGTGGTTATGACTGGCTTGTTCAGTTCTGGAAAGGTCAGTACGGTTTCCTTCTTCTCGGCGCAGAAGCCGGTGTTTACTACAAAGAAGAAGGCAATTCAACTTCACATTATGTGTGTACGGATAATACAAAACGTCTTAAAATCGGATACACCTGTTACAATAAAGGTGAGGTTCTTTTTGACAGACCATATCAGGATACATGGTGGTTGACCGGTTTCGTTCCCGGCAGACTCGATAAATTCGCTGACAGAAGCCAGATGAAGATGAAAATCCGCATCACACTCAAGGATGCAGCTATGAGAGATGCGTTTGTTGAGGCGCTTACTTCCCCGGGCGTAGGATTTACAGAAGGTAATGCGGTATCACCCGATACTTTCTACACAAGCGGTAACGACGTTTACCTTATGTGGCAAACTGACCGAAGTAAGACATCCTGATAAGTAAAAATTTGGCAATATAAATATTGTAAAAACTATTGACATTATACTTTAAATGAAGTATACTTATGTATGTTAGTAGGGTGAACTATACCCATATTCATTATTGAAAGGAATGTAGTGAAATGAAAAAAGTACTTAGTGTCCTTCTCGCAGTTGTAATCTGCCTTGCTTTCTCAACAATGGCTTTCGCAACTGAAGAAACAACAGCAATTAATACCGAAGAACTCAGCAACCTCGTTGACGATATCGTTGGCGCAGCAGGCGAAGGCGATCTCGAAGGCGTAGCAAACGCTGTTCAGATTAACGCTGACAAACTCTATGAGGCTTTTGGCGACATCGTTGAAGGTGCAGACACAGTTGCAGCTGACGAAGCAGCAGACTATGTTATCACAGCTATTAGCGAACTCACAGGTGCTGACATGGAAAACGTTAGAGAAATCGTTATGGATGCTATCGATGAATACGGTCTTGAGAACGTAGAAATCGTTGAATCAAGCGCAGTTGCAGGTCTTATCGACAATATTCTTGAAAGACTTGAAGCTCTCGGCATCGACACAGATCCTATCGTTGACACACTCGGCGAAAGCAAAGTAGCTGGTGCTATCATCGGTATCTACACAGGTGAAGAAGAGACAGTTACAGAACCCGATGCTCCCGTTGAAGAGCCCGAAATCCCCGTAACAGGTCAGGCTTCATCACTTGCAGCATTCGCAGTTCTTGCAGTTGCAGCAGCTGGTGCATATGTTTGCACAAGAAAAAAGGCTGAATAATTAAAGTCTTAATACAAAAATATAGCGAGTATCATTACGATACTCGCTTTTTTTGCGTAAATAAGTAATCCGACAGACTGCTTTCAGGCTGCCGGATTATTTTAGTTTATGGCTCTTCAATTATAATTGACCCCAGAAGTCCTGATGGCTCCATCATAACAAAACGCGAAAATTTATCTCTTTCTCTGTAACCACAATGACTTGTTGTAATGATTTCAAGGCGATGTGTGCCGATATCAGGATTATCTAATGTAAATTGATACGGAGGACAAATTCGGGTACCAAGAAGGCGACCGTCAACATACACCTCTGCAATTTCGCCTACATTTGTAAGGGTCAGTCTGTGTGATCCGTTCTTCAGGATTTTGATTTCTGTTTCGTATTTAACGCTACCGGCAAAATCGCGAAGTTCAGATTCTTTATTCACATTGAAAAGCTCAGATGAATTAACTTTCTTATAAAATCTGAAATTCTTTCCATCCTCAGCAACTTTTACTTCAAACTCATATAAGTCCGTTCGTTGTGTGCTGTATCTGATTTCCTCGGTTAACGGCAGATTACCCTCATAATCGCCGAAAATCAAAATAACCATATTATACGGCTCGATTTCAAGCGGTAATTTTTCTGTAAATTGTTTTTCTATAACTTCATTTTTCATCGGGTCATATTGCAGATATTTTTCGTTGTTATGACCTTTTATAGTTACATAGGTAGAGATTTTATTGTGAATGTCCTCGTTTGAAAAAAGGTAAATTTCAAAGTTTTCTTTGCGGTATTTTCTGTAACGCAGGAGAGGAAGCTTATCTGAAACGGAAATATGATGAAAATCATTTCTTTTCAGATAATCGGTAAGTCCTTTCAGCGATACGGCGTCTGTTATGTGGTAGTTGTCCGTGCTTTCAGGCAAGGATAAACCGAGATTATGTCCGTAGTCTACAATTACCTTACCCGTTGCAGATGATAATTGTTCCCTCGGAACAATTTCATAGTCTATCTGGTTGTCATAAAGCTCTTTTGCTATGTCAGACAATGCGACATGGTCAATGTTCGCCCAGCAAAGCTCTGCATCGAATAAAATCGAGCACACAACCCGAGGCTTGGCACCATCAAGAAGATGGCATACTCTGTCCAGATATTCCATAAGAATTCTGAAATATTTGTACTCGGGGTTTTTTCCACCTGCATAAAAGTGTGGTGGGCAATCGTCGTCATTTTCTTTGAACGAAAACGCGTGAGGAACAAAATAGTTGATGCCCCTGATTAACATATGGTCAAGCAGGAATTTCATCATTTTACTTCCCTCAGCCCAGCCGTATGCACCGAAAATTTCACACATCGCTCTGCCTTTTTTGCATTCGTCAAGGTTAGCCTGAGAAGCGGCAAGTTTTGCGAGAACATAAAGGAAAAACTTATTGTCCATAACCCGATAGCAAACCTCGCCACGGTTATCAACGCCGTTAATACCCGGTAAAATTTGATGGAGAACAACATCAATTCCACCCATATGCTGATATCTGAGTGCACGGAAATAATGTCCTGCACCACACGCTGTGTGGTAGTGAGTATTGTTGTCCTCAATAATATGGCCGATGTATTCTACACCGTGAGCCTGGCACCAGTCGCCGAGTTTTTTGCAGAAATTGTTACTGTATGCGTAAGTAATCGCATCCATATATCGTACGCGGAAAAGCTGTTCGCGTTTGTCTGTAAACGAAAGCCACAGACAAGGGAAAAATTTATATGTGTCTTTCCCGTAAGTTTTTTCTAAAATATCGTAGATGCTTTTCCTCCAAGGAAGGTGATGATTTTCAACACCTAATTCAGACGTAAAACCGAACTCGGAGAAATTGCCGAAGCAAGGCTCGTCTGAGAAAAATCCGAGAAGTACATTTCCGAAATATTCTTTAAGATTATCGTAGTGAGGTTGATAAACAGCGTCAATCATAAGCTGAGTTGAATCAGGGTTGAGCATATCTATGTATTTTGAATAATGCTCAGAAAAACCTGCTCTTGTGCGGACCAGAAGACAGATTCTCCATTGGCCCTCAGGCAGATTAAAGTAAAATCTGCCTTCTTCAAGCCCGTCCGATATGTCTATTGCCTCGTCATATATAAGGGTATCGGGAACGTGTCTGCACGCAATTGCAGACAAAATTTCAGTGCCCTCGATCAGCCAGAAATCTGTTCTCAGACAACCATCGTTTACGGGTCCTGAAACATCAACATATTCTGATTTGATTTCCCACGGAAGCAGGTCGGGATGTTTTTCAGCTTCTCCGTTTGCAAAGCCCGTGGGGAAATGTTTATCGTCAAGAATCCACGCTTTCATACCGTTTTCTTTACAGAAATTCAGAATAAAACGCACATCTTCAAACCATTTTTCTTTGCCGAAATCCTCGTGAGTTCTCGACTCAAGACAAATGGTTTTTATAGAAGAATCACGGATTTTTTCCAGTTCATCCCTGATTCTGTCATGGCTCTCGCCGTGCATCCATACGAATGGTGCAGAGAAAGAGCCTGTTTTGTTTTCCAGACATTCTTTAAGTCTGTTAATCATTATCTGTCTTCCTTTTCTTTAGAAGCAAGTTTTACATATCTCTTGAAGAAAGATACGGCTTCTTCAAGTGTATCAACGGGGCAACATTCATTTGTTGCGTGAGTGCGTATAAGAAGCTCTGCGCTGACTCTGAAGGGTGAGAATCTGAGAACGTTATCGCAGATTTCACCGTAGTGATAAGCATCGGTGCTGCCCATTACAAGGTAGGGAACAACGAAGTTTTTCTTCGGGTCTGTGCGGCTGCAGATTTCATCAATCGCTCTGTAAGATTGGGAATCCTTTGTGGCAAACTGTGAAACTTCTTTGCAGCCGAGGAGCTCAATGTCAATGTTTTTGTTTCTTACAACTTTTCTGATGTGATCTTCAACATCCTTAACGCTCGTGCCCGGCATCTGTCTGAAGTTTACAGTGATTGAAGCACTTTGGGGAAGAACATTTGATGCAGGGCTGCCTTTTGCCATTGTAACTGCAGTTGTTGTTCGTGTAAGACACGCTGCAGGTGGGATTTTTTTGCAGATTGCGAGGATAATAGGTTTAAGAATCGGAATGTTGCAGGTGATAAGTCTTGCAGGGTAGCAGACTCTTTTTCCGGCACTCTTGAAGAGGTCCATCATAAAGGGCATAAGCTTTGCTTTGAACTGATGTCTTTCCAGATCGCGGATAACTTCAGCCAGGTCACCAAGAGCTGAATGAACGGGAGGCTGTGATGAATGACCGCCCTTTGCGTGAACTGTAATGCGGTAATCGCTGTATCCCTTTTCAGCCATTCCGATACCTGCAATTGTCTGGTCAATGATTCCGGGAACTTTAACTGTCAGGAAAGCACCACCCTCGTCAAGAACACTGTCAAGGCGGATTCCTCTTGCTTTGAGTGTTTTAACGATATCAACTGCGCCGGAAAGGCCGTTGTCATTTACTTCTTCGTCGTGTGCAAAACAGAGATAAACATCTCTGTCGGGTACATAGCCTTCTTCGAGGAGTGTTTCGATAGCTTCCATTACGCAAATCAGGTGGTTTTTCATATCGAGAGCACCTCTGCCCCAGATGAATTCACCATCATTGTGGCCGCTGAATGCCGGATATTTCCAATCGTTTTCGGTGCCCGGAGTTACGGGGACAACGTCCTGATGAGAAAGCAGTGCGATAGGCTTCAGGTCACTGTTTTTGCCTTTCCAACGGTAAATGAGACTTGCGTCGGTTATTATTTCTTTTGAAAGATTTTTGTGAATGAGCGGGTATGCTTCTTCAAGGAAATCCCTGAACTTTCTGAATTCTTCCCACTCTGTTTCTGCCGGGTTTGTTCTTGCAATAGTCCTGAAAGTCAGGGCCTTGCTCAGATGTTCTGCGGCTCTCTTTGCGTCAGCTTTTTCCGGTTCGAGGGGTGGTCTGTCAAGCTCTTGCTTTTTAGGCCTGAAAAAGTAAGCTTTGATTGCCGTTATGACGATTGCCAATAAAATAATACCCAAAATAATTTTCCACACCATTAAACATACATCTCCGTTTCGTGTTAATACAAGAATTTTACCATATAAATGTATAAAAATCAAACCAAAATTATTGAAAAATATATAATATTTCTAGAAAAATAAAATTTAAATTAATTTTAATAAAAAGTTATTTGATTATATTACAGAAATGTAGTATAATAATTATAATTAAGCTATAAGGGAGCGGTGAGAATGATAACATTGGAGAATCATCTCGGAAAAATCGATATATGTGAGAACTACTTCCGTAAACTGATTGGTAATGCAGCAACCTCATGTTTTGGTGTTGCCGGTATGTCTGATGGTAACGTTAAGCAGGGAATCCGTTCAAAGGTTTTCAGCAATCGTTCATACATTGACAAAGGTGTTGTTGTCAACAAGGATAACGAAGGCATTTCAATCGACCTTCACATAGTTGTGACTTATGGAGTGAACATAAGGGCAATCGTCAAGAGCATTGACGAAAAAGTGCGTTACTGTGTTGAAGATGCAACAGGCATTAAAGTTAATAAAGTCAACGTTTTTGTAGACGGTCTTAAAGGCGAATAAAAGGTTTGAGGAGTTTAACTGATGATTAATGGACAGATGATTGTTGATGCAATTATTTCTGCATCGAACAATATAAACAATTTCAGGACAGATGTTGATGCACTTAATGTTTTCCCTGTTCCTGACGGCGATACAGGTACAAATATGTCGATGACAATCGGCGCTGCAGCAAGGGAGGTAAGACATCTTCCGGCAGAGTCAACTGTCAGCGAGGTTCTTGACAAAACTGCATCTGCGCTTCTCAGAGGCGCAAGAGGTAACTCAGGTGTTATTCTTTCACTTATTTTCAGAGGTATTGCAAAGGGCGCAAAGGGAGCAAGTGCTTTCACAAGCGAAGTTATTGTAAACGCGCTGAAAAGCGGTAGGGAATCTGCATACGGTGCAGTTATGAAGCCCACAGAAGGTACAATTCTTACTGTTATCCGTGAAACCTCAGAAAAAATTTCTGAAGATTTCGAGAAGGACAGCAGCATTTCTCCTGAGGAGATGTGGACTCGTGTTTGTCAGTATGCTGACGAATCACTTGCAAAAACACCCGAGATTCTTCCCGTTCTTAAAACAGCAGGTGTTGTTGACGCAGGCGGTAAAGGTCTTCTCTGTATCTTTGAAGGTATGAAGAGCGTTTTCTGTGACGGTAAGGTTATTGAACTTGCCGGAGACAGCGCGAAACCTGTTGAAGTTGCAGTAAGAGCTACAAGCGAAGAAAATGTTGATATCAAATTCTGCTATTGCACAGAATTTATAGTAGATAAAATGAAAGGTCTCAAGGAAGGCTCAGCAATCAAAATGAGAGCTTACCTTGAATCAATCGGCGACTGTGTTGTCGTTGTTGAAGACGAAGAAATCGTAAAAGTGCATGTGCACACAAATGAGCCCGGCAACGCAATTCAGGCAGGTCTGAAGCTTGGTTCGCTTATGAATATCAAAATTGAAAATATGCGTCTTCAACACGCAAACGCTGAATGGGGCGCAGGTGACGATGTTGAGGATGAGGGAGATGTGCCTCTCGCAGAGCCCGAAAAGAAATACGGCTTTGTGGCTGTTGCAGCAGGTGAGGGCGTAATCGAACTTTTCAAGGAAATCGGCGTTGACAATATTGTCAGTGGCGGTCAGACAATGAATCCCAGCACGGCAGATTTGCTGAAAGCTGTCAATGCAACTGCATCAGAGCATGTGTACATCCTTCCTAATAATAAAAATATCATTATGGCAGCAGAACAGGTTGTGCCTCTTACATCAAAGAAGGTACACGTTCTCAGAACAAAGACAATTCCTCAGGGAATCACTGCTATGCTGAACTTTGACGAAAGCCTTCGTTCGAAGGAAAACCTTGACAACATGATGGTTGCAGCAAACAAGGTGCAGACCGGTCAGGTTACTTTTGCAGCGCGTGACAGTGTTGTCGACGGCAAAGCTGTAAAACAGGGTGAGATTCTCGGTCTTGAAAACGGAAAGATTACAGAGATTGAGCATTCTCCCGTTAAAGCAGGATACAGAATCACTAAGAGCCTTATCAAGAAAATCGACGCATCAATGGTAACTATCATTTACGGTGAAGATTCTTCAGAAGAAGAAGCAAACGAGCTTGAGGCTATGATTTCTGCAAAATTTGCAGGAAAGGTTGATGTTTCCGTTCTCAATGGTGGTCAGCCCGTATATAGTTTTGTGATTTCTGTTGAATAATTGGTGAACATTATGGACATCAGCACTGATATCAGATATTTAAAAGGTGTTGGAGAAAAACGAGCCGAGCTTTTTTCAAAGCTCGGCATTAACACTATCGGGGACCTGCTTGACTTTTATCCCAGAATGTATGAGGATTGGAGCAGGGTGAAGAAAATTTCTGAGACGGTTGTGGGTGAAACCGCTTGTGTCAGAGGCTTTATTACATACACTCCTCACGGTGCAAATATCAGAAAAGGTCTGACTATCTATAAAAGCGGTATTTCAGACGGCGAATCAGTAATGGAACTGACCATTTTCAACAACAAATATGCAGCCGAAGCCCTTAAAGAGGGTGAAGAATATGTTTTCTTCGGTAAAATCGGAGGCAGTCTGTTTAAGAGAGAGATGACAAACCCTGCTTTTGCGTCATCTGAGGGTGGTGACAGAATAAGACCGATTTATTCGTCTACACAAGCCCTTTCCACAAAAATAATTGAAAAGACAGTGCGGACTGCAATAGACGCTCTGAAAAATGAAATCAGAGAAACGTTGCCTGACGAAATAAGACAAAAATATAACCTTGCATCACTGATTTTTTCGTTGGAAAATGTTCACTTCCCTCAATCAGAAAAAAATCTTGAAGTGGCGAGAAGAAGACTGATTTTTGAAGAACTGTTTATTTTGCAACTAGGACTTCTTTTGCTTCGCTCAAGGTCAAGAAAGCAGACCGGTAACATAATAAAAGAAGATAAAACTGAAGATTTTAAGTCTATCCTTCCTTTTACAATGACGGGCGCACAGTCAAGAGCAGTCAGGGAAGCGACAGAGGATATGAAGAGAGATATTCCTATGAACAGACTTGTTCAGGGTGATGTCGGCTCAGGTAAAACGGCCGTTGCAGCTGCACTGATTTATAATGCGGCGAAAAACGGTTTCCAGAGTGCACTTATGGCACCTACGGAAATTCTGGCAACACAGCACTTTGCCACACTTTCAAAATTTTTTGAAAATACAGATATAACTACGGCTCTTCTTACGGGCTCCTTGAGAAAAAAACAAAAAGATGAAATAAAAGAAAAACTGAAAAATGGCGAAATTGATTTGCTTGTGGGCACTCACGCCATAATTCAGGATGATGTTGAATTTAATAATTTAGGTTTTGCGGTGACGGATGAACAACATCGTTTCGGTGTAGCTCAGCGTGGAAATCTTTCAAAGAAAGGTGTTGAGCCGCATCTTCTCGTTATGTCTGCAACGCCTATTCCGAGGACACTTGCACTGATGATTTACGGTGACCTTGATGTGTCTGTGCTTGACGAGCTTCCCCCCGGCAGACAGACGATTGACACTTTTTTCGTGGACTATGAAAAACACGAAAGAGCTATGAATTATGTCAAAAAACATCTGGACAAGGGTTTGCAGGGATATATCGTTTGTCCTCTTGTGGAATCCGAGGAAAGTGAGCTTACATCTGCCACGGAATTTTATGAGAATCTTAAAAACAATGAGTTCAGGGATTATTCCGTCGGACTTCTTCACGGTAAGATGAAGCCGAAGGAAAAAGACGAGGTAATGAAAAATTTTGCAGAGGGAAAAACACAGCTTCTTATAGCAACAACGGTTATTGAGGTGGGTGTGGATGTTCCCAACGCAGTTATAATGGTGATTGAAAATGCAGAGATGTTCGGCCTTTCTCAGCTGCATCAGCTCAGAGGAAGAGTAGGACGAGGCAAGGAAAAATCCACCTGCATTTTAGTCAGCGATGCACAGAACGAAGAGGCGCAGACAAGACTTAAAGTAATGTGCAAAACTTCAGACGGATTTAAAATTGCAGACGAGGATTTGCGACTGAGAGGACCCGGTGATTTCTTCGGCTCCCGACAGCACGGACTTCCGAAAATGAAAATTGCAAATCTTCTGACGGATATGAAAACGCTGAAAGAAGCTCAGGCTGAGGCGAAAAATATTCTGAAAGAAGACCCGAAGCTGAAGAAAAAAGAAAATGAAACTTTGAGACAGGCAGTTATAAATCTTTATGAACAAATGAAGGAGTGACAGAAATGAAAAAGATTGCAAGTTTTACAATTGACCACACAATTCTCCCCAAGGGAATGTATGTTTCACGAGTTGACGGTGATGTTACAACATACGACATCAGAATGAGAAGACCTAATGTGGAGGAAGTGCTCACCAATGGCTCAATCCATACAATAGAGCACCTCTTTGCAACATATGTGAGAAATTCTCCCTTTACGGATAATATAATTTATTTCGGGCCTATGGGCTGCAGAACGGGTTGTTATTTCCTTACACGCGGTATGGATGGTCAGGATGTTATAAATCTTACAAGGGAAGCTTTTCAGTTCATCGCCGATTACGACGGAGAAATCCCCGGTGTGAGTGCAGTTGAATGCGGTAATTACCGTGATCACGATTTAACTCAGGCAAAAATTGACGCAGCAGATATGGTAAAGGTTCTGACCGGTTACACAAATCTCGAATATCCCACAAAATAAAAAATGCCACTGAAGACGGTTGCTCTTCAGTGGCGATTTTTTTATCTTTTTGCACACCAGTATTTTATTGTTCCTCCGAGTCTTTTCAGTGAATTCGGATTTACAAGTTTCAGATCTGCGGGATGTATTCCCTGTGATTTGAAATAAGGATAAAAGTATTCGAGATTTTCATAAAATCTGTCATAGTTTTTGTTTTCATTTTTTGTCCATCCGATTTCGGCTACTGCACAGATTCTGGGAAAAAGCATAAAGGAAAGCTTGTTAAAATCTCTTATGTATTCTGACCAGGCAGGGGTCTCAACACCAAGAAGATTTTCTGCTTTTTCGGCAGAAAAATTATAAACCTTTTTCAGCGGTGTCATATGATACGGATAGTCGGAATAAAAATGGAAGAAATCAGATTCAATATATCCGCCACCGTTCGTAATAAAATCTTCCATAATTTTTTTATCGTGAAGCCAGTGCTGAATGACGGTGTTTTCGTAATTTATTTTTCCGCTCTTCAGTGTATCATTCCACATAATCGGCTTTTTATTTTTTGATAAAAGATAAGAAGAAATTCTGTTCATAAAATAGCCTTGCAGTTCATCAAAATTTTTCAGGTTTTCTTCTTCAAGTTTCTTCTGACAATCGGGACATTTTTTCCATTTTGTTTTGGGCACTTCGTCTCCACCGATATGAAAATATTCTGAAGGGAAAAGGGGAATAATTTCATCTAAAAGTTCGAAAATAAATTCATAAACTTTTTCGTTTCCTGCGCAAAGAATATCTGCAAAAATTCCTTGCTTCATACACACATCAATCTTTTCTTTTTCGCAGGAAAGTTCAGGATAAGAAGCGATAATTGCCATTGTGTGACCGGGCAGGTCGATTTCCGGAATTACATCAATGTGTCTTTCCTTACAGTAGGCTACAACATCACGGATTTCCTCCTGAGTGAAGAATCCGCTGTGAGGAGTACCTTCGTTTGTTCTGCCGAAAAGTGAATTTTTTCTGTGAGAACCGATTTCGTTGAGAAGAGGAAACTTCTTGCTCTCAATCCGGAAACCCTGGTCATCACTCAGATGCCAATGAAAAACATTCATTTTAAGATAGGCGGCAGCGTCGATGATTTTTTTGATTTCGTCCACGGTAAAAAAATGACGGCAGGGGTCCAGCATAAAACCACGGTGGGAAAACTGAGGCAAATCTTTGATGATACAATCAGGAATTTTTTTGCCTGAATTTTTCAGTTGTTCGATAGTTTTTTCTGCGTAAAATTTTCCCTGCTCATCAGAAAATTTTACAAGAATTTTTCCGTCTTTTATCTGAATTTCGTATTCATCTTTTTTGAAAAAGTTTTCTTCCTTTTCAAATGAAATTTCGTAAGGATTTATGTCGCTTTTATTTTCATAGAGTTTTACTGTATTCGGATAGGGAATAAGCGGTAAAATATTTTTCATATGCTCACCTTCAAAAACAGGGTTGCACGAGGCAACCCTGACTTTGTATTTGTTAGATTTGTTTTAACTTGCCCAGGTTTTTGATAAGATTCGGCACACCTTTAAAGATTATTCTGAGACCTTTGCAAAGCTTATCCTCGTTAAGAATAACGAGAAGACCTTTTGCCATTTCGGGACTGAAAAGACCAAAACTCATAGAAATGAAATTCTTAATGGGTGTCTGGAGAGCAACTGCTCCCATCAGTGTTTCTTCACCCAGGAATTTCTTGAGAAGTCTGTTGAGCTTTCCGCCCCATTTGCCGTCTGCTGCATCTTCAAGAGTGTTGAGTATTGTAAGAGGCTGACTCTTATCTCTCTGTGACGGAGGTAATTCTTTGCCGTAAACAGCAACAAATTCATCATTTTTCACATTTGTTATGTCAGCACCGTAATAGCAGGGAGCTGTCTCTCTGTAATCGGGAATTTCAGCTTCGACTGTTGATTCCACATAAATATTTGCTTCAAGTTTTATGTCACGGCTTGAAGCACCGACAAGAATTTTGAAATCACCGCTTTCAACGTGCCAATCGTGGATTTTCACATTGTAATAAGCAAAGGCGCGTTTATCAAGAGTGACTGAAACATCTTTTTCTTCTCCTGCTTTCAGGAATACTTTCTTAAAGCCTTTAAGCTCTTTTACGGGACGGTAAATTGTACTTTCTATGTCGCTGACATATACCTGTGCAACTTCTGCGCCGTCAACAGAACCGGTGTTTTTAATCTTGAATGAAACCGTAACTGCGTCTGTGTCTTTAATGCTGTCTGCGGAAACTTTTATGTCGCTGTATTCAAATGTTGTATAGGAAAGTCCGTGGCCGAAGGGGAAGCGGACTTTTTTGTCGGCAGTATCATAATATTTATAACCTACATAAATGCCTTCTCTGTACTCAACGGAAACAGATGTGCCGGGGAAATAGTTATAACTTGAGTTATCTTCAAGTGCATAAGGATATGTTTCAGCAAGTTTTCCGCTGGGGTTAACATCGCCGAAAAGAATATCGCAAACAGCACTTCCTCCTGCCTGGCCTGTAAGGAACATATTAAGAATTGAAGGAACGCTGTCTGCCCAGGGCATTTCGATTGCAGCGCCACCGGAAAGTATAACAACGACATTTTTGTTAACTTTAAGGATTTCGTCAACAAGTTTATTGTGAAGTTCCGGAATGCGAAGATGCTTTCTGTCGTTACCCTCAGTTTCGTATTCATCGGTAAGTCCGATAAAGAGAAGTGCAACATCAGCATTTTTGGCAGTATTAACAGCCTCAGAAATATAGAATTCGTCACTCTTTCTGCCTTTTTTCTTGGTTGAATAACCTTGTGCGTAACTGAAATTAACGCCCATTTCCTTCATAGTGGAGTATGCTGAGTCAAGGTTGATGGGATTGATAAGTGATGAACCAGCACCCTGATAACGGGGATTTACAGCCATTTCGCCGATAACTGCGATATTTGCATCTTTCTTAAGAGGAAGAAGATTGTTGTCGTTTTTCATAAGTACCATACACTGACCTGCGATTTCACGGGCAATTTTGTGATGCTCCGCAGGGTTGTATGTATATTCACCAAGGTTGTTTACACCTTTTTCAACAAGCTCAAGGATTCTCTCACAAGCAGTGTCAAGAACGCTCTCATCAAGAGATCCGTTTTTAACTGCTTCCACAATCAGGCGGGTACCTTCACCTGACGATGTAGGCATTTCAATTTCCTGACCTGCGATGAGTCCGGGAACACGCTCGTTTTCTGCACCCCAGTCGGTGATGACAAGATTTTCATATCCCCATTCGTCACGCAGAACATCTGTAAGAAGCCATTTGTTTTCTGCGCCGTAAAATCCGTTGATGCGGTTGTAGCAGCACATCACTGTCCAGGGCTGTGCTTTCTTTACTGCGATTTCAAAGGGAAGAAGGTATGTTTCGCGAAGAGTTCTTTCATCAACAACTGCGTTGATGGTCATTCTGCGGGATTCCTGGTTGTTAACTGCAAAATGCTTAAGAGATGTACCGATTCCTTTTGACTGAACACCGTTTACAAAAGCTGCGGACATTTCTCCTGCCAGAACACCGTCTTCTGAAAAATATTCAAAGTTTCTGCCGCAAAGAGGTGAACGTTTTATGTTTGTACCGGGGCCGAGCAGAACTGAAACCTGCTCTTTCAGGCATTCATCTCCGAGAGTCTGACCCATTCTGTAAATAAGGTCAGGGTCCCATGACGAAGCTGTTGCTGATGCCGTCGGAAAACAAATTGCAGGAACGCCTTTCATAAGGTCGTTGTTTTCTTCGGGATTACCTTTTTTACGGATTCCGTGAGGACCGTCGTTGAATGCGATTGATTTAATGCCCAATCTGTCTATCGGTTGACTGTGCCAATAGTCAAGGCCGTCACAAAGACTTGCTTTTTCTTCAAGAGTCATCTGGCTGAGAAGCTCTTTGTATTTAGTTTCTGCCATCTTAATCACCGTTCTTTCTCAGAATATTTTTCTTAAATATCATATCAGTTATTTCGTCAAAAGTCAATTAAATATCCTTGACAGACGGAAAAAGAGATGATATAATTCATGTATATTGAAAAATCGATGAAGGAGAAGGCTGTTTTCAATTGTCTTTTTTCAGAGAGCGTCTGACATAGGCTGAAATCAGATGTAAAAGGACGAGAATAGTTACCGCTCCCGAGAGTCACCGAAAGCATAGATTAAGGTGAACGTAAAACTTGCGTTAAAAGTTATTCAGAGTGGTCGCTTTATGCGGCAATACGGGTGGAACCGTGGGCAGACTATGCTCATCCCTGATTTTCAGGGATGGGCTTTTATTTTTACAAACAATGTTTAAGGAGAGATAAATTATGATTAAGGTAAAACTCAGAGATGATGTAAGAGAGTTTGAATCAGGCGTCAGCGCTCTTGATGTTGCAAAGAGCATCGGTGCAGGTCTTTATAAGGCTGTATGTGTTTGCAGAATCAACGGTGAAGTTAAAGACCTGAGAGAAACACTCACAGAGGATTGTGAACTTGAATTTGTAACATTTGATGATGAAGACGGCAAAAAAGCTTTCCGTCACACAGCATCACACATTCTCGCACAGGCTGTTAAACGCCTCTATCCCAAAACAAAGCTTACAATCGGACCGTCAGTAGAAAACGGTTTCTATTATGACTTTGACAGTGACATTTCTTTCACTCCCGAGATTCTTGAGAAAATCGAAGCAGAGATGAAGAAAATCGTCAAGGAAGAGCTTCCTCTTGAAAAATTTGAGCTTTCTCCCGATGAGGCAATCAAGCTTATGGAAGAAGCAGGGGAAACTTACAAAATCGAACTTATTAAGGAACACGCAGACAAAGGCGAAAACATTTCATTCTACAAGCAGGGTGAATTTGTTGAGCTCTGCGCAGGACCTCACGTGCCCGACACAGGCAGAATCAAGGCTTTCAAGCTCACATCCTGCACAGGTGCTTACTGGAGAGGCGATTCAAACAACAAAATGCTTCAGAGAATTTACGGCACAGCTTTCACAAAATCATCACTTCTTGAAGAGCATCTGACAATGCTCGAGGAAGCAAAGAAACGTGACCACAATAAACTGGGCAGAGAGCTTGAAATCTTCACAACAGTTGACTGCATCGGTCAGGGTCTCCCGATTCTTCTTCCTAAAGGTACAATTATTGTGCAGCTTCTTCAGAGATTCGTTGAAGATGAAGAGGCAAGAAGAGGTTGGATGAGAACAAAAACTCCTCTTATGGCAAAGTCAGACCTTTATAAAATTTCAGGTCACTGGGACCATTACAAAGACGGTATGTTTGTTCTCGGCGATGAAGAAAAAGACGATGAGGTTTTCGCTCTTCGTCCTATGACATGTCCTTTCCAGTATCAGGCATATCTCAACCGCGCAAGATCTTACCGTGATCTTCCTATGAGACTTGCAGAAACATCAACTCTTTTCAGAAATGAATCATCAGGCGAAATGCACGGCCTTATCCGTGTTCGTCAGTTTACAATTTCAGAGGGTCACCTTATGTGTCTCCCCGAACAACTCGCTGACGAATTCAAGAGATGTCTTGATCTTTGCATCTTTATGCTCAAAACACTTGGTCTTTATGACGATGTTTCATATCGTTCCTCACAGTGGGAACCCAACGATACGGAGAAATATATCGGTACAAAAGAGCAGTGGGATGAAGCACAGGGTGTTATGAAAGAAATCCTTGACGATATCGGCATCAACTACAAAGTCGGCATCGGTGAAGCTGCATTCTACGGACCCAAACTTGACATTCAGATTAAGAATGTTTTCGGTAAGGAAGATACACTTATCACAATCCAGATTGACCAGATGCTTGCTGAAAAATTCGGTATGGAGTATGTTGACCGTGACGGCACAAAGAAGAATCCCTATATTATTCACAGAACATCAATCGGTTGCTACGAGAGAACACTTGCTCTTCTTATCGAGAAATACGCAGGTGCATTCCCCATCTGGCTCTCACCTGAGCAGGTAAGAATTGTTCCCATCGCAGACAGACATCAGGACGCAGCATATGCTGTGAAGAAAGCACTTGAAGAAGCAGGTGTTGAAAGAATTGATGTTGATACAAGAAGCGAAAAGCTTGGCTACAAGCTTCGTGAAGCACAGCTTGAAAAGATTCCTTATATGCTTGTTATCGGTGACAAGGAAGCCGAAGAAGGCACTGTTTCTGTCAGAAAGAGAGGACAGGGCGATATCGGTTCAATGACAATTGCTGAGTTTGCTGAAAAAGCAGTTCAGGAAATTAAAGATAAAGTTATCGGCTAAGTTGTGAAACTGACCCTCTGTCTGAAAAAATCAGGCAGAGGGTTAATATTTTTTAATTGACAATCACCTTAAACCATTATAAAATTAAATAAAAATTAAAGGTGAGGTATAAGAGTTATGTGTCAGAAAATCTTATCATTTCTTCTCTCAATAATTATGTGTATTATGAATTTTCTCGGCATTCCGCTGAATAAAAATATTACGAAAAAATTCGAAGAGATTTCCTATGGTTCTCACGAAAGACATACCCTTAACCTTTATCTTCCGATAAGTAAAAAAGAAACGGGACTTGTGCTGATGATTCATGGAGGTGCATGGATCGGTGGAGACAAAGCAGAATTCAATGCAAAGCTTGAGGAAATATCTGAAATGGGCTACGCGGCAGCAGCTGTAAATTATCGTTATATTTCAGATGATGTTGATTTGCTCGATATTATGGACGACATTCAATCAGCAACAGAAAAAATCAAAAATATCGGAAAAGAGAACGGAGTCGATATTAACGGGATGGTTCTTACCGGAGGCTCTGCCGGCGGACATCTTTCTATGCTTTATGCTTATTCCCGCGACGATGTTTCTGCAATCAGACCTGCCGCTGTTGTAAGTTATTGCGGACCGACAGACCTGAGTGATGATGCATATTATTTTGACAACGGAATCGGAGACGAGGAATATGTAGCTCAGGTTCTTTCGTGGGCTTGTGGATATAAGCACACATTCGCAACAAGGTCCGAAGCAAAGGAAGCCTTGTGGAAGGTTTCACCTCTTAAATATGTAGATGAAAATACAGTTCCCACCGTCATCAACCACGGTATGGTTGATAATATTGTTCCTTTTGCAAACGCCGAAGCACTCGATCTGAAACTTACAGAACTTGGTATTGCACACGAATTCAATGCCTATCCGAACTCGGGTCACGGACTTTTTGAAGATGCCGAAAATGTAGCAATTGCAGATGAACTTTACTATAAATATATCAGAACATATCTTAGTTAAAGTTGATTTTATTGAAAATAAAACAGATAGACAAAAAAGAGACCCTCTGCCCGGAATATCAGGCAGAGGGTTTTATAATCAGCGTCGCAGACCCGAATTTATTCACTATTATTTCTTATTTAATTACTTCTCCAAAAGCGGGTCTGTTAAAAAGTAAAGAGTGAATAGTGAAGAGGTAATAAGTAAAATCGGCAAGATTCTTACGAACCTTGCCGATCTTGGCGGAGAAGAGGAGACTCGAACTCCTGCGCCGGTTACCCGACCTACGCCCTTAGCAGGGGCGCCTCGTCACCAACTTGAGTACTTCTCCATTGGTAGCGTTAGCTTCTCTATAAAATATTAAACAGCAAACCGAAATTTGCTGTTTTTTTGTAGATGGCGGAGAGAGTGGGATTCGAACCCACGGTACGTTGCCGTACGACGGTTTTCAAGACCGTTCCGTTATAACCACTTCGGTATCTCTCCGTATTTGTCGGTTGCTTTCTAAAGCGTAAGTTATAATATCACAATAATTAAGCTTTGTCAATACTTTTTTTGAAATTATCCGAAAAACAATAATATTATATGAAAAATTAAGAATTTTATACTGCTTTTTGTCAGTATTTATAACCGCCATTTTCCTTTATTTGCTTGACACAAAACTTGGTTCAAAGTATAATGATATACTGGAAATGGTTGTGGACAAAATATATATTTTTTGTTTTTAACCTGAAAAATAACGGAGGTTTTTTATTTTATGGATGTATTGTTTCAGCCACTTTTGTCGATTTTTGACCAGCCTAAAATGGTTGCTATGTGGATTATCGGCGCAGTGCTTATTTTTCTCGCTATAAAGAGAGAGATGGAACCCGCGCTTCTTCTTCCGATGGGCTTTGGTGCGATTCTCGTTAACCTGCCCGAATCAGGTGCTAAGAGTGTTATTGACGCTCTCTTCCAGGTCGGTATTGAATACCACGAGCTGTTCCCATTGATTCTGTTTATCGGTATCGGTGCTATGATTGACTTTGAACCGCTTCTTACTAACCCGAAGCTGATGTTCTTCGGTGCGGCGGCGCAGTTCGGTATTTTCTTTACTCTCGGTGTGGCTTCACTTTTAGGTTTCGATGTAAAAGACGCAGCTTCAATTGCGATTATCGGTGCCGCAGACGGACCTACGGCAATTTATGTTGCACAGGTTCTTGATTCAAACTTCTTACCTGCAATTATGGTTGCGGCTTATTCCTATATGGCTCTCGTACCTATTGTTCAGCCGCCTATCATCAAGCTCTGCACCACAAAAGCAGAAAGAAAAATAAAGATGGTATACGAAGGCAAGAAAGTTTCAAAAACTATAAAAATCCTTTTCCCCATTATCATCACCATGATCGTCGGTATTGTTGCACCTGACTCAGTTGCACTTATCGGTTTCCTGATGTTCGGTAACCTTATCCGTGAATGCGGTGTGCTTAATTCGCTTTCAGAAACAGCACAGAATGTTCTCGCTAACCTTATCACAATTTTCCTTGGAATTACAATTGCGTCACGAATGACTGCTGACGAATTCCTCAGGAAAGAAACTCTTCTTATTATGCTTCTTGGTCTCGTAGCTTTTGTTTTCGATACATTCGGCGGCATTATGCTCGCGAAGATTATGAACCTTTTCCTGAAGAACAAGATCAATCCCATGATTGGTGCAGCAGGTATTTCTGCATTCCCCATGTCTGCACGTGTTGTTCACAAGATGGGTCTTGAGGAAGATAACCAGAACTTCCTTCTTATGCACTCAATCGGCGTTAACGTTTCAGGACAGATTGCTTCTGTTATCGCAGGCGGTCTTATTCTTGCATTCTACGGAAACTAAGGAGGAAATGAATTATGAATTTTGATGTTCAGGCTTTGCTTGATGCTCTCCCCAATATCGGCAAGGGATATTTAGGAATATTCGTTGTTACTGCTATTATTGTTTTCATCGTTTATATGTTCAATACAATTCCGGAAAAAGTATATGAACGCGAGAAGAAAAAAGCAGAAGAAAAGAAAAACAAATAATTATAAAAGGTGAGCTTAAATCAGGATTTTAACAGACTCAGAGATGTTATTTTCTGCTTATGCTTTATGAAAAAACCCGCAGGTGTCAGCCTTGCGGGTTTTTGTTATTTTGTCTGCATAAGAAAAATTTCACTTCAAATCGCTATGCGCTTTTATTTCCTGATTGGAACTCCCGGGGGCCGGTATTTTTTTGTAAATACGGGTTTTGTACGGCGCTTGTTTCTGTTGACTTTATAGCGTATTTGTGGTATCATTAAATATGTATAAGTATGTATTTTTTTGCACGTTTTTCAGGAGGGAAAAAGATGCTTTTTAATAAGAATTCTAAAGGAAGTCTTACTCCGGAAAAGGGAATTTTTTCATCATCAATTGCTTGTTATCTGTTCCCTTTGATTGTTTTCGGAGGATATCTTCTTTACTGTATTCTGGCAAAGCTTATGCCTCATGCACAGGGTTATTATCTGATTCATTATCTTTATACCTATGACCACGGATATATTTCAAGAGGTCTGGTGGGCGAAGTGATAAGCTGGTTTGCCGACACCGTTTCAGATGACCTTACCCGTTGGGTTATGACGGGCTTTTCTGCATTTCTGATGCTGGGAATGTCTCTTTGCATCGGCAAGGCACTGAGCCGTGTCAGGATGGATAAAGAAAAGCTGGGTCTTGTGCTTTTCATTGTGGTTATGGTTTTTATGATTCCGATGCCTTACAGGTTTTATTATATGGACATAAAGCTGGACAAACTTGTGTGGGCGCTGACACTTTTCTCTGTTTATATTGCCGACACGAAAATAGGCAAGTGGATTGTACCGTTTATCTGTGCAGTTGCCACAGTTGTGAATCCTATTTTCGTCTTCACAAGTATGATTCTTATTGCGATTATTCTTCTTCAGGAATTCTATTCAAGTGGTTATTCTGCAAAAAACGGTGTAATCTGTGCCGTGACTTATATTGTGATTATAGTTATTGCTCTGTTGGCTCCGATTTCAGAAAAATGGGTCGGATTTGATAATGCGGCGGAGATGACCGAATACTACTTTGCCCGTTATGAAGGCGGGATTGACCCGGAGCAGAAAGAAATGTTCAATATCTGGCTGATGGACTTCTTTGAGCCTGTTGAGACTCTTCTGGCACATCCCTTTAAGGTCTTCTTCATAGGCTTCGGAATGGGTATTAAGACGGGTCTGAATATAATTTTCCTCGGAGTGCCTGTGTGTACTTTTACAGCAATTTTCTGGAAAAAGGTAATGAAAGCGGAAGAAAACAAATTTCAGAAATTTATCTATTTCCTTTGCGCAATTTCTCCCATCGTTATTATCCCTCCCCTTATTCTTTCGTGGGAGTTTTCAAAACTGTTCATCAATAACATTTTCGTTCAGGCAGGACTTGTGATCTACTTTATTGCGAAAGGTCATCCTGCGGTTTTAAAGGTTTGCGGTGAAATCAGGGATTTCGGCAAAAAGCATATTGTAGTGTCCGCAGCGGTACTTCTTTATCTTGTCTGCTTCCTTGCAACAATCTTCATCTGAGGGAGGTGTAAGTATAATGAATAAAACAAAAGAAAACAAAACTTTCAGGGGTATTCCTTTTATACTTGCACTGTGTTTCCTTCTAAGAGGCTTCTTGCTGTCAGACAGAAGACATATCGGAATTGAAGATATGTACAAAGTGAAGTTTGATATGGCTTGTGAAAATATTGTTTTTCTGATTCTGCTTGTTGTTTTCTCTCTCCTTGCAGGATGTGTGATTTCAGCACTGAATAAAAGATTCGGTCAGGCTGCAACTTACCTTTCTGTTCTTCTTGTGGCAGAGCCTCTTGTGTTTGCGAAGCAGGACGATATGATGGTTCTTTTTATCATAAGCCTTGCTCTTCTCTTTATTCTTAATGCACTCAGAGAGAAACCTGTTATCCCCAATGAGGTAACACTTATTGTGTTCCTTCTTACATCGACAGTTCTTTTTGAAAATGCAATTTTCCTTTTTGTTCTTCCTGCACTTATTCTTTACTTCATCGGTGATGGGGAGAATTTCCTGAAAAATACAAAAAAACTTGTTGTGATGATTCTTTCTGTTGTCAGTGCAGCAGCAGGAATTTTCCTCAACGACTATCTTGCTTCAAATTATGCTGCCTTTGACAGCTTTATAAAGAAATACAGTTTCTTTGAACATGTTTATTTCGAACATATTCCTTACGAAAATGCATTACTTTTCGTTTTCACACTTCCGATTCTTGCGTTCGGTATTTACTTCCTTACAGAGTATGTGAAGAAGTGTAAGTCTTCGCGCAAGAATGTGGCGTCATATGTGGCTGTCGGCGCAGTGGCAGTAGCCTATATCGTCTCAATTGCAGGTTTTATTCTTCGTGGAAGTGAAGCTTTCTACACAATCAATTTTATTGTGCCGTCGGCAATATTTGCTCTTGTATCAAATAAAAAACCGGAAGCAGAAAAAGCTCTGGAAGAAGTCAACAGCTTTGTTTCAAAGCACACGCTTGTGCTGATTGCCGTAGTTGTATTCCTTTTTTTCCTTGCAACAGTAACCTTCTACAACGGCGTAGACAATCTTGCAGGTTTCATAATTTCTATCTGATCAAACATCGTTGACTTTTGTATAAACACTGACTCCCAAGAGGTATTTGAATGAAAAATAACAGTTCTGAGGCCGTTGTGATTACGGTAGGAACAATTGAACAGAAAAAACTTTGCGAAAAGTTAATTGCAGATTTTACAGATTCTTTTCAGACGGAAATTTTTGTTGTTTCCGATGAATCCTTTGGCGGAAGAATCGGCTCAGGCGGAGCAGTAGCAGGAGTTATTGAAAGGTTTTATGAAGCGGGTAAGAAACTTCTTGTTATAAATTCAGGCGGCTTCAGTAAGAGGAGCATCAATTATGCTGTCAGGGGAAAACTGTTCGCAGATTTTCTTGTTGACGGTGAAGAAAAAACTCTTGTTGAAATGCTTATAAGAAACGGAATGAATCTTTTTCCGCTTATTGAAAACGGAGTTATTGTTTCCTGCAGTGATATTCTTGTTTCTACGGAATTTTTCAGGGATAAGCTCAGTGAAAATTCAGCCTTTTGTGTGAAAACAGATTTTGAAACAGCATCAAGACACGGGGTTATGTATCCTGACGGGAAAGGATTTATGGATTTATATCCCCATAAGGCAGACTGCAAAAAGCTGTCAGAAATCAGCTCGTTCTACGGTATCGACGGAGCTTTGGTTGATACGGGTCTTGTGTATTTCACCGAAGAGGTGTGTATGAAAATAAAAACCTTTGCGGAAAAAGAAAATTTAATCGCTTTTCTTTCTGAAAACAAAGTGGATTTGAATCTTTATCCGGATATGGTTTCTCTCTTTGCAAAAAAGGTAGACAGAGAAGAATATCTGTCCTTTTCCGACAGTGAAGAGCACGGAAAAATAAAAGAAAAATTATATGATTTGCTGTCGGCTTTTTCTATTAAAGTTATAACTGCTGATAATCAGAGATTTGTTCATATAGGCTCTGTCAGAGAGGCGCTTGAAAATATCATAGCTATGTCAGACAGTGAAAACGAAGCTGTTTTAATCAACAGTATAATTGATGCGAAAACATCCGTGAAAAAAAACTCTGTCCTTGACAATGTGCTTCTTGGAAATTGCACAGTGGGGGAAAGATGTTTTGTCAGTGATGTGACACTTGAAAATGCAGAAATTAAGAATGATACATCTGTGTGCGGAATAAAACTTTCTGACGGAATGTATGTGACGGTTGTGTGTCCTGTCAGTGAAAATCCAAAGAGAAAAATTGGCGAAAAAGAGTTGTGGGATGTGCCCTTATTTTACAAAGGTAAATCTTTCACGGATTCTTTTATGAAGTTTGAAAATTCATCGGATGAAAAAAAAATCAGTATGGCTGAGTGCACGGAAAATGCAGTTGCAGATTATTACATCGTAAGACAAAAATATCTGCGCGATAAAAAGATGTGCGCGTCTGATGAAGAATATATAAAAATCAGTGAAGAGATTCTCGGGAAATATTTCTCTGAAAATAAAACAAAAAAAGAATTAAAATGTGTCTGTGAAAAGGCAGAAATAAATCTGCCTTTAAGAATCAATCTTTCAGGCACCTGGACTGATGCTATGCCTTACTGCGTTTATAACGGCGGTGAGGTTGTGAATATGGCAGTAACTGTCGACGGCAAAATGCCGGTCAGCGTAAATGCTGAAAAAATTGACGGAAATTATATAGAATTCTGCAGTGACGGCTTGGTACAGAAATTCAGTTTTGAAGAAGGTTCTGTCTCAGAAGAGTTTTCGGATTTCAATCTGCACAGAGCAGTTCTGAAAACTTTCGGCATTACTGAAAATACAAAACTTTGTCAGGGAATAAGACTTGAAACAAAGGTGACGGGCATTGACAAAGGCTCAGGGTTGGGCACAAGCAGTATTCTCCTTGCCGGTTGCTTCAGAGCTTTGGGCAGACTTACGGGTGAAGATTTATCCGATGAGGAAATTTTCAGAAAAGTTTTTATTGCTGAGCAGATTATGAAAACAGGCGGAGGTTGGCAGGACCAGGTGGGCGGCATTGTGCCCGGGGTAAAAATCACCTCTTCTTCTTCCGGGATCCGTCAGGAGCTTTCAGTGCGTGAAATAAATCTCACGGAAAAATTCAGAAATTTTATTTCGGAAAAATTTATTCTTGTTCCCACGGGGCAGAGACATTTCGGCAGATTTATTGTCAGCGATGTTGCTGAAAGATTTCTCGGAAAAAAATCAGATTCTCTTGAGGGATTTGAAAAAATAAAAGCACTTAACAAAAAACTTTTAAAGAGCATTGAGGAAGAAAATTTTCAGAAATTTTCCGAATGCATCAACGAGCATTTTTCTCTTCTCAGAAAAATTTCTCCTGAAGTTTCAAACGGAAAAATTGATGCTCTTTCAGAAAAGCTTCTTGAATTTTGCGCCGATTCCGTGTCTGTCTGCGGTGCAGGTGGAGGAGGCTACCTTCTGGCAGTGATGAAAGAAAATGTCACAGCAGAAGATGTGAATGAATTTATAAAAAATAACTTCAGTTATATTTCAGGTGAAGTTAAAAGGATAGATATATTTTATTGATTGGAAGTTTCAGATATGAAGAAGAATGTATATCTCGTTCAGGCAAGTTGTCTTTACGGCAACACATATTATCTGCCCTATGCGGTAGGTATGCTGGTAGCCTTTGCCGAAAACGATGAGAAAGTCAGAGAAAAATATGATTTCAAAAGAATAATATACAGCCTTGAAGATATCGACGAGAGCATCAGAAGCCTTGAGAATCCTGCTCTTGTAGGCTTTTCCAATTCTATCTGGAATTACAGCTATAACCTTGAATACGCAAGGAAGCTGAAAGAAGTTTATCCTGATTGTGTAATTCAGTTCGGCGGTCATCATGTGCCTCCCACAACGGAATTTCTTGAGAAGTACGATTTTATTGATATTCTTGTTCATCGGAAAGGTGAAGAGGCGTTCAGAGATGTTCTTCTCTGTCTTGATGAAAATGGTGATTTGTCGGAAATTCCCAATATTTCTTACAGAGATGAAAACGGAAATCCCGTTCAGACCGAGGAAAAGAAAATCACAATTTCAGATTATCCGTCGCCTTATCTTACAGGTGTGTTTGACGAAATTCTGAAAGATACTCAGTACCGATTTTCCTGCGTTCTTGAAACAAACAGAGGTTGTCCATATGATTGTTGCTATTGTGACTGGGGAGAACTTGCTTCGAAAGTCCGTTTGTTTCCTCTTGAAAAAGTTCTGAAAGAACTTGAGTGGATGGCAGACCATAAAATGGAATTTGTCTATTGTGTCGATGCAAACTTCGGTATGTTTGAGCGTGACGAAATTATTGCAGAAAAACTGGTTGAGCTGAAGGAAACAAAAGGTTATCCTAACCGTCTGCAGGTTTCTTATGCAAAGAACGAAATGGACAGAGTGTTCAGAATAAACAAGCTTGTTGCAGACCACGGAATAGGCAAAGGAGCAACACTTGCGATGCAGAGTCTTGAACCTCAGGTTCTTGAAAATGTAGGCAGGGTGAATATTACAAAGGACCAGTACGCAAATCAGATTGCCCGTTACAGAAACGCAGGAATCTCAACATATACAGAACTTATTCTGGGACTTCCCGGTGAAACTCTTGACAGCTTTTCTCACGGACTATGTGAGATTCTTGAGCTGGGTCAGCACAGCTCGGTCAGTGCATATTATTGTGAACTTCTTCCTAACTCCACACTTGCAAGTAAAGAGTATATGGAAAAATATAAAATAAAGGTTGTCACCACATCTCTCAATCAGTATCACTGCGAGATTATGGACGATGTCCTGTCAGGTGCATCAAGCATTGTTGTGGGAACTGACACAATGAGTGTGGATGACTGGATACGCGCAAACGAATTTTCAACCTGCGTTCAGTCTTTTCATCACTTCGGAATTATGCAGTGTGTTGCTATGTATGTGAGAAAAGAAAAAAATGTTTCTTACTACGATTTCTATAAAGCACTTCACAGATTTATCGAAGAGGAGAGCGTTTTCTGCAAACCTCTTTTTGAGATGACATCAGATGTGCTTCACAAGTTTGTTGACGGCAAGGGCGGTCTTGTCTGTCAGAATGATATTTTCGGAAAAATAACATACCCTCTTGAGGAAATGGTTTTCCTTTGCTGCCTTTATGATTCGCAGAAATTCTATGAAGAAATGAAAGCTTTTGCGAAGAGATTTATTGATGATGAAGAATTTCTTGACGAGCTGTTCAGATATCAGATGGCAGTTGTTTTAAGACCTGAGCATAACGATTACGCTATGCCGTTTTCATACAGATTCAGAGATTACTTTGACGCGATTCTCTGCAATTCGTATATTCCTCTCGAAAAGACGGCTGTTATATATAATTTCCACACACCCTTTGGAACATCAGACTGGGTGGAATATGCAAGGGAAATTATCTGGTACGGCAGACGAAACGGAAGAATGTTGTTTTCAAGTCAGCCTAATAAAATAGAAGAAATTTAAATTCAGAAAAGAGGTGATTCGCTCTGAAAAAAATATATATGGTACAGCCGAATTCTCAATACGGAAATTCCGTTTATTTCCCTTATGCTGCAGGTTCACTTATAGCCTATGCATTCAGTGACGAGAGAATAAAGAGCGAATACTCTTTTGAAGGATTCATTTATAAAAAAACAGATATTGATAAGGCTCTTGAAAGTGTTACTGACCCGTATTTTGTAGGCTTTTCCTGCTATGTATGGAACTACGAATACAACAAGCGTTTAGCGAAGAAGATAAAAGAAAAATATCCTTACTGTAAAATTGCATTCGGCGGTCATCAGATAAACAAAGAAAGTGATATTCTGGAAACAGACTTTGTGGACTTCTGTCTTTTGGGCGAGGGCGAAGAGATTTTTAAGAAGCTTCTTCTTTCTTTTGCAGGTAAAGAGTCCCGGGAAAACATCCCCAACATAATGTACAGAAAAGACGGTGAATTTCTGTCCACAGAAAAAAAGAGAGTCGATATTCCAGAAAGGGTTTCGCCTTATCTTGAGGGATATTTTGACAAGATGGTGGAAGAGGAAGAACTTGCCTTTTCTGCGATTCTTGAAACAAACAGAGGCTGTCCCAACAAGTGTGCTTTCTGCGATTGGGGAAACGAAAAAGCCAAGGTAAGACTTTACGATATAGAAACAGTCAGAGCCGAAATTGACTGGATGAGCCAAAAGAAAATTGAATACTGCTATTGTGCAGATGCAAACTTCGGTCTTTTTGAAAGAGATGAAGACATTATCGAATATATGATTGCGAAGCACAAGGAAAATGGTTTCCCTGAAAAATTTCAGGCAACATATTCAAAGAATAATTCTGAGACTGTTTTTAGAATCAACAAACGACTTAATGATGTGGGAATGTGTAAGGGTGCCACTCTTTCTTTCCAGTCGCTTCATCAGAATGTGCTTGACAATATTTACAGAAAAAATATGCCTATCGAAAGCTTTCACGAGCTTATGAGCCTCTATAATAAAAACGGCATCGGCGCATATTCCGAAATTATTCTGGGACTTCCCGGAGAAACATATGAAAGCTTCCGCGACGGAATAGAAATGCTTCTTGAGGGCGGACAGCATATGTCTATCAATTTCTTCAACTGTGAGCTTCTGATGAATTCCATAATGAATGACCCGGAATATATGAAGAAATATGAAATCGAGTATGCAAAGACAGAGCAGCATCAGTACCATGTTGTGCCCAACAGAAAAGATATAACTGAATTTTCGCGCATAGTTGTTTCTACTTCATCTATGTCAAAGGAGATGTGGATAAAGAGCAACATTTTTGCAGTGTTTGTCAGAGCCTTTCACAATCTGGGACTTCTGCAGTGCCTTGCGATTTATCTCTATTATGAAAAGGGAATAAAGTATTCGCAGTTTTACGGTGACCTGATAGAGTTTTCTCTCGGAAATCTCGACAGTGTGTGCGGAAAAATCCATATATGGCTTGAAGAAAAATACAGAGAAGTTCTTAAAAACTCAGGCTCACTTACCTGTACTGAGACCGATTACGGTGAGCTTACATGGCCTCTTGATGAAGGCGCTTTTCTCAAGGCGATGAAAGAGCGTGACCTTTTTTATGAGGAAACAGAAGAGTTTCTCAGAAAATATTTTGATGACAATGAACTTTTTGAAGAGATTATCAGTTATCAGAAAAACATCGTGAAAAACCCTTATTCAAAGGGTGCCGTTCTGAATCTCAGTTATGATTTTTATGCTTATTTTTCAAACATTTACAACAATTCTTACAGATCTCTTCAGAAGAAAAAACACAGCATAAAGATTGATTCCTCAGATACACCGTCAGACCTTCCCGAATATGCGAAAAAAATTGTATGGTACGGAAGAAAAGGCGGACAGAATATTATTAAAAAGATTGAATATCTTTCTTGAAATTTTCAGATTAAAGTGTGGTGAAGTGTATGAAAAAGAATATTTATTTTATTCAACCAAATACACTGCTTGGTAATTCCGTTTATTTCCCTTACGCTGTGGGAGTGCTTTCCTCTTACGCTTTGCAGTTTGAGGATATCAGCAGTAAATATGAACTTGCAGGTATTATTTTCAAAGAAGATACAACTGAAGAAGTGATGTCTGCAATTGAGAATCCTGAAATCGTAGGCTTTTCAAACTATTTCTGGAATTACGATTATAACCTCCGACAGGCTGAAAACATAAAAGAGAAATATCCCCGATGCAAAATCATTTTCGGTGGTCATCAGGTGGCAAGGAATTCAGATTTTCTTGAAAAATATCATTTCATTGACATTCTGATTTTCGGTGAAGGTGAGCTTCCTTTTACAAGAATTTTAAGAGCATTGGATAAAGGTGAAAGTCTTGAAAATATCCCCAACATTTCTTTCAGGAATGAAGCGGGTGAGGTTATTAAAACAGAAGATAAAGCCGAGGGTGTTGAAAACTATCCCTCGCCGTATCTTACGGGAATTTTTGATAAACTCCTGAATATTCCTGAGGGAATGGAATTCAATGCTCAGCTTGAAACAAACAGAGGCTGTCCCTATCACTGCTCTTTCTGTGATTGGTGCGACTACGATTTGCCTATGCGCAAATTTCCTATGGAAAGAGTAAAAAAAGATCTGGAATGGATTTCTGAACATAAAATTTCATATTGTATGTGCGTTGACTCAAATTTCGGTCTTTTTGAGAGAGATGAAGAGATTGCATCCTTTGCAGTTGAATTGAAAAAGAAAAATGGTTTTCCCGATAAATTCGGTGCTTGTTTTGCCAAAAACAAAACAGACAGGATTTTTACAATAAACAAAATGTTCAACGATGTGGGAATGAGCAAAGGTGTTTCTCTTGCATTCCAGAGTATGTCTGAGACTGTTCTTGAAAATATTTCAAGAAAAAATATGAATAAGAATAAGTTGTCAGAACAGCTTGAGCTTTACCATAAAGCAGGTATCCCCACATACACAGAATTAATTCTCGGTCTTCCCGGCGAAACTCTCGAAAGCTTTTCTGAGGGAATATGCGAACTTCTCGAAAGAGGTCAGCACGACTCAATCAATGTTTTCAGATGCGAGGTTTATCCTAACTCAACTCTGTCAGACAAGGATTATATGAAAAAGTTCGGCATCAAGACTGCAATCAACAAACTGAATATCAACCACTGCGCAATTTCAAGTGCTGTTTTTTCGGGTGGTCTCGAATATATTATTGAAACATCAACAATGAGCTCGGAAGACCTTGTGAAAGCAACGGTTTTTTCGGCTTGTATCCAGAGTGTGCATTGTCACGGACTTCTCCAGTGCTTTGCGATTTATCTTCACAACACAATGTCTGTGCCCTATTATAATTTCTACAATTCTTTCCTGAACTTCTTTTCAGATCGTGAGGGCGTAATCGGTGACACAATAAGAAGAATCAGCAGATGCATTGAATCAACAGCAGAGGGTGAAGTTGATTTATCTTATATCAACCGTGAGTTCGGCGATATAACCTGGCCTTATGAAGAGGCGATGCTTCTTGACTATATTTATAAGCTTGATGAATTCTATGAAGAGGCATATTCTTTCCTTTCATCTTTCGGCATTGAGAAAAATGTAATGAAAGAACTGATGTCTTATCAGAAAAATCTTATTGTTACACCCTTCGGTAATGATATTGAAGAAAGGTATATCTATGATTGGAAAGAATATTTCTACAATATCCTTGCAAATAAAGAAGTAAACCTTAAAAAGAAAGAAACTGTTCTGAGATTCTTTGCAGAAGATGTGCCCACAGACTGGGAGAATTATGCAAAGAAAATCATATGGTACGGCAGAAGAAATAAAAAGACAATAAGAGCAGTTGAAAAAATCTGAAACTGAGGAGGGGAGAAAATGAAAAATATATATTTCGTACAACCGAATAATGCACTGTCAAAGTCATCCTGTCTCCCTCCCGCAGTATATCTGCCTTATGCTGTCGGTGCAATTGCCGCGTACTCTTTTTCTCACGAGGAGATAAAGAAAAAATATAATCTGTGTGATTTTATTTTCACAAAAATGCCCATTGAAAATGCGCTGGAGGAAATCAGTGATCCGTATATAATTGCCTTTTCAAACTATATGTGGAGTGTTGAGTATAACCTTGCACTGGCTCAGGCTGCAAAGGAAAAATGGCCCGGTTGTATAATCGCTTTCGGTGGCGTTCAGGTCCCCGATGATACGGAATATCTTGAAGAATACCCGTTTATTGATTTGCTTATGCACAGTGAGGGTGAGGTTACTTTCTATAAGCTTCTTCTTGCATTGGATGAGGGAAGATGTCTTGATGATGTTCCCAATCTTTCATACAGAAAAGACGGTGTGCCCGTTCAGACGAGAAAAGAACTCGGACCGCCTCTTGAAAATTTCCCGTCTCCGTATACTATGGGATTGTTTGACTATATTGTGGATAATCCTGAATATAAAGATGTGCAGTTTGATACGGTAATTGAGACCAACAGAGGTTGTCCTTACAACTGTGTTTTCTGCTGCTGGAGAGGAAACAAATCAGGTTTCAGGCAGTTCCCTATGGAGAAAGTCAGAGCGGAGCTTGACTGGTTGGCGTCTCACAAAATCTCCTATTGCTTCTGCGCAGACTCCAACTTCGGAATTCTTGAAAGAGACAAAGAAATTGCAGATTACATTGTGCAGCTGAAGAAAAAATACGGTTATCCTCAGCGGTTTGAATCAACTGCTGCAAAAAATAAAGATGACCGAGTGTTTGAGATTCTCAGCAAACTTGAGGAAGCTGATCTTAACAGAGGTGTATCCGTTGCTGTTCAGAGTATGTCACCTGAGGTTCTTGAAATTGTGGGCAGAAAAAATATGTCGGTCAACAATTTTGCAGAGCAGGTTGAAAGATATCGCACAAGCGGTATGTACACTTATACAGATTTGATTTTAGGTCTTCCCGGTGAAACTCTGGAAAGCTTCTGCAGAGGTCTTTGTCAGGTTATTGAAGCGGGTCAGCACAGTAATGTCAGTGTTTACAGATGTGAATTTTTACCCAACACAATAATGTACACAAAGGAGTTTGTTGAAAAATACAAGATTAAAACGGTAAGGTCTCTTCTGTGTCAGATTCATACAAGGGTAGACGAAGATATGAAATATGCTTCACGCTCGGATATTGTTGTTGAAACAAGTACAATGAGCGTTGAGGATTGGAAAAAGGCTTTTCGCATTTCTGTTTGTGTGCAGAGTTTTCATAGCCTGGGTCTTATGAAATTCTTTGCCATTTATTTAAGAAAAGCAAAGAACATATCCTATTATGATTTTTATATGAAGCTTTATGAGTGGATAGAAAACGAAAGCACCGTCATAAAAGCAATTCTCGATAAGGTTTTTGCAAGTGTCGATGTTTTTCTCAGAGGAGAGGGAAATCTGTGCTTTTCCGATGAACGCTTCGGCGATATTTATTGGGAGTTTTATGAAGGCCTTTTTCTTCTTTGTGCAGCAGAAGCCGACAGCTTTTATGCGGAGGCTGAAAATTATCTGAAAAGGTATTTTGAGGAAAGAAAAATTTACGAGGACCTGTTGGCTTATCAGAAGTCTATGATAGCTCTGCCATCCAAGAGTAAAAGGCAACTTGATTTTGCCTATGACTGGTATGAATATTTTGAGAACTTGTTCAACACAGCTTATCTTGTTCCTGAGCAGAGACTGACGACGATAGAATTTGAAGGCTCCTCGGAAAACTCGTGGATTGATTACGCTCACAAAAGAGTGTGGTACGGAAAAAGATACGAAAACACCATAAACAAAAATTTCCGTGCGGACAAATCTGAATAAAACACAAAGCGGCTGATGAAACCATCAGTCGCTTTGCAATTTTAAAAGAAGCTTTCAATAATTTTCGTTGCGGAATCGGGGGAATATTTCCAGTATGAAATGTGGTTTTCGCTTATGAAATAATTTAGTTTCTGAGGCGGGTATTCTGCATCAAAACAATCAACGATTATGAGTTTTATTTTCATCCTTTCGGGAATAATACTTTTTATGTAAACGGCGGTTGACTGACCGGGGAAAATGTTTTCGGAAACCTCTGCGAGTCCTGCAAGATTAGGTGAAAGCTCTACAAAAATCCCGTATTTTTCTGTTGAACGGACAATTCCGGGGACAGTTTCGCCTACGGAAAATTTTTCTGCGTTTTCTTCCCAGGTGCCAAGAAGTTCTTTGTGTGTCAGAACAATTCTTCCCAGCTCGTCGCGACTTTTTACGATTGCCCTGATTTCCTGATTGGAGGAGAATCTCACATCAGGGTGGGGTATGCGTGAAACGGAAATACTGTCAATGGGTAAAAGTGCGTTGATACCGGCGCCGATATCCGCAAAAACTCCGAACGGCTCCATATGGCATATTTTTGCATCGATTATATCACCTGTTTCAAGGCGTGAAATATATTCTTTCATACACTTCTGCTGAACCTTTTTGCGGCTCAGGATTGCATAGATGTCTCCGTATTCATCGAAACCGAAATCTGTTATGATAAAGCAGACAGGCTTACCCACTTTGGAAATGAGTGCGATATCTCTCGTCACGCCTTCACTGATGCCGATGGCACCTTCCTCGCGGGGAATAATTCCTGACATACAGCCCAGGTCTATGTGGAGATTGTGCTCGTTATCACAGAGCATAACTCTCCCCTCTAAAATTTTGCCTTGCTTGAAGGCGTCTCGCACATTATCGGGACTTTTCAGCGCCCACATATTTTCTTTGGTATTTATAAGTTTGCCCTCGGGCAGATATTTGGACATACTTTATTCCTCCTTTATTTGTAAATACTTATTCCATTTTTATGATAAATATGATATAATATCTTTTCAGGAGGCGAAAAAGTCATGGATGTACAAGTCGGCGATGTAGTAACTATGAAAAAGCAGCACCCTTGCGGATGTGACAGATTCGCTGTCACAAGAACGGGGATGGACTTCAAACTCAGGTGCGAAAAATGCGGTCACGAGGTGATGATTCCCCGTCAGAAAGCAGAGAAGAATATCAAAAAAATATCAAGACCTGAATGAGGTAATTAAATGTTAGATAAGTTAGAAAAAGTTGAAGAACGTTTTGAGACAGTAAATGAAATGCTTTGCGACCCTGATGTGGTTGCTGATATGGAAAAATATAAAAAGCTTATGCGTGAAATGAAAAATCTTACGCCTGTCGTTGAAAAGTTCAGAGAGTACAAAAAAACTAAAGAAACCTTTGAGGAGGCAAAAATTCTTCTTGAGGATTCTTCTCAGGACAAGGATTTTCGCGATATGGTTGAAGAAGAGTTTTCTGAGGCGAAGGAAAGTCTTGTCCGTATTGAAGAGGAACTGAAAATTCTTCTGCTTCCCAAAGACCCCAATGACGATAAGAATGTTATTGTCGAAATCAGAGGCGGTGCAGGTGGCGAGGAAGCTTCGCTTTTTGCTTATGTTCTTTACAGAATGTACAGTATGTACGCTGAAACAAAAGGCTGGAAAACTGAAATTCTCGGTGCAAACGAAACGGAACTGGGCGGCTTCAAGGAAGTCAGTTTTATGATTGAGGGCGAGGGCGCTTTTTCCCGATTCAAATTTGAAAGCGGCGTTCACCGTGTTCAGCGAGTGCCCGAAACGGAATCGCAAGGAAGAATCCACACATCAACGGTTACCGTTGCCGTTCTTCCTGAGGCTGAAGATGTTGATATTGAAATAAACCCTGCCGATTTGCAGATAGACACCTTCCGTTCAAGCGGTGCAGGTGGTCAGCACATCAATAAGACAGAATCTGCAATCAGAATCACTCATATTCCAACGGGAACTGTTGTTGAGTGTCAGGACGAAAGAAGTCAGCACAAGAATAAAGACAAGGCTATGAAAATTCTTCGTTCAAGAATTCTTGATGAAGAGAGAAGAAAGCAGAATGATGCTATCGCTGGAGAGAGAAAAAGTCAGGTCGGTTCAGGTGACAGAAGCGAAAGAATCAGAACCTACAACTATCCTCAGGGAAGAATCAGTGACCACAGAATCGGTCTTACTCTTTACAGACTTGAGGCCATGCTCAACGGCGACATAGACGAGCTTATAGATTCACTTATTACCGCAGACACAGCGGAAAAATTAAAGGCAGAAGAATAATATGAAAACAAAAATTCTTAACGCAACTGAAAAGGCAATTGATGAGGCTGTCGCAATTATACGAAACGGCGGCGTAGTAGGTCTGCCCACTGAGACGGTTTACGGCCTCGGTGCAAATGCTTTTGATTCCTCGGCAGTTGAAAAGATTTTTGAAGCAAAGGGAAGACCGAAGGATAACCCTATGATTGTCCACGTGTCCTCCATAGAAGAGGTTTATCCTCTGGTGAGAGAGTTTCCTGAAAAAGCAAAGGCTCTTGCTGAAAAATACTGGCCCGGACCGCTTACGATTATTATGCCGAAATCAGATATGGTTCCTGATCGTACAAGTGGAAACCTCGACACCGTTGCAGTAAGAATGCCGTCGCACCCTGTGATGCGTGAGGTTATAAAAAAATCGGGCTGTCCTATTGCTGCCCCCTCGGCTAATCTTTCGGGAAGCCCCAGCCCTACAAATGCAAAATATGTTTTTGATGATATGAACGGTAGAATCGGGCTGATTCTTGACGGCGGAGAGTGCGAGGTAGGTCTTGAATCTACGGTAATAACTCTCGCGGGTGAAAAGCCCAGATTGCTCCGACCCGGCGGAATAACACCTGAGCAGCTTGAAGAAGTTCTCGGCGAAATTATAATTGACAAAGCGGTTAAGTCAAAGCTTGAAGAAAACGCCAAGGCAGCTTCTCCGGGAATGAAGTACAAACATTATGCTCCCCAAATTAAAGTTGTAATTATAAAGGCAGACAGAGAAAAGTATGCAGAATATGTTTCATCTCATAAGGAAAAAGCAGCTGCACTTTGCTTTGAAGAGGATAAGGAATTTCTGTCTGTTCCCACGGTAACCTACGGAAGAAGCGATGATGCGTCTTCTCAGGCAAAAAGACTTTTCGATGCTCTTCGTGAACTCGATGAAACGGATGCGGAAATCGCCTTTGCCCACTGTCCCTCAGATGAGGGCATAGGACTTGCTGTTTATAACAGGCTTCTTCGTTCGGCAGGCTTTGAAGTAATTGAGCTGTAAGGAGTGAAGGTTTATGCTGATTTTAGGTCTGACAGGTAAAACAGGCGCAGGAAAAAGTATGATTTCTTCTCATCTGAAAGAAAGAGATTGTTACATAATCGATGCGGACAAGGTTGCAAGAGAAATTCTTGAAAAAGGTTCTCCCGTAATCAGAAAACTTCAGGAAACCTTTGGCGATGACATTGTGAAATATAACGGCGAGGTTGACAGAAGTCTTCTTGCTTCCCGTGCTTTTTCTTCCCGTGAAGAAACGGAAAAATTAAATGCTGTAACCCATCCTGCGATAAGAGAAAAAATTCTTGAAGAAATCGACACTGCTAAAATCGAAGAGTATCGGGTCTGCGTTATAGATGCGGCAGCTCTTCTTGAAAGTGAAATCAGAAACGACTGTGATTTTATTGCCGTTGTTTTTGCTCCCGTCGATGTAAGACTTAAAAGAATAATCGGAAGAGACAATATATCTGTCACTGATGCAAAAAGAAGAATAGACGCACAGAGGGAAGATGAATTTTATCTTAAAAATGCGGATATAATTATAATTAATGATGGTGTAACGGATTTTGAAAGTGAACTTAATAAATTATTTAATTTTATAGAAATCAGGAAAGGAATATAAAATTATGAGTGCAAAAGATTTACAGGAAAAACTTTTTATGAAAACAAAAAACGGTTGCCTTCGTATGGAGGACAGTGAAATAGAACAGGCTGACCTTTTCTGCGAGGGATATAAGACATATCTTGATAAAGGTAAAACAGAGCGCGAAGCCTGTGCCCTTGCAATTGAAATTGCAGAGAAAAACGGCTTTATTCCCTTTGACAAAAAGGTTTCCTACAAAGCGGGAGATAAAGTATACTATAATAACAGAGACAAAGCACTTATCCTCTGTGTCTTCGGAAAGAAGAGTCTGGCGGAGGGTGTGAAGATTGCTGCGGCGCATATTGATTCTCCCCGAATTGACCTGAAACCCAATCCTCTTTATGAAGACAGCGAATTGGCATTTTTTAAAACCCACTACTACGGCGGTATCAAAAAATATCAGTGGACAGCAATTCCTCTTGCTCTTCACGGTGTTATTGTCCTGAAGGACGGAACAAAAGTGAATGTCAATGTGGGCGAAGAAGATTCTGACCCCAGATTTGTGATTTCTGATCTTCTTCCGCACCTTGCAAGAGAGCAGATGAAGAGAACGCTTAATGAGGGCATTCAGGGCGAAGAGCTGAATATCCTTATCGGTTCCCGTCCTTTCAGAGATGACGAGGGCAGTGAGCTTGTAAAGCTCAATGTAATGAGAATTCTCAATGAAAAGTACGGAATCGTTGAAGAGGATTTCCTTTCTGCAGAACTTGAATGTGTACCTGCTATGAAAGTCTGTGACATCGGTTTTGACAGAGGTCTTATCGGCGGTTATGGTCACGATGACCGTGTTTGTGCATATCCGTCGCTTATGGCAGCGGTTGAATGTGAAAATCCCGAATACACCTGTCTTACGGTTCTTACAGATAAAGAGGAGACAGGCTCAGACGGAAACACAGGTCTCAAATCTTTCTATCTTCCATACTTTATTGCAGATATCGCCCGTCAGGAAGGACTTCAGGCACACGATGTACTGTCAGCATCAGAGTGTCTTTCAGCAGATGTAAATGCAGCTTATGATCCCACATTCCCTCAGCCCTTTGAAAAGATGAACACTTCTTTTGCAAACAGAGGTATCGTTGTAACAAAATACACAGGCTCAGGCGGAAAAGGCGGAACATCTGACGCGAGTGCAGAGTTTGTAGGAAAGGTACGCAGAACATTTGACGATGCAGGAGTTGTATGGCAGATGGGTGAGCTTGGCAAGGTTGACGCAGGTGGCGGCGGAACTGTTGCCAAATATGTTGCAAACCTTGATGTTGATGTTATCGATGTTGGCGTTCCCGTAATTTCAATGCACGCACCCTTTGAGGTCGTTTCAAAAATCGATGTCTATATGGCATATAAAGCTTTCTCTGCATTTTTCGCACTCAAAGACTGATTTTTAAATAATGAAATATGCTCCCTTACCCGGTTACAGGTGAGGGAGCTGTTTTTATAATTGTTTATAATATATTAATTGTATATGTGGTGAAAAAGTATTATAATCATTATAAAGAGGTGAGAAAGGTGAACGGGAATAAGAAAAGAAGAAAACGGAAGAAAAACGGTGGTTTCAGATGGCTTGTTTTTTGTTTTGCTGTTTTTTGTGCGTGGCTTTTTTCAACATTTACGCTGACTGTCACCGAGTCACAGATAGAAAGTGATAAAATCAAAGACGAAATAACAATTGTGCAGATTACAGATTTGCACGGCTCGGATTTCGGAATAAACAATTCCCATCTTATTAAAAAGATTGAAAAGGCGGAGCCTGATTTTGTTGTTGTGACGGGTGATATGTATACCCGCGGCAGTGAGGAAGGGAAAGACACAGCACTGAAGCTTATGAAAAAGCTCAGTGAAAAATACGATGTGTATTTTGTTAACGGCGAACACGACAATGAGACTGAGTACATTGAAAATCTCCGTCAGGCAGGGGTAAATGTTCTTGACTATAAATATAAGGATATAAATGTGAATGGCACAGATATAAGACTTTACGGCATTACAAATGTATATTATTCGCCCACCTTTGACCTGAATAATGAATTCACACTTGACGAAAGCAGGTATAACATTCTTCTTGCTCATATTTCCAATAAAGAGGCGTTTGCGTCTTTCGGTATGGATTTATGCATTTGCGGTGATACTCACGGTGGTCAGGTGCGATTACCTTTTATAGGCGGACTTTACGGTACAAACGGTTGGCTGCCCGAAATCAGGGGAGGGTCATACATAAAAGGGCTATATAAATATGAAAATACTGACTTCTTTATTTCAAGCGGTCTCGGAAACTATCCGATTCCACTGAGATTTATGAACAGACCTGAGGTTGCTGTGATAACCCTGCTGCCTGAAAAAAGCTGAAAATCACCCGATTTTATAAATTTTTTGATAAAAATCGCGTTGTTCACAAAAAGTTTACAATTTGAAATGGGTTTTCGGGTAAGGATAAAATTGGTTGTTGTGTAGAAATTTTGTGTATTTTTATGTTATTTTGCACAAAATAACCGATTGCAGAGGTCAGGTTTGTACAATATGTAGTAAAAACATCTGAAAGGTGCCGAAACCCTAATAGAATAGCCATTTTTTTGAATTTTTTTGCTCAAAAATGTTGACATTTACGGGTAGATATGTTATTATATGCAAGTACGTGGCCTGGGAAAACTATGCCCTGAAGCACTTTTGTACGCGAAGTGTTAAGGAAAAGTTTGCTCAGAAGACACGACTTGATGTGCGATGATGTGGGAGGTGGCCGTTCCAGAAACGGGAAATTTCCACGGAGTATGTCCGATTTCAAACCGGGCGAAAGAATAACTCAGCAACCGGTCACGGGCGTTCCCTGCGCCTGTGAGCACAGGTCTGCAACGAGGGGCTTTTATGCAATCCCGGAACATATTATGTGTTTCGGTTTTTAAAATGGACCGGCGTGAAACACCCGGAACAGTATTGCTTTTAAAAAGCCAGATGCCCGCCAAATTTTATAAGGAGGCAATCAAAATGGCAGTTAAGGGAAAAATCAGAATCAGACTTAAAGGTTATGACCACAATCTCGTGGACAAAGCAGCTGAAAAGATCGTTGAAACAGCAAAGCGTACAAATGCACAGGTTTCAGGACCCGTTCCGCTCCCCACAGAGAAAGAAGTTGTAACAATTCTCCGCGCAGTACACAAGTACAAGGACAGCCGTGAGCAGTTCGAGCAGAGAACACACAAAAGGCTTATCGACATCATCAGACCTTCAAACAAAACTGTTGAAGCTCTGACAGGTCTTGAGCTTCCTGCCGGCGTAGAAATCGAGATTAAGCTTTAATCTCAGGCCGAAGCTACACCGGAAGGTCATGTTGGGGGAGAGCCTCAACCAATAACCTAAAATAGGAGGAAACGAAATGAAAAAAGGTCTTATCGGCAAGAAAATCGGCATGACACAGATTTTCGACGACAAGGGTAACGTAGTTCCCGTAACAGTTGTTGAAGCTGGTCCCTGCCCCGTCGTCCAGATCAAAACAGTCGAAACAGACGGCTATGCAGCTGCACAGATCGGCTATGGCGACGTAAAACCGCAGCGTGTAAACAAACCTCAGGCAGCTCGCTTTAAGAAAGCAGACGTTGCTCCCAAGAAGGTACTCAGAGAATTCAAATTCGATGACATCGCTTCTTACAACGTTGGTGACATTCTCAAAGCTGACACGTTCGCAGCAGGCGACATCGTTGATGTAGTCGGCACAAGCAAAGGTAAAGGTACAGCAGGTGCCATCAAGAGATGGAACTTCTCAAGACTCAAGGAATCACACGGTACAGGTCCTGTTGCAAGACATGCAGGTTCACTCGGTGCTTGTTCAGATCCCTCAAGAGTTTACAAGGGAAAGAAACTTGCAGGTCACCTCGGTCATGAGCGTGTAACAATCCAGAATCTCGAAGTTGTCAAGGTTGACGCAGAGAACAATCTCATCGCTATTAAGGGCGCGATTCCGGGCCCCAAAGGCGGCATCGTTGTTATTAAGAACAGCGTAAAGAAAGCGTAAGGAGGGAATAAACAATGCCTAACGTATCAGTATTTGATATGAACGGAAAGAAGGTTTCAGATATCGCTCTTGCAGACGGCATCTACGGTATCGAGCCCAACGTTTCCGCAATGCACCTTGTAGTAGTCAATTATTTGGCTAACCAGCGTCAGGGCACACAGTCAACCCTCACGCGTTCAGAAGTCAGCGGCGGCGGCAAAAAGCCCTGGCGCCAGAAGGGAACAGGTCGTGCAAGACAGGGTTCAACAAGAGCTCCTCAGTGGTACCACGGTGGTATCTCACACGGTCCCAAGCCTAGAGAATACGGCTTCTCAATCAACAAGAAAGTTAAGAGACTCGCTATGAAGTCTGCACTTTCATCAAAGGCAGCAGCTGAAGAAATCGTAGTTCTTGAAAATCTCGAACTCAACGAGATCAAAACTAAGGAAGTAGTTAAGGTTCTTTCAAACCTTGAAACAGGCAAGAAAGTTCTCGTAGTTCTTCCCGAAAAGAACGACGTTATTTACAGAAGTGCTCGTAACATCGCAGGTGTTAAGACAACTCTTGTTAACACACTTAACGTTTACGACATTCTCAACTGCGACACACTCGTAATCCTCAAGGATTCAGTTGCAAAAATCGAGGAGGTATATGCATGAGTAAATTAGCACAGGACATCATCCTCCGTCCGATTATCACAGAAGAAAGTATGCTTGGCACAGCTGAAAAGAAGTACACATTCTCAGTTGCTAAGACTGCTAACAAGATCGAGATTGCTAAAGCTGTTGAAGAGCTTTTCAACGTAAAGGTAGCTAAGGTTAACACAATCAACTGCCTCGGTAAGCTCCGCAGACAGGGTATGTCACAGGGTTACACAGCTTCCTGGAAGAAGGCAATCGTTACTCTTACAGAAGATTCTAAGACCATCGAG